>NZ_JACJEX010000004.1:0-154295 GCF_014164245.1 Pseudoalteromonas sp. SG43-8 | reverse complement strand
AATATAAACTCATCAACTTCTAGCTGTTTAGCTATCATCTCTAACTTGTGTTTAATACTTACATGTCCGCCTACTACGCTTAGGCTTAAAAAGTTCTCTACATGGGCGCGCTCTTGTTCGCTCCATAACCCGTCCAGACTTTCAATGGGTGGTTTTAACCACAGCTCATTACCGCGTATAAGTTCGAGCACACGTTGCTTAGAAGTAGTCGACAAGTATTGCGCTTCATCGTCGGTGTCTGCTGCCACTAAAGGCAGTGCAAGCATTACGTATGGCTTATCAAGTACGCTTGATGCTTTAAATTCGCGCTTATACAACGCTATTGCATCGTGCACAAAGCGCGGTGCAAAATGCCCTGCAAATACATACGGTAACCCTTTTTGCGCCGCTAGCTGCGCGCTAAATAAACTCGAGCCTAATAACCAAATAGGAACGTTTGTATTCTCACCCGGTATAGCACGTATAGGGTGTGTACCATTGTAAGGACCTAACAATGTTTGCAGCTCAGTTACTTCACCTGGGAAGTTTTCTGCACGGCTCATATCGTTATTTAGTGCACGACTCGTTACAGGGTCGCTACCTGGTGCGCGCCCGAGTCCTAAATCTATTCGCCCTGGATATAAGCTCTCTAATGTACCAAATTGCTCAGCAACAACTAAAGGTGAGTGGTTAGGCAGCATAATACCGCCTGACCCAACGCGTATCTTTTTAGTATTACCTGCAATGTGACCAACCAAAATTGAAGTGGCCGCACATATTATACCTGGCATATTATGATGCTCAGCAAGCCAAAAACGGTTAAAGCCAAGCTCATCTGCACGTTGGGCGTATTTAGTACTTTTATGAAGAGTGTTAGTTACGCTGTCCCCTTTGATCATGGGGGCAAGTTCTAATAACGAAAAAGGAATGGAATTTAACAAAATAGCAGCTCCTAAAAATGCATGCTAACAATGTATTACATCATAAGCATAAAACACTTAAATGGGTCTGCTATTAGGTCAATTCAAGTTACGCAGTGGTATTAGAGCAAAATAGGTATATGTTATTTTGCTCTAAGGTATTCAAGCAAGCTGTGCATCACGTTGGCGCAGCTTTTTATAGCCTTCTGAATCCACGCCTTTTTTCCAATACCCTGAGGAAACAATATTACCGCGTGGTATATTAAATTGCTCTGTTAGCAGTGCTTTTGCTTTACGAACAAGCCCAGCTTCCAATGCCATAAATACAATGGGAGGCTCTGCTGTAATGTGCAAATTTTGAAGCGCGCTAAGTAGCGCTTCGTCAGCATTGTCGGTAACAAGCCAATTAACATCGCGGCTTGTTTCTAAATCAATAATGTCTTTTTCGGTGGGTACATGTACAAAGGCATCAATTTTTGAAAATAAAGGTAATTGTTGTATATACCCCTTTATTGCATTTACCGAAGTTAAATCCCCTAGCAACACATAATGCGAATGCCCATAATTATCTAGCTTTTTAGGGCCTGGGCCTGCAATACCTACCTCATCACCTACTTTTGCAATTTTAGCCCAGTCAGTTGCCGGACCTTGGTGCATATTTATAACAAAATCAAGTGTTAACGCGCCTGTTTGTGCATCTACATGCCTTATTGTGTAAGATCGCATACACGCTGTTTTTAAGTTAAAATCTACTTCACCATTTTTTGGGATCAGTACTTTTACATAGTTACCAATGTGCTGTGAGGTTAAGTCGTTAAAATCATCAGAGCCTACAACAATGCGTTGTAGATGTGGTGTGATTTGCTGCGTACTTAATATGTTAGCTTTGCGAATTTGTTTACCCATGCATTACCTCGTTTTACAAAACTTGGACTTTAATACCAACTTGCATAAATCTTTGGTCAATTTAATTAATTAAATTAATTAAATTTCACTATAACGTTGTTAAAATTTTTTATTTAGAACAACTAGATACAAAAATTTTAGCCTAGTTCTAGCGTAATTTTCTTAACCTTAAATAGACCCCATATATAAGCAGATTGGTATAATAATTGTCTGCTATAAAAGCAGACATTGCACAACGCCCCATTGGTTGATAAAATCAACTATAACAAATTAATTGACTTTGTCAACTACATTGAGAGTTTTATGAATACACTTTTATCAAATACGCTGTTTGAATTGATGCAAAATTACCGCGTCACAATTCGTGAAGCAATTAACGCAGGCGAACTTGGTATTAATGCTATGCACGTACGCTGCATACATATTATTGCGAACGTAAATAACTGTACGGCTAACGATATTGTTACTAAAACGCAGCGCGACAAAGCGCAAATAGCACGTTTAATTAAAGATCTTATTGGCTTAAATTTAATAAATAAACAGGCAAGTGAGCACGATAAGCGCTGCTTTATTTTGTCGCTCACAGAGCAAGGTAAAGTTCTTTTTGATAAGTTATTAGCCTCAGAGCAGAAAATAAATAATCAAATGTGTAAAAACTTAAACCCTCAGCAAATCAAAGACTTTTTAGATATCGCACAGCAAATGATCAAAAATATGGATTGATCGGTTATACATTTCTTGGCATAACTTACACAAAACGCATATACTGTACACTTATACAGTATATGCGTTTTAGGTTGTGTTATGTTTGTAATTCCCATTTATATAGAAGCAGGCGTGTGTGGTTTTGAATCGCCCGCAGCGCAATACACCGAGCTAGGTGTAACCCTTGATGAGCTTTTAATAAAGCACCCAAATGCTACCTTTATTGGCCTAGCATCGGGTAACTCTATGCAAGAAGTCGGAATTTTTGAAGGGGACTTATTAGTTATCGACCGTGCAGAGCCTGCAGAAAATGGTGACGTTATTGTTGCTAACTTAAATGGTCTTTTTGTATGCAAGCTGCTTGATAAAACCAATGCGCGGCTGCTTTCAGCGTCTTCTTTACATAAGCCTGTACAACTCACCTCTGCAGACGAATTTCAGCTCGAAGGCGTAGTAACGCTATCAATAAGAATGCACAGGCAAAGCCCAGAGTTACTAAAATGTATGCCTTAGTTGATGCTGTGTCGTTTTATGCCAGTGCCGAAAAAGTATTCGACCCTGCTATTCGATCCAAACCCGTGGTTGTACTTACCAATAACGATGGCTGTGTATGCGCTATTTGCCCTATTGCTCGGCGCTTAAATATTCCTAAATTTGGCCCGTACTTTAAAGTTAAGCATTTACTTGAGCAAAACAACGTTGTTATTCGCTCTAGCAATTACGAGCTTTATGCTGATTTAAGCGACAAAATGATGAACATCATCGCTCGCTTTTGCGATACACAGCACATATACAGTATTGATGAATCGTTTTTGCACTTTGATGGCTACACATCATTAATTAAAGACTGGCATGAATACGGTCATACAATAAGGCGCACAGTATGGCGCGAAACAAAACTTCCTGTAGGTGTTGGTTTTGGCCCGACCCCTACTTTAGCAAAAGCCGCTAACCATGCCGCTAAAAAGCTCAGTGGTTTTAATGGTGTTGCAGTAATAAATAGCGAACAAACTCGCCAAGCTATTTTACAAAGAATGAGCTGCGAAGATGTGTGGGGAATAGGCCGGCGGCTAGCTAAAAAACTTAAAATAATGAATATACACACCGCCTGGGATCTTGCTCAGCAAAACCCTAGAGCAATGCGCCGTGCATTTAGTGTGGTTGTTGAACGCACAGTAAGCGAGCTTAACGGAATAACATGTTTAAACTGGGATGATGTAAGACAAGATAAGCGGGAGATTTATTCGACCCGTAGTTTTGGAGAGCGCATATGTGAGCCAACAGCACTTAAAACAGCGCTAATTAACCATGTAACCACAGTGGCTAATAAATTAAGAGCGCAACGTTCGCTCACTCACCAGCTTTATATTTTTGCAGCCAGTGGCGCGCACGAAAATAAATATTATAAAAAATCGTTTGTGTATAAGTTCCCCTCACCCACTAACGACACCTGCGTGATGGCTAATGCTGTATCTGAGGTATTTAATAAGATTTACCAACCCGGTATACGGTTTTATAAATGTGGTGTGGGCGCGGTAGAGCTAATATCAGAACAGTTTCAGCAAAATGACTTATTTAATAAAAGCCCTGATAATCCTAAACTTATGCAATGCTTAGACACAATTAACAATCGATACGGAAAAGGAATGCTAAGCCTTGCAAGTAGTAAATTAAATGACCGGTGGCACATGAACCGTGATTTTTTGTCGCCGCAGTACACTACGCGTTGGCGCGATATCCCTAAAATATACTGCGAATGATTTGCTACTTACTAGATGCTTTATTTAATCTCATCTGCTTTTTTAAATGTGCACTCTACATTGGGTTCGCTCAATGTGTATTTGAGTGTGTTATCAGCTAAAAACTTGATACTTTGACTGATTGTTTTTTCGTTTGCTGGGCTTTCACAACGGCTCATTCTTAAGCCGTTTTCAAGACCATCACTTTTATATTTAAGCGTGCTGGTTATAAAGCAAAAGTTTGGTTTTTTAATGGTTCGGGTACCATTGTGGAGCGATCCAAATACAATTTGCTCACCAAGTTTAAAACCCGCACTTAAATCACTTTCATCTGTCAAACTCAAATTGCTGTTAACGCATAACCCTGAGTTGCTCGACACAACTTCGTAGGCACCTAATTTTGACTTTAAAAGCGGTATAAATCGTGTTTTATTACTCGGCTCAGAAAAAGCATTTGCACTTGTAAAAGCGACAGTTAATAAAGCGAGTGTTAAATATTTCATTTCGTGGGTGTATCCTCGTGAGTCAGCGTGTTAAATAATAGCAAAATGCCTAATCACTTAGCTTTTATAACTTTTAACAACTATAACAGAGATTTACTATAAAAGGAGAGAAGTCGTATTCAGGAACCAAGACACGAGCAGCTAAGGGAGCTTTGCTCGACTATTACTAATTCTTACATGTGTGTAAGCCAGTAAGATAACGCAAGAGCAATTACCGAGCCCATTAGGTCACAAACCTCGTGCCACAAATAAATCCCTTAGATTGAACACATTTAAATCCACAAAGATTCCTCCTAGATACTGCATTACAAACCATTTTGCTGTTAAGTACTTTAGTTAATACGTAGTTAAACAACAAAACGATTTATATCAATGCGCTTACTTGTAGGGAAATTGAACTCATTAAATTGTTTAAATAGCGTACAAATTACTATTTATTTTATTGCCAGTACTTTGCAAATAATAAAGGGTAGCTTTGCTTTAAAAACTTAGGTTTGTCTTTAAAACGTTTACCTTTGGGTTCATCACTGCCTGATGGAATAAACGGTAATTCATCTTCGCTGCGTTCTTCAAATAATAAACCGGCTATTAAATCATACTCATCAATATACGGGTAAGGCTGCTCATTTAAGTAATAAACAGGTGTACACTGCGCTAACGAATCAGCATTTTCTAAAGCGTTTTCGAATACTGTTTTACCGCGTGAAATTAACCAACATCTAAACTCGCTAAAACCGTAATCGTCGTTACATCCAGCCATCACAAAGGCGGCACCAAACAAATCCCAGGTAAAACATTTACGCATATGTATGCCAAAGTGTTTATCAAAATCAATAAGGTGCTGATCGCTTAAATCATTCAGTTTGTTTTTTAGGTTATCGCTCACACTTTGTGGATCGAGCCCTAAATCAGGCGTTGTTACTAAATCCCAAAAAGCCTGCTCTGTTAACGTTGCCATTATAAAATCTCTTTTACTCGGCCAACTTGACCATCTTCTAAACGTACTTTAATGCCGTGTGGGTGATTTGGTGATTTTGTTAAAAGGCGCTCAACCACACCTTCTGTCAATGTGCCGCTGCGTTGATCTTCTTTTAATACAATATTTACTGTGGTACCTGGTGAAATTTGCGAACGCGAAGGAACAGCCATAATTTAAACCCTAAAAATAATTTATCTAATTATAACGTCCATGTGATGTCATACCAACTAAACCGCTGTTAATTGGCTAAAAATGAGATGTGTGCTGGTTTTGCGTTCAACTTAATAGCTGCTAGCTGGCTAAGTATAATCTGCGTTAACTCATCAAGTTGCGGTTTTGCATCTTCACGGGCTATCTCATCAATAAAGTAACATTGTACTTTTAACGTGTTTACTTCATTATTTAAATCAACTGTATGCGTTAGATAATCAAAACCAATTACCATTTCTTTTATTGCTTCGCATGCATTAGTAAGCGCTAAGCGAATTTGCTTATCGCGCTGTTTTTGAGTTTTAGTCATAAATATAAAGGTTACTTATTTAGTCTGGGCTTGTTGCTGTTTTTTAAACTCTTCGTAGTTAGAGTCTTGTTTATCTAGGCATTCGTAATATTCTTTGTCAGCTTTATAGTTACACTCATCAAGGCGCGCCGATTGTAATTCATGAAAACGTGCATCAGAGCTGCAGCCAGCCAAAACACATGATCCAATAATAAGTAATGCGCTGCTTTTTAGTTTATTGATAAACATTAAATTTCCTTACACTTTCTATATCGAAAAAGCGTTAAATTATTACGATACTATTGTATATTAGCGCCATAAAATCTTAATATCCAAAGGATCTATTACTATGATGTCGCAGTTACAAAAGTTGTTTCAGCGTATAGACAAAAGCAAGATATTTCAATCATTTGTTATAGCTGTAATTATTGTTTCTGCCCTTACAGTAGGTGCACACACTTACTCACTACATCCTACCGTAGAGCTTGCTCTAAATTGGATGGACGTTGGCATTACTGCATTCTTTTTAATTGAACTAATAATCCGCTTTGTTGCAAGCAAAGGCATTAAAGACTTCTTTTCTAAGGGATGGAATATATTTGACACTATCATAGTATTGGGCAGTTTATACCCTGCTGCAGGCTCTACAATGTTAATAGCTAGGCTGTTGCGCATATTTAGAGTGTTACGATTGGTTTCGATGATCCCAGAGCTGCGCTTATTGGTTAACTCATTGCTCAAAGCCATTCCGCAAATGGGTTATATAGCCCTGTTAATGTTTGTTATTTTTTATATATACGCTGCAATGGGTAGCATGATGTTTGCTGAAATCAACCCTGTACTTTGGCAAGACGTCTCAATATCAATGCTTACCTTGTTTAGAATAGCAACGTTTGAAGATTGGACCGACATAATGTACGAAACAATGGCGGTGTACGAATTAAGCTGGATTTATTACCTTACGTTTATATTCTTAACTGCATTTGTATTTTTAAACATGATGGTAGGTGCAATACTTGAGGTAATGAGTGAGGAGCACCGAAATGCCCGAGAAGAGCTTGCGGATAACGATTCTCTACCTGCAACACAAGGTCAGGTAAATGAGCTACAAGTACAAATTGCAGAGCTTAAAGCGCTATTAAGTAAAGACAAATAGAAATATCTAAACTAAGTAACACCAACATCAATGATGTTGGTGTTACTTTGAGTTAAACGTTTAATTTGGGAAATATAAATACATTAATTACTTTTATTACTTTTATAACTTAAAGATTCATCACTCTTTGGATCTTCAAAAGAAATAACATTATCCACTTTCATTTTAAACGCATCAAAAAAAGCATTTTCTAAAACCGAAATAACAGCTTGAAAAGTCGAAACATCCGTATTATCTAATTGCCCCTCTATAGGAATGCGTGCAGCAACAAGTTTAGACTCATCGTTTTCAAGTATAGAGCCCAGTAAATCTACACTGCCTTCAAATATAGCAGTAAAGATACCGTCATCATCTTTTTCTATATCTTCTCGCCAAGAAAATACACTCAGGTTTTGAACACCCGCTTTTACATAACCATTTAAGTTATTATCTTTAGCCACAAGTTCCATAGCGCCATCAATGCCCCCCGCTTCAATATCAAACGGTGTATACACTTTAAATACAGTGTCGAGATTTTTAACTGAGAAGCGCTGTACCTCTGCGTTAAAATCAAAATTAGCGTGTTTACTAAAAGGGTCTAGTTTGCCATCAAGCTTTAATGCGGCCTCCCCCATTAACGCCCCCTCTACGTTTAGAGTAGTCACAAGTGTTTTTGATAGGTTTTGCGCATTCGTTATATTTTCAATTTTGGCATTAATATTTGATATAAAAGTGGGTTTTTCACCGCTATTGGTTGAGTTAACTAAGGTTAACTTGCCTTGCTCAATTATTAAGGTATCAATAGAAAACAGTACTAAGTCATTCGCCAGTCCCACCCAAGTGGTTTCATCTTTTACTTGTTTATTTTGCTCAGAAGCATTGGGGTCTTTATCGTAAATAACTATCTCAGGACGCGTAAAAGCCATATTTGTGACTAAATTCCCTTTTAAAAGGGCTGACCACGCAAGTGAAAAATCGAGAGTTTGAATACTCAGTAAAGGCTTAGGAGCTGAAGTTGCATCAACAGCGTAAATTTCAACGTCGTCAATCGCGTAGGCACCGCGATATAAAAACAAATCTACATCACCAACATGCCCCGTAACACCTTGCGTATGTTTTAGCTGATAATTTACGTACTGCTGAAGCGCATAAGGTGCGGCTATTCTGGCAATAATAAGGACTAATAAAATAACCGCAAATGAGTTAAACCATTTGCTATGAAATACATTAGAAACCGAGCTCATTGTAATTTCCTTTACCTAATACTTTCAAATGAGTATTTTAAACATGTAAGAATTACGCAAAATTGTAACAACACTACGTAAATCGTATTTAAAATACATCGCTAATAGCCTAAGTGAAGTTAAAGTGGCTAATTTAAGTATTAACAGCAAAGGTTATACCAATTTAAGATTGCTACAAAAAATTGGGTTTATGCAGCAATGCTTAACTAAGTATAAACAGCTAGTGACTTTAATATATCAAGGATAGTGCTTGATCAAATCTAACTGGTTTACTGAATATAAAACCTTGGTATTTATCAATCTCTAAGCTTTGTAATAACGTTAACTGAGCGGAGTTTTCTACGCCCTCCGCTATTACTTCGCAACCAATCATATGCGACATGTTAGTTACCGCAGATACAATACTTTTATCTTTTGAGCATTCACAAATGTTATCAATATAAGATTTGTCTATTTTAATGTAATCAACTGACAGCTCTTTTAAAACCGATATAGAAGAAAACCCAGTACCAAAGTCATCAATAGAAATACGCACTCCAGTATTTTTTATGGCCGTAATCACTTTTGACAAATACGGTAAATTTTTAATCATGACTGTTTCTGTTATTTCTAAATGCACATTGTATGGTTTAACTGCGTATCTATTTAAAAGCGCAACTAAAAAATCTAAAAAGTTATGGTTTTCTAGTTGCAGCACCGACACATTAATCGACAATCCAATATTACTATTTACGGCATTTAGCCTACTTAAGCTCGCAATAGCTTGCTCTAGTACAAATTCGCCGAGTATATTAATTTTTCCATATCGCTCTGCAATATCTATAAATTCTGAAGGGGGAATAAATTCATCATTAAACTGCCAACGAAGTAGTACTTCAAACGTGGTTATTTCATTTGTGCTTATATCAACAATAGGTTGATAGCACAGATGAAAGTCACCTTTTTCTACGCACTCTTTAATTGAGCTGCGAAGTACTTCTTCTCTTTTAAGCGATTCGTACATTCGCTCGTCAAATACCGATATTTCATTACGGCTTTTCTTACCTTCATACATAGCTACATCAGCGTATTTAATCGCCTCTGCAAGGCTAAAATTTTCGCGCGTAAAATACAGCCCAACCTTAAAAGAGGGATTTACTTGATAGCTGTCCATGCTTACTGTTTTCGTTAAGGTTTTAACTAATCTAAAAACACAGTCAAAAAGTTCGTCTTCGGTGTTAGTGCGAGAATAAAAAATAAACTCATCACCTCCCCATCGACAAGCAATAAAGTCGCCTTGGGTTTGTGTTTCAACTAATCGTTTACCTGTTTGGGCCAGCACAAAATCACCAAAATCGTGACCGTATTTATCGTTGATGATTTTAAAGTCATCCATATCTAAAAATAAAACAGCTTTAATATCATCATTTTGATTGGCTAAATCAAGTTCAACATTAGAAACAAAGCTCCCCCTGTTAAACAATTTAGTTAGGTTGTCTTTTTGCTCTAAAGAAATTATTTGTTCAGTACGAAGTTGCACTTCGTTTTCTAAGTTTTCAATAAATTGATCTAACTTAAGTTCGTTATTAATTGATGACTTTACATCTTTTGCACTACGCGAAGCCGTTATAAAACACAAAATAAACCATAAAACGAGCCCTAAAACACCTAGTGCATTCTCATCTTCAATAGGCTGTAAAAGTAATAAAATACTAAAAGGAACCAGTAAACAGGTTATATACGACAAGGAGGAAAGAATATCAGAAGCTAAAACGTTTACACCGCCACCAGCAAGGGAGCTAAAAACAACCAGTGATACAAATTTTTCCTGCATTTGCATGTTTTCATAAAACAAAATAGGAAAAGCAGCCCATGTTAAAGCCGTTAATAATAAACCTATAAAATACAGATGATATTTAAAAGCATGGGTGTTGTTAACAAATACATGGCTTGCTATTCGAAGTAATGAAATAAATGATAACGTAAAAAGCCAATAAAGTTTTTCTTGCGAGGCGCTGTGGTTAATACTGCTAAAAATAAGAAAACAAGAAACAACCGTGTTTATAGCAATTGCAGAACTAAAATAGGAGCTAACAAATGCTAATCGCTTATTGGCAAAGTTATTTGTGTGAGAGGCCATTAATGTTACTTGAATAGGCTGTTGCACAATGTAAACAGTTTACTTAAGTTCAATAATAAACAAAAGTGAACATTCATAAAAAAGTATTGTTTTAGCCTCTTAAGCGGTTTTATAAGCCATTAAACTAAAAAGGGCTGGCAAATTGCCAACCCCTTTTGTTAATACTGATTATATATTATACCAATTCGCTTAATTAAGTGATCTATTTTGAGGGAAGAAAATCGTGTCGATAACATGGAAAAAATTTCGTTATTTAGTTGTTCTATATCAGAAATATTTAACGTAGTTAGCGTCAGATTTAACCCCTAAAATTGATTAAGTATTATTGCGAATTGGTATTACTCACCATCAACAATTATGCGTAGCATACGACGAAGTGGCTCTGCCGCGCCCCATAAAAGCTGATCTCCTACTGTAAATGCGCTAATGTATTTTGGACCCATCGCTAATTTACGAATACGCCCAACAGGAATGCTTAAAGTGCCCGTTACTTTAACCGGTGTTAAATCTGTGGCACTAATTTCACGCTCGTTTGGAATTACCTTAACCCACTCATTATGAGACGCTAAAATTTCTTCAATTTTTTCTACGCTAATATCTTCACGTAATTTAATGGTCATCGCTTGCGAATGACAACGCATAGCGCCAATACGTACACATAAACCATCAATAGGCACTGGTTGCTTAGAAGAGCCTAAAATTTTATTCGCTTCAACCTGTGCTTTCCATTCTTCTTTAGACTGACCGCTTGGCATAGGTACGTCAATCCACGGGATTAAACTGCCCGCTAGTGGCACACCAAATTGATCTTGTGGTAAGTCTTTAGACGCCATTGTTTCACTGACTATTTTATCAATTTCTAGAATAGCAGAGCTTGGGTTATCTAATTGCTCGGCAACACTTGCATGAATAGCGCCCATTTGTGCAATAAGCTCTTTCATATTTCGTGCACCAGCACCAGAGGCTGCTTGGTAAGTCATTGGGCTTACCCATTCAATTAGGTCTTGCTCAAATAAACCGCCTAATGCGAGTAGCATTAGCGATACAGTACAGTTACCGCCAACAAACGTTTTAACGCCTTGCTCTAAGCCTTGTTCAATAACATCTTTGTTTACGGGATCTAGCACTATTATGCTGTCCTCACTCATACGCAGTGCTGAAGCTGCATCAATCCAGTAACCATCCCAACCCGACTCGCGTAATTTTGGATATACCGCGTTGGTGTAGTCACCGCCTTGGCAAGTAACAATAATATCCATTTTAGCAAGTTCGCTAATGTCACTTGCATCTAGCAATGGTTTTGCGTCGCCTGCTATATCTGGGCCTAGTTGACCCGCTTGTGAGGTGGTGAAAAAGGTGGTGTCGATATGGGCAAAATCACTTTGCTGCTGCATACGTTCTAATAACACAGAGCCTACCATGCCACGCCAACCGACTAATCCTACTTTTTTCATTGTTTGTTCCACTGTTTGATTCATAAAAGATGCCTTAATACATTAAAAATTAAATTCATTGCGTGAGATTTAATTTTCATTAACGTCAAAATAACACCACCAGCGCGCTAAAACTAGTGAATAAAGTAGAACTTAAATATTTTTCATAGTCATAAAAAAGCCCTGTATTAAATACAGGGCTAATAGGTAATTAGGTTTTATTATATCCCCCTTCCTTGGGTAGAAAATTAAAACTCGTAGCTAAAACTTAAACTAAACTCAGTGCCTTCTTCTTGACGCCAAAGTGTTAAGTTTTCTTGTTCAATTTCTTTTTCTTGGCCAAGTATATTTTTAACTTTAAAATTAACTTTAGTATTAAAATTAGGGAAGTAAGAATAAACTAAATCAAGAGAATGAAATGACTTTTCTTCTGCGTCTTCGTTACCACGCGTACCTGGTACGATTATGCGCGGCCCAAACACGTTATAAACAACTGAAGTAGAATGAAAACCATCAGCAGAGTCATAACCCATTTGTAAGTTTGCTACCCATTCAGAATGACCAACTAAACGACGTTTATTATTAGTAACAATGTTAGAAACAGAGTCAGCTTCCAGCGCCTCTTTTAATTGTTGTTCAAATAATGAATCAACCCCATCAGCATCGTTTATGCCAAGCTCAACACTTGAATCCGATAGAGTAACGTTACCTGATAAAAATATGGCAGATAAATCATTATGAATAAAACTAAAGTCAGTTAAAAAGTCTACCTCAATACCTGTTAGTTCACCCGACTGCGCATTTGCTGTTAGTAATTGCGGAGCAGCTCCACCAACACCCGCTAACTCAACCATTTCAATTGGGTTTTCAATATCTTTATAAAACAAAGCAACTGATAGATTGTTTCCTGAAGGCATGTACCACTCAAACCTAAAGTCAGCATTTTTTAGCTTAGAGCTTTGAAGTGTAGGCGAGCCTCGCACTAAAAACTCTGTTAGTGGGTCAACATAATAAGTTGAGCTTACATCACGCATATCTGGGCGAATCGTCGTTTCACTTAAGTTTAAGCGAAACTGCATTTCTTCATCCATAATATAAGTAATTGCTAAAGAAGGAAAAAAGTTATCTTCTTTTATTGCAACTTCGCTCACTTCTTCAATTGTTCCATCAAAGAAATTAGTATGAGCCTGAAAAGGCACTGATATTTGAGAAAAGTCTTCCCAACGAATACCACCGGTTATACGCCATGTGTTTTCGTAGAAAAAGTCGGCCATAAAATAATAAGCGTCTAACTTATGTGCAGCGCTGTACTTATCACCATCTGCGGTACCATCATCAAAAATACCAGAGCCTGTAATACTTGTATAAAACTCACTATTAGCTAAATTTTCGTCAGAAAAAATTTGGTCTATGTTTGAGCCAAAAGTAAAGTCATCAGCTATACCACGGTGCGTAATACCAAATTGAATATTGCTTGCATCACGTTTTTTTTCAGAAAAATCGCCACCCACCTTAAGCTCTAACTCATAGCCATCACCATAAAATGGGATACCCATATTCCAACCATATGTATCTACGTCATCATGCAAAGTTTGATAATCACGCGTTACGTTTGTTGCAGCAACATCTTGTAACTGCTCTGATTCAAATACACCATCATTTAAGTTAGTTTGAAAAACAACATCCAATGCGCCAGGAGCATCTCTGTTGGCGCGGCTTGTACCGGCATACCAATCAAAAAATAAATTTTCTAATTCAGGAAAGTTATGCGTCCCTTTGAGCTGCGTAGAGAACATTTCACGCTCTTCATACATAACGTCAACACGGCGTAACTCAGTAACACCTTCTTCTGACTCGTTAGCATCGAAAAAGTCACGATTACGCACTCTGTCACTCATATCATGAAGAGCTATATTCGTTAGTTCAAATTTATGGTTATTATTAAATTCATAACCTAAATTTAATGTGCCACTCCAACGAACGGTTTGTTCAGTAGATATGCCATCATAAGTTTGTGCAAAACATTTATCTTCGCAGCCCAAACTACCTAAATTTGTACCGCTTTGCTCTTTAACTACTTCCCATTCATTGTCATAGGAAACAGCTGCAAGAACGCCAAAAGTACCTACTTCAGACTCAAACCTATCACCTAGTGCTACTGAAAAATTCATGCCTGGATCAACGTCTTTCTCATTAGGTCCAACTTGCCAATCTAGAGATTGTAAGAGCGCTTGACGCTGCTCAAGCGTAGTACTGCTGTCACCTTCAAGTCCTGCATCACTTTTAAGCGCTGTAGAAATTAATGAAGGTAAAGCACGTGTACCATCATCGCGCCCCATCCAATCATCATCACCACCACTGTAAAAATAACCGGTGTCACTGTTAGAGGTGTTATATGAAGTACCTAACTGTATTTTAAACAAAAAATCAGAAGGAATAGATTTGGTGCGTATATTTACATTACCACCACCAAAGTGCGCTGGCATATCAGGAGAAAACGATTTCTGCACACTTAAACTTTCAATAATATCCGATGGAAATAAATCCAGTGGAACAACTGATCGAGTGGGATCTGGGCTTGGAACATACATGCTATTAAGTTGGGTACTTGAATAACGCTCACCCAAACCACGAACATAAATATATTTACCATCGACTAAGGTTAAACCAGTCACACGACGAAGCGCTGAAGCTGCATCGCCATCACCTGTGCGTGATATTTGATCAGCACCCATAATATCAGCAACAAATGCCTGATTTTGACGCTCTTGCAGTACTGCGCCTGCACTACCTTTTAGTCGCTGGCCAACAGCAACTACTTCTTCTATTTCTTGCTCTTCGGCTTCGGCTGCTATAGCTGTGTTTACTGATAGCCCCATAATTGCAGCCATAACTGCGCAATTTAGTTTACATAGAACAAGAGAAGAGGGTTTAAAAGATTTCATTTTTATACTCCGAAACAAAACAAGACATTAGCCGAGCTTTCGCTCGGCTATAATGTGGTTTGGATTAAAGGCCTACCTTAACCCAACCTGCTGTCCAGTCTGTTTGTGCATCCATTGCACCAATGTAATCTACTGAATCAAAGTAACTATCTAGGCTTGAAGAATCAAAACCATTACCTAACAGTAATGACTCAGCCGAAGGCATATATCCGTTATCTGCTAAACCAAGGTCTGTGGCTGCTTGTACAGAGTTACCTGTTTGACCTAAGAACCAAGACTCAACATTACCAGTACCAATAGCTTGTGTACCAAAGTTATTTGCCGTTTCACATGCAACAACTGAGTGAGTAACAGTTAATGTACCATCCTCTGCGCGAGGAGCTGAATCTGAACCTACACGTAAACAATTTGAATAATCTGCCCCGCCTGTCACAACCACGTTTTTAAGCATACCCGCAGTGCCTGCACGTAGACGTATACCGTTAACCCCAACATTACCAATAATAGTAACATTAGAAATTGTAGGCATTGTGAGTGGCGTTGCACTTGAATCAAACTCAGAGTTATCCGCCTCAATTGCATTATCACCTGTTGAGTCGGCTTGCTTGATAAGTACGTATTGCGCTTTACCCGTCCAACCAAATGACCAATCTAGTGAGTCATCACCAATATTAGTTAAAACCAGGTGACTGATGTTTGCAGTACCACCGAAAAATTCTACACCATCGTCCAGATTTTCATGAACGTGAATGTAATCAAGCTCTGTTTGACTACCAACACCAGCAAGCGTAATGCCGTTTAACTCATCTCCGTTACCAAGCGTTTTACCTGCTTGTTTAACTGCCACGTATTTTAAAGTACCTGAGTTATCTTCTGGGTCATTACCACCAAATTGGCCAGCGTCACCTTCAGCAGACACACCACAGTTTGCAAGTTCATCAGCGGTAGCTTCGCCTTCTTGATCGCCACACGAGTTAGCCGGTGCATTACCTAAAAGTACTAAACCGCCCCATTGACCAATAGTCGTTTCGCCACCAGTAACATCTTCAATAGACGTCATAGTAATTGGCTGAGTTGCACTGCCCACAGCCTCTATTTTAGAACCACGACGAACAACTAAAAAGTCATCACCCGACTCGCCAATAAGCGTAGTACCAAATTGAATATATAAAGTCGTTTCATCAGCGCGGTCATTACCTACGGCTGTACGGCCTTTTAGAATCCAATGGGCATCGTTAGTTAATGTTACGTCTGAAGTGAATACAACATCAGAAGTTAACTGATAAACTGGCTTGTCTGTGATTTCAGGAAAGCTCGCTGATACATCAGTAGCAAAACCCTGCTCTAAGGCATTTTGAATATCATCAGGAAAACTTGGCGTTATAGCAACTGTCCAACCATCCATCCAGTTATTATCGCCATCAAACGCACCAATATAATCTGTTTTAGTAAAGAACGAATCAAGGTCTGACGAATCAACACCCGAACCTAATAATGGTGAGCTAGATTTAGGTGTAAAGCCATCGGTTGCTAAACTAAGGGCAGCAGCTGTCAGCGTTTGGTTACCTGTTTGGCCTTCGAACCAAGATTGAACGTTACCACCACCAATTGCTTCACTACCAAAGTTATTATCATCACTACATGCCACTACTGAGTTTTCAATAGAAAGCTCTCCAGATTCTGCATTTGCTACAGAGTCAGAACCCACACGTAAACAGTTTGAGTAACCTTCAGGCCCTGTAATTACTACATTACGTAGAACGCCCGCTGTACCTGCACGTAAACGAACACCGTTAGTACCATCAGCACCCACAATTGTTACGTTAGAAATTAGTGGCTTTGTTAAAGGTGTAGCATTTGAATCAAATTCTGAGTTATCCGCTTCAATAGCGTTATCACCACCAACAGCACTTTGTTGAATATAAATATTTTGCGCACGACCAGTCCAACCAAACGACCAATCAAATGCATCATCACCAATGTCAGTAAGTACTATGTTACGAACATTTACAGTACCACCAAAAAACTCAACGCCATCATCAAGGTTTTGATGAACTTGGATATATTCTACTTTTGTTGCAGAGCCTACACCCGCAAACGAAATACCATTAAGCTCATCGCCGTTACCAAGAGTTTTACCTGCGTGCTTAACGACAATATAACGAAGAACACCTGAGTTATCATCGCTAATATCGCCACCAAACTGACCAGCGTCACCTTCTGCAGATACACCACAGCTAGCTAATTCTTCAGCAGTCGTTTCACCAGTTTGATCGCCACACGAGTTAGCAGGAGCATTACCTAAAAGTACTAAACCGCCCCATTGACCAATTGTTGTTTCAGCGCCTGTTACATCTTCAATAGATGTCATTGTAATAGGTGCAGTTGCATTACCATTTGCGTTAATTTGCGAACCACGACGAACAACTAAAAAGTCATCACCTGATTCACCAATTAATGTCGTGCCGGCTTGAACATAAAGTGTTGTAGCGTCTGCACGGTCATTACCTACTGCAGTACGGCCATTTAAAATCCAATGTGCGTCATTTGTAAGTGTTACATCCGCTGTAAACGTTGTATCTTCAGCTAAGCGATATACTGGCTTATCTGTAATTTCTGGAAATTCGCTAGATACGTCTGAGGCTAAACCTTGTGATAGCGCATTATCAATATCAGTAGGAAAGCCGCCATTGATACCAACAGTCCAACCTTCCATCCAATTAGTTGAGCCATCAAATGCACCAATTTGAGTATTTGCAATAAGTGGCGAGCCAGCAAGTGGTGTATAACCGTTGTCATCTAGCATTAAATCAGCTGGGGTAAGTGTTTGGTTAGCGTCTTGGCCTTCAAACCAAGATTGTACATCGCCACCGTTAATAACTTCGCTGCCAAAGTTATTCGCTGCAGTTTGACAAGCAACAATAGAGTTTGTAATCGTAAGTGTGCCATCCTCAGCACGAGGTACTGAATCTGAACCTACACGTAAACAGTTTTCATAAGTAGCTGGGCCCGTTACAAATACATTTTTAAGAACCCCAGCAGTACCCGCACGTAAACGAATGCCGTTATTGCCCTCAGCACCCACAATTGTAACGTTTGAAATAGTAGGTAAAGTTAATGGTGTTGCACTTGAATCAAATTCAGAGTTATCAGCTTCGATAGCGTTATCGCCTACGTTAGCCGCTTGTTGAATGTAAACATTAGTAGCCGAACCCGTCCAACCAAAAGACCAATCTAGCGAATCGTCACCAATATTTGTAAGTACAACATTGCTTACATTAACTGTGCCACCAAAGAACTCAATACCATCATCAAGATTTTCATGTACTTGAATATAATCAACCGTAGTTGCAGAGCCAACACCGGCAAACGTAATACCATTTAACTCATCACCATTACCTAACGTTTTACCGGCTTGCTTAACAAGTACATACTTTAAAGTACCTGAATTATCATCACTGATATCGCCACCAAACTGACCTGCATCACCTTCAGCCGACACACCACAATTAGCAAGTTCATCAGCTGTTGCTTCACCTTCTTGGTCGCCGCAAGAATTTGCTGGCGCGTTACCTAATAATACTAAACCGCCCCACTGACCAATCGTTGTTTCTTGAGCTGTAACATCTTGAATTGAGGTCATTGTAATGGGCTGACTTACAGTCCCTACCGATTCAATTTGTGAACCGCGACGAACAACTAGGAAGTCATCTCCTGTTTCGCCAATAATCGTTGTACCTTGCTGAATATAAAGCTTGGCATTATCTGCGCGATCATTACCAACCGCAGTACGGCCATTTAAGATCCAGTGTGCGTCGTTCGTTAATGATACATCAGTAGTGAACACAGTATCTGCAGCTAAGCGATAAACGGGCTTATCTGTAATAGATGTAAACTCACTAGAAACATCAGTTGCTAAACCTTGAGTTAGTGCATTATCAATATCAGTAGGAAAGCCAGTGGTAGCATTTTGTGAATCATCACGTGATGACGTTTCACCACTTGTATCGTCACCGCCTTCAATAACGTTGGTTACTGTATCACCTTCATTAATAGTTGTGTCGCCTTCAGATACTACTAAGTCTCCACCACAACCAGCTAAAGATACTGCAGTTGCAATCAAACTTACTTTGAATAAGTCAGATAATTTCATTGTTCACTCCGTTAAAGTATTTAATTATTTTTTAGGTGCTCAAATAAACTCAAGTCACCATAAAACACTTAAATAATGCTTTAAGGTCACTTGAGTTTAGCTGCGGTTACAATACGGGAGACTTATGACAAAGTAGTTACAGTTTAATAACCATAAGATGACAAAAGTAACTTATTTAAAATCAAACAATTGGATGCTTTTAGAGACGATAAAAACCGCCCTAAGGCGGTTTTAGTATTGCGATTATGAACTGGTTTTACACGCGTTACTTGTTAATTAGTAAAGCGCTTTGAAATTTACAGTAAAGCTGTTCTAAGTGTTTCTGCATGCACTTTTTCGCGCTTTACATATTTGATCCACTGCTGTGCTAAACGCTGAGATTTTTTATGTTTTTCTGCCTGCTCAAACGCTAAAATTGATGCATCAAAATTTTGCATGTTGTACTGCGCCATACCCAGTGCAACAAATGCATTTGATTCAAAATCAAGACCACCTTTATCAAGTGCTTTACGCGCTGCATCGGCGGCTTCTTCATATTGCTCTGTATTTACAAATACTTCGGCTAAACGTTGATCGTATTTACCGTGCTCAGATAAATCAGCAGCTTTTGCAAAGTAGGTAAGAGATTTTTCATCTTCTTTAGCTTGGATCATCGCCTCGGCAACAAAAGCGTAGTTTTTTGCTGTTTTTTCAGCAATATCTTTATCAATGGCATCGCTCATCACTTTTGCAGCTTTAAACGCTAAACCATTGTATAAATACACTTGCGCTAACTGGCGTAAATCAGATTTAGAGGTTAAAAATCCTTGCTGGTAAGCGGCTTCAATTACCGCTAACTGTTGTTTTTCCCTACCTGTTTCACCATACATACCCGATAACTGCACCCAATACTCAGGCTTATTATAAAGCTTTACCATGCGCTCAAGCACTTCAACAACTTTGTCAGTTTGATTAAGCGAGTAATACATTGCACGCTGTAGTACTAACCAGTTTTCCTTAGGGATTTTGCCTTCGCTGTCGCTTAAAGCAATCACTTGAGATATGTACTCAAGCCCTTTTTTATAGTCTTTTAACTGATAATATGTTTGAGCCCTTAACAAGTAGTAGCCTTCTGTTTTAGGCTGGGTGTTAATACTGTCCCAGTCATCTAAAAAAGAGATAACTTTAGTGTAATCACTATTAGCCATAGCCAATTGAGCCAAGCTAAATGTAGTGCTTAAACGAAGTGACTCAGGAATGGCTTCCTCAGCTACCACTTTTTCAAACGAGGCAATCGCTTTTGGTAAGTCGTTTTCGTTGTAATAAATAAACCCGTAAAAGTTATGCATCATTGCCACTTCGTACGAGTTCATGCTTGCAGCTCGCTCTTGAATGCTATCAAGCGCTTCAAGTCCACCTTTAACATCACCATCGTCAGCAAGTTTTTGCGCACGAGCAAGCTGGCTATAAACCTTTTCACGCAGTGCTGGTACACGTTTCGTTTTTTGTTCTTGCTCTGCATATGCCGTAGCTACATGTAGCCCTGGAATTAGGCTTAGAGCACTTGGTGCAACAATACTTGTACTGATCGCAGCGGTACAAAATAGTGTTAACTTTAAAAGTTTAGCTGTAGGTAGTAATTTCATAATCGCCTCGCATTTCTGTCCGTTTACTCGTGGTTAATTACTAAATTAACCGCTAATTTGGAAAGATATTTTGTTCTGAACACCCGCAACTTCAACGGCTTCACCGTTTACTACGCGCGGTTTATATTTAAATTTAAGGGCTGCATCCATCGCAGCTCTATCAAAAAGTGACTCAGGCTCTGCTTTTACTACTTGTGGGTCGCGTACAGTGCCTTGTTTAGTTACTGTAAACTCAACAATAACGTAGCCTTCTATGCCACGTGATAACGCACGGCGCGGATAAACAGGGGCCACCTTTACAATCGGTAAGTATTCACCATCACTTGTTTCAAGTGCTAACCCGCCGGCTAAATTTACATCCGCATCTACATTGGCACCAAAGTCAAAGTTGTTAGCATTTGCTGTAGCATCACTATTTTGCATTTGCGGTGATTCCATTGGTGGTGGCGGCTCTTTTGGTGTTGGTGGCTTTTGTGGCTTACGCTCTTTTTTTTGTACGGTTTCTTCTTTTTTCAAGCGAACAAAATCAAGTACGTTACCCTTTACCGGATCCGTCATAGCGCCTTCACCGCCAGTGATCAGTGCCTGCATGCCTAAAAACAACATAAAGGTCACTACACCGGCTATCACTAATGCAACTAAATATCGCAACATAACTAGCCCTTAAGACGCATCTTGTGCGGCAATTGATACATCAAATGCGCCCGCCGCGCGCGAGGCATCCATCACCTTAATCAACATTTCGGTAGTGGCTTTTTTATCCGCTTGAATCACAACGCTACCTTGTGGATTTTCTGCTTTTAAACGCTCGATATTGGCTTGTACTGCGCGTACATCAATTTGACGTTTATTAATCCAAATCTCGCCTGTATCAGAAATAGCCACTAAAATATTAGCACGCTCTTTTTTAACAGCTGTTGCGGCTTCTGGGCGGTTTACATCAATACCAGCTTCTTTAACAAAAGAGGCAGTTACAATAAAGAAAATAAGCATGATAAATACAACGTCTAACATTGGGGTCATGTTTATTTCTTCAGCTTCGTCTTCTTGAAATAGGTTTCCTAACGGGGCTCTCATTTTTATTCTCCTAGGATGAGCGGCTTTATAAGAGCCGCTTATCAAAATTTTGCTTAATGGTCTAAAACCATGCTGTCTTGTAGTAGTTCTACTTCGCGCTTAGCTTTTCGTTGTAAGTACGTTGAGGCAAATACCCCAGATAACGCACCTACCATACCTGCCATTGTCGGGATAGTTGCTTTAGATACCCCTGATGCCATTGAGCGGGCACTACCTGTGCCGGTAATTGCCATTACATCAAACACTTCTATCATGCCCGTCACAGTGCCTAACAAACCAAGTAGCGGGCACAAAGCAACCATCACGTTAATCAAAGAAAGATTGGTGTTTAAGCGCATACCAGCTCGCGATATCATCGCTTCGCGTATTTGCTCTGCATTCCAGCTATCTCGTTCTGCACGGTTAATCCAAGTGGCTTTAAGAGCGTGTTTATAGCTTCTAAAACCATTAAAAAAGTAAATAAATCGCTCGAGTATCAATAACCACATCGCGAAGATTAACACCCCGATGACCAAGAGAACTTGGCCACCGGTGTCGAGAAAATCACGGATAGCATTGATTGAGTCAATCAATAGCACCATGGTTTATGCTCCTTTCTCGCTTCGCTCTGCAATAATACCGGCGCTCTGCTCTTGGATAGTTAACAAGATATTTTTAGCGCGCGTATTAAGTAAGGTGTATAAAAATACCGTTGGTATGGCGACCACTAAGCCCAATACCGTTGTTACAAGTGCTTGAGAAATACCACCCGCCATTAATTTAGGATCCCCAGTACCAAATAAGGTGATTGCTTGGAATGTATTAATCATGCCGGTTACTGTACCTAATAAACCTAACAGCGGTGCAACAACAGAGATGATTTTGATAAGTGTTAAATTACGCGTCACTTTTGGCATTTCACGTAAAATAGCTTCACTTAGTTTAAGCTCCAGTGTGTCGTGTGAAACACTTGGAAATTGATCTTTTACTTTCATTACGCGTCCAAGCGGATTGTCATCACGTGCAACTGTATCTTTAAGCTGGCGACGAATTTTACCGCCCATAATCAATAGTGAGAAAAAACGCTCAAGTGATATAAGAAGTGCAATAACACCTACGCCTAAAATCACATAACCCACTGTGCCACCTTGGTGAACACGCTCTTGGGTATCCGGTGCTTGTACTAATAAACCAAGTATAGAGCCACCTGTTGGGTCAAGTGCAAATTGCACCACGCCACTTTTAGTGCTTTGTAGCTCTTCTGCTGTTGCAGTAAAGCGCGATACAGGTTGGCGAGTTAATTCACTCAAAGAATTAGTCGAGGAATTAAACTCTAAATACTTGCCGTTTGATACGAGGTTAAATGCGCCCACTCGCACAACTTCTTGCTGTGCTTTAGTACCGCCTTCAACAATAACACTTGCGTTAAAACGACTTACTTTACCTTGCTCGGTCATTTCGCGTTGTAATTCAAACCATACTTTTTCAATATCTTCTATTGAAGCAAGTTTTGAAGTTGAGCCCATCTTTTGAGCAAGGTCATCCATAAACGTACTGCGCCCAGCAATCTGAGCAGATACTATTGATGTCGCAAACTTATTACTAGAATCCCCTGCAACTTGTTGAAGAACGCCAAACAACTCTTTAAGCGAACCCATGCGTTTAGAAAGCGTGTCTGTTAAGTTAGCAAGTTTTACTTCGTTTTCTTCAAATTGCGTTTCTAGACGTTCAGATTCCACCAGCATTTGATTGCGCTTTGCTTGGGTATTTTTAAGCATTTGTACTTGCTCGTTTTGGCGAGCCGCAAACTCTTGTTCACGTTGTTTATTTTGCTCGCTTTGAGCTGATTTACCATTTTCGAGCGTTTTAAGTAATGAATCTAAGTTCATTGGCTCTGCCGCTATACTTGCACCAGTAATGCTTAGGCTTGCAGCAAAAAGAGCTATTTTTGTCATTTGAGTAAACAATTTCATTTTCAACCTCTTATTCTGCTGCATGTACTGGCAGAGTTAACATATCTGGGGCAAGTTGTTTACGCGCAATGCGTAAACCTTTATTAATTTGGCTTATTGTAGAGTCTGGTAATGCTTCAAATGATTTTGTGTCTGCATTCCAACTACCTGCTTTTTTGCCATCGCGTGTTAAGTAAATAAGCTCTAAACGGCCAATGCGTAAAAAATCAACTTCACGCTCTTTGTCATCCACATTTAAAAGTGCGGTATAAGCTTCAATAGTGCGCCCGTAGTCAACTTCTACTTGATACGCTTCAAGTACACGGCGGAATTTTTCACTTGAGTTAATATCAGCACGATTCATCATTTCTTTTAAAGACGTAACGCGCTTTGTGCGCTCATCAGCTAAAAATGGAATATCCAAAGATACAAACTGCTCAAGACCTTCAATCATTCTAAGCATTAGCGGCGTAATTTGACGTTCAATAATAGAAACCTGATCCATTGACAGGTTTAAAGATTCCATCTCTTCTATTTGATTATTTAATTGTTTAGTTAGCTGGGCGTTGTATACAGCTAAACCATCAATCTCTTTATTGAGGGTTTGAAATTGCTGTAAACGTCCTTGCATTGAATCTGCAATCTTGTCTATTTTTGTTTGTGATTGCGCAGCTGATTTATTAATTTCACTGCTTTTATCAATAACCTTATCTAAATCGTTTGCGTGTACTGCTGCACTTGCGGCCACAATACCAGCTAAGATTAATGGTTTAACGCCTTTCATCGCATACACCTTTACTCGTTAGTTAGCGGATTTGCTAGTTTGTTTTTTTAGGTCATAAACTTTGTTATATAAATAATTTATGACTTAATAATTCAATGAGCAGGAGTTTATAGATGAAACATGACAAGGATGTTGCGCAAAAAAGTCGCTTTTATGACAATGGTAACAATTAAGACTTACGAGGAGGTTTTAACGCGAATAAGGGTACTTGCTGGCCAAATACCCCAATTAAGTAGATGCAAGAAGGTGGTTAATCCAAAATTGAAATAATTTGATTAAGGGAATAGTGCCAATCGGTATAATTAATTTCTATAGGGTAAGCTTTATTATCTTTAATAAGCACTAGTGAGGGAAAACCTTGAATTGGTAAAGTGCGAACAAAGGATAACTCCGCTTTGAGCTCCTCATTAAGCTCGCTTGACGCTAGCTGCTCCGAAAACTCATCTTTAATTAAGCCAATTTTTTCAGCCAAACTAATTAATGTACTTTCATCAGACGGGTTTTTTGCATTTAGGTAATAAGCGTGTTGGATAGCAGCCACCATTTGAGCTTCTTTACCCGCTTTACGCGCTATAAGTGCAGCTCTGCATGCGGGATACGTTGAACGCCTTGGCTGGCAATTACGCCAAAAATCATAATTAAATTGCGTACCTAACTGCGCTGAAATTTTATGCCAAGTTCCCTCAAGCATCTCTTTCATATTTTGTGGCATTGGGTCTTGGCTATCGGGTGCTAGGCCACCTACTTTATATTCTATTACCACTTTACCAGCAAGCTCTGATTTTAGCTTAAGCCAGGTTGGTGAGTAACCCCAACACCAACTACACATTGGGTCATGAACATATATTAACTTACTTTGAGACATATTAATCCTTCAACTAGTTTGAGACGACTCTATTGCGACCTGAAGCCTTTGCACTATAAAGAGCTTCATCAGCTTGCTTTAATGAATCATCATAATCAGTTACTTTATTTACTTGGGAAATACCAATGCTACAGGTGATTGAAATACGCTGCTTGTCATCAGTAAATATAACATGCCCGGCCACGGCTTCTCGAAATTTGTTCGCAATTACAGAGGCAGCAGAGGCAGTGAGCTGCGGTAAAATAACAACAAATTCCTCACCGCCATAACGAGCCTTTAACGCAGTTGCCAAAAATTGAGACTCAAGAAGTTTGGTAAATTCTATCAATACCGTATCACCGAAATCGTGGCCATGCGTATCGTTTAAAGATTTAAAATTATCTAAATCAATTAACAAAATTGAAAAAGGTAAGTACTGCTCTGGGCGTGTTTGAGCAAGCTTTAAAAAATGAGAGGTAATAAAACGCCTATTTGCTATGCCAGTAAGGGGGTCAGTATAAGCATCTTGTTTTTGCTCTAGCGTAATATCGGCAATAGCCATGTGGCTTTTATGCCTAAAATACTCACCAATAAATGAGAATAAAAACACCATAGAAAAGGACGCTATAAAACGTGTTTTTTCTACGTTGCCATAGCTAACTTGACCAAAGTCAGGGCCGTATAAAATAACAATACAAGAAAACAGTAAGGTACAGCCTAACCAAGCACCTAATCTAACCCCTAAAGATGCAAACGTTACGACAGGATAAAACATTAGCCAATATAGCGCGGTATTATCTTTACCGCCGGTATAAACAAGTGCAACAAACATCATGCACACAATGCTCACACTTATTAATGCCACAACTTGCAGGTTACCCGTTTTTATAAAGTAGATAGAACAGCTTATATTTGTAATGTTAACGATAATTAATGAAGCGGTTAGTAGTGGCGAATAAAGCTTATAATTAAAAAACACTAATACTGCGATCAACACAATTGAAATCCCAATCATGGTAAATAAAGAAAACGCTTTGCGTTGCATGTCTGAGCTATAAACACTGTCGATATTTATTAGACTGAGCCAATTTGGTTTATTCACATTTTTTTTAGTCATTAATTTTATACTTTAAACTTTTGAACCATATTTTCTAAAGCACTAAACTGTTGTTTTAGTTTGGTACATTCGTCAAGTGTGTCATTTAAGTTGGCCTTGCCTTGTATACAAAGCGAATTAATTGTTTGAATATCTGTATCTAATAACTTAACAACTTGGTTTTGCTCATCTGTTGCAGTGGCCACAGAGTGATTTGCATCGTTAATTTGTTGAATCGCTTGTATAACATGGCTCATTAAATTGCCAACAGCATCGGCTTGTTGCACGCTTTTTTCACTGCCTTCAAGGCTTGTTTTCATAAGCTCTACAGCAAGGTTTGAGCCTTTTTGCAACTGACTAACCGTGTCTTCAATCTCTTGCGTTGACTGTTGAGTGCGGTGCGCTAATTGGCGAACTTCATCTGCTACAACGGCAAAACCGCGTCCCGCCTCTCCTGCTCTAGCGGCCTCAATTGCGGCATTAAGTGCCAATAAATTAGTCTGCTCGCTTACACCTTTAATAACTTCAAGCACTTGGCCAATACTGGCTGTATGTGAATTTAAACTGTTTATAGTTTGCTGAGCTTTTTCCATATTACCCGAGAGCTGGTGGATAGTTGCAACACTGTGGCTTAATGCTTCTTGGTTTTGTGTTGAATGTTCATCTGCATTTTTAGCAAGCTGCGATGCACTCTCTGCATTACTTGAGATATCCATTGATGTAGCTGAAAACTGGTTGATAGCCGCTGCAACACTATCGGTTCGTTTACTTTGATCATCATACATAGACAGCGAAGAATGTGTTTGTGATACCAAGCTCTCAATAGCTGTATCTAATTGCTTTGTAGACTCTTTTACTTGCTCTATTGAATGCTGAATTTTTTCGATGAAAATATTAAATGAATAGCTTAAATCGCCAAATTCATCGTCGTTTTCAACGGTTAAACGCCTTGTTAAATCGCCCTCACCTTGTGCTATATCTTTAATAGCATCGTTTAAACGATTCATTGGCTGCATTAAATAGCGTAATAAAAGCTGCATCATAATTATAATAGTGATAATTCCTATCACCATAAAAACAGCTGCGGTTTGGCCAAAATTAGAGACACTGGCATACGCTTTATCTTTGTCTATAACAACACCTAGGTACCAATCTACGTTTTCAATACCACTAATTTTTGTAAACGAAATAAGCTTAGACTCTCCGTTTATCTCGTACTGGGTAAACTCACTTTGTAAAGGCGTATTAGTGCCAAAGATGTCTGATGTATTTTTTAAGTTTAACTGAGCATTTGGATGGCTTAACACTTGGCCTTTGCTGTCGAGTAAAAAACCATAACCGAGTCCTAAAAAGTCAATATCGTTGATAATTTTTGTCACGGTCTGCATATCAATATCGGCACCTGCAACGCCGCTAAATTGGCCATTTTGGAGTATGGGTACTACCGCTGAAATTGTAAGCTCGTTAGTGGTTACATCAATATAAGGAGTTGTAAAAGCGGTATTTGATTTGTTTTCGACTAATTTATACCAAGGGCGAGAAGTCGCATCAAAATCTGCAGGTAAAACGACTGATTGATCGTTTAATATAAACGTGCCGCTGGATTTACCTATATACGTATTTTTAAAGCTTCCAGCAAGCTCTGCTGTATTTAATTGTGAAAGGGTGAGTGCTTTAGAATCATTAGCTTTATGGGTTTTAGCAATTGATATAACAATCGCCAACTTTGCATTTAACCAACTCGCTATATTTTGTGAAACAGATTCGGAATTTTGTTGCAATACCAAACTTAACTGCTGCTCGGTTTGCTTGCGCATCGCAATGTAGTTATTAAAAGTAAATAACCCTAGCACCAAAACCAAAATTAAGGAGGCTGCAATAGTCACTTTGGAAGTAAATTTCAACGAGTTAAGCATATACATCCTTTTTATTATTTATCGTTATTAGCCTTACTGTTTTAGCAAAAATTTAGCTAAATGTCCTAGTAAAAGAGACTTACAGTTAGGTTATTGATGAAAAATAAGAATAAAGGATTGTAAAAAAAATAGGCTTTGGTGGGTAACTGGCTAATATTAAATAATTAATGACTAGATTTATAGCCTGTGGAACGTTCCCATTAAAAATAGCTTTATAAGTGACTGAATACGTATTCAGTCACTCTTGTATAGTCTGTTATTTCCACTTATTTGCTAAGCGAACAACATTTAAACCGTACCATGCAATAAATACATAACATAACATTGGAACAAAAAAGCTTTGCTGTATATTTACTGTATCAGCTATAAACCCTTGTAGTAATGGTACAAGTGCACCACCAACAATTGCTAAACATAACCAGCCAGAACCTTTGCTCGTCAATGATCCTAGTCGCTCGATTGCAACTGAAAATATAGTCGGGAACATAATTGAGTTAAATAAACCAATTGCCAATACTGAGTATAAAGCGACGTCACCTTGAGTAAAAATAGTGATCAATAATAGCGCAATAATACTAAATGCATTAAACGCTATAGCTTTAGAAGGTGCTATCTTTTGTAATAATACAGAGCCTATAAAACGCCCTACCATTGCCCCGCCCCAGTAATAACTAATAAGTGCGGCCGCAGTATGCTCTTCAAGCCCTGCTATGTGCGCCTCACCAAAGTAGTTAACTAAAAAGCTGCCAATGGCAACTTCCCCGCCTACGTAGCAAAATATAGCAAGTACACCCATAGTTAAGTGCGGTGCTTGCATTAACGAACGAGATTCAATTGCTGTATTATTTTCCTCTTTGTGGGCTTCAATTTCTGGAAGCTTTATAAAGGCAAATACAATAGCGATAAGTAATAAAGCGCCAGCAAGCATTAAATAAGGCACTTTTACAGATTCAGCAGTTGCTGCAGATGCAGCTAAACTACCTGCCGTACCGAAAAATAATAAACCACCAACATAAGGCCCAACGGTAGTACCAAGCGCATTAAGTGCTTGTGCTAAATTTAGACGAGAAGAAGCTGTTTTTTCGCTGCCAAGAGCAGCAACATAAGGGTTAGCAGAAACCTGAAGTACTGTTACGCCTGCAGCAAGTACAAATAAAGCGCCTAAAAATAGCCAATATTCATGTACTACAACAGCAGGGTAAAACAACATACACCCCATTGAAGCCACAATTAAACCAGTTAAAATCCCTTTTTTGTAACCAAATTGCTTAACTAAAAGCCCCGCAGGAATAGAAACAATAAAGTAAGCCCCAAAAAAGCAAAACTGTACTAGCATCGCTTCAAAAAAGCTCAAATCAAATACGCCTTTTAAGCGTGGTATTAGTACATCGTTTAAAACAGTAATAAAGCCCCATAAAAAAAATAGGGTAGTCATTGCAGTCAGTGGAAACAGATAATTTTTATTTGGCTGTTCGTTGACCGCGAATGATTGGTTTGTATTTATTTCACTCACGTCGTTTTCACTCCATTAACAAGTTGAAAACGATTTTACATGTTTAAATATAAATTAGTCAGCGCACTTATAGAACGTTCCAATAGGGTTGTTCGCATTGCGTGTTGGTCGCCCTAATAATTCGGTCTATTTCGCCACTGTTATTAAACTGATAAAGCCCTTCGTTTATATCCTCTAATACTAAAAGCCAATTATGCGCACGCTTACTAATGGCAAAATATAAAGAGTTATATTGCAAAGGAATGCTTTCTTGCTCAATGGAAGAAAGCAAAGACTGTTTTTCAGGTTTAGTTAAAGAGGAGTAAGCCACAGATGATTTCAATGCTTGAGGATCGCCTATAACCAAATCAACACGTTTAGCAGTCAGTAGCTTAACAAGCTGTAAATCATCAACAGAGGTGATAACTTCAAACTCGCCATTGTCCATCATAGCATCAAACTCTGGCGTATTTTGATACCCTCTAACAACACCAATCTTAAGCCCTTTGAGCGAGTTCAAGTTTCCTGTGAAATGGTCTGTATCGCCTTTCCTTTTTAAAAAAGCAATTTCGCCACCTTTAAACGAATTAGATAAGCCGAGTAATTCTCGACGTGTTTTACCATCAACATAATCGGAGGGGGCTGTATCTTCTATAAAGTATTCAGGCATTAGTATGTCAGCCCTGCCTAGTTCTACATTTCGTACAGCTCTTGCCCAAGGCAAAAATTCAATATATACGCTGTAGCCCTTACTATTTAACAAGGCAATTGAAAATTGATAAACCCAGCCTTTATTACATACATTATTACCAATATAGGGAGGCCAATCGAGTGTGGCTAGATGAAGTGTTTGTTTGGAGTTCTTAGCTTCATAGAGCACCCCTGATTTATGGGAATGCCCAGTTAAGGTGTGTTGAGTATCATTTTGAAAATACTCAACCGATGTTTCAGCAAAACTATTACTAGTTGTTAGCAATAATATAAAATAAAACCAGCGCATTTTAGTATCTATTTGTGATTAATAGTGTTTTTAAGTTTAGCTACTACTATCACTTTTGCACAAATAAACCTTAACTAATCAGCTTTTTTGCCACCTCATTTTATTGTTTGTATCACGAGAGCTAATAATAGTATCGTCACTACTCTCAACGCCGCCTAATTTAGCTAAGCGGTCATACAAAACTACATTACAGGTTGCCGCTAAATTCATACAGCCAATAGTTGGAATATATACCACTTCATCACACCACTTTAAGACGTCTTTTGATACAGAGCCATCTTCGGGGCCAAATACATAAAATGCATTTTCAGGATGTTTAAACTCAGGTAAAGGTGTTGCACCTTCAATAAGCTCAATAACCACAACCGTTGCGCCTTGTGGCTTTATTGCTTCTAAATTATCTGTTTCGGTTAAAGGAATACGTTCCACTACATTTTTTGTATCTGTATGGAATTTTTTGGCATTTAAGTAGCGATTGCCTGTAAAAAAAACTTGTTTAGCGTCATAACAGCCAGCTGCTCGCAATACACCGCCAACATTTGTCGGGCTTTTAGGATTGATTAAACCAATTACGGCTTGTTGTTTACTCATTAATCTACGTCCTTTGTTGGCCATTCTGCAATGTACAAATCAAAGTCGTCGAGCTTTACATCGCAATCTTTTACTGTTTTGTCTTTTACAGAAATACCTAGCTCATGCATCTTTGTTTTATCACCATTATTTAATAACGGATGCCAAGAAGCCAAACCACGACCTTCATGTAAACGACGGTAACTGCAGCTTTGTGGCATAAAAAAGATGTCTTTAAGGTTTTCTTTTGTGAGTTTTACACAAGAAGGAACAAGCGTTTGGCGGTTTTCATATTCGCTACAACCACAGGTGTTGTTATCGAGATACTGACATACAATATTAGTAAATATTAATTGCTCACCTTCGCGTAACTGATCGGTGGCGGTAAATTCGTCTTCATCTTCGCTATCAATAAACGTATTTAAACAACATTTTCCGCATCCATCACAAATGGCTTCCCATTCGTTTTGACTCATGTCGCTTAAGCTTTTTTTAAGCCAAAATTGTGTATTTGCTAATTGTTGATCAAACATAGTTTTCTCGTGCCCCCTAAAGAGCGCGCATTCTACCGTATTGCTGTAAATGGCGCAAAGCCAATACCCTTTCAAAGTACTGGCTTTGCGCTACAAATTAGCTTTGAGATTTAACCCAACGCTTAATTTTTTCCTCAAGGATTGGCATTGGTAATGCGCCATCAATTAATATTTGCGTGTGAAACGCTTTAATATCAAATTTATCACCGAGTTGTTTTTTAGAAAAATCACGTAATTCTTGAATTTTAAATTGCCCTAACTTGTAAGAAAGCGCTTGTCCTGGCCATGCAATATATCGCTCAACCTCTGCAATTACATCACTCTTGGCCATAGATGAATTTGCAAGCATGTAATCTATACCTTGTTGACGCGTCCACCCTTTTGCATGAAAACCAGTATCAAGCACTAAACGCATTGCGCGTAATTGCTCATCCGATAAACGTCCATACCACATATAAGGGTCGGTAAATAAGCCTAGCTCTTTGCCTAAGCTTTCTGCGTATAGCGCCCAACCTTCTGCGAACACGGTATAACCACCAAATTTACGAAAATCAGGTAAGCCCTCTATTTCTTGCTGAAGTGCTATTTGAAAGTGATGACCCGGGGCTGCTTCGTGAATCGATAAAGTTTCGAGTAAAAATTTAGGCTGCGCTTTTAAGTTATAAGCATTGATATAAAAAATACCAGGGCGAGAGCCATCAGGCGCCGGAGATGCATAAGATGCACCTGCTGCCGACTGCGCTCTGTAGGCTTCAACTGCTTTTACAACGTAAGGTGCTTTGGGTGCTATGTTAAAAAGTAGAGGTAAACGCGCATCTATTTTTTTCTTAACGTTTTCATATGCCGCAATTAACTCCTCGGGCGTGTCGTAGTAAAATTCATCTGAATCACGTAAATGATCAAAAAATTCAGATAGCTCACCTTTAAAGCCTACGGTTTCTTTTACTTTTTTCATTTCGCTTAAAATACGCGACACTTCACTTAAACCAATGTCATGAATTTCGTCTGCAGATAAGCTAAGCGTTGTGTTTTTCTTAATTTGGTATTCGTACCATACTTTACCGTTTGGTAAGTCACTGTAACCTACGCTTTCTCGACTATTAGGAATATACTGATTAGCTAAAAAGTCACTCATGCTTTTATAAGCCGGTACTAAGTGCTGCATAATCAATTGACGATACTGCGCTGTAATTTTTTGCTTTTGCTGTGCGCTAAACGATTCTGGTAATTTTCTAATTGGACCCCAAAATAGTGAATCTTCGGCATTTTTAACTACATGAGCTGCAAATTGTGGCTGTAATTTTTCAGCAAGTGGCTTTGGTAACGTAATACCTAGTTTAATGCCTTGCGCCATTGAACGCTCTACACTTGCAAGCCACTTTACAAAACCTTCGCTACGCGAGATAAAAGCCGTGTAATCTTCAACGGTATTAAACGGCTGAGCACTTTGACCTGAACCAAAACCTGCAAAGGTGTTATGCGCACCCGCCATTTGATTTATTGGTAATAAATAATCAGGAAACTGCATGCCTTCTAATTTAAGTGCAAGGTCGCGCTCTAATATTTCAAAGCTTAAAAGCGATTGCCCTGTTAACTGTGCTTTATCTATAAAGTTTAATCGCTGTTGATATTTTTTATAAAAAGCGGCTTTTTTAGCTCTATTTTCTTTTGAAATCTCAGGCGTAAATTGATCGTTAAACTCGTTACGACCATTGTACGTTGCGCTGATGGGGCTATATGTGAGCGATTCATCGTAATACTGTACAACAAGTACATCGAGTTGTTGCTCTGCTGAAAGCTCTGAAACAATACCTGCTGATGCGTTAACTGTGTTTGACTGTGTACTGGTATTAGTGTGTGTACTAAGCTCAGTATTCATACAGCCACTTAAAGCAAACATAACGCCACTGGCAACTAATGCTAATTTAATTGATTTCATGTTAATCCTTTTTAATATCGTTTTTTAATTATGCGCATTAAAGCGTGCTTAATAAAGAAATTACGATAGATTGCATTCATCGTATTAAATTTGCACTTTTATCTGAACTTGTTACATTTCTATTAATTAAATTATGATTTAAAAGAAAAATAAAATGAAAAAACAACTACTCAGCACCTCTATTGCCTTACTTTGCTTAACCGCTTTTAATACCCATGCAGTTACATACCTATCAGCTAAAGCCATGGTTGATGTTAAAGATGGCAAGCTCATTAAATCCCCCTTAATTACTATTGATGATGGCGTAATTACAAACATTGAACAAAATAAAAAACCAACGCTGTCTAAAGGTGATAAACATATTCAACTCCCTGATTTAACCCTTATGCCAGGTTTAATGGATATGCATGTGCATTTAACGAGCGACCCTACGGTTCCGCGCAGTGAACGTTTAGGCCAGTCAGTTCCTAGAATGGCGATTAAAGCGGCTCATTTTGCTAAAAAAACCTTAGAAGCCGGATTTACAACAGTACGTAATGTTGGCGCAGAAGGTTACAGCGTCATAGCCGTGCGTGACGGCATAAATGCAGGTGACATAGTTGGCCCTCGTATTTGGGCTGCAGGGCCATCACTCGGAATTACTGGCGGGCACTGTGATAACAACCGCCTACCTCCTGAACTTAAATATACTTCAAGTGGCGTCGCAGACGGTCCATGGGCTGCGCGTATAAAAGTACGCGAAAACATTAAATACGGGGCAAACGCTATTAAGTTTTGCGCCACAGGTGGAGTATTTTCAAAAGGGACTAAAGTAGGTGCACAGCAGTATTCTTTTGAAGAAATGAAAGCCATTGTTGATGAAGCCCATATGCGAGATTTACCAGTAGCTGCCCATGCACACGGCACAAGCGGGATTAAAACGGCCATTAAAGCAGGTGTTGATAGCGTAGAGCACGCCAGCTTTTTAGATGACGAAGCGATAGCACTTGCCAAAGAGCATGGTACTTGGCTTTCTATGGATATTTATAATACCGAATATACGCTCACTTATGGCGAGCAAAACGGCGTAGACGAAGAAAACCTAAATAAAGAGCGCCAAGTTTCTAAAAGGCAACGTGATAGCTTTAGCCGTGCCGTAAAAGCGGGTGTTAAAATGGTGTTCGGTACCGATGCAGCAATTTACCCGCACGGAGATAATGCAAAACAGTTTAGCCGCATGGTTGAATTTGGCATGACAGAACTACAAGCCATTCAAGCATCAACTATTAATAGCGCTAAGTTATTAAAAATGGATACTCAGTTAGGACAAATTAAAACCGGATTTGCAGCTGATATAATTGCGGTTAAAGCAAATCCTCTTAAAAGTATTAAAACCTTAGAGGCAGTACCTTTTGTAATGAAAGCAGGTGTTGTTTATAAAAACCAACTGTAAATACACGCTATTAAGGCTGAGTTTACTCAGCCTTAATAAAACTCTCACCCATATTGAATATGCCATAAAAGGTTCACCGCCCCCCTATTAGACTCGCTTTTGTCTATTAATTATCCGAACAGTTTTATTTAATCAAATTAAACGAACTTTCTATTCACTTTAAAAACAATAACCATTATCATTCGCGCAAATTCAATAACGCGAATAGTTATCACTCTATGAAAACGTTTAAGTACTCTCTTATTACTCTTGCTTGTTTAAATGCAAATATGGCATTTGCCCAAAATACACAAGTTGATGCTGATATTGAACGCATCAGCGTATACGAAAAGCAAAACCGCGTGGTGATGAGCTCTGGTCTTGCTACTAAATCAGACATGTCTTTAATGGAAACTCCTGCACCGATAGTAATTATTGACCGAGAACTGATTGAATCTCAAGGTGTGGATAGCTTACAAGATTTAGTTAGAAACGTAAGTGGCTTAACACAAGCAGGTAATAATTACGGTATTGGTGATAACTTAGTAATTCGTGGTTTAGATGCAAACTACACCTACGATGGTATGTACGGTGGTGCAGGCCTAGGTAATACATTTAACCCAACTCGTTCACTTACAAATGTTGAATCTGTTGAGGTTTTAAAAGGCCCAGCAACAGGTTTATATGGCATTGGTAGTGCAGGTGGCGTAATTAACCTAATTGAAAAAAAACCCGAGTTTGAAGAAAAACACAAAGTTGCGGCTGAGCTTGGCCAGTGGGATAGCTATTCATTATCGTTTGATAGCACTAACGCTATAACAGATGATTTAGCTTATCGTGTAATGGCTAAAACAGCGTCAAGTGACGGCTTTCGCGATTTAAAAGAAGATCGCGACGAAATTTATACCTCGCTTAAATACGTGCTAAACGACAGACAAAACATCATGCTTTCTGCAGCCTATATAAAAGATGAAATAGCGGTTGATTCTATTGGTCACCCTATTCGTATTTACAACGCAGAAACGGCAAACGGTTTAAGCGCAGGTGAAGTAACCGGTGCCGATTTAGTAAACGATCCGACAGGAAGCGGCGTACAGTTAAGTGATGCACAACGCGACCAACTTGCTAATTCATTATCAGCATCTGATGGCTTAACACCTTATAGCTTTGGCACAAATGGTATTATTTCACCAATGGCTGATGCCAACGAAGGTGAAGAGCTGCGTTTTAAATTAACGCATAACTACTACATTACTGACGATTTGTTTTTAAACCAGCAGCTACAGTACCGCAACTACACATCTAGTTTTGCACGCCAAACAGGTGCATATAACTACGTCTATTCAACGCGCAGTGGAATTATCAATAACGACCCCCGAGCTCCATTAGTTGAAGACGGTGTACTTTACCCATATGCAGCACGCCGCCAAGAATACCGCCAAGTAGAAGCAGATGAAAAATCGTGGCAATACTTTTTAGATTTACGTTATGACTTTATGTTAGGCGACGTAGATAACGAATTGCTTGTTAACGCCAACTACGAAGATAGAGATATTCGTTTTAAACAATTCTCAATATGGGATCAAGATTACGTACTCACAAACAATGATGGTGATGTAACGTACCAAGGTTCTTTACCGTATATTTACGATATAAGAGAACCAAATTGGCCATCTGGCAGCTTTGATGACTTCGATCCACTTAAAACCAGCGACTACAATAAAAAAGTACAAGCATGGGGCTTAGGTATTCAACATGTAGGCTACATAACTGAAGAACTTACAACGCGTATTGGTGTAGCATATAACCGAATTGAGCAAACTTATGAGCACTTTGGTGTTGATGAGCGTTACAGTTCTAGCCGTGCAGAGCCAACACCTGAAGCGAGTACATCAGATTCTGGCTTAACGTATAACCTGGGTGCGACGTATCAGCCATCTGAAGATTTATCTGTATTTGTAAATCATTCAAAAGGGCGTACAGCGTATAGTGTATTAGGCTCTGTGGCAGGTAATGAAGCTGACCGAGAAGATTCAGAGTCTATAAGTAACGACCTAGGCTTTAGATTTAAAGCATTTGATGACCAACTACTCGCATCTGTTGTTATATTTGAAAGCTCTCGTACTAATTTAGAATACGCAAACCCGCTTTATGACGCTTTAACATCAAGCTCAGATGTACCTGAAAGCTATTATGATGGTAAAGAACAAACAAAAGGTGTTGAGCTTGATTTAAATGCTTACTTGAACGATAAATGGAAAGTAAACGTAAACGGTATTTATCAAGATGCACGTGACAAAAGTAATCCTAATAGCAGCAGTTACGATACACGCCAAAAAGGTGTGCCTTACGTAACAGCAAGTACGTGGGTAACCTACTACGCAGATATGTTTAACTTACCTGAAGCTGTAAATATAAGTGGTGGTATTACATTTGTAGATAACAGAAGTACTAATTCAAGTTCGTTTTCGATTCCTGATGGTTATGTACCAAGTTATACGACTTACGATACAGCTGTATCGTATACAACTGATAAATGGCATATGCAGTTAAACTTAAATAACTTGTTCAACAAGAAGTATTATTCAAAAGCAATGTTTTTAGGTGGTATGCCAGGCGAAGAGCGTAATGCAAAACTAAGTTTTAGTTACACACTTTAATTGGTTAACCTGAACTCTGGATAATAAATCTATCTCAAGCAGCTATTTTCAGCGCTCAGGTTAGTTAAATACTTAAAAAGCACGGTTTTCTAACTTAGAAGCCGTGCTTTTTTGCGTTTTATAAACGCTTAATCTAAATTAAATAGTAACGACTATGCGACCGTTAATTTCACCTTTGAGCATATCATCAAAAATCTCATTAATGTCCTCTAAGCGTTTTTCTTCAATAATCGCTTTTACTTTACCTTGCGCTGCAAATTCCAAGCATTCTTGCAAATCTTTACGTGTACCAACAATAGAGCCCACTACTGACACGCCATTAAGCACAGTATCAAAAATAGGAAGTGGCATATCCTCTGGAGGTAATCCCACTAATACGCATTTACCGCCACGGCGTACACTTTTAAAGGCTTGTTCAAACCCCGCTTTAGACACCGCAGTACACACAACACCATGCGCGCCACCTACTTGTTCAAAAATAGCTTCGCTTGGAACCACCTCTTTAAAATCGAGGGTGATATCTGCGCCTAGCTCTTTAGCAAGCGCGAGTTTTTCTTTACCTGTATCAACAGCTATTACATTAAAACCCATTGCTTTAGCGTACTGTACTGCTAAATGACCAAGCCCGCCCACACCAACAATAGCAACCCACTGCCCTGGTTTAGCACCGGATACTTTTAATGCTTTATAGGTTGTAACACCTGCACAAAATAATGGAGCAGCCTCAGAAAAACCGAGTTCTTCTGGTATTTTTACAACGTAGTCGCCATGCGCTAAACAATATTCTGCATAACTACCGTCAATAGAATAGCCAGTATTGTGCTGCGATAAACACAGTGTTTCTTTACCATCTAGGCAAAACTCACAGTGCCCACATGCACTATAGAGCCAAGGAATACCGACTCTATCGCCAACTTCTAAGTGCTTAATGTTGCTTCCGACTTTTTCGATAACACCGACACCTTCGTGCCCTGGTACTAATGGCATTTTTGGTTTTACTGGCCAATCCCCATGACAGGCATGTAAATCGGTATGGCAAACGCCACAGGCCGCTATTTTTACTAAAACATCATTTATTCCCACCTCAGGAATTGGTAAGTCTGTTATTTCTAATTTACCTTTGTATTGAGTATTAATTGCAGCTTTCATAGTCATTCCATCGTATGTGAAAAAATTAAAAATAAGATTTTATTTACGTATTGTTGTGTACAACATATCCCAATATAGATGTATAAATATTAATCTAAATCATATTTTAGTCATTTAAATTAACTTATAAGCCTGCTAAGAACTTGCTATCCATAATGAGCGTGCTAGCATTTACTTTCTGAAATTACTGAAAGTTACTAAGCTATGAGTTTATCCGAAAAGAATTTTGCCTTTGTAATGCATTGTGGTGAGATGGGCAGCCGCTGGGGATTCAATCGTACGATCGGACAAATGTGTGGCTTGCTGATTATTACTAAAAACCCAATGACAGCTAATGAGATTGCAGATGCGCTTAGTATTTCTCGCGGTAATGTAAGTATGGGCATTAAAGAGCTGCAATCGTGGCAGCTAATTAAAGTACAGCATATTCCTGGCGATCGTAAAGAGTACTACGCCCCTGCTGGCGATATATGGGATATGGCAAATCGCGTATTTGAAGAACGTAAAAAGCGCGAAATTGAGCCCACCTTAACGCTACTACGCGATAACTTATTAGACGAAGCCAGTAACGACGATGAACTTTACGCACAAAAACAAATGGGTGAGATTCACAACCTACTTGAAACAGTCACTAAATGGTCATCAGAACTACAGCGTTTAACGCCAGAGCAACTTAATAAGCTAATGAAGCTAGGTTCTGGAATTGGTAAAGTTATTGACCTAAAAGAAAAGATATTCAAAAAAGAATAAAGCCGCAATTGCGGCTTTATTTATAGGTATATTTTAAAAATTAGATTTTTGGATAACCAATTCTATCCGACAAGTAACCTACACTAGTAGCAAAGTAATACGAGCGATTCCAATGCATAAACACTTTGTAGTTATCGTACGCTAAGTACATACGGCCATTTATATCATCAGGCATAACCAGCGCAGCAAGTACGTCTACATTAGGTAAATCAGAACCATCAGCTTTACGAACACCCAGTGCTTGCCAATCAGCTAATGAGCGCTCTGAGTCGTTCCAATATTCTAACCACTGCTTGCGAGTTTTGGTACCACGCACTAAAACGTATTTACTATCAAAGTTTTCAGGTAACTGAACTTGGCGACCCCACGTAAGAGAGTCGTTCCAGCCTTCTTGCTTTAGATAATTAGCAATTGAGGCAAAAGCATCTTCTTTTGTAGTCCAAATATCTTTACGACCATCGTTGTTGTAATCAACCGCGTAAGCATTAAAAGAGGTAGGCATAAATTGCGTTTGCCCCATTGCGCCTGCCCAAGAGCCTTTAAATTTATCAAGCGTTATGTGGCCCGACTTTAAAATATCCAGTGCAGCCCAAAGTTGGCGCTTATAAAGTGCTTCACGGCGTCCATCAAAAGCAAGTGTCACTAATGATGAAATAACGTTATGACCGCCTTGAATTGTACCAAAGTTACTTTCAAGCCCCCAAAGCGCGACTATAAAGCGTGCTTGTACGCCAAACTCTTTCGCTACTTTTTCAAGTACCTCTTTGTTTTCTGCGTAAAGCTTACGTGCGCGGTCAATTTTCCATTGTGGTACACGTTTTGGTAAATACGTTTCAAGGGTTTCTTTTACTTCTGGCTGGTTTTTGTCAGCCGAAACCACTTTTTCTTTATACGTTGCTGTTGCAAACGCATCGTCAATAAGTTTGGCTTCGTAACCTTTTGCGATAGCTTCTTGCTTTAAATTCGCTAAATAATCTTGAAATTCAGCCTGAGTTTTTGCCATAACAGGTGAGCTTAAACATACACCACATAATATAACGATAAGTTTTTTAATCACTATCAACTCCATTGTCTTTTCGTAATTGGCTTAGCAAATTTATCTCAGGTGGTGGAATTTGTAAGTAGTAGCCTTTATCAGGATTTGATAACGCTGCTTTTACAGTTTCTAAATCTGCCCCACCTAAATGCTCACGTTTTGCTAAATTGATGATCATCAAATAAACAGGTTGACCAAACATGGTCATCAAAGGTTCCGGAACTTTACTAAAATCATCTCTTTTTTCAACAAATAAGAACGTATCCGCTTTTTTCTTACTTTTATATACTGCAGTGAGCATTATGGCCCTATAAATTCTTGCTTAACAATGCCGCACACTATAACATGAGAGTAATAATAAGTTAGAAAAATTAGATTAGAAATTTCAATAAAGGCCCTATTCAGCCTACGTTTATCTAAAATTAATTTCTAATCAGACAAATCAATTGAGCGTGTATGTCGGACCAAATTTTTGAGTTAAAAGGGAATCTTTTTACGTTATCAGTTTTGCATCTTTATAGTACTGATATAAACCTTTTAGCAGAACAACTGTATGTAAAAATAGCCCAGGCCCCTAAGTTTTTTGAGGGTGCGCCTATTGTCGTTAATTTAATAGAAATTAAAAACAGTTCACTTGATTTTGTTCACTTAAAATCATTAATCGAGCGAATGAGTTTTAATGCGGTTGGTGTGTGTAATGGCTCAGATGAGCAACATACTCAAGCAAAGGCCGCTGGCTTATCTGTTTTAAATTATTCACAAGACGTTAAGAGCGAACCTGTTAAACAAGAGCCCAATACATCGATTGTAGAAAAAACGGTGCATTTACCAGCGCAAATTATCAGCGGTACAGTTCGCTCTGGACAACAAGTTTATGCAAAAGATAGAGATTTGATAGTACTTGGCGCAGTTAGTCATGGTGCGGAAGTCATTGCCGATGGGAATGTGCATATTTATGGCACGCTACGCGGTCGCGCTATTGCAGGCGCAAAAGGTTTTAAAGAAGCACACATTTTTTGCCAAAAACTTGAAGCCGAGCTGGTTTCAATAGATGGTAATTACTGGATCAGTGATTCGCTACAAGGTGAACATTGGGGAAATGCAGTGCAAATACAACAAAAAGACGAATCATTAGAAATTTCAGCTTTGGTTAAAGGATAAATCTCATGGCAAAAGTAATTGTCGTTACCTCAGGTAAAGGCGGTGTTGGTAAAACAACATCAAGTGCTGCAATTGGCACAGGCTTAGCGTTAAAAGGCTATAAAACAGTTATTATCGACTTTGATATTGGTTTACGTAACTTAGATTTAATTATGGGTTGTGAACGCCGCGTTGTTTATGACTTTGTAAATGTAATTAATGGTGAGGCAAACCTTAACCAAGCGCTTATTAAAGATAAACGTGTAGATAAATTATTTTTACTACCTGCTTCACAAACTCGTGATAAAGATGCTTTAACACGTGAAGGTGTTGAACGCGTACTAAATGAACTAAAAGAAGACTTTGATTACATAGTATGTGATTCACCAGCAGGTATTGAAGCTGGCGCTATGATGGCGATGTACTTTGCTGATGAAGCAATTGTTACAACAAACCCAGAAGTGTCGTCAGTTCGAGATTCAGATCGTATTTTAGGTATTTTACACAGCAAATCAAAACGTGCTGAAGAAGGCCTAGAAAATATTAAAGAACACTTACTATTAACACGCTATAACCCTGGTCGTGTTGAAAAAGGTGAAATGCTATCGGTAGAAGATGTGCAAGATATTCTGTCAATCCCATTATTAGGGGTTATTCCTGAATCGCAAGCGGTATTAAGTGCTTCAAACTCAGGCCAACCTGTTATATTGGATACAGAATCTGATGCAGGCCAAGCTTATTCTGATGCAATTAACCGCTTACTAGGTGAAACCGTCGATTTTCGCTTCTTAGACGTTGAGAAAAAAGGCTTATTTAAACGGATTTTTGGAGGTTAACGTGTCTTTACTTGACTACTTCCGCTCAGAAAAGAAAAACAGTGCGTCACTAGCAAAAGAGCGATTGCAGATCATTGTCGCGCACGAGCGTTCTCAACGAGGAACGCCGGATTACTTACCACAATTAAAACAAGATATTTTAGATGTGATCCGTAAATACGTGAACGTAAGTACCGATGCAGTTCAGGTTCAGTTTGATCAAAACGAAGACGATTTAGCCGTACTTGAGCTAAACGTTACACTACCTGATGAAGAAAAGAAGTAATTGAAGAAAGGGCGCTTTATAAGCGCCCTCTTTATTTTCTTTTACTTTGTAATAACTTTCTAAATATCTACGTTTTAATCCCTTGCATGCAACTAAAACTTTTTCACTATGTAACACAAAAACTATAGATAATACCAATTCGCTTAATTAAGTGATCTATTTTGAGGATGGAAAAACGTGTTGATAGCTAGGCAAAAAATCGCTATTTAGTTGTTCTCGGCAATTGCTCCTGCATTGCTCTACCTTCTGCATCCATGCAGTCGTAAATGAGATTTTTTTAACACAGGTAACGACACGTTTAGCGCCGCAAAATGATTAAGTATTATTGCGGATTGGTATGAGTATTACACAGTAAAAAAAATATCTAGTCTTAAGTATCCCATTCTTTTAAAGCGTCTTTAACATAGTTATAGCGCCAAGAGCTTAATAAATCAGGCTTAATATGGCTTTGTTTTTGCTCATTAGTTAACTTCCAATTCCAACTAATCAATTGATTAATTTGCTTTTTAGAGGCCATAACGTCTTCTGGTATATTGTGCTCTTTAGCGACTTTAGTGATCTTTTGTTTAATATCTTTGGCTACTTTTTTATAAGTAGGAAAATCAATTAAGCGCTTAAGTACTTCAGGATGCTCAGCATCTGGCACTGCTTTGGCAACTTCAATACACTTGATTATATCTACACCAGAGCGATTAACTTCAATAGCTTCAACTCCTGGAATTTGACGTAGAGCATTTAAACTTGAAGGACCACGTTTGGCAATTTCAGTCATGTTATGTTCTTTTAACACAAAATTTAGCGCTAAATTTTTCTTAATGGCTTTGTTTCTGCGCCATACAGCAAGTTCTTTTAAAACCGCAAGTTCGTGCGGTTTGAGTTGCCATGCATTTTTAATATCTTTATATAAAAGCTCGTCTGGTGTTTGAAACGCACGTTTTTTAGCTATCAGCTCACTCTCGTTTATTACAATGTCAAAGAACCCAGCGGCATTAATACGCTCTATAATCAGCTCGAAACACGGCAATAAGTAAAAAGTATCTGCAGCAGCATAATCTAACTGTTTTTTAGTTAACGGACGTTGCAGCCAGTTAGTGCGTGACTCACTTTTATCTATTTCAATACCTTGCAACTCTTTTACCATAAGGGCAAAGCCCATACAGTTACCTTCCCCAAGTAACTGCAACGCAAATTGTGTATCAAAAAGTGGGGATGGAACAAAGCCTGCGTATTTTTGAAAAACCTCAATATCTTCTGAAGGAGAATGCAGTACTTTTAAAACACTAGGATCTTTTAGTATTTCCCAAAAATCGAATAATGAGAGCTCAGCTAACGGATCGATAAGCGCTAAATGCTCACCATCAAAAACTTGGATAAGTGCAACTTCTGGATACAAAGTGCGACGACGCATAAACTCAGTATCAATAGCTAAAATAGGCTTATTTTTTATTTGTTCAACAAAAGTGTTCAGTTGATTTTGGGTTTCGATCAATTGGTATTGCACTTAATCTCCTACAATAAAAAAGCCGACATATGTCGGCTTTTTTATAGGTTGCTAATCTTTCAAGGCTCTTCGGAGTATTTTACCTACGTTAGTTTTAGGTAACTCATCCCTAAACTCTACCAGTTTTGGGACCTTGTAATTAGTTAAATTATCACGACAGTGACTTATTATATCTTTTTCAGTTAAAGAAGGGTCTTTTTTAACAACAAAAACTTTAACTTGTTCACCACTTACATCGTGAGGAATACCAATAGCAGCAACTTCAAGCACACCTTCGTGCATAGCCACTACCTCTTCTATCTCATTAGGGAAAACATTAAAGCCAGATACAATGATCATGTCTTTTTTGCGATCTACAATAAAGAAGAAACCTTCATCGTCATAAGTTGCAATATCACCTGTTGCAAACCAGCCATCATTTAAACATTCAGCTGTGGCATCTGGTCGCTTGTAATAGCCCACCATAACCTGCGGGCCTTTCACACACATTTCACCCGGTTCACCTTTAGCAGCCTCTTCACCGTTATCAAGTATTAGCTTAATTTCAGTATTAGGCGCAGGCAAACCAATAGAGCCGTTATATGCTTCTAAATCATAAGGACTAATAGTTACTAATGGAGAACATTCTGTAAGGCCATAGCCTTCCATTAATTTTGAGCCAGTCACTTTTTGCCACTTTTCAGCAACAGGACGTTGCACGGCCATACCGCCACCAAGTGACATTTTTAAATGACTGAAATCGAGTTCAGCAAAACCTGGTGTGTTTAATAAACCGTTAAATAACGTATTAACACCAGTAATAGCTGTAAATTTATGCTGACCTAGCTCTTTAACAAACCCAGGCATATCTCGTGGATTTGTGATTAATATATTTAAACCACCGTACTTCATAAACGTCAGGCAGTTAGCTGTTAAAGCAAATATATGATAAAGCGGTAAAGCGGTAACAACAACTTCTGTACCACGATTTAACACTTTGTCTAAACAGCCTGAAACTTGCTCAAGGTTACCAACCATATTGCCATGGCTCAGCATTGCCCCTTTTGATACACCTGTAGTGCCACCGGTGTACTGTAAAAAAGCAAGATCGGACAAGCTCATTTCAGGACGTGTATATTTAGTTTCGTCTGCAGCTAAAACGTCTGAAAAGTTAATTGTGTTTGGTAAGTTGAACTTTGGCACCATTTTTTTAATGTGCTTCACAACAAAGTTAACTATGTGCTTTTTAAGCCCACCAACCATGTCGCCTACTTGCGTTACTACAATGTGTTTAACATCAGTGTGTGCAAGTGACTTTTCAAGTGTGTCAGCAAAGTTTGCTAAAATGAAAATAGCGGTAGTGTCAGAATCCTTTAACTGATGCTCTAACTCACGCACAGTGTAAAGTGGGTTAACATTTACAACCACACAACCTGCACGTAAAATACCTAAAATGGTGACTGGTGTTTGTAGTAAGTTAGGCATCATTACGGCAACTTTGTCGCCTTTTTTAAGACCTAAATCATTTTGAATGTAGGAGGCAACCTTTTTTGTTGCTGTATCTATTTCGCTATAAGACAGCGTTTTACCCATATTAGTAAATGCAGGTAAATCGGTGTATTCAGTAAAACTTTTTTCGAACACTTCGAGTAACGAGTTGTAATGCTCAGGATCGATTGTTTCAGGCATACCCTCTGGGTAGCGCTTAAGCCAGATTTTTTCCACTCTTAGCCCCTGTTTATAATTATATTTTTATTAACCTTAATCTAAGTAAGGCGCTTTAACAATTGAGCAAATACTCTAATGGAGGAATAATCCCACATTTTACGTAAACTTACAAATAACATGCACCATTTTGCAGCATAAAGTCTTGAATATGCTTAAAACATAGTTCACTACTTTGCATATGACAGTGGTGCCCACCATCTACATTAATAACCTTTAAGCTATTGTAATAACTAATATACTTTGCCAGATTTTGTTTTACAAACGAATAACCTTCGTTACCTAAAATTAATTGACACGGTGCAATTAAATCTTTTATTGCACCAATACATTGCGCCTCATCAAACCTAAAACCTGAGTGATTTTTAAGCTTTGGATCAGTTGTTAATGTATAACCATCTAAAACCGATTTTATATTTCGCTGCATTAAAAGAGCAATCAGCTCACTATTCAAATCGGTTGTTTGAGCACGTGCTTCATAAATAAGCTCTTTCGATTTATAAACTCTCTGCTTCTTATTTTTTAAACGCGCTCTATTTAATACTGCACTTTTTAGCTGTTCACATACGCCTTCGCTAGGAGTTGTAACACACCCAATCCCCTCAATAAAGGTAACAGATTTTACATAATCACCAAAGCAACTAGCAAAAATCCCTGCAACCATGGCTCCCATCGAATGCCCAACTAAATGAACTTTTTTAACACCAAGCGCATTAATAAGTTGGTACACATCATCAATATAATCAACAAAATAATAATGTGCATCATCACTTCGCCAAGATGATAAACCATGCCCGACAAAATCAATACAGTACCAAGTGTGCTTTGGCTTAGCTTTACTTAACATTGGTATAAAACTGTGGCAGTTATCTAACCAACCATGCAACGCTATTACTATTTCATCCCCAGAACCTACTTTTAAGCCATGAATATTCAAGTTATTGGTTTCAATATTAAATGGCTGCACGGCAAGTCCTTTATTAATTTAGAGCATCATTATTTATAGCATACAAGTTGTCAGACCACTAACCGAGAAGATGGTGCAAAATTCGCTATTTAATTATCTTGGTGATCTAAAGAAAGCAAAAAATATAAAATAAAATTTAAACAATATCATAAGTTTAATTACAAAAAAAATAAGCTGACCTTTTTAAATATGTTTGCTTTGTATACCTTTTGAACAATTAAAAGGTGATAGCATTATATGTAGTTAAGCTATAACCAGTATAATTTAAATAAATAGAACTAACAGCGTTAACTACAATTCTATTCATATAACCCTAAATTATAAATATCTTAGATATTCATTTATTTATCATACTATCTGTATACAATATCAGCGGCTATTAAATAAGGTACACTCATAAGGTACACAACCATGAAAAAACAGATCAGCTTATTAGCGCTTTTATGCACCGCTTCTGGTGCTTACGCAGAATCAGCACCTAAAAATGTAATTTATATGATTGGTGACGGCATGGGTCCGGCTTACACCACGGCTTATCGCTATTTTAAAGACGACCCTGCAACAAAAGAAGTAGAAGGCACGGTTTTTGACACTATTTTAAAGGGCATGGCTCGTACCTACCCTGATGACCATACTTATGTGACAGACAGCGCAGCAGGTGCTACTGCACTTAGTAGCGGTCATAAAAGTTACAATGGCGCAATTGCAGTAGATACAGACAAAAAATCAGTTAAAACCATGCTTGAAATAGCAAAAGAGCGCGGTATGACAACAGCGCTTGTAGCAACTTCACAAATTAACCACGCAACTCCAGCAAGTTTTGCGGCGCATAATGAATCACGTAATAATTATAATGATATTGCCAATGATTACATCGACAATAAAATTGCGGGTAAATTACCGGTTGATTTAATGCTTGGTGGCGGTACTAAATACTTTATTCGTGATGACCGTAATTTAGTTGATGAATTTAAAGCCGCTGGTTATCAATATGGCGACGACATTAAAAACCTAGGGCAAATTACACAAATACCTGCAATTGGTTTATACGCACCTAAAGGCTTACCTTTTGCATTAGATGAAAACCCAACTCGTCTTACTCAGTTAACGTCTAAAGCACTTGGTTTATTAGATAATCAAAACAAAGAAGGCTTTTTTGTGATGATTGAGGGCAGCCAAATTGATTGGTGTGGTCACTCTAACGATATTGCCTGTGCAATGGCTGAGATGGATGATTTTGCTAAATCAATCGAAAAAGCAAAAGCCTATGTTGATAAAAACAAAGATACTATTTTAGTCATTACTGCAGATCACTCTACAGGAGGTTTAACCCTTGGCGCACATGGTCAGTACAAATGGGAAACTGATGTAGTAAAAGGTGTTAAAGCAACTGCTGGTAAACTAACTCAACTTTTACTAGATTCTGATGATTTAAAACCAGTATGGACTGCTAACACCAATATTGAATTTACAACTGAAAACCAAATAAAACTTGAGCAAGCTAAAAAAATGGGTGAAAAAGCGCTTAATTTAGCTGTTAAAAGCATTATTAGCGATGCAAGCTTTACTGGCTGGACAACCGGCGGACACACCGCTGTAGACGTGCAGGTATTTGCTTATGGTAAAGGCAGTGAACAATTTATTGGATCGCAAAACAATACCGATATTGCTGATAAACTAATCGGCTTTATTAAAAAATAAAAATTGCATTTAATTTTGAATGACAAAAAGCCCGAACACATGTTCGGGCTTTTTATTAAATCTTATAGCTATATTCAAGTAAAGCGCGGTAATGCACTTCAAGCGTATATATCAACGCCTATTAAATTTTGTACTTCTGCTCTGCGTTCTAAATTAGCAAATTCAGTATAAGTAGAAATCGCTTTGCTTACTTGAGCTGTCGGTTGGTCGTAAATTGTTTGGCTGTATTCATTGCTTTTAGCACTGCTTTTAAACAGCTGATTAGCCAGTTCAACGCCCTCGACACTGCTTTTTACATAATCGGTATTCGTTTTTTGAGCAGCCGGTTGGTCTAATAAACTCTGTGGTTTATTAGTAACAACTTTAGTAGAGCTAACCCTACCCGGAATATCTCCGGTAAAAAAACCTGAACCAATAGGCAGCGTCATTACGCGTCTCCAACCTTAATATTACATAAAATTATGATTTAAAAACAACCAATTTGCAAATAATATGATTACTCACGTCCTGGTAGCTTTTTCCACGTTACCGTATCGCGCACATATTTAGGTTGAGCGTCACTCGCTTTTACAACGTCACCCGCTAAAAACGCAGCTTCAACATGCGCTAACATATAACGTGCATCAGGCAATGTAATATCAGTATTAATTGTCACGTTTTCAAAGTCATTAAGCGCATCAGGATAGGTTTTAAAACCTGTGCCCACTGCTACAGATGGCTCAGTGGTTGTTATATACTTATTGTTTAGTAAATCAGGTTTTATAACGCATTCTTGGTTAACTAAAAGCATTAGATTATTTTGCGCTTGGTAATGTGCAAAGTATATCTCACCCATACGCGCATCTATACTTGGATAAACACTCAGGCTGCCATTTTGTTCAAACGTTTGTTGAGCCATAGTTGCCAGTGTAGACACACCAACAAGCGGCAAATTAGTTGAATACGCTAAACCTTGCGCTATAGCAACACTAATACGTACACCGGTGAAACTACCTGGCCCTTGGCCAAAACCAATTACGTCTAAATCTTTTAATTTACAGTTTGCTTTAGTTAACAGTTCATCCACAAGTGGAAGTATTTTTTGGCTGTGCTGCTGCGGACACTCTTCAAAATGATGAAACGTTTGGCCCTGGTAATGTAAAACAATTGAAAGTGCTTCAGTTGAAGCATCAAGGGCAAGGATATTACTTTTGATCATTTTAGTACTCTAATTAATTTGTTTTAAAAATGTATTGGCATCTTCTAAGCTTCGCGTGCGGCGCATCGGTGGTAAGCTTTTCAAAAATACTTGGCCATATTGGCGTGTAACTAAGCGATTATCGCATATTACAAGTACGCCTTTGTCTTTACTATCTCGAATTAAACGCCCTACACCTTGCTTTAGCGCAATAACAGCCTGCGGTAATTGTATGTGTGAAAAAGGGTCTTTTCCCTGCATTTGGCAATCTTGCATTTTAGCTTGTAGCAATGGATCGTCAGGGGCTGCAAATGGCAATTTGTCTATAATAACACAGCTTAATGTACTGCCGCGTACATCAACACCTTCCCAAAAAGAAGCCGTGCCGAGTAATACCGCATTACCATGGCGAGTAAATTTCTCTAAAATTATACGCTTAGACATTTGCCCTTGCATATAAACTGGGTAGTCTATTTGTGTAGTTAGCCCTTCGGCCACTAAGTGCATCATTCGATAGCTAGTAAATAACACAAAACAACGCCCTTGTGCTGATTTTATAAGCTCAAGCGTTAGCTTTACAATTGCATGTGGCATATTATCAGCATGCGATTCGGGTAAGTAGCGAGGTAAACACAGCAGCGCCTGATTAGGGTAATCAAATGGGCTATCTACCATCATGCTTTGTTTTGGTTTTAAACCTAGGCTTGCATTAAAATGCTCTAGTTTGTTATCAACCGAAAGTGTTGCAGAAGTGAATACAAATCCTGCGCCCGTGTCTTGCATCATTTGAGCAAACTTCGCTGATACATTCAATGGCGTTATATTAATTGTTAAATAACGGCGCGTTGTTTCATACCAATAACTAAAGCCGGTTTGGGCTGTATCAAAAACCCGCTCTAACTGCCCTTTAAACGCAAGTGCACGTTCAAATGGATGCTCAATTTTGTCGCTTCTATCTAGGCAAAGTTTAAGTACTTGGTAAACAAAATCTAAATCACTGATCACACGATGGAGCGCCGCGCAAATTTGTTTATCGCTTAGTTTTTCTCGCCAATCGCCACGGCTGCCATCAACACCAAATTGTAAACGTAAATCAGCAACGCTTGTCTCAAGCTTGTTTAAGCTTTTACCAAGTTGCAGCATATCGGGAATTTCAGCTCTATAAATAGCACGTAAATCATTAATTAAATCTACCAACTTTTTAGTGCTAACACTTTCACCAAAGTAATCGCTGGCAATTTCGCTTAACTGATGGGCTTCATCAAATATGTAAGCATCTGCTTTTGGCATAAGTTCAGCAAAGCCACTTTCTTTTACAGCCATATCAGCAAAAAACAAATGGTGATTAATTACAACCACATCGGCATCGGCCGCAGTTAGACGTGCTTTGCGTATATAACAGCTTTGAAAATCTGGACAGTCTTTACCTAAACAATTATCGGCTGTTGAATTTACATAAGGCAGTACTTTGGCATCATCTTCTATACCTATACAATCAGCCAAATCGCCCGATTGTGTTTCGCTTGCAAACTTAGCTACCATAGCTAGTTGATGCATTACGTCAGAGTCGTCAGTAGGTACATGTGCAACATGTTGATTAAGTCGGTAGGTGCATAGGTAATTGGCGCGCCCTTTTAATAAGGCGGTTTTTTTTGAAGCACTTAAAGCTTTAACTAGTTGCGGTAAATCTCGGTGATAAAGCTGCTCTTGTAGAGCTTTAGAACCTGTTGATATTATCGTGCGCCCTTTTGACTTAAGTGCAGGGGCTAAATATGCAAATGTTTTACCCGTACCCGTGCCTGCTTCAACAACTAATTGCGAACTGTTTTTTAATGCATCCGCAACAGCTACTGCCATATCAATTTGTGGTTGGCGAGGCGTATACCCATCTAAAGATAACGCTAAAGGCCCGGTTGCACTAAACAGCTGTTTGATAATACCAATCACTTTAAAATAAATAATAGCGGGATTTTACGTAAGCAAAGCATTAAGGGCAAGTAATTACAAAACCCACTTTTACTTTACGAATTAATACGCACTTTAATAGTGAGATTAATCATTCGATTTTACAATACACTGTGTATTTATAACGTACATTTAATTTAATAATGACAATATTTACAAAGCCTAATTTTCTATTAACTCTTACTAAAAACAATCCGTATTAAAAGCTATATTTAGGCATAAAAACTGTGACTCTGAAATATTACAGGAGTACCATACGCGGGTTTATAATCCTCTTTTTCGTGTGTCGTTAAAAAAATAGTAAGGTTAGCCAATGAATGCTTGGTATCTCATTTGTTTTCTCTCTGCCATTGCAATTTTTATTGCTTTTGCAAACCAATATATCCTCAAAATGCAAACTACAATTGCCATTACTACAGGCTCAGTTGTTATTTCTTTATTATTGATTATTGCCGTTAAATTATTAGGCGATCAAAATGCGTTAGCCATGACCCAAATTGTTTCCAGTATTAACTTTAACGAGTTATTACTCAAAGGTATGCTCGGATTTTTACTTTATGCTGGCGCATTGGAAATTAACCTTATGGCGCTTCGTAAACAGCGCTGGGAAATAACCGCACTAGTGCTATTTTCTACTATTGCTTCCACTTTTATAGTCGGTTATTTAAGTTTTTATCTATTTGCCTTATTTGGCTTTGATGTACCGTTTATATACTGTTTATTATTTGGCGCGCTTATTAGCCCAACCGACCCTATTGCTGTACTTGCTATTATTAAACAAATGCGAGCGCCAGAAGGAATCTCAGTTCAAGTAGAAGGTGAGTCGCTATTTAACGACGGTATTGGTTTAGTAATATTTACGACCATTTTTTCGGTTGCTTTTTATGGCACCGATGCACAATTTGGCGATATAGCAGAACTCTTTTTTGTAGACGCCCTAGGCGGCATTGCGTTTGGTTTGGTTATTGCTTTGGTTGGCCACTTTTTAATTATTAACAGCCGCGATGTAAACATTCGCCTATTGATAACCTTAACTATTCCTACCGCGGGTTTTGCTGCTGCAAATATTTGGGAAATATCAGGCGCACTTGCCATGGTTACGAGCGGCATATTAATGGGTAACATTACTCGTACTAAAGCAACTGAGCGCACGGGGCCTGAAGACACTCGTTACGTAAAAGATTTTTGGCATGCAACCGATAGCTTTTTAAATGCCCTACTGTTTTTAATAATAGGTATGCTAATAGTGACGATGCCAATCACGCTTGGTGAAATTGGCTTAGGCTTACTAATGGTACCTGCAGTATTACTAGCACGCTTTATTAGTGTAGGCGCACCCTTTGTTATCTTTAAACGCTTTAGAAGTTACGATAAACATAGTGTTAAAATTTTAACCTGGGGTGGGCTACGCGGTGGTCTTGCACTGGCAATGGCGGCAGCAATCCCACGCGAGCAAGTTTTTATAGGCGGCTCTGACCTACATAACCTAATCGTTATTGTTACCTACGTTGTGGTTATATTTTCTATTATTGTACAAGGCTTAACTATTTCGCCGCTTATTCAAAGCAGCATTAAGTCAGCTGAGCAAGCAAAGTAATAAATGCTTTGTGAGCAATCAACTCAGTAACCAAGTTATTATATAAATCACTTGGTTACTGTTACTCACGTGTTACAAAAACACTTTAAAGTTCTATAAATTGTTATCCTTTTTATTTATCTTCTTTGTTTAAATTAATCCGCTTGAAATGCAAATGAAAACAATTATAATTTTGGCTTTTCCTCTGTAGGGCTTTTCAATGTCCAAAAATAATTCTCACGTGTTTTTAAATTTGGTATCTCTGGGCAAACGACAATTTCATTGTTTTTTTGTGCTTTTTATAATGGCTATGGCAAGCTTTAATGTGTCGGCCTCACCTAATGAGCAAACAAAAATAAAACAAATTGCACAGCTTGCAGAGTATGTAGGTGTAGATTACGTGGCAGCTGTTGGAAATGGTGAAATACTAGACCCCGACGAATATCAAGAAATGACTGAATTTTCGCACGTTATTATTGAGCAAGCTGGACAGCTATCAAGCCAAACCAATGAGTTTGATACAGTAAAGGCACAAGCTAAAGCACTGCATACAGCGATTGCCAATAAAGCGAGTGTTGCCGATGTACGTGCAGCAAGCTCAGCGCTTCGTGAGTCGCTGCTTACCTTTATGCCACAACTATCGTTACCTACATCGCTGCTTCCGGTTGAGCAAACTAAAGCGCTTTTTGCTACTAACTGCTCAATGTGTCACGGCCCTAGTGGTCAAGGCGACGGTCCGCTTGTAAAAAATTTATCACCAGAACCTACCAACTTTACCGATGAAGAACGCGCAACAAACCGCTCATTAATGGGGTTATTTGACGCTGTAAGTAACGGCATTGACGACACACCTATGGTTGCTTTTACCCAATTTAATGAACAACAACGATGGTCTTTAGCTTTCTATGTAGGTAGCTTGGCATTTAAAGATGTTCAAAAACCACAAAATGTAGAACAAAACATTACCGCTTCGCAGATTGTAAACCTAAACCCTGCACAATTATCGGCAGGTCAAAGTGAAGCACAAGCACATTACGTTAAATGGCTTCGTGGTAATCCAGAGCTATTATTTAGCGCTAACAAAAATCCGATAACAGTTACTCGAACGCAGTTACTTGCAGCGCAAGCTGCGCATGCTGAAGGCAATTACTCACAAGCAAGTGATTTAGCAATTAGCGCATACTTAGATGGCTTTGAGCTTGTTGAAAACAACTTAAATGCCTACGACGAAACACTGCGTAAAAACATCGAAGTACAACTGATGAACCTGCGCCAAACATTCAAAAACGAAAAAGATACAGCCGTCGTTGCCGAAAAAGTAAATGCCGCACTAACACAACTCGCTAAAGCAGATAGCATGCTAAACGAAACCAAGCTAACTGATGGCGCTCTACTTTCTGCTAGTTTAATAATATTACTGCGAGAAGGCTTAGAGGCACTCTTAGTTATTATTGCCCTTATGACTGTGCTTATTAAAACGAAACGTCAAGATGCGCTTAAATACGTACATGTTGGCTGGGTAACAGCACTTATTGCCGGTGGCTTAACATGGGCTGCTGCGCAAACATTAATAGAAATAAGTGGTGCAAGTCGCGAAGTTATGGAAGGTGCTGGTGCATTGTTTGCCGCTGTAATCTTACTGTATGTTGGCGTATGGATGCACAGTAAAACAAGTGCGCAACAATGGCAAAAATATATAAAAGACAATATAGATAAGCGTCTTGAGTCGGGAACACTTTGGGGATTAGCGGGGCTTTCTTTTATTGCCGTGTACCGAGAAGTATTCGAAACCGTATTGTTTTATCAGTCTTTATTAACGCAAAGCTCGCCTGCTCAATATTCATCTATTGCATCGGGTTTTGCGATAGCTGTAGCAATACTGGCTATTATTACGTGGGTATTAATTAAGTACTCAATTAAATTACCGGTTGCTAAGTTTTTTGCAATTACCACTTACCTATTATTCGCACTCTCGTTTGTGCTTATGGGCAAAGCCGTTATTGCATTACAAGAGGCCGATATAATAGGTATTGCCCCGCTACCAATGAGCTTTGAAATAGCATGGCTTGGTATTAAGTCAACATGGCAAGGTATTGTAGCTCAGGTATGCGTGTTCGCTATATTTAGCTTTTATATATTTAAAAGCAAAAACCAATAGTAATGCCTATCTGCTTAAGAGTTTAAGCTAATTGGCATAAGCAAAATACATAGTAAAAAGGCCCGCAAGGGCCTTTTTAGTTAATTGCTTATGTATTTAGTAAAATTGGTATTATCAAGCCCATGTATCTAAATGGGGGTTTTCGTCATCATCTACGTTAGACTTTTTTTTACTATTTTGGTCGTCAAGCATATTGAGCTTTTTCTTTTTTTGTAACTCACGCCTTTTTTTATTCTCTAGCTCCACTTTTTCAGCGGCCGATCCACTTTGCACACCCGCAATATGAAAAGCACTTTTTGACTCAACTTCTAGCCTGGTTATTCTTCCTAAATAAGGAATCATGATATCCATACACACTTCCTTAGTTTACTGTTAAATTATCTAAACGCTTGGTTTGGCTAATAAACAAACAAATATATGCAAAAATTGCACTTTCCTTCTTAATATTATCGACAGTTATAAGGTATGCTTTAATTAAGCTAAAAAAAACTTGCCATAATATCGCTGTTTATGTTTTTATGAATGCGAAATTTATTTAAACAGATAACAACTGAACGTTACTATAACAACGAGCAGTTACATAGGATAAAAAATGCGCTTAAACCTGACAACAGTACATCATCACCACCATTCACCGGAATAACCTGTCAGGTCTTTCGCTGAGAGGTTATTCCTAAAAGGAACCTCTGGCGATTCAAAAAACATTGATTCATTTTCGCCCTGAGGTTCCCCTCGGGGTTTTTAGTTTTTAAATTAAAGGAAAATGAATAATGAGTAACACAAATCGTCTACGTATCGCCATCCAAAAAGGCGGCCGCCTATCTAAAGATTGTCAAGATCTATTAAAACAGTTAGGTGTTAAACTTAACCTTCGTGAACAACGCTTAATTGCACACTCAACTAATATGCCAATTGACGTACTACGTGTGCGCGATGACGATATTCCTGGTTTAGTAATGGACGGTGTATGTGATTTAGGTATTGTTGGCGAAAACGTACTAGTAGAAGTTCAAGCAGAACGTGAACGCCAAGGTGTTCCAAGCGAAGTAAACAAACTATCAAAACTAGATTTTGGTTACTGTCGTCTTGCACTTGCATGGCCACAAGAGCTAGGCGCTCGCGATAAGAGCTGGTTTGAAGGCAAACGTATTGCAACTACCTACCCAGAAATTTTAACTCAGTGGTTAAAGCGCGAAGGCATCAACGCAAGTACAGTAATGCTTACTGGCTCTGTTGAAGTAGCACCACGTGCAGGTTTATCTGATGCAATTTGTGATTTAGTATCTACTGGCGCAACACTTGAAGCAAACGGCTTAATTCAAGGTGATACAATTTTAGAATCAAACGCATGTTTAATTCAAAATAAAGATCTGCAAGACGCTGACAAACTAGCACTAATCAATAAGCTTATGCCGCGCCTACGTGGTGTTAGACAAGCTAAAGAAAGCAAATACATCATGCTACACGCACCAAAAAACAAACTTGATGAAATTTGTGAAATTTTACCTGGTTCTGGTCAACCGACTCTACTTGCCCTTGCGGGTAATGAAGAATACGTAGCACTGCACATGGTAAGCAGCGAAACATTATTTTGGGAAACAATGGAGCAGTTAAAAGCCCTAGGCGCTAACTCTATTTTAGTTATGCCAATTGAAAAAATGATGGAGTAAGTACCATGCTTCGTTGGAATGAGGAATCTTCACAAGTACAAGCAGCGGCGCTAATGCGCCCTGCAGTTTCTGTAAGCGCAAAGGTTGAAGCAATATGCAAAACTATTTTAGCTAATGTAAAAGAGCAAGGCGATGAGGCCTTACTTAGCATGGCCAAAGAGTTTGATAATAGAGCTAACCCACGTTTGCGCGTACCGCTAGATGAAATTAACGCATCTGAGCAAGCATTAAGTGCTGAGCTTAAATACGCAATTGACACCGCTTATGCAAATGTTAAACGTTTTCACGAAGCGCAGTTGCCAAAAGATATTAAATTATCAACCCAACCAGGCGTTGTATGTGAACTGAAATATCAAGCCATCGAAGCAGTCGGTATTTATGTACCCGGTGGCAGTGCTCCACTGCCATCGTCGGTTATTATGCAAGGTGTATTAGCACAGTTAAGCGGCGCTAAAACCGTTGTACTTGCTACGCCGGTACAAGGTGATAAAGCAATTAACCCTGCTATTTTATATGCAGCTAAGTTATGTGGCATTACTACTTTGATAGAAAGTGGTGGCGCAGGCGCAATTGCAGCAATGGCTTATGGCACCGAATCGGTTCCTAAAGTAAACAAAATTTTTGGCCCAGGTAATAGCTTCGTAACAATGGCTAAACAGCTCGTTGCGCAAACTATCCCAGGTATGGCAATTGACATGCCAGCAGGTCCTTCTGAAGTATTAGTTATTGCAGATGAACGTGCAAACCCAGAATTTATAGCCGCCGATTTACTCTCACAAGCAGAGCACGGCGCAGACTCGCAAGTTATTTTATTATGTAACAGCGAAAGTATTATAGAACAAACTCAGCAGGCACTTACACGCCAGTTAGCTAATTTGAGCCGTAAAGAAACAGCCGAGCAAGCGCTCGCTAATTCTTCACTTATTTTGGTTGATTCAGTTGAGCAAGCATTTGACGTATCGGCGCAATACGGCCCAGAGCACTTAATTTTACAACTAGGCGACGCAACACCTTATCTAGATAAAGTTAAAAATGCAGGCTCAGTATTTGTAGGTGACTACACACCAGAATCTGCAGGCGATTACGCATCGGGTACTAACCACGTGTTACCAACATATGGTTACAGTGCAACTTACTCGAGTTTAAACTTGCTTGATTTTTTCCGTACATACACAGTGCAAACAATTACTAAAAGTGGTTTAACGCAGCTTTCAAAAGCAATTTTACCACTTGCAGATGCAGAAGGCCTTGATGCCCACGCTAATGCGGTTTCAATTCGTTTAGAGGCAATTAAAAATGAGCAATGAGAGCGCACAAGCGTCTAGCTTATTACCTAAGAATATTGCAGCCCTTGCTGCATACAGCTCTGCAAAAAGTGAAAAGCTAACCGGTACTACGTGGCTAAATGCTAACGAAAGCCCGTATGCTAAAAATCTTGAACTGAGTATTGAGGATTTAAATCGCTACCCTGATCCACAACCGCAACTGGTTATTGACCGTTACGCCGCTTATACAGATCTTGAAAGCGAAAATGTATTAATGACGCGCGGCGCAGATGAAGGCATTGAGCTTTTAGTGCGCACATACTGTGAGCCAGCTAAAGATAGTATTGCGCTATTTTTACCAACCTACGGTATGTACAAAGTTACCGCCGATACACACAATGTTAGTATTAACGCGCTTACCCAAGAATTATTATTAAATGGCAGTGCTGACGAAATAGTTGCAGCTGTTGGCAGCTCAAAACTGGTATTTATTTGTAACCCAAATAATCCAACGGGCAGCCTAACACCACTTGATAAAGTAAAAGCGATTGCAACAGCACTTATGGGTAAAGCACTGGTTATTGTTGACGAAGCCTATATAGAGTTTTGCCCAGAGCAAAGTGCCACAAAACTTATTAATGAGTTTAGTAATGTAGTGGTTCTGCGCACGCTTTCTAAAGCCTTTGCGCTAGCGGGGCTCAGAACGGGCTTTACGCTTGCACAAGTGAGCGTACTAGCGCCAATTCGTAAAGTCATTGCGCCGTATCCGGTATCTGGTGTTGTAGCAAGTATTGCAGCGCAAGCAATTGCACCCGATGCAATTACATCAATGCGCCGCCAAGTTACTATTTTAAATAGCTTAAAAGCTAAGTTGGTAGATTGGCTAAACGCCTCCCCTGCTGCATTAAAAATTCTCACTGGTGAAGGTAACTTTGTTACTTTAAAATTAGCCGATAAAAACTACTTTAAAATTGCACTTGAGCAAGGTTTAGTTATGCGCGCTTTTACACTATACGGTGAAGACGACTGGCTACGAATTTCAATTGGCAGTGAACAAGAACTTGAACAAGTAAAAATTTGGTTAGATGGCTTACAAACGCCGGCTACCGCAGCATCTTTAGCAGGAAACAAAGTATCATGAGTAACCCCTATTTATTTATAGACCGCGACGGCACTATTATTGAAGAGCCAATTACCGACAAACAGGTAGATAGCCTTGAAAAGCTAGCATTTTTACCTGGTGTTATTCCTGCGTTATTACAATTACAAGCCGCAGGTTACCGTTTAGTAATGGTGTCTAACCAAGATGGTTTAGGCACAGATAGCTTTCCTACTGCTGATTTTGATATAGCACAAGACAAAATGATGGACATAATGCAAAGCCAAGGCATTAGCTTTGACGAAGTATTAATTTGCCCACACTTTGATGAGCAAAACTGTGATTGCCGTAAACCTAAAACGGGCTTACTTACCGAGCTTATGCGCTCAGGCAAAGTAGACTTAGCGCGCTCTTTTGTTATTGGCGATCGCCAGACCGATATTGGCCTTGCTCAAAACTTATGTTGTGAAGGTATTTTATACGACGGCGATTGGAGTGCGATAGTGACAAAATTGACTACCGCAAACCGCGAAGGTCGTGTTACACGCAACACTAAAGAAACCCAAATTGATGTAGCCATAAACTTAGATCAAACTAAAAATGGCAGCATAGACACCGGACTTGGCTTTTTTGATCACATGCTTGATCAAATTCGCACCCACGCAAACATTGGTTTAAACATTAAAGCCAAAGGCGATTTACACATAGACGAGCACCACCTTGTTGAAGACATTGGTATTGCTCTTGGTGTCGCACTTAAACAAGCCCTTGGCACTAAATCGCAAATTGCACGCTATGGTTTTGCGCTTCCTATGGACGAGTGTAAAGCTGAAGCACAAATTGATTTATCGGGCCGTGCATCATTTGTATTAAACGCTAACTTTAGCCGCGAAAAAGCAGGCGACTTAGACGTGCAAATGGTTGAGCACTTTTTCAAAAGCTTAAGTGATAATGCCGCTATTAGCCTTATTTTATCGGTAAGCGACGGTAACTGTCATCATCAAGTAGAAGGCTTATTTAAAGCGTTTTCACGCGCACTTCGTATGGCAGTAGCACAAGACACGACCCAACAAACAGCCAGCTCTAAGGGATGTTTATGATTGCCATAATTAATACCGGTTGTGCCAATATAAATTCAGTGCGCTTTGCGTTTGAACGCTTAGGTCAAACGCCAACAGTAATTACTTCACCAGAGCAATTAGCGGGTTTTGAGCGCGCTATATTGCCAGGTGTAGGTCACGCGTCGGTTGCTATGAAACGCCTTGTAGATAACGGCTGGCAACAAGCTATAAATGAATACCAGCGCCCGCTTATGGGTATTTGTTTAGGTATGCAGTTACTGTGCGAAAGTACCGAAGAAGGTAACGTACAGTGCCTAGGTAAAATACCAGGACAAGTAAAAGCGCTTGATGTAGGCAATTTAACGTCGCCGCATATGGGTTGGAATAACTTAAGCGTTAACAAAGAGCATGCATTAGCTAAAGGGCTAACGCTTGATGAGCAAGTGTATTTTGTTCACAGCTTTGCGCACACCGTAAACGACGCCACCCTAGTGAGCGGCGAATATGGTCAAACCTTTTCAGCCATTGTTGCTAAAGACAATTACGCAGGCATGCAATTTCACCCAGAGCGCAGCGCAAAAGTTGGCGCACGTTTATTACAAAATTTTGTTGATTGGCAGTTGTAAGCTGCCCATTAACTAACAAAAAAGAGATTATTTGTGATTATTCCAGCATTAGACGTATTACAAAATCAAATTGTGCGCTTGTACCAAGGTAAATACGACACAGCACAGTTTTACCCTTTCGAACTTGGCGCGCGTTTAAAAGAATACGCCGACAGTGGCGCAGGTAAACTACACCTTGTTGATTTAGAAGGTGCACGCGATCCAAGTAAAAAACAGTGGAAACATATTCAAGCTGCGACCAAAGCACTTAACGTACCGTACCAAGTGGGCGGCGGTATTCGCTCAGAGCAAGATGTAAGTGATTGGCTAAAAGCCGGTGCAAACCAAGTTGTTATTGGTTCAATGGCAGTAGAAAAACGCGAACAAGTAAAAGCCTGGATTGAGCAATTTGGCGCAGAGCATTTTGTAATTGCTCTTGATGTAAATAAAACAGCCACGGGCTGGGCACCAGCAACGCACGGTTGGTTAAGTGAATCTGAATTTGGTTTACTTGAGCTGGTAGATTTTTATGTAAGCTTAGGTGTTATTGATTTTTTATGTACGGACATCAGTAAAGACGGCACTATGACAGGTCCATCGTTTGAGCTTTACGAAGATTTAACTCGCCATAACAGCACAATTAAAGTGCAAGCCTCAGGTGGCGTTAGCTCACTAGATGACATTAAAAAGCTTAAAGAGCTGGGTGTGGGCGGCGTTATTTTAGGTAAATCACTGCTTGATGGCGCATTTAGCGTTGAGGAGGCATTGGCATGTTATCAAAACGCATAATCCCGTGTTTAGACGTTAAAGACGGCCAAGTAGTTAAAGGCGTTAAGTTTAAAGGCCATGAAATAGTTGGCGATATTTTAACAATGGCTAAAGCCTATAGCGAAGCTGGCGCCGATGAACTGGTTTTTTACGAGATCAGTGCAAGCGTTGAAAAACGCCTACTCGATGTGAATTGGGTAGAGAGCATTGCACGTAATATCGATATTCCATTTTGTGTAGCGGGCGGTATTAAATCAGTGGCTGATGCAGCGCGTGTACTTGAGCGCGGTGCTGATAAAATAAGCATTAACAGCCCTGCTATTGCGCGCCCTGAACTTATTAAAGAATTGCACGATGAGTTTGGTAAGCAATGTGTTGTAGTCGGCATTGACAGCTTTTTTGATGAAATTACCGGCGAGTATTTAGTGTATCAATTAACCGGCGATCCTAATGCATCAAGCCGTACGCGCTATAAAACACAAGAATGGGTTAAACGCGTACAAGACCTAGGCGCAGGCGAAATTGTATTAAACTGTATGAACCAAGATGGCGTTCGTAACGGTTACGACAACGAGCAACTAAGTAAAATTCGCGAGCTGTGTGACATTCCTTTAATCGCCTCTGGCGGTGCGGGTAGTATGCAAGATTTTGTTGATGTATTTAAACAAAGCAAAGTAGATGGTGCATTAGCTGCCAGCGTTTTTCATAAAAATGTGATTAACATTGGCGAACTAAAACAATTTTTAATAGATAACCAAGTGGCAGCAAGATTATGCAAGTAACACAACAAAACCAAACCCAAGTTGATTTCGCTAAAAGTGACATGATCCCTGCTATTATTCAAGATGCCCGCTCGGGTGTTATTTTAATGCAAGGCTTTATGAACAGCGAAGCACTCGCTGTTACGCTTGATACTAATAAGGTAACGTTTTACTCGCGTTCAAAATCGCGTTTATGGACTAAAGGCGAGTCATCAGAAAACTACTTAAACGTAGTATCTGTGCATACCGATTGTGACTACGATTCAATTTTAGTCCTTGCTAACCCAGAAGGCCCAACGTGCCACTTAGGCACACAAAGCTGCTTTGGCGATGATGCAAAACCAAGCCTGAGCTTTTTAGCACAGTTAGAAGATGTGATTGTTGCGCGTAAAAATGACGACCCTGAAAAAAGCTACACAGCGTCATTATTTGCAAAAGACTTAAGCCGTAGTTGTCAAAAAGTAGGTGAAGAAGGCGTAGAAGTTGCCCTTGCCGCTATGAAACACGATAACGATGAGCTAACAAACGAGTCTGCTGATTTAATTTATCACCTGACAGTATTGCTACAACGCCAAGGCTTAGCCCTTGAAGATGTAGTTAAATGCTTGCAAGGTCGCCATAAATAGCATTAGTTGTAACTAACAAAGAGGCTCATATTTATATGGGCCTTTTTATTTTTACAGTAAATCACGTGTGATATAGTGCGTGGCTAAATTAATCGGTTACTGTGAACTATGAAAAACTTTATTATTCCTTCTATTGTCGCATTTATTTTAGCAGGCTGTACCAGCAAAACTAATCAGACTACAACTACAACAACCACTACTACTACAACGAATCAGTCTGTAAAAACCACAGTAACACTCGATGAATGCAGCACCATAAATAACCTTATAAACAGTTATGAGTCTGGTTTTAATTCAATCAAAACAGATAAAGTAAATAACCAGTTTACTAATCAATGGCGTACTAGTACTCATATGATTGGAGCAAACTGTACGGTTACTTTAAATAAGTCAGAGCAAGCAAGCTACCAATGCCAAACACCTGTTAAAACACAAACGCAAACAATAAAGTCTCATCAAAAACTGGCTAAGCAATTACGCCAATGCTTAACCAAAACAGGTTGGTTGGAAAGCCAAAAAGAAACAGCAAGTTCAATTTACAGCACCTTTGTACTTGATACTAAAACCCCAGTCATTACACTTGCTACTAATCAAGAAGGTAACGGGTTTTCTACTCGCTTTGAAATTGCACCACCGTTAGGACTTTAATATGCGCCAATTAAATCAAAACAAAAAACAATCTAAATTTAAAACTGATTGCCTAGGAATATGCGAAAGGCGCAGCGGTTACTGCACCGGTTGTGGGCGTACTAACGAAGAAATTTTTGATTGGATAATATTATCTGAAGATGAAAAAAAAGCGATTTTAGAAACACCACGAGCAGACGCTAACTCATAACAAATAAAGCCCCTAAATGTTAAAAGTAACAGTTAATTGATTAACTAAAAACTTTTTGCTTGTTGCTATTCATTTTAGTTGCGCTAATACAGCTTTCGACTACTTGCTCAAATGAGTTATTAATATCTATATTTATAACATTGGGCTCATCTTCTTTTGGAACTTCTAGCGCTTCAAATTGGCTTTTGAGTAAATCAACAGGCATAAAATGCCCTTTTCTGTCTTGCATACGGCTTTTAACCAGCTCAAAATCACCAAAAAGATGTAAAAAGGTAATGCCTATATTTCCATCACATATTTGTTCTCGGTATTTCTTTTTTAATGCTGAGCAGACTATTACCGCGACTTCATTTTTCTTTTCAATGCTAAATGCAGCATCACGTATTCTTTCTAGCCAAGGCACACGATCAGCATCATTTAAAGGCTGCCCAGATGATATCTTTAATATATTAGCCTTGGGATGTAAGTCGTCTCCGTCGATAAATTTAGCGCCAATGCGTTTTGCTAATGCATCACCCACACTTGACTTTCCTGTGCTTGAAACCCCCATTACAATAAAAATACGACCTACATTTGTGTTACTCATGTATTTACCCTCGCCTTAATTTAATAATTAATTATTTTCAATGTATATATTATATTGAGTTACGGGTAACATGTTACCCGTAACAAATACGAAAGTGAAGTTAAACACACACTAAACATCATAATTCACACTGAATATAAGTAGGGAAAAATGTCAGATTTATCATTAATACTAACAGCGGTAGGCTCCATATTTTTATTGCTTTTTTTAGTAATGAAAGTACGACTACATGCTGTCGTCTCTTTGATCCTTGTTTCTATGATTGCAGGATTACTCTCAGGAATGAGCCCAGAAATAATTGCCGCTACAATTCAAAAAGGAATGGCCGGAACACTAGGCTTTGTAGCGGTGGTGGTCGCTTTAGGCGCCATGTTTGGCAAAGTAATGGAAGAAACCGGCGCGCTGGATCGCATTGCCCACACACTTTTACACCGTTTTGGAGAAAAAAACGCTAATTGGGCGCTTACCTTTACGGGCTTTATTTGTGCCCTCCCCCTCTTTTTTGATGTGGCCGTTGTACTTTTAATCGGTATTGTTTTTGCTGTGGTACGAAAAGGCGGTGGCAGCGTTGTTAAAATTGGTATTGGGCTACTTGCGGGAATAGCATCTTGTCAGGCGTTTCTTATTCCTGCGCCAGGGCCGATTTTGGTTGCCTCTCAATTAGGCGCTGACTATGGTTATATGATTTTATTTGGCCTTATTGCTGCCATACCGGCAATGATTATAGGAGGTCCAATTTGGGGCTCTATTATTTCTAAATCTATTCATGTAGAACTCCCACTGCACGAACAAATCGACGATAACCAAAGAGTTGGTAAAGGGACGCCTAGTTTTGGATTAGCATTAGGTTTAATTGCTCTGCCGTTAATTATGATTAGTTTAAATACTATTGGTAGCCGCTTTGTTGAAAAAGACTCTGATTTATATAATTGGTTAGCCTTTATAGGTCATCCATTTACAGCAATTTTAGTTGCCTGCCTAATGGCATTTTATTTGCTCGGCGCAAGGCGCGGTGTCCCGAATGCTAGAATCATGGAAATTTGTGGTAGTGCCTTACAACCTGCAGGAATTATTATTCTTGTCACTGGTGCCGGTGGGGTATTTAAACAAGTATTAGTTGATTCAGGAGTAGGTACTGCACTAGGTAATTACTTAGCTGGCTCAGGATTACCGATTGTAATACTCGCTTTTGTATTATCAGCCGCTGTGCGGGTTATTCAAGGCTCTGCGACAGTAGCTATGCTTACAGCGTGTGGCTTAATTATTCCAATGCTTCAGCCTTTAGGCCTTGATGGAGCGCAGCTAGCCGCTGTTACCATCGCTATTGGTGGGGGCTCTATTGTGCTTTCTCATGTAAACGACTCAGGATTTTGGTTAGCGAGTCGCTATCTCGGTTTGAGCGAAATGCAAACTCTTAAAACATGGACAGTGATGGAAACCATTATTGGTACTGTTGGCGCACTTGTCGCTATGATTATTTCTCTGTTTTTGTAAAATTACAGTATGTAGAGTTATCATCACACATATAAAAATTACCTGAGCCTTTTGTTATTTAGGCTCAGGTAATTTAAGTATTTAAACACTTTCACCTAGATGAACTATATAACCAGTATCAATTACTTGCTTATAATTAATCCTAGCATCTAAATCTGAATTAATCCGGCTCAACAACTCTCTTCCCGCAACATTACCTATCTGATAACGAGGGGTGATCACACTTGCTAATTGAGGCACCATTGCTTGGCCAATATCATGACCATGAAAACCCACAACCCCCATTTGGCTAGGCACTAAAATGTTGTTTCGCTGGCATTCAAAAATAGCCCCAATTGCTAAATCATCATTAGTACAAAACAAACAGTCAGTATTTGGGTAGTCAGTACGCGCTTTTTGTAAAAGTTCGGCGCCTAAACTATAAGATGAAGCTTGATCAGTCATCACACTTTTAGGCGTAAAGCCTTTAGCTAACATAGCATCTGAATAACCTTGAAATTTTAGGCGTGTTCGTACATCGAGCCTTGCACCTATATAAACAATATTGCGATAGCCTTTATTTAAAAGTGCCGTAGTCATATCAAAAGCGGCTTTAACGTTATCAAAACCAATCGCTTGCTGCATAGGAGAGTGATGCGTATCCATTATTTCAATCACAGGTACGCCTGACGTTTCAATCATTTTTAGCGTTCTGTCTGTGTGTGTGGTTTCTGATAAAATTAAACCATCAACGTGATACGACAATAGATACTCAACCCGTTTTTCTTCAATTTCAGGGTTATAACCATAATGGGCTAACATTGTTTGATACCCTGCAGGCCCTGTTACATCTTCAATTCCTTTTATAACTTGAGCAAACACGTGATTCGTTAACGATGGGACTAGTACACCAATAGAGTAGCTTTTAGCATTAGAGAGTAAATCAGGGGCTTTATTTGCAATGTAACCTAGCGTATCAATAGCTGCACTAATTTTAGTGCGAGTAGACTCTGATACTTTTTCCGGATTACGTAAATAACGACTCACCGTCATTTTGGTTACACCAACCGCATCGGCAATATCTTGAAGAGAAGAACGTTTGTTTTTTTTCATCACACACAATTAAATAAAATGTTACTTGTAACATACCAACTATTGTGAAAAATCACTACTTTTAGCCATTTTTATTTAAGTTATCGCTAAGCGATTACCCAGAGATTTAAATAACCTAGACCTATTTTAATGAATAAACCTGTATTTGTACCAATAACATTAAACAGAGGCTCAGATACTCCGAGCCTCATCGTAATTAAAAACTTATAGCAATCTCAACAATTGCGAACCAGGTATGCCGCTTTGTGGTAATAACGCGGGGGTAACTGCAAATGCTTCTGGGATTTTACTTTTGATTTCATCCATCTTTTTACGGTTATTTTGTTTATCATAAACATAATATTTAAGGATATTTCCGTATACATCGTCTTTTGCATCAACCTTCTCTAGGGTTTTTAACGCTTTATCGTAATCATCAAGGTAAATGTATGCCAGTGCTAAGTTATCAGCAGAGCCAACATGTAGCTTACCTTCAAGCTGTTTTGATAAATCTTCAAGCTCTGCAACAGCAAGCTCATAACGCCCTAGCTGTATATAGGCCGTTGCTAGTGAATTTTTTAAAAAGTAAGGCGGGTTACTACCAGGCTCATACCATTTTTCGTAAGCACTCAGTATATCTTCATATTGCTCAAGTTTAGAGTAAACGTGATTTAGCAGCCTAAAGCTTTGTAGTTTGATTTCAGCTTCTTCAAACCCCGTAAGTTTGTCTCTATTCAAGTGCCATTGTTGTATGCCTTGCGCAGCTTGGTTTAACAGTTCAGGGGTATCACTTTTTGCCCCAGCAGCACTTTTAAGAAGCTGTGCAAGTTGTTGTTTATATTCTTCACTTTTAACAGGAGCCTGAGACGTATTATTACTTGGCTGCTTGTTATCTGAACTACCGTCTACAATTTGCGCTGCAGCTAAAGCACTAAAAGACATTGCCGCCGCAACCATAACCAAATATTTACTTTTCATTGTTTTTTCCTTGTTTAACATTTTGATCCTCTGAATATTAAAGCTCTTTGAATGAGCAATATTCAAAAGTGGGGGGGTAAAAAAGTTAGGCGAGCTTTTAGCACTTTGCTTTTGTAGCAATAAACTGGCTAAATCCAATTGGTATTTACCTTTTAGCTTTTGCATACACAACTCATCACAGCTAAGTTCTAGTTGCTCTTTTGCTAAACCAGTTAACTTTAAGCAAATAGGATTCCACCAAAAAACGCTTTCTATAAAACAAATAAGCCACGTCCAATAAATATCGCCTTGTTGTAAATGAGTTACCTCGTGTTGAATGACTGAATCTAATTCTTCACGATTTACCATCGTCGACTCTAGCCAAATAACAGGCTTTATTAACCCGGTAGCAAAAGCAGGCTCTGTATGGGTTGTTAGTCTAATTGGATACTGATTGTTAATGTGTTTAAGTTCAGGACTTGGCTTTGAGTTAATGTATAAGTTTTTTATAAGCTTTACATAAAGGCTCATGCGTAATGAAAACAATCCAAAACCAGCTAAAACTAAAACCATAAAAACATTATTAAGTGATGGTAAAAAGTCCCATATACCCATATCGCTTTGTAATTCGTCCTTAGTTGCTACTTGTTCAGCATTTGGTATTAATGCTTTAACATCGGGAATCAATTGCGCCACGTTGAATGTGTAACGATTTTCCCCTTCAAATAACGATAACTGGGAAAAATATTGCCAAGGGACAAACCAACATGCCAAGGCAGTCATTAAAATGTAAAAGTTTAATCGTGCTGGGGCATTTTTTAGTCCTTTTACTGTAAGCAAAATACATAAGCTAATAAGTGTGCAAGTTAGTAAATAATCCGTCATTACCCTCTCCTTTAATCTAACTTCTTATTTTTTAAAAGCGTTTGTAAATATTCTATATCTTCATCATTTAGCTTTTCTTCTTTGATAAAGTGGGCAATTAAACTACGAGAATTACCTTTAAAAAATCGTTGCATAAAACTAGGCATAGCTTGCCCCGATAATGTGTCTTGAGTCACGATTGTTCTAAAAACAATAGCTCGACCTTCATGTCCACAGCGCTCAATCGCCCCTTTGTGTTCTAACCTATCTACGATAGTTTTAACTGTTGTATAGGCTACTTTTTTATCTTTTTGCTTATCAGCTAAAAGCACTTTATGTAGTTGACTCGCGGTACAGGGTTCTTCCTGCCAGAGCAGCTGCATAATATCCATTTCAAAATCACTAAGTTTCATTGTCGCTCCTATTACTACGCTTGTAGTGGTACTATTACAAATGTAGTAGTAACTAATCTTAGTGTCAATACAAAATTGACATATGAATGAAAAACAAACGATAGAAATATAAAAGTCTTAGGGAGGTTTTATAAAAAAGGTATATAAAATAAGGGTGTATACTTGTTAATTGGTTTTAGAAAAACATAAAAAACGATAGTTTATTTTCAACTAACGCTTTTTATGCTTTAAAGTTTTTTATGAAAGGTAGTGAGGTAGCTATGCTTTATCGAGCGCTTGGCTTACATCGGCAATTATGTCAGCAATGTTTTCAATACCGACTGACAAACGGATTAAATCGCGACTTACACCCGCCTTAGCAAGCTCTTCATCATTTAATTGGCGGTGTGTAGTTGACGCAGGATGGCACGCAAGCGACTTGGCATCGCCAATATTAACTAAGCGTAAAATCATGTTTAGCGCATCAATAAAACGAGTACCCGCTTCTAGGCCACCAGCAATACCAAAACTTAAAATACCCGATGCTTTACCACTGGTAATTTTTTGACTCATTTTGTTATACGGGCTTGATTTAAGCCCTGCGTAGTTAACCCAAAGCACTTTTGGATGGTTTTCTAAATACTCAGCTAGCTGCTGTGCATTCTCGCAGTGGCGATCCATTCTTAAGCCTAAGGTTTCAAGGCCAATTAAAATGTCAGATGCGTTTTTAGGGGCAAGCGCTGCGCCGGTATTTCTAAGTGGCACTACTCTGCAGCGACCAATAAATGCAGCTTCAGCAAAAGCTTCGATATAAACTACATTGTGATACGACGGATCGGGCTCGTTCATCATTGCAAAACGCGTGGCATTCGCTTTCCAATCAAATTTTCCTGAGTCGACAATCATGCCGCCAATGGCAGTACCGTGCCCGTTTATATACTTTGTAAGTGAGTGAACCACTATATCGGCGCCTAGCTCAAATGGGCGGCATAAATACGGCGTAGCCACGGTATTATCAACAATAAGCGGCACACCTTTGCTATGTGCAATACGTGCTAAACGTTCAATATCAACAATATTACCTGCAGGATTACCAATAGATTCACAAAAAACAGCACGGGTGTTGTCGTCAATTGCATTCTCGAACGCGGTAAAGTCATCGGCTTTAATCATGCGCGCTTCAATACCTTGCCTAGGTAGTGTATGAGCAAATAAGTTATACGTGCCACCATATACTTGGCTGGTGCTTACAATATTAGTGCCTACTTCGCACAAGCATTGAATAGCATACGTAATAGCAGCCATCCCAGAGGCAACAGCCAGCCCACCAATACCCCCTTCCATTGCAGCAAGACGTTGTTCAAGTACGGCATTTGTTGGGTTCATTATGCGGGTGTAAATATTTCCAGGTACTTTTAAATCGAATAAATCAGCGCCATGCTGCGTATTGTCAAATGTATAAGAAGAAGTGTGATAAATAGGCACGGCTGCCGATTTGGTCGCAGGCTCAGATTCGTAACCGTGGTGCAGTGCTAATGACTCTAATTTCATAATTATTTCCTTCAATTAATTTACCACTAACCTAGCACTTCTTGGTTATAAAATGCACATGAAATATACTAAAGGATGTTGAGGTGATTTGATTTAAGTTAAAGGCAGATAAGTGATAAAGCGGACGGCTAAGATGTATGTGTGCGAAGTCAAAATTTTCTCCCTTGGTCTAATTACTTTAGATGGCATTCGACCTATATTTAATACCAAAAGTAACCCGCATAGGCTTATAGTTCCCTAAAATAAACTATTTATGTTTGAAAAATTAAATGCTCTAATGGAGTTCTACATTAAAGGGAAGTTTATATGATTTTAAGAGAATACGAGCGTTTTATTGTCGAATGTGAGCTTGTAGTTAGCATGACACCAAAAGAAGCTCCTTTTATAGGTTTTGAAGATAGCAATCATTATCTAGTTAAATATATTAATTCTGGTAATGCAGTCTATAAGATGTTTAATGGACGAGTATCAGTAAGAGCGGTGAAAGCAATCGACAATAATGATTCTATTTCTATATTGTTTATATACAATGATAAGGATGCATCTGACCCCTCATTTAGCAATGATACAACTGGAAGAGTCAGAACAGAAAAAAAATTAAAAGATGAGGGTATTGCTGTTTCTGCGCATTTAACAGTTATGAAAAAGCCTGCTAGTAAAAAATTTAAAAACAGTTGTTTAGCTTTGCTGGAAGAAGTTCCGGGGCTCAACCGAAGAAATATTGCTTCAGCACTAACTCATTTTTTTAAAGAAGCGACTGATTACGAATGCGACTCACCTAACTCTAAAGGTAAGATCCATCCCAGACAAATAATTAGTCTAGACTCTTGCGCTACACATAATCTTAAAGAGTTGATGAAAACTGGTAAACTACGTGGTTTTACGGCTGTTCAAAGCTCAGTCAATGAACGTTTAGATGAAGATAGTGAGATCCCTGTTTTGATCAAAGAACGGACTATGAGGTTAGGTGTTGGCTCTCTAATGGGTGATAAAGCCGTTGGTGTCATAGAGCAAGTTCGAAAGAAAGTGCTTGGTGAAGAATACAGCAAACTACGTGTAAGCTATACTGATAAAAACGGCCGTAATAAATCTATTGATATAGATGCACGAGAAGAAGATGCATTATCTAAAGGGTATAGTAAGGTAGTCAAAGTAGAACTCACAGAACGCATAAGCCAATGTGAAGACACTATTCATGATGACTTAAATAATAAAATGCTTACTCACCTAGCTAGTATGGGAAGTTCCGAAGATGATTTTAGATAAACTATTTAAGCCTATTTCATATATTCGTATTAAGCATTACGAAAAAAGCTGGTTTGATTTTATTTTACCTCTCGGAACTACGCTGCTTTTTTTCTTTATAATTTATTGTCTTTCAGAGCCCATCAAATTACTTGGTAAAGAAGGATTAGTTTCGCTAGTTAATGGGTTACTACAAATATTAGCGGGATTTTATATAGCATCGATGGCTGCTATAGCCACGTTTAATAAGGAGGGTATGGATGATATTATGGATGGTACTCCTCCAACTCTAAATGGTGTAGAACTTACTAGAAGGCAATTTTTAACTTATCTTTTTGGTTACTTAGCTTTTTGTAGTATATGTTTATATTTTATCGGCGGATTTGCCCAATTAGCAAGCCAAAGCTTATTTCATTTAGTATCCTTGTCATCCCCCTTTCTTAAAATATTACTTGTTGGTTTATATATTTTTGCTGTCTCAAACATTATGTATACCACAGTTCTGGGAATGCATTTTATGATTGATAAAATTCATAGAAAAAAAGTAGTGATTAGAGATAATAAAGCAAATGAAACATCAGATAATTAAATTTGCTTAAATTAATAGAAAAGACGATTTCAATATAGATCTTTGCTTATTTGACTTTATTCGCGAAATTAGTATGACACCCATCTAAATTATTTTGGTTTTTTGCTTTACTGCGCGAACTAAACTCGCGCTTACGCAAGAATGAAAATTAAGGAATAGGTTAATTCCAACAAAAAAGGCGCTTCCTTTACGGTAAGCGCCCTTCTCTTATCTCACCGATTACTTATTTTACGATTGTCATTTCGTCTAATAAGTTTTGTGCATTATCTACTTTATCCATTACCCACAGCATGTAGCGTGAATCAACGTGGATTAAGCGATTAAGCTCAGGGTTGTAATCCCAGTCACCAATAATACTTTCGTAAACACCGTCAAACAGTAAGCCTACAAGCTCTGCTTTACCATTAAGTGTTGGCGAACCTGAGTTATCACCGATAGTGCCTACATTTGATAAAAAGTTAACAGTCATTATTTGAGCGAAGTAAACTCCTGCCTACAGCCATACTATAATCATTAAATTCATTAACCGAAAAATACAGTTTAAAAGTGCTAGCCGTATAATTAAATATAAACACAAAGGGTAGTGAGCAAAAACATACTGTAAAACGTCTATGTTGACATAAGAACCCTCAATGTATACGATTTGCATATAAATCATATACGGTATATATAATGGGAATAGTAAAAATATCAGACGGGCTGCATGAAGAAATTAGAAAATCGAGTAATATCATGTCCAGATCTATCAATTCACAAGCAGAGTTTTGGATTAAAATAGGCATGCTTGCTGAGTTAAATCCAACACTTACTTACCATGAAATAATTAAAAAACAACTTATAAAAGAAAAGCTTACTATTCAGGATCTTTTGCATGAGTAAAGCAACAATAAAGACTGATGCAGAAATTGAGCTCATGAGAGAATCAGGAAAGCTTTTAGCTCAGGTATTTAAAATGCTTGATGATTTTATTTGCGAGGGCATAACTACGTTAGATATAGACACTAAAGTAGAAAGCTATATTACCAATGTGTTACATGCTCGTCCTGCCAGTAAAGGCCAATATGGCTATCGGTATTCATTGAACTCATCTGTTAATGACGTAGTGTGCCATGGTGTACCCAATAATATTTATAAATTAAAAAACAAAGATATTTTAAATATTGATATTACCTTAGAGAAAAATGGTTATATCAGTGATTCAAGTAAAATGTATACTTTTGCAGCGACAAGCTCAGAAGCCAAACGATTGGTTAAAACGACTTATGATGCTATGTGGGAAGGTATTAAGGTGGTAAAGCCAAAAGTAACGCTTGGTGATATTGGCTATGCTATTCAAAAGCACGCTGAATCTTCTGGTTATAGTGTAGTACGTGAATATTGCGGTCATGGTATTGGTAAAGAAATGCATGAAGAGCCGCAAGTTTTGCATTATGGTAAACCTCATACAGGGTTAGTGCTTGAAGCAGGTATGACCTTTACTATAGAGCCTATGATCAACCAAGGTTCCAAGAAGGTAAAAACTAAAAAAGATGGATGGACAGTCGTAACAAAAGACAAGAAACTTTCTGCTCAGTGGGAACATACCGTTCTAGTAACAGAAACGGGCTTCGAAGTTTTAACACTTCGCGATGAAGAGAAGCGTGCTTAGCAAAACTAAGTTATGCTACTGACGTATACAAACCGTAACCCATTATGATTAATAAAAAAGGCGCTTCCATTACGGTAAGCGCCCTTCTCTTATCTCACTAATTACCTATTTTACGATTGTCATTTCGTCTAATAAATTTTGTGCATTATCTACTTTATCCATTACCCACAGCATGTAGCGTGAATCAACATGAATTGAGCGATTAAGCTCAGGGTTGTAATCCCAGTCACCAATGATACTTTCGTAAACACCGTCGAACAGTAAGCCTACAAGCTCTGCTTTACCGTTAAGTGTTGGCGAACCTGAGTTACCACCGGTAGTGTCTACATTTGATAAAAAGTTAACAGGTACTGTATTCATGCCGCCCGTGTAATCACCGTAAAGCTTGGCTTTAATTTGCTCTTGTAACTTTTTAGGTGCATTAAATGGGTCAACATCGGTGTTTTTAGCTAGTAACCCTTCAAGCGAGGTAAAAGGTGTTGCTACCAAGCCGTCTTGAGGTGAGTAGCCGCCTACGGTGCCATAGGTTACTCGTAGTGTGCTGTTGGCATCGGCGTATACAGGTTTGTTTTGAGCTTTGTTAAACGCAATGATTGCGCTCATTAGCTCTGGGCGAGCTGCTTGTAATTTACCTGCAAGTGCTTTTGATTTATCTTCCTCTGCTTTCATTACTTTAAATATTGCTTTAGCGTACTGCACAAATGGGTCTTGGCTCTGATTTAGCTGGCTAAACGATTGCTCAAATAATGAATTGCGAACAGTGGCATTATCAAGTCTTGACTGTTCATACATGCTATCAAGTAACGCGCTTTGGGTTGCTTTATCAAACCCATTTTGTACTTTAAATACGTCATCAACCTCGCTAAAACGCTCTTCTTTAGGAAGTGCTGCATACAGCTCTAAAAAGTGCAGTAAAATAGCTTTATCTACTTTGCTATCATAACGGCGCGTCATGCGCTCAAGCCCTGCTTTAATGCGAGGTAAGTCACGTTCTTGATAACCAGATTCACGTTCGCTATTTGGCTTCTGTTTTTCGTAAGCTAGGCGGTATAAACGTCGTGCTGTGCTGATCATTTGTGAGCGATGTACATAACCTAACATTCGGTCGCGTTCACTGTGCTCTTGTGATTGCGCAATTAGCTCAGATAGCTCACCTAATACGCTTCCGTATTGCTCTTTACGCTCATTGTCACTATTGATCCATTGTGTTAGGTCTTGCTCAAACTGTTTTTTGCGCTCAAGCATAGTGCCTTTTTTAAAGCTTTCGATCATCGAACCATAGTTTTTAATATAGTTGTTGTAACCTGCAATAGTACTTTCGTAAGCAATACGCGCTTTACTGCCGTCTTCTGAGTTTTCTTCAATAAGCGACACGTATTTTGAGTTATGAACGCGTGCTTTAGGGTAGCTGTCGTTAAATACGTTATCTACCTCTGTTGCTATACGGTAGCGGTTAGTTCGCCCTGGGTAGCCTGTAACCATTACGAAGTCGCCTTCTTGCACGCCTTTGGCACTTACTTTTAGGTAAGAGTCAGGTACGTAAGGTACGTTGTCTTCGCTGTACTCAGCTGGTTTTCCATCTTTGCCTACATAAGCTCGGTAAAAACCAAAGTCGCCTGTGTGGCGCGGCCACATCCAGTTATCTATATCGCCACCGTATTTACCTACGCCCATAGCTGGTGCGTAAGATAAACGTACGTCTTTAATTTCAAGTGACTTAATTAGGTAAAACTCTAAACCACCATGAAACGAGTACACATTACAACGGTAGCTTTCGTCGGCTTCACACTGGGCTACTAGCGCTTTTTCGTTTTTTACTATTGCGTCGTAGCGTGCTTTACCGCTTAGTTCTTTAATACCTTTACTAACTTTGTCAGTCACATTAGTAACTGTTTCTGTGACGTATACGCGTGAACCCGGCGCTGCTGGTAAGTCCTCAGCAGGGCTTTTAGCTAAAAAGCCATTTTCTAATATGTTGTTTTCAGGTGTTGAATTGTATTGCACCGAGCCATAAACACAGTGATGGTTTGACACAACTAAACCCTTAGGCGATACAAACGATGCTGTACAGCCACCTAGGCTAATTACCGCATTCATTGGGAATTCGGTTAATTTAGAAATAGATTCAACATCAATTTCAAGCCCTTTGGCTTTTAAAATTGATTCTAACTCTGGAAGTTGGTGTGGTTGCCACATGCCTTCGTCGGCTATGGCGCTACTCGCAAGTGATAAGGAAAATGTGGCTGCTAATGTAGCTACAAGAGGTTTTAAACGCATTATAGAATCCTTTTTATTTGTTTCTATAACAGGTTACTCGTCAGTAGCTAATGAGGTCAATAGCCGTGCAATGATTTGTTACAATCAAGTGTTTAATCTTACTTTTTATCAAAATTCATCGAAAAATCATGAAACTGTTTTGCTGGTATTGGTTTACTAAAGTAAAAACCTTGCATAAAATCACAGCCTAATTTGTTCAATAAAGTAAGCTGCTCTTTTGTTTCTACACCTTCGGCTACCACTGTCAGTCCTAAGCTGTGCGACATGGCAATAATTGCCTTTACGAGATTACGGTCTTCATTGTTTAGTACAATACCGTCAATAAAACTTCTATCTATTTTGAGTACATTAAAAGGGTATTCTCTCAAATAACTTAACGATGAATAACCTGTACCAAAGTCATCCATTGATAAGTTAATGCCTAGTGCTGTTATTTCAGTCAATATATCAACAACATTAGTGTGGCAACTCATCAGCACTCCCTCAGTTATTTCAAGCTCTAAATGTTCGGGATTTACGTTTGCTTCACTTAGTGAGTTTTGAATAAAGCTGAGTAATCCCACGTCTCTAAATTGACGAGGTGATAAGTTAACGGCAATAGTGTATTGCTGTTTTCGTTTACAAGTACTTTGCCATGTGTTTAAAAAATCTAATGCTTGGCTAATTACAAACTTGCCAATGGGTACAATTAACCCTGTATTTTCGGCAATAGGTATAAACTCATCGGGTGTTACATTACCTAGCACAGGGTTATGCCAACGTAATAACGCTTCTGCACCAATGATGTGTTTATTTTTGGCGTCAAATTGGGGCTGGTAGTATAACTCAAATTCGTCACGCTCAAGGGCGCCACGCATCTGCTCTTCTATTACGAGTCGGCGCTGAATAATTACATTCATCTTTTTAGTAAAAAATGAATAAATATTACGACCATATGATTTTGCTTGATACATTGCAGTGTCAGCGTTTCTTAATAAATCAGCAACGGTTGTACCATTTTCTGGGTATATGGCTACACCAATACTTGCTGTTAGTATGTGTTCTCGGCCTTCAATTTTAAAAGGGGCCCTAAAATTGTTGAGCAGTTTTTCAGTGATTTTTAGCGCAGCATGATGATCAGTTATACCTCGTAATAATACAATAAACTCATCTCCACCTAGGCGCCCTACCGTGTCTTCTTTTCGTAGTGCATCTTGTAGCCTTTGCGCTGATTCAATTAAAAGTTTGTCTCCTGTTTCATGGCCTAAAGAATCATTTATTTTTTTAAAATCATCTAAATCTAAAAACAGTACCGCAGCTTTTTCGTTATTTCTTTTTGCTTCAATAAGTAATTGCGACAAACGATCTAGTGCTAAAAAACGATTTGGAAGCGAAGTTAAACTATCGTAATACGCTTGATGTCTAATTAGTTCATCTGATTTATGCTGTTCTGTAATATCTCGAATAATAACCATTAACTGGTTATGTTCTGTTATTTTATTTATTCTTGCTTCAAAATAAACGAGCCCATGGGGCAAGGTCAACTCGTAAGTAAAGCTCATCATCTGCTCTTTTTCTAATACGAGGCTGATATAAGTTTCAAATTTTTTGGCTACATCGCGAGGGAGTACATCCCCCATTTTTTTACCAATAAACAGCTTTGGCTTGGTATAAAGGTCGGTCTCATTACTGGCATGATACTCAATAATAGTTCCATCACTTTCCATCAAGAAAAATAAGTCAGGAATTGCCCCAAAAATAGTTTTTAGCATATGCTCATTAAATGACGCCTCTGCTTGTGCCTTTTTAACCTCAGATAAATCAATATCAATACAGTACATTTGCTTTGTATTATATTGATTTGTAAACATAACATGGCTAGAAAAAACGGATACATCATTTCCATTCTTGTCTTGTAAAATAATTTCAGATGCTGGAATTTCTATGTCTTTTTCTACCCAGTCACTATGCGCATTAATAACTAACTCACACATTGGCTCTGGAATTATAAGGTCTTCTATTTTTTGTCCTATGGCTTCTTCTTTGGTATATCCATAAAGTCGCTCACTGCCTTCATTCCAATAAATAACACGACGCTCATTGTCATAACCTTGAACAGAAATAACATTTACCGCATCAAATAACTGATGCAAATAGTCGTTAATTACAAATTGATGGGTTAAGTTTGAAGTCGGGTTATCTAATTTCATTTTAAGGCTATATCCATAAATAATTTTATTTAATAATAGGAAAATACTAAATAATAATTAAATTTAATTTTAATATTAAATCTCCATGTACATTTTATACGTCATTATGCAAAACAAAAAAAGAGCCGAAGCTCTTTTTTAATAATCGTTAACTATATTCAAACGCTATAAAAACTGAATTTATTTTTTTGTCACATCATTTGGATGTTCCACGCCAATCCATGCTTTGAATAGTGCTTTTTGCTGTGGCGTTGCCTCTTTATTAGCAACTACTTTTTTAGGCTTATCGAAATCTTCTGATAATACTAATGTTAAGCTTTCAAGTGCATCGCGACGAAGATAGTCAACGGTTACTTTATCGCCTGCCTTAAACGTTTCTAGGCTAGTTTTTAAATCTTTACCTACGTGATGTTTGTTTATAGCGACAATTTTATCATCGGTAGTTAAACCCGCTTTCCACGCACTGCCACCACGGCGTACATAACTTAACGTCAGTAATTCACCTGTATTTTTGGCGGTAGCATCAATACTTGCAAGTGCTTTTGCTTTTTCAGGACGCTCAAACTTTAAACCTACTTTAGTAAGTAAATCGTCAAAGTTAATACTTGCAGGCGACTCTACATTTTCTTGCCACCAGCTTGAATAATCACGTCCTGTTAAATCTTTTAAGATATTAAGTACATCTGTATCTGTAAATCCAGCGGGCATTTTATGATTGTTATAAAGTGCTTTGTGTACGTCGCGGTAGCTTATTTTACCTTGGCTTTTTTCTAGCAAGTCGATATCTAAGGCAAGTGAAAGTAACGAACCTTCTGAGTAAATATTGGTGCTGTAGTTACGTGCGTGATCGCCACCTTGATTAATCCATTTATCAAAGCTTGTTTCGCTTGCGCTTTGTACTTCACGGCCCGGTGTTTGCAAATGACGATTAATTGTTTTACTCATCACTTTAAAAAATTCATCTGTTGTTTGAATGCCTGAGCGCACTAATAAATGATCTTCAAAATAACTTGTTGAACCCTCTGCAATCCAAAGCAGTTTAGAGTAATTCATATTAGTGTAATCGTATGGCACTAAACCTTGAGGGCGATATGCTTTTACATTCCATGTATGAATAAATTCGTGTGCGGCTGTGCTAATAAAACCTAAGTAATCTTCGCGACTACCAAATCGGTCACGTGGACGTTGAATAATTGTTGAGTTTAGATGCTCTGTTGCACCACCAGCACCTGATGTTGCATGCACCATAAATACATAACGTTCATACGGGTAGTCATCCCAAATTACATTACCCGTGGCAACTAATTTTTTAAGATCTGTAAGCATTAGATCTACATCGTAGTTACCATCGCCCCAAACAACTAAGTCGTATTCACGCCCTTCTACTTCAAATGTGTGTAGTTGGTTAATACCCGTTTCGATTGGTGAATCAACAAGTACGTCGTAATCGGCAGCTTTAAATGAGTTTTTGCCTTTTAAATTGTCCATACCCGATACAGAACGCCACTTTTTAGGTACGTCTAAATTAACGGTTACAGGCTCTTGTCGAAACGAGTCACTGAACATAAAAAAGCCTGATGCATCTATAAATGCGTGGCTGTCGTCAATGTGGCGAGCACGTTTACCAAGCTCATTTGCATACACTTGGTAGTCAACATTAACTTCTGTAGGTTCATTAAGATGTACACGCCATGTACTGTGATCTATTTTTTCCCATTTTAGTTCTTTGCCATCTTCATCTTTGGCTTTGAAGTAGCGAATGCCATTTGCAAGGTTTAACATTTCGTAGCGACCCGTGCGCCACGCAGGAAGTTTTATATCAAGGTGTGCTTGCGCTGTTTTTGGAAATTCAACACTTACATCACCTAAATGATGCTGTGGCTGCGAAATTTCTAAAGAATAATTTACATCGGCAAATACAGGCGCTGAACATGCAGCTAAAATTGAAAGGGCTAATAACTTTTTCATAGAGACTCTTAGTGGAAACTTAATTGCTTACAAGACTAACAAGCCCCTATTTAAAAGTGAATTAAATACGATAAATGACCCTATATACGAGTTTATAAGTAGTAGCTTATTAAAATTTCTAAGTTTTTTACTAGATAACTACACATAATAAAAATTTGTTGTAAACTGAAGATAATGAAATTAATTTGATGGCGGTATGCTTAGGTGTCACAAAGATCTAACGCAACAGATAAAAAGCTAAAACAAGCAATTGATGCGCGTATGGCTGTTGAGAGCGCTCGTAAACATCAAGTAGATGTTCTATGTGACTTTACAGCTAAACTATCGTTGAGCTGTAAAGGACTAGATATCGAGTTAGATAATCGCCTCGCCAAATTTAGAAGTGCGCTTAATAAAGGCATGAGTTTTGAAAACCTTGCTCCCCTTATTAATGAAACTTTAGTCCTACTTAAAAACCAAGAATCGATTCAACAAGCCCAGCAACGTAATTTATTCAACAGTGTGCAAAGTGCCGGTAAACAATTACAAAAAACCAAAGGTTTACCTGACGATACCCGTAGGACTCTAAGAAATTTACTCGATCACGAGATTAATAACGTTCATTCAACTCATGGTTACATTCCGCTACTTGATCAACTTATTAGCTTTTATCATGAAGCGTTGCTTACCAAACAAGACCCTCAAGTTGATCAGCAGCGCCCTGTAAAACAGGCGCGTGCAAAAAAACTGCTTGAGCTCGCTAATGAACTTATACTTGAAGAAGAAGCTACGCTACAAATTAATAATATAAAAAATAATATTACAGAAAGTGACTCAATCGATTCATTACTCGATGTTGCAATTAGTATTATTGATGTAGTGGTAAAAAATATAAGTAAAGAGCGTAAATCCGCGCAAAGCTTTTTAGTTTCATTAAATCAAACCCTCGAAGATCTTCATAACTCTATTATCTCAACTAGCAAGCACTCTGAGTCTATGGAAGTTGAGTTTGACTCACTTAATAAAAGCATTGAACTAAAAATAAAAAATCTTAATGAGCAAACGCAAAAAGCTACATCAATCTCATCTTTAAAAGAACTCGTAGATAACGAATTAAAATCAATAAGCGAAGATTTTATAGCAAAAGAAAAGTTAGAACGAAAAGACAGAGAAATGCTTAGCGCTAGTTTTAATGAAATAAATACTCGAATTGTTACTTTAGAAGATAAGTTAACAACGTATAAAAAACGCTTAAATGAACAGCGCTTTAAAAGCTTACTAGATGGGCTTACAAAACTGCCTAACCGGGCTGCATTTGACGAACGTTACAATCACGAAATGCATTTGTTTAATGTGCAGCCATCAGATGTTACGCTTGCAGTTATTGATGTTGACCACTTTAAATCTATCAATGATAGATTTGGCCACACCGCAGGTGATATTACCTTACAAGTTATATCAAAAGCGTTGCAAAAATCGGTAAGAAAGTCTGATTTTATAGCGCGTTATGGCGGTGAAGAATTTGTACTATTAATGCCAGGTGTGTCGCTAGAAAACGCAACATTACCCCTGGATAAAGTAAGAAAGGTAATTAAAAATATACCTTTTAAATTTAGAGAAAAACAAATTGAGATCACTATTTCGGTAGGTGCAACTCAATTTAAAAAAGGCGATACCCTATTAAAGGCATTTGATAGAGCTGATGATGCACTTTACGAAGCCAAAAATTCAGGGCGAGATAGACTTTGTACCAGTAAATAATGTCATAGCTATTATAACTTTTATGACAAGTAGTTTTACGATTTAGTAGTAGGAGCACGTCTATGTTAATACAGTTAAACCCAACTGGGGTTTTAGATTTACTGTCGCAATTAGAAGTTGATTTATTAGAGCAATCGTCTGCTAGTGAGCGTTATAAATTATTTAGAAACTGCGTACTTGCAGTCCTCAATGTAGGTAGCCATACCGACGACAGTAACGATATATACGACAAATACAAAGATTTTGATATTCGTTTAGTAAGCCGCGAACGAGGTATTAAAATTGAGCTTGAAAACCCACCCGAAACCGCATTTGTTGATGGCGAAATAATTACAGGTATTCACGAACATATATTTTCTGTTATTCGTGATATTTTGTTTATTTGTCAAAAATACGAAAAAGATTTAAAAGAGCAAAAAGCCATAACCCATATGGTGTTCGATATGCTCAGAAATGCAGGTGCACTGCGTGTTAAAAGCGAGCCTAACATGGTTGTTTGCTGGGGCGGACATTCAATAAACGAGGTTGAATATAAGTACACAAAACAAGTAGGTTACGAACTTGGTTTACGTGGATTAAATATTTGTACCGGTTGTGGTCCTGGTGCCATGAAAGGCCCAATGAAAGGCGCAACTATTGGCCACGCAAAGCAACGTAACACCGATAATCGCTACTTAGGTTTAACAGAGCCAAGCATTATTGCTGCCGAGCCACCAAATCCTATTGTAAACGAACTCGTTATTTTACCTGATATTGAAAAACGCCTTGAAGCTTTTATTAGAACAGCTCACGCAATTATCATTTTTCCTGGTGGCGCAGGTACTGCTGAAGAGTTGTTATATTTATTAGGCATATTGTTGCACCCAGGTAATACTAAGCAATGTTTACCTGTTATTTTAACTGGCCCCAAACAAAGCGAGGCGTACTTTAAAGAGCTATGCGAGTTCGTTGAAATGACACTTGGTAAGGAAGCCTTGGATAAGTTTGAAGTAATTATTGATAATCCTGAATTAGTCGGTCAAAAACTAAAGTCATCGATGGCTAATGTTCGTGATTACCGTAAAAGTGAAGGTGATGCCTACTACTTTAACTGGACATTAAAAATAGATAACGACTTTCAACAACCTTTTGCACCAACACATGAAAATATGGCAAGTCTAGATTTACACCTTGATCAGCCTAAACAGCTACTCGCGGCTAATTTGCGTAGAGCTTTCTCTGGTATTGTTGCTGGTAATGTAAAAGACGAAGGCGTTAGAGCCATTAAACTAAACGGTCCATACATTTTAAGTGGCGAACCTGCCCTTATGACAAATATGGATAAATTATTACAGGCATTTGTTCTTCAAGGTCGCATGAAGCTCCCTGGTAGTAAATATGTTCCATGTTACAAAATAAAAGCATGAGTTTTATAGTTTGAAACCCCATTTACTTCTTATTGATGCGCTTAATTTAATTAGGCGCATTTACGCCGTTGACGCAAATCAAAAACATCATAGCGACGAGCAAATGATACAAACGTGCTGTGCACGTGTAGCCCACGCCTGTAAAAAGCTTTTAGATACGAGTAATGCAACCCATGCCATTGCTGTGTTCGATGGTGACAAAAGCTGGCGTTATCATTTTTATAAAGACTACAAACATTCACGCGCGCCAATGCCCCAAGTATTAAAAGATGCTCTATTGCATTTTAAAGCCGCAATTGAAGAAACAGGTATTGTAGTATTTGAGCCTATTAACGATGAAGCTGATGATATTATTGCAACGCTTGCCTTTAAGGCATCAAATAATCAAATAACGAGCACTGTTGTTTCTACTGATAAAGGCTTTTTACCTTATATTGGCCCTTACATTACAGTTTACGATTACTTTAAAAAGCTCTATCTAGATGAGACAAGTATAAAAGAGCGTTTTGGTGTTGAGCAAAATAAACTCGTTGATTTTTGGGCATTAGCGGGCGATAAAACTAATGATATTCCGGGAGTTAAAGGAATAGGTACTAAATCTGCGCAGCAAATAGTTAATAACTATAACTCAATTGAACAAGCAGCCGAAGATGAGTCTCTAAGCCCGAGTATTAAAGCAAAGTTAGCTGCTAATATGGATATGTACGTAATTTCAAAGCACTTGGTTAGTTTACGCACCGATATAAATTTAGGTTTTAGTTTAAAGCAGTTAAGACTTAATTAGTCGCAAGTTAATAGCCTCAAAACATTACAAAACGTATACTGATATTAGTTACCGGAGTCAGAGTAAGCCATATTGAAAAAATTTATCCGATATTTAATTTTAGGTTTAGGGCTATATGCACTGATAGCTGCATTGGTGATTACCTTTTATAAAGACGATCCTCAAGCTATGATTTGGCAAGACCGAGAGGCTTTCAATAAACGTTACATCGAAAAACTATCACTTGAGAAGCCAACAACACTAAATAGTGTTCTTGATTACTTAGGCAGCCCCGATCTTACTTATGCCAAACGAGATGGTGAACAAGTATTTCAGATAGTTTTTTATCGTACACAACATAAAACATCTGACGGTATTACCACTATGGATGAATGTACTGGCCTATTATTTAAAAATGGGCAGCTGTTTTTATGGGGCCCGAGTGCATACAATAAATACCAAGAACAAAATTAGGTGAAGGTTTAATGGATGAAGCTGTTTCAACTACCTTAGAGCAGCTGCTTAATAATACGCAGCTGTTTTTAAGTTATTATAACAATAAACAAAAATGGACAGCTCTATATCCAATGGCAAGTAAGCTAGCTGAGCAATATAGAGTGCTCTACAGCAAACAGCCACTCGCATTACAATCCCGATTAACGCTTTATAATCCAAGTTATTCTTATGCAACAAATTTAGTTGTTAGTCAGAGCGTCATAACTGCCGCACTGTGTAAGTCTCAAAATTATAATAGTGCCTTAAGTGAGCTATACATAGCCGCTACTCTCATTGAACATTTATGTGTTGGAGCGCAATTAAACAAGCTTTGCGAGCAAACACCTTTTCAAGATTCTGATAAAAAAATTTGGAAAATGCGTCATCAGTTAGCAGCAAAAGTAATGTTAGCTAGTGGCGATTCAGCCAAACCTGTTACGCAGTTACTAGCTAAATTAAATAAGTATAAACAAGCATTGGTAAGTGCTCCTAAAATAATGCTTTACGATGGGGGCATAACGCTGATTGCTCTAGCAAATATTATTAGCATGAACATTACGAGCAATACGGCTAATAAACATATTAGCTTATATAAAGCACTTACCGATTTGTACATTCGTACACCTAACTTGTTCGCACTGCAATTAATTAAATCACTAATAGCGCATTTAGGGCCATTATTACCGGGAAGCCGCGTTTTATACGCTGAGCAAACCATGATTTATTTAGCAACTGATGCACAACAACGGCATGTTTTAATTAGTACAGAAAATCCTAATAAATTAACCTGGTACAGAGTAAAAGCAACGCTTAACGATAATCCAAGACAATGGCATTGCACTGATAAAACCATTAGCTTCAAAGTATTTAACAGTGAACATGTAAAACCACAAAGTGAGCATGAGGTTGATAAGGCACAATCTTTACTTGAGCTAATAAGTAATATTAAGTTACAGCACGAATACAGCTATAAAGGATTAAGCCTGCTGATGGCGCATCACCCTCTCGTAATTGCTAATTTATGCGAGGCTGTAAAACCATATAATAAAGAACACCAGCCCGCAAAAGACTTAAAACATAGTTTATCGATGGTCGGTTATTATAATGCACCTGCAATAATTCAACGGGTTGTTTTTGAACAATTAGTTAATGTTACCCCACATCCATTGCAAGCCTACGTGACTAACAGATTAAATGGATTAGTAAAAATAATGGCTTTATTGGTTAGTAAAAATGACCATGACCAGTTTGAGCACATTACTTTACCTTTATACGCTTACGCCCATTTTTTATTAACGCAATGCAGTAAACAGCTTTCTCGTAAAACGCTGGTTGACGACACACCAAATAAAACATTGAGTGCCCCTATTTGCTCATTTTTTGGGGTAAGTTCAATTAACACCGAACAACTAACACAACAGCTTACTCATTTATTGAGTGACAACCCATGGACTGCAGCACTCTTAGAAGCAGAGCAAACACCTAAGAAGCACTTAACTGAGGCCCATAAACTTTGGATCACACTTAAGATTGTTGCTCAAAATGTGTTTAAACCAGAACTTTCGCTAACTCCGTGGCAGCAGCAAACGTTAAATGAACAGCTAAAAATACTCAAGTGGCATAACCAAGCTGATTTTTATCAACAATTAGAATCTCTTGAGTTGTTTAATAGTATTTAGTTTATTAGAAGCTATTTTATGTCTTTATACCCATTATAACTTTCGTGTATACCCAGTATTTTTTGTATAAACTAGCAAAATGGGTGATAAATTGGTATAAATGCGCCCTTAAATTTTCAAGCACGTTCACATAAATGTTCTAACAAGCGGTTACTCTCTCAGAGTAATAATTTATGTGCAAATCAAACTCTTTAAAGGAAAAGTCAATGGCCAAACAAACCATCACAGTGATCAAAGGCGACGGCATCGGTCCGAGCATTATCGACTCAGCACTTGAAATATTAAAAGCCGCAGGTTGCGACTTTGATTATGAATTTGTTGATGCTGGCCTAGCTGCACTTGAAAAAACAGGTGAGTTATTACCGCAAGAAACAGTTGATACAATTGCTAAAAACAAAATCACTCTTAAAGGCCCATTAACTACGCCTGTAGGTGAAGGTTTTACATCTATTAACGTAACACTTCGTAAGCAATTTGGTTTATACGCTAACGTACGTCCAGTTAAATCATTTGTTGGTACTAAAGCACGTTACGACGATATTGATATCATTACTATTCGTGAAAATACGCAAGGTATGTACTCAGGTGCTGGCCAAGTAGTAAGTGAAGACGGTAATGAAGCAGAAGCAAAATCGATAATTACGCGTGAAGGCGCAGAAAAAATCGTAACTTTTGCATACGAGCTAGCGGTACGCGAAGGTCGTAAAAAAGTAACTGCAGTTCATAAAGCTAACATTTTAAAATCAACATCTGGTTTGTTTTTAAAAGTAGCACGTGAAGTAGCTGAGCGTTACCCACAAATTGAATCAAATGAAATGATTGTTGATGCAACATGTATGAAGCTGGTAATGACACCTGAAGAGTTTGACGTAATTGTTACGACTAACTTATTTGGTGATATTTTATCTGACCTTTGTGCTGGTTTAGTTGGCGGTTTAGGTATGGCACCTGGTGCTAACATTGGTGAAGATGCAGCAATTTTTGAAGCTGTACATGGTAGTGCACCAGATATTGCTGGCAAAAACCTAGCTAACCCAACATCTGTAATTTTAGCATCTATTCAAATGCTTGAGCATTTAAATATGGGCGATACTGCAGAGCGTATTCGTAGTGCTGTTGCTGATGTAATTAAATCAGGCGACCGTACAACTCGCGATTTAGGTGGCAGCCACGGTACAACTGATTTCACTCAATCAGTAATTGACCGTTTATAATTAATATTTGTTATTGATTTAAATAGCCCGCTAATTTAGCGGGCTTTTTTATGTTTGCTAACTGCGTTTACTACCTAATGTATTTATGCAAGTTAGTATTAAACCTAAATAAACTTAACAGTAGTAATCCTAATAAACCCGCCAGTGATCCGCCACTTGAACCCGAACTACTTTGTTGTTTTTGTACAGTAGCAGATAACTCTTGAGTAAAAGTATCATTGGTTTGAGTATCAGTAACATTCAACGTTACGTTATAAGTCCCGTCAGCTTGATAAGTATGCCTTGGGTTTTGTAAATTTGATAACGCACTGCCATCACCAAAATCCCAACTGTAAGTGTAACTATTAAAGCCGCCGGTTACTTGGGCATTAAATTGTGCGCTTAAATCACTAACTGTAGCGTTTGCGTTTATGCTAAGCGGAACATTAGCAGTTACATCAATCGCTTTAGTTTGCTCCGTGCCTTCGTTATCGGTCACTGTAAGCGTTACTTGGTAATCACCAGAGTACAAATAATTATACGTAAGTGATTGAGTCGCTAAAGTACTTCCATCTCCTAGCTGCCAATTATAAGTATACGGTGCGACTCCACCTGTAAGCGATGCCTCAGCTGTTAAAGTTCCTTGGTTTATTTCATATTCAATTTCACTTACAGTTAATGGTTCAACTAATGTAACTTGTGCTACAGCTACTTGCTGTGAAGTACCATTATCTGCCATAAACTCAACGTTATAAGTGCCATAGTCTTGGTATTCATGAGTAGGCGTTAACTCTGTGCTGGAGCTCCCGTCGTCAAAACTCCACGTAAATTTGTCCGCTGGAGTAAGTGCAAAACCTTCTACACTAAAATTAACGGTTAAACCGTTTTTAGTAAAATTAATTCCCTTAGTAACATCGTAAGTAAGCTCTACCTCTATATCTTCACTGTCTGCTGACTGGCCTATAATACTAAACCCAAAACCAACCTGTGGAAGCACAACACCCGATGGTTTTTGCGCTGCAAAGCTATAATCGGTTTTATCAGTAAACCCGGTGATAGCTGATAAATCATCATCACCTAACCCTGCCCTTTGTTGATATAGGCTAAAAGCAGCATCACGTATTTGAATTGCTGAAGCTGCCGGAGTTTGCGTACTACCTTTATTTATTGATCGCTGATCGGCATCTACCACTAATGCAAAACCACTGCCTGGATGCTCGGTAGTATTATTATCTGCTTGAGATTCATTGCTGTACCACAATAATAACCCCGGTGAGTACTGCTCTGCTTGCAAACTACTGTCAACGCCTGTGTATGAACGCAGTTGTAAATAGTAATGTGATGGCGATGCATATGTGTAACTACCAACTTTTTCAAAGCCATTAAACACAGTGTTAACTTGATCTTGTGCATTATTTTGCCAAATTAAAGTATCACTTTGCTCAATGCGCATATCATCAACAACAAAACCATAATAATGTGTGTTCGCATCTGTTATGTATTCAATTTTTAAATCAATTGTTTGCCCAGCATAAGCTGATAAATCAAACTTATGGGTCAAATAGCCGTTAGGTTGCTTAGCATCACTATTAAGAAATGAATCACCTGAGATATACGGACCAATATCACCGTAGTATGGATTAAGCGCTTGCGTATAATTACTCGCGATTGGCTCGCCATCTACTTTTACTTGAACTAAATCGTAATCGCGCTCAATACTGTAATAAGCAATAAAGCTTAAAGTAAGTGTCTCAGTTGTGCTTGGTAGCGCTATTGTATTAGCTAAGCTGTTGCTAATATTGTCGCCCGTATTTGAATAGTATTGAAAATCACCTTCTACTGGAGCCCTAAATTTTTCGAGCCTTGGTGGTAGTGATATTTTTATTTGATTTTGCTGTTGTGAAGTACTCGCAGTATTAATTAATGTTTGCTGTGAGTTAGCCTCTATCTCATCCATATCAAGCGTAAGCTGGTTAACCCAGTTACCCTGGTACCGCTTTTGTAAATATTCAAGCGCATAAGGGCTAAACATAACTGGCTCTGAGCCTCTTGGCGAACCAGCCCAACTTCCTGTCGACATAACTGACCAAGACGCGACAGGCTCACCTACCGTGTTAGATTGTAAGTCGTATTCATCTAATAATCCTAAATCATGCCCAAATTCATGCACAACCACACCAATCCCGGCATCAATAGGGTTAATGGTATAACCAAAGAGCTTAATGTTGCTGCCTGCAATCTCGCTCGGCCCGCTATTTTCATCAAATACATAGTAGCGGTGCGACCAAATAGCATCGGTGCTTAGGTAACCGCCACCCGCTTCTTCGCCAATACTTGAATGAAATACCATTACATGGTCAATAATACCATTAGGTTCATTAAGGATACCGTCGCCATCAATATCATCTAAATCAGTTAAGTCATAATCCGCTAAATTAATATTAAACTTTGCAACTGCTTTCTCCACAGCCTCTTTAATTAAAGCGGGCGCATTTATATCCCGTGTACTGCCTTGGCGCTCACCATATATTTTTGAATTGCTATTAGCGGTTACCCAACCATATACCTGCCCGCTAAAGTTTAAGCTATTTCCCGAAGCCGCTTTATAATAATCAGCAGCCGTTTTTAAGCTTTGTCCATCAGGGCCTGTATAACCTTGAGTATTAAAAAGCATTTGCTGATAGTGCTCAGTTGAATAATCAGCGTAAAACATATCGGTGTCTTGCTCTACAAGTTGATTGTCGTCATGTTTAAGATCAGGAAAATCAATTAAAATAGCTAACACTTTCACATCATTAACGCTTTGATCTGGCACTAGCGACGTTGAAAAAGCGACCTGTTGTTTATTTGTATTTGAAAAAACGTTGGAAGAGGATTTAAATAGCCTAAAGCCATTTTTAATTGAGTGATTGGCAACGTCTTTGTTACTCATATATAACTTAAATGAACTATCTAACTCACTTGAAGATATTTGGTCTCTTTTTTTAAGCCAATATAAAATACGCTCTTCGTTAGTTATACCAACATCATGCGGACTTAAGTTATTAGCCGCCACCATAGGGCTTAATAGCGTAGTTAAAAGCGCAATTAACGTCACTTTTTTCACTGTGTTTTCCTCAAACATAATTATGTAGCAATCATACCTAATAATAGAAATTTAAACATGCGATAAAAACATATAGTTAACATATGCAATTAAAGCTAATGATCTCTCACGCTCTTTTATATCTAAAATCGAACTTACAATCTAAAATGCATAATTTCTGCCAGTAAACTCAATTAAACATAGGTTTTCTGCAGGTTTAAATTAAAAAAAGCCACAAAACGAATTTAAAATGCAAAAAACAGCTTTCAAGGTTGACATAAAGGCTTAAAACCCTTAAAAATAAACCTATACAAAATCTTTAATTTAAAAGCAGTGTTTTGCTAAGTAGAGTAAAAACTATGAACACACACATTAATCTTTTAGTCGTACTCGTACTGGTCTTAGTTATAAGCCCAGCGGGGATGTATTAAAAGGTGATACTGCTTTTTAAAAACCCTCGCACTACGCGGGGGTTTTTTTATGCATAAAAAAGCGCACAGAGGAATGAGGATGAGCAAACAAGAATATAATGGTTCTGAACTAGTAGTTCAGGCATTAAAAGAGTTAAAGGTAAAATACATATTTGGCTATCCCGGTGGTTCGGTTTTAGACTTATATGATGCACTTTTTCAACAAGATGACATTGAACATATATTAGTACGTCACGAACAAGCTGCAACACATATGGCTGACGGCTATGCTCGCGCCACTGGAGACGTTGGTGTTGTACTTGCAACCTCAGGCCCTGGCGCTACAAACTGTATTACAGGTATTGCAACGGCCTACATGGATTCAATTCCTATGGTTGTGTTATCAGGCCAAGTGCCTACAAATTTGATTGGCGACGACGCATTCCAAGAAACCGATATTGTGGGTTGTTCTCGCCCTGTAGTTAAACACAGTTTTAACTGTAGAAGTGCTAAAGACATCCCTACAATCTTAGCTAAAGCTTTTTATATTGCTAGCACTGGTCGCCCAGGTCCTGTCGTTGTTGAGCTTCCAAAAGATATGCTTAACCCTGCTATTAAGTTTGAATACGAATTTCCTAAAACCACCGAGCTGAGAACGTACAGCCCTAATACTAAAGGGCACTCAAAACAAATTCGCAAAGCCGTAACAGCGATTTTAGAGGCCAAAAAACTGGTTATCTACTCTGGTGGTGGTATTGTTATTTCAAATACATCAGAGCAATTAACGCATTTAGTTGAATCATTAAATGCCCCCATTACAAATACACTAATGGGATTGGGTGGTATTTCAGGTGTGCATCCAAACTTTGTAGGTATGTTAGGCATGCACGGCACGCTTGAGGCAAACAAAGCAATGGCTAACGCCGATGTGATTTTAGCGCTTGGTGCCCGATTTGATGACAGGGTAACTAATAATGTTCAAAAGTTTTGCCCTAGTGCCACAATTGTTCATGTTGATGTTGACCCAACTTCAATTTCTAAAACAATTAAAGCACACATACCAGTTGTAGGTTGTTTAGCAACCGTACTTGAACAACTACAAGCGGGTATTGATAAAAGCCCAATTAAAATAGACCGCAGCGCGCAAGAAGATTGGTGGCGACAAATTATCAGCTGGCGCGAACAAAAGTGCTTAAGCTACAACACTGCTGGCGACAAAATTAAACCACAAGCTGTAATTGAAGCGGTTTATAAAGCTACTAATGGCGATGCTTACGTAAGTTCTGACGTTGGTCAGCATCAAATGTTTGCAGCGCAATATTATCCATTTAAGCATCCTCGACAATGGATCAACTCAGGCGGCCTAGGCACCATGGGCTTTGGTTTACCTGCTGCAATGGGCGTAAAGCTAGCCTTTCCTGATAAAGAGTCTGTGTGTATTACGGGTGATGGCTCTATTCAAATGAATATTCAAGAACTATCAACCTGTTTACAGTACAACCTAGCGGTAAAGGTTGTATCACTTAATAACCGCTCTTTAGGTATGGTACGCCAATGGCAAGACATGGTTTACGGTGGACGTCATTCATCATCTTACATGGATTCACTACCTGATTTTGTTAAGTTAGTTGAAAGCTACGGCCATGTAGGCATACAAGTAAACACACTAGATGAGTTACAACCTGCTATCGATAAAGCAATGTCAATTAACGACCGATTAGTCTTTTTAGATATAAACGTTGATGAAAAAGAACATGTATACCCAATGCAAATTAAGTTAGGCGGCATTGATGAGATGTGGTTACGTAAAGGAGTAAAAGCATAATGCGTCGTATTTTATCTATTTTATTAGAAAACGAACCAGGTGCCCTATCACGTATTGTTGGGCTTTTTTCACAACGTGCATATAACATCGACAGCCTAACTGTTGGCACAACTGACGATCAATCATTGTCGCGTATTACCATTACCACTATGGGTGATGACAGAGTTGTAGAGCAAATTACAAAGCAGGTTAACAAATTAGTCGACGTGCTTAAAATTATCGATTTAACAGAAATGAGTCACATTGAACGTGAGTTATTGCTTGTTAAGGTATTTGCTCAAGACGAGACGACTCGTGCAGCAGTTACGCGAGTAGTTGATGTGTTCCAAGGTGCTATTTTAGATATGGGCCGACAAAGCTATAGTCTACAACTAGTGAGCAGTACAGACAAAATAGAATCGTTTTTAGACACACTTCGCCATGAAACCGATATTATTGAAGTTGTACGTTCTGGCGCTGTTGGCATTGGTCGAGGCGATAAAGCCTTAAAAGCGTAAACTTATAATAAAAAGGCATCGATTGGTGCCTTTAATCAGCATAAAAAAAAAGAGCTAAATAGCTCTTTTTTTAATTTAATTCGTTAAACCTATTAAGGGTTTACTTGGTCTTTAAGACCTTTACCTGCTTTAAAGCTTGGGATAGTTGCCGCTGCGATTTGGATCTCAGCACCCGTTTGTGGGTTACGGCCAGTGCGAGCTGCACGTTCTTTTACTGAGAAAGTACCAAAACCAACTAATGCTACTGAATCACCTTCTTTTAAAGAAGAAGTTACAGCACCTGTAAACGCGTCAAGAGCACGAGTAGCAGCGGCTTTAGAGATTTCTGCATCAGTAGCAATTTTTTCAACTAATTGAGCTTTATTCATTGTTAGATTCCTATTCGTTATTATTTTGCCTTCGCAAAACCTATCTTTATGCATTTTTAAAGAGTTAGCAACAGCAAATTGCATTTTTTGCTTAAATTCTTAAAAAATGAGTAAAATTTAAATAATTCTCTGTAAAATACAGCGTGTTGGGTTAACAAAGACTTAATTTGAGTACAATTTTGGCGCAAGTTAAGCAACTGGGTAAATAAGCTATATTTTTTCGATCACTAAGGTCACTTCCCCGACCTCCACACCAAACTTAACAATAGATGTGCGGTTTATCAAGCGCGATTGTGTAACCAGGTACATCCAATCATCAAAATTTACTTCTAAAGTACTGCCATCGTATGGAAGCTCTACATCGTAATTCCAATGAAATACGCTGCCATCACTTTTACCTTTTGCTGTACCTATAACATCATCTGCCGTCCCCGTTAAACTATTGTCTTCATTTAACGTTATTTTCCAAATACGCTTTTGAGTTTCGCCATCGTCATAAACAAAGTCTTCTTCAATAACGCCCTGGTTACCGTCCCAAGTCGCATTCATATCTACGACAAGCTTTCGGGTCAATTCCCCCTTAAAGTCTTGTACAACACCGTAGGCTTTTAAATTTCCACTAAAAAATGTTTTAAAGTCAAAGTTTGGTGATGTATTTTTATAATGCTCAACATTTGGTGCCGAACAGCTTATAAGCAACAAAGCAGATAAGCACACAAGAGCTGTTTTAAACGCGTTAAATACATTCATATTAATTCCCTAATAGTTGCTTTCGTAGTTTCGGCTCAGAGGTTTTTTCATCCAGCCAAATGGCTAAAAAATCACTCGAAAATTGAGATTCATTTATTTCGCCAATTTTTTCATCATTATGATAAAAAGTACTCATACCTTGCTCATTTGTGACTAACGTTAGCGAGTCACCTTGTTTAATATCAGGCCAAATAGACAATAATTTACTGTCGTATTTATCTGCCAGCTCTTTTTTCCCAATATGCTGCCACTGCTCATTTGTTGCTTTTACAATTTCTTTAGCTTCAAAGTCACGTAAATAGGTAAGTTTAAATTTAATAGGATGCGTTCCTGCGCTGTAATTACCTGAAGGGGTAAATAAAACCGCGTCATATACATCCCAAAATAAATACTCCATTCGTGCTTCGCCTACTTTATTAAATTGTGTATCAGCTAAAACAATTGAAGTTGTAAGCAAATAAAAAGCTACTGCGTTTAGTAAAAATTTCAAAATAAGCTCCCTCGGGTCAATGGGTAGTATTACGAAATGGGAATTGTGGGCGATCAGCGGTTGATGAATAACTTAATTTTTCGGTTTATAAAAACAATAGCAGTAAACACAGTAGACCAAAGCGCACCGTAAACGAGCCAAAACTGCCATAAAGGTAAACCTAAACTTATTACTTCAAAGCGTGCTCCAGCCCAATAACTTGCTGGCGCAAAAGCCATGCATACTAAAAAGGCCTGCCAAAGCTTTAATTTACTCAAAAAAACCATAGAAGTATTTAAAGAAAGTAATAACGCAGCCCATAAAAAGACGAGCCATAGAGGGAAGGGATAAACTTTAAATTCTAACAAGCCTAACTTTACTGCTATAAATTCTAATAATAGTGCTAAAGGTAGTGCTTTAATCAGTAGTAAGGTGTCTTGTTTTTTTTGTTTTGACAACCAAAACATTAAAACAATAATCAATCCACTAAAAAGTAGCGAATCAGCTTCAAGCAGCAATGATAAAAACCACACTGCTTGAAATAAAACAAAATTAGTAACCGAGCGCAATATCATCGTTATCGCTAACAAAACGTGGTTTACGTGCCATTAAATGCACCGTACTTGTAGCTCTGGCTCTAAACGCGCCTTCGCAATAAGCAAAATAAAATAACCATAAACGATAAAAACGTTCATCAAATTTTGAGCGGTCCAAATCAGGCCAGCTTTTTATAAAACGGCTTCGCCAATCAGCCAATGTTCGCGCATAGTGTGCGCCAATATCATTAACAGTATGAATTACCATGTCGGTATTATTTTTAATCTGTTCACTCATTTCGTTGAGTGATGGCAAACACCCACCTGGAAAAATATACTGCTGGATAAAGTCAGAGTTTTTTAAGTAATGCTTATAACGTTGATCGCCAATAGTAATTGCTTGTATGAGCATGGCACCGTCATCTTTTAACAGTTCACCACATTGGGTAAAAAAGCTAGGTAAGTACTCATGGCCCACCGCTTCTATCATTTCGATAGAAACAAGCTTGTCGTATTTACCTTTTAGTAGTCTGTAATCGAGCTTGAGTAATGTTATTTTACTTTCAAGACCAAGTTCAACAATTTTGTTGGCGACATAATCATGTTGCTCATCAGATATGGTTGTAGTTGTTACATGGCAATCGTAATGTGTGGCTGCATATATAGCAAAAGCACCCCACCCTGTACCAATTTCAATTACTGAATCATTTTTTTGAAGCTCAACTTGCTCACAAATGCGTTTCAGCTTGTATTGTTGAGCCTCTTCAAGTGTCGCTTCTTTTGTAGGATATACGGCACTTGAGTAGAGCATTTCTTTACTCAAAAATGATTCGTACAGATCATTACCTAAATCATAATGAGCAACGATGTTTTTCTTAGAACCCGATTCAGAATTTTTGTTTTTTATATGATTAAACCGATGTGCGATATTACTAAAAAATGCGAATTTCTTTTCAAACTCATCAAGTTGCTTTTCATTTATAGCAAATATCTCAATGAAAGAGGTTAAATTGTCACAAGACCAATGCCCCAAAATATACGCTTCACCAGCGCCAACGCTACCAGATAATGCAAATGCTTTATACATAGCTTTATCGTTTACTATAATTGTTGCTTTTAGAACTGAAGATGAGTCACCAAAAACTGTACGCTCATTTGCATCAATTAAAATTATTTGGCCTGTTTCAATTGACGAAAAGGCTTTAGTCACTAATTTTTTATATATGTTAGTTAACCAATTTGTGCTTTGTTCGCAATTTAAGCTCGACACTTTATCCATTGAAATACCTATTAATTGTCCTGACTATCTATGCGCTTTATGGCTTGCCTGAGTGGCCTAAAAAAGGAACTCGTTTAATAAACAACTTTAACGCTTGATAATAAATACCTTTGAAAATAGACCATGTCATGGCCGGAAAACGTTTAAATAACTTATTAACTTCTTCTTTAGTAAGCTCTTTACGCTTTAAGCGAAGTGTAGCATCAAATAATAGCTCTTCATTTCGCTTATTTTCAATGTGTATCAATGTTTTATCAAGCGATTGCTTAACATGCCAATGATAGTTCATGTCTAGATTCATGAAAGGTGATACGGAAAAAACCTTTTTAAAGTTCACTTTTTTTTCTAAAGGTATTAAATAATAATGACGTTCGTTCCATGGTGTATTACTTACTTCAGCAATCATGTATTTAAAACGGGTGTCGTTATGACCAAAAAAGTAAAAATTAACAGGACTAAAATACACACCAAAACAACGAAGTTGCCCAAGCATGTAAATATGAGAAAAGGTTTCAGTAATACCTAAATTGGCAAGTTGTTCGTGTGCACGCTCAATAAGAGGACGTTTAGCAAGCTGTGAGGTGCCTTTAAGATAATCAGCTTCATTAAACTTTAACGCCTTTAAGCCTGACGTACCTATGTGTTTATGCACACCATTTAGTTGTTGAGGATTATTTAAATCTACCCACATCATATACAAAGGGTAACTAAAGCGATGTTCTTTAACAGCAAAACGGCGATGTTTAACATCGCCTAAATACACTGCACTAGTCAAATTCGACCCCAAGTTGCTTGGCTACATCTACACCACTGTGTACGCCATCTTCATGAAAACCATTGTACCAATAAGCGCCACAAAAGTAACTATTTTTGTGTCCATCAATACTGTGTTTAAGTTTTTGAGCCGCAATAGACTCTTGGTTAAATACAGGGTGATGATACGTAAACTCGCGCAAAATTTTACTTTGGCTTATCCCTTCAAGATGGTTAAGCGTTACACAAAACTGTGTATCTGATTGTATACCTTGCAAAATATTCATTTGGTAAGTTACAACAGCGGCTTTATCCGTGTTGTTATTAAGTAGGTAGTTCCAGCTTGCCCATGCCGCTTTTCTATCTGGTAAAAGGTTTGTATCGGTGTGCAGCACAACTGAATTCTCAGTGTAAGCTATTGCACCCAATACTGACTTTTCTTGCTCAGTAGCATCACCCAGTAGTGCAAGCGCCTGATCTGAATGACAAGCAAATATTACTTTATCAAATTTGCTTTGCTCACCATTGGCAAACTCTATTGTTACTTCATCATTTTGACGTGTAACTGATTTAATATTTGTATTGAGGTTAATTTTATCGGCAAAACCTCTGATCAGTGGCTTAATGTACTGACGAGATCCACCCGGTACTACGTACCACTGTGGTCTATTGGTTACATCTAAAAGCCCATGATTAAAGAAGAACTTAACAAAAAACTCAACGCCTACGTTTTCCATTTCTTTAATACTGGTAGACCAAATAGCCGCGCCCATAGGAAGAATATAATGGTATTTAAAAAAGTCATTAAACTGGTTATCGTTAAGCAATTGCCCTAATGATTGATCAGACTGGTAATCACTTTTTTCATGCATTGCTTTGCACAGTTTGTTAAACCTAACAATGTCGTACAATAATCGCCAAAACTTAGGTCTAAGAATATTACGACGCTGTGCAAATAAGCTTGTAAACGTATGTCCATTGTATTCAAAACCAGTGGCTTCATTGTGCACACTAAAGCTCATCTGGGTTGTTTGTTTATCAATACCAATGCGCGAAAGTAGCTTTTCAAAATATGGGTAAGTTCGGTCATTAAATACAATAAAGCCAGTGTCTATTGCGTATTTGATGCCACACACATCAACATCAACCGTTGCTGTGTGGCCACCTATGTAATCATTTTTTTCAAATACGGTGACATCGTAATGTTTGTGAAGCAAATGCCCACATGTTAAACCAGATATACCAGTTCCTATTATTGCTATTTTTTTCAACGGGCTAATCCTTTTGCGATTTTAAGCCAAATCGGCAGTGGTAAAATGCGTAAAGCTTTTAATATAAGTGTAAAACGATAAGGGAAATGGACGTCTTTGCGGCGTTTTTGAATACCCTTAATCATGTAGTCAGCTGCTTTTTCAGCAGTAACGGCCATAGGCATCGGGAAATCATTTTTATTAGTAAGTGGCGTTTTTACAAAGCCAGGGTGAACTAAAGTCACATCAACATCATTTAAATCAACCGCTAAGCTTTTTGCTAAGTAACTTACACCCGCTTTTGATGCGCCATAAGCTTCTGAACGAGGTAGCGCAAGATAAGTAACACTTGAGCTGACCAAAACAAGTTGCCCGCCTGGATTTATTTTAGGAAGTAACGCCTCAAGGCAATACCCCATAGAAAGTAAATTTACGTTTATTACACGCTCAAACAACGCGCTATCAAAGTTGCGCGCATCATCTATATATTCACAATTACCCGCGTTTAAAATAACACGGTCAAAATGAGGAAAGCCAATAGTAGACTCTTTTATATCTTGCAGGTTAGTTGCATCAAATTTACATGCTTGGATATTGTCGTATTTAGCAAACTCGGCGAGCTTATCACTATTACGACCGCAAGCTATAACAGTGTCTCCTAGCTGTGCATATTTAATTGCTAGCTGCTCGCCAATACCTGATGTAGCACCCGTTATAAGTGTGATCATAATTAACCTGCTCTTTTATCAATTAGCTTTATAACGCTACCAAGTAAAGGAATGTGTTTGTATAACAACTCGCCCACATTAAAGTAGTCTCTGTGCTTAATAATTTTGCCATCTTTAAAAATAAGCTTGCTATGACCGTCTACCGAGATAGTTTTACCTGATGAGAGCTTTGGATGTGCATAATGCATAGTCCAATAAATAAAAGCATTGTTACCGCTATTAAACGAATCACTAATATCAAACTGGCAATGCTTAACATTGCTGTATAAGTTAGCAAAGTATCTGCGCAATTCTACAATGCCGTTAATTTCATGCATCGGGTCTATAAACTGTATGTTGTCACAGTAAATATCACTCAATAAATCAAGATTAGTGCTATCAAGCTGTTGGTATATTTCAACAAATTTATCTACTGGTAACTGGTTATCCATATCACACCTTAAATGCAGCAAGTGCACGTTCTCGTGCCGCTTTATGATCAACTATTGCTGGCCAGTAACATTCCTTATCTTTGCCTGTTGCGGCTAAATAAGTGTGTGGAAAATGAATGTGTTTATCTGGCACGTTTTCAAGCTCTGGCAAATACTTACGGATAAACTTGCCCGTTGGATCAAAGCGTTCGCTTTGTCTGATAGGATTAAAAACTCTAAAATAAGGCTGAGCATCACAGCCCGTACTTGCAGCCCACTGCCAACCACCATTATTTGATGCTAAATCGCCATCAATTAAGTACTGCATAAAAAAGCGTTCACCTTCACGCCAGTCTATTAATAAATGTTTAGTTAAAAAGCTTGCAACAACCATTCGTAAACGATTATGCATCCAACCAGTTTGCTTAAGTTGTAGCATTGCTGCATCCACTAATGGGTAACCTGTACGCCCTTCGCACCATGCTTTAAAATCGCTTTCGCTTTTACGCCACACTACAGCATTATACTTTTCGTTAAAGTTATCGCCGCGCGAAAGCTTCGGAAATTCAGCAATTAAATGCCTGTAAAATTCGCGCCAAACAAGCTCGTTAATCCACGTAAACGTTTTACTTTTTGATGTAGTTAAAATATCAGGATAACGCTGCTGAATATTAATAAGCAATTGCTTTGTGCTTACAATACCTAGGGCTAAATACGGGCTTAAACCCGATGTGCCTTTTACACTGGGAATATCACGCTGGTCGTCGTAACTTGTAAGTTTGTCGCATATAAAATTATCAACTACGGTAGAGAGTGTTTCGTCGTCAACCGGCCACTTATCTGAGCACCCATCACTTTTTAGTAAATCACTCTCGTCAAACTCAATAGGGTCAGAAGTTAAAGGCCATTGTGGCAAACTAAAGTGTGTATCTTGATACTGCTTTAACCATGCACGTTTAAAAGGAGTAAACACTTTATACATTTCATTACTTTGATTTTTGACCGTTCCAACAGGTGCAATTAAATCACCTTCGTACAAAGTAAAAGTAATAGAAAGCTCATCGCATTCATGCAAAATTGCTTTATCGCGGTTTACTTCATTAAGCTCATATTCTGTATTAGCAATTACGTGTTTTACATCGTTTGCTTTACAAAAGTTAATAAGCTCGCGCGTACAATCACAAAAGCTCGGCGCTTCAATAATATGTAAAGTAATACCGTAATCAGCAAGTTGTGATTGAAGATAAGTAACTCGGCGCTTGAGTAAGTCAATCTGAATAGACGCAGCTTGGTGTTGTTGCCACTGCTTTTCAGACACAAAAAAAATGGCGTGTTTAGCGCCATTATTTAGCGCTTGAATTAACGCTTCATTAGAAAAAATGCGCAAATCGCGCCTAAACCAAAATAATGTATCCATTAAATACCAAATCGTAATTTTAAATCGTGAGGGTATGGGTTAAAAAACACTTGTTTTTCAAGGTACTCATTCGGATAAACTTTCAAATGATGTTTTAACAAGGTAAGTGGTACATACAATGGCACCAATCCTTCTCGGTATTCGTCTATGGCATCACGAAGTTCTTGTTTTTCAACCTTTGATAAATCATTTTTAAAGTAGCCTTGTAAATGCATTAGGGTGTTGCAATTATTTCTTCGAGAAGCAGGCTTTTTCAGACCCGTCATCAAACCTAAAATATATTCATCAGCAACTGCATTTATGTCGTCACCTACGAACGTTCCAAGCAGATTACCTAAATCACGATAAGCTTGGTAATTATGAGCCATCAACAAGTACTTATACTGAGAATGAAATTGAGTAAGCTTGTGAACCGTTAGTGGTTCTTGTACTAACTTTTGCCAATTTTTAAATACGTAAATTCTCATTACAAAGTTTTCACGTAAATGCATGTCATTTAAGCGACCGTTTTCTTCACATGGCAATAATGGGTTGTGCTTCATTATTTGCTCAGCAAAAAAACCAATGCCTTCAGAAGTATTACCCGTGCCTGCTTCGTTGTATATTTTAATGCGCTCCATGCCGCAGCTTGGACTTTTTGCGCAAAATACAAACCCGCTCAACTCTTTAGCTTGTTCTGTTGCAACTTTTTTACCATACTCGGTAAGTTGTTGACCTACATCTCCAGTGCCATCTGGGCGACATACTTTAATAGTATCGCCAATTTTAACTTGGCGAATAGTTGGACGAGGTATTGGTAAACCTACCGCTACCTCCGGACAAAACCGTGTATATTCAACGTGTTTACCTAACTCATCCATACAGAAGTTTGACTTTTTATGACCTGTGTCAAATCTAACTTTTTCGCCTGCTAAGCAGGCGCTAATACCTATTTTTATTATATCTGTGTGCATAAATTCTCTTAGTAAATCAAATTACCTATTGGATTTAGTAACTTGCTGAAGCCCTTATTAAAATGTAGCGCACTACTGACAACTGTAAAGCACAAACAACCATCTTTTGTTAAAGGAGTATGTTGGTGGCTACCATCTTGCCATATAAAGTCACCTGGTACATATTTTCCTTCTTCATCACTAAACTCGCCATCTAGGAGTAAAGTAACTTCAAAGCCAGTGTGCGTGTGTTCTGGTATTTCACCACCAGCATCAATATGTAACAAACTAGAGCGTAACGGGCCATCATCAAGTGCAATACGCGATCTCGCAAGCTTACCCACTTGGGTAAATTTACTGTGAGAAATACGCGTTAGTGCACGTGGAAGCTGATAATTATGCTCATTGACTTTAATAGAAACAGGCTCTACTTCATAAACTTCGTCGATAGAATCATCAGACGTGATCATATCAAGCACATTCAATTCAAATTCTTCAAGTAACTCAGGTTGCTCAGCTTGAGGTTTCTCATATTGCGCTGGCTCTTCGCTAAATAATGCGTTTGCGTTGCTTGCCTCAATTTTAGCTACTTTAGCTTGGCACACAGGGCACATATCTACATGTATAGAAACGGCTAAACTCAATGATGTAGCAAGTGATGCATCGCAATACTGTGTCAGTAAAGTTTCACTCGGGTGATGTTTAATCATGCTGATCTCCCATTTCATTACGTAATTTTTGCAAGGCCAAACGTAATCGTGATTTTACCGTGCCTACTGGAATATTAAGTTGATGTGCAAGTTGCTCTTGCGACATGTCTTGAAAATAAACGCCTCTTACCACTTCGCGTTGAGCAATAGGTAATTTGTCTAAATAACGTTTAATTTGTTTATCTTCTAAATGATCACTGTATTCGTGATGTGTATCTTGTGATTCGTTTAATAACGGCCAAATATCTTCGCTTATGTTTTCTTCTTTATTACTTTTCATTTTACGAAGCATATCGAATGAAGCATTACGCATAACGGTATAAACCCACGTAGTAGCCGCACCTTTATCACTGTGATACAAATGTGCTTTACGCCAAACAGATGTTAGCGTCTCTTGCACAAGCTCCATTGCTTGAGCTTCAACACCAAATTGCTTAATTCCAAAGCGTTTAATTTTTGGCGCAAAGTATTCAAATAAATAGGAAAATGCTTTTTTATCGCGTGACTGTGCAACATCTATAAGCGCTTGCATGAGTTCTTTACTCGGCGTTTCTGGCATGGCAGTGTACTTACCTGTATTAGGTTCACAACGTGGTGACTGTTGTTGACTTACCATAATAGTTTATCCCGTTATTGCTTTTGTATTAAGTAATACGGGCAATAATTAATTTAGGATCATAAAATTTAGGCAAATTCGTTATTAATCACAGTATGGAGGAAATTCAGTAAGTTATCAAAGTTCGTTTCAAACGCAAGTTGCTGTTTTTTCTCAATAGAAATAGGTAGGAGCTCAAGCCAACGAGCTGCAATCCAAGGCAGTTTGTCAAAGTGAGTTTTTTTGTACAGTAAATTAAGTTCCGGATTACTTTTAAACACGTTTAAAAGCGCATCATGCAATAAATCATGTTCGCCAACTGAGTTGTTAGAATCCTTATACCAATATGGCGTATTACAAGAAGACACCAAACCATGTCGCAGTTCGTCCTCGTCTTGATAAACATCATTTATTTGAACGCTTTGAGAAGCAAACACATCGATTAATAATACATCGTTGTCGTCTTGGTCAAAATCAATAATATCAACAAGGCAACCTTGCGCGCTTATATTAAATGGCGTGTCGTGCTCAAATGTACAAAGCACAAACCCTGTATTGTTTTTTAATGCGGTTTTAACCATATTTAAATAGCGAGGCTCAAATATGCGTAATCGCGTATAGCCTTCAGGTAACATAAAAATGGGTAATGGAAAAATCGCACGTTTCATAAAGTCTACTTCTTTCAAACACTCTGCCTTTATTTACGTGCGCTTTTGCTAAGTCGATCAGCTTTGTATGAATCGAATTAATTACCAGCTATATAATTGGCTAAAGATTAAACCAACCTCCCATAGCTTTAAACACTTGAACCGAGTAATAAGCGCTAATCATACTGACTACGGGTGCTAACATTAATGCAAATAATCCAAGTTCACTGCTCATCGTTTTAATCCTTTAAATGATTTATTTTACGTTTTTTATACTAGTGTCAGTATTTTTAAGCGCTGAGCTATCTGTTAAAGCGGGCTCATCTAATAAACCCTCTAAAACAGTTTTAGCATCAAAATAAAGCGTTTCCTTTAGTGATTTTTCAAGCTCGATTGTGGTTTGCATTACGTAGCTTGCTACACTTTGAGTTAATATATCAGTTACATCTAGGTCCACTTCTGTTGCATGTACTTGCGCAGAACCTAATACTAATAAACTTGCCATAGCTATTTTAATTGAATGTTTCATAATGGTATTCCTTGTTTGTGTATTGTTTAGACGTAGTTACATACTCAAGGGTTGTGCCAACATAAAAATAAATCGTAAGAAACTGTAATTAAACAGTTTTACATACAACACTTTAATTTAAAAAATTCATACCTTGTTAATTTAACCATTTAATTTAATTTTTTGACTACTTTTTAGTTAATAAATAAAAGGGTTTAAATGTATTAATACCGTCACACTAAATACATTTAGCGTTTATAAAAACGTCATATCTACCCGCTAAAGTGCACACCACTATAAATAATTCAAAAAGTGCAGTATGACCCTTTCATCACGTCGAAATTTCTTAAAAACCTCAGCAGCAAGCATATTTACCGTCGCAGTATCGAGTGCCATTACAGGTTGTGCTCAAACATTAACAAACAAACCACTATCGGCTATTGAATTTAAACACGGTGTAGCCAGTGGCGATCCGCTCAGTAATGCTTTAATAATTTGGACACGTGCAACTACTTCTCAATCAAATTTTGAAGTTACTGTTGCTTGGGAACTGGCAAGTGACTCTCAATTTAAAAACATCATCCGCAGCGGGCGCGAACAAACAGATAAAAGCAGAGACTTTACAATAAAAATAGATGTGCAAGAACTTGCTCCAAACACAGAGTACTTTTATCGATTTGTGGGTTTAAATACACAAAGCCCAATTGGCCGGGCTAAAACACTACCAATAAACAATGTTGAACAAATAAAAATGGCTGTTGTGTCGTGCTCAAACTACCCTGCTGGGTACTTTAATGCCTACACCGATGCCGCTAAACAAAAAGATTTAGATGTAGTACTGCATTTGGGTGATTACATTTACGAATACCCAATGGGCGGATACGCTACCGAAAATGCTGAAAACATTGGCCGCCAATTAGCAGCCGATAACAGCGGTGAAATTATTACCCTTGGCGACTATCGTAAGCGCTATGCTATTTACAGAACAGACCAAGGCTTACAAGCACTTCACGCTGCAGCGCCATTTATCGCAATATGGGATGACCACGAAGTTACCAACGATACCTATAAAAGTGGTGCTGAAAATCATACCCCTGATGAAGGTGACTTTTTTAAGCGCCGTGCAGCAGCTATTCAAGCCTATTACGAATGGCTGCCAATTAGACCGCCTATGGGTGAACAAAGCCCGCAAATATACCGCACCTTCGATTTTGGTAATTTAATAAGCTTGCACATGCTAGATACGCGCGTAATAGCACGCGATAAACAACTCGCTTACAGCGACTATAAAAACCTAGAGACCAAACAAATGGATGTTGCGCGCTTTGCCAGTGATTTAAATAATCCAAATAGGCAGTTACTAGGTAACACACAACTAAACTGGCTCACCAGTGCAATAACTAAATCAAATGCAAAATGGCAAGTATTGGGCCAGCAAGTATTGATGACTAAAATGTGGCTACCTACTGAAATATTCTCGCAATCCGATCGCACTAAAATACCTCAGGTGTTAAAAGAGCTTGTTACCATTAAAAAAGCCGTGTTAGCTAATAAAGCGGTAACACCCGCGCAACTTGCACGCGTAAATACTTTAATGCCTTACAATTTAGATGCGTGGGATGGTTACCCAAGCGAGCGCGAAGCATTATACAAAAGCGTTACTGCATTAAATAAAAAGTTAGTCGTGGTTGCAGGTGATACGCACAATGCGTGGCATGGTACATTAAAAAATGCAAAAGGCGAAAGCGTAGGAGTAGAGTTTGCAACACCAGGTGTTACATCCCCGGGTATGGAGCATTATTTAGCGCTTAATACGGCACAAGCAAAACAAATGGCAGACTCGCTTTCATTGTTAATAAACGACTTAAACTATTGTGACTTATCACACCGTGGATATATGTTACTGACGATTACTAAAGAGCAAATCACAACCGATTGGCGTTATATAGATAACATAAACTCCCCAAGTTATAACATAGTTAACCAGCATCAAAGTGTTTATAAAGGCTAATACTTTTAAAAAGAAGGTAAATGTATTATTTACCTTCTTCGCATATTTTATTTAACGTGCTTAATTACAACTATAAAGAAGCGTCCACGAAGCATCACTTCCTGGAAGGCTATTTGTATACCAATTTGCGCTGTATGCATTGCCTTGATATTGCATTTTATCGTCGGTGTTATTGTGAGTAAACGGACCACCTGAGTAATCTTTGTTCACCCAATTAGGGTATGTATTAATACCATTACAATCGGTTGAACTTACAACACTGCATCCATTTGTATCAACACTCGTACCAGTGGGTGTATCTGGGCACTGATCAATATCATCATTCACACCATCGTTATCTACATCGCTTTGTGGTTCAACTACTTCAACAACACAACCTACATTATTAACAGTTTCACCTGCAGGTGTATTAGGGCATTGATCAACACTATCGCTAATACCATCACCATCGCTGTCAGTTACCTCACAACCAATACTATCAACCGTTGTACCTGCGGGAGTGTTATCGCACTGATCAAGGCTGTCACTTATACCATCGCCATCAGAGTCTAAAGCAACCGTACTACCACCCCAACCTTTAATGATCTCTTTAACTTTAGTGCCTGACGCGGTTAGTGAATTCCAACTACCGCCTGGAGTAAATAACGATGCACCTTCGTTTTTATCGTTTAAAGCCCAGTTAGCGTGGCTAATATTGTTTGTTTTAAAAAATGCCATCCATGCATCGGTTTCATTAATATTAACACCACCATTGCCATCAGCATTAACTGTTCCCCACTCTGTGGCGAATAGTGCAATGCCGTTATCGAGTGCTGTTTGTGCTTTATTTCGATACGATTGACCATGCGTGCCAGCATAAAAATGCAGAGTGTAAGCAATATTGGCACGATCAATTGGGTTTTGTGATGCCACATCAACATCTTGCGACCACGTAGGCGTTCCAACCACAATTAAGTTATCAGGATCGATTGCTCTAATTTTATCAATAACTGTTTCTGCATAAGGCTTAATATCGTTAACCCACGAGATTTGTAACGGCTCGTTATAAATTTCATAAATAACATTGTCGTACTGCCCATATTTGGTAGCTACGTCTTCAAAAAAGCGAACTGCAGTTGCTTGATCGGTATGTGCTTCATGGCTATGAAAATCAATAATAACGTACATATCCTCGCTAATAGCTGCGTTTACAACAGTATCAAGACGGCTCATATTGCCCTCCCAATCAAAGTTCAAACTACCACCAGTACTCGTACCATGACCAATAGCTGCACGAATTAATGTTGCATTAAATTCAGTTTTTGCCTTTGCTACTGTTTCTGCTGTATAAAACTTTTCAGCCCCCCACCCCGTATTACTCCAAAATAGGCTAGGTCCTGCAAAGCTTGTGCTTTCCCCACCCGCAAGAATTTGATTCCCACTCACCGTTAACTTCTCAACAGCGGCATTAGCCATTGTTGAGCATCCTAATAATAAAGCTAACGATAAGCTCGCCACTTTAAAATCCTTTCTTTTGTGATTATTTGAACTGTTATTCATCGTATTTCCTTAAATTGAAATTATCAGTCGTCATTGCTTGACGTAATAAAATGACACCAAACCAATACTTAATGGTCAAATAAAGTTAATCTGGCGAGCAGAAAGTACCACTTATTTATTAACATTAAATGAATAAAAAGGTACAAAGATAAGGATTTTAATTAACTAAATATCAACAAGTGAGCGATTTAACGAGGTTTGAGGATTTTACTGGGTATATACAAGAATTTACACGATGTTTACATGATGCGGGCAAAAAATCTCGGTTACAAAAAATATGTATAAAAATGAAAAGGCGGTAATAATAATTATTACCGCCATCAATAATAGCTAAATATCAGGGATAAATATGCGGAAAGAAAATTAATAAGCCAACCAAACCGAGTTCTAATTAAGTGGCTTATTTTTTAGTAGGCAGCGCTTTTCTGCCCAAACGGTATGCATCCATCATGCTCAGCACCCAAATTATAATCATTAAAGGTAAATACTTATATTCAGCGAGTTTAGCGCAGGCGTCAGATGGTTGTTGCGCGGCTTTTAAAATGGCCGTAACAGACATGGGTATTTTTCCGTTTACAATTTCATTTGCAGTACACTGTGCAATCGCAAATATATCTTGAAAGGTTAAAATTAAAAGAACAGAGAATACACCCGCAAAAATAGCGCCTATAAGGTGTTTTTTTAAAGAAAAATGCCCCGCTCCAGGATAAACAATGGCGGTAAGTAAAGCAGCTTTTAGATCTTGTTTCATTTTTACCTAATATAAATTCACTTAACGTGATCACATAAAAAAGCCACTTTGCAGTGGCTCAATTAAAATATCAAGTAGTTAAATGTATTATTGTCCACCAAACCCGAGAGTTAACTCAATACCAACAAAGCGAGGTGCTCCCGCAACAAATGTTGGGTTGCCAAATCCCCCTCCAGTATTACCTGCATCAACTAAATACTCTTTATCTAATAAGTTACTAGCAAATACACTAACAGCCCAGTCGTCACCATTTGCGATACCTAAGCGCGCACTGACTAATCCAAGCCCAGGTTGGCTAATATCTAAGCCTGATATTGGCGCATTTGCTGGCTCAAAATACACTTCAGAGCGGTAGCTATATATTAAAGAGCTCGTTAAATTAAATGAGTTCGACAATTCTGTTGAATAAAACAGCCCCGTACTAAACGTCCACTCTGGTTGTAATCTAAATTTATTGCCTGCGAGGTTACCGTTATTACTATCATCATCTATTTCAGCATCAAGGTAAGCCGCATTGGCAAATACCTCAAACTCATTATTAATTAACGCCCTTACTTCAGCCTCTGCGCCAACATTAGTGGCAGAGCCCGCATCAGCAGAAAACGCAACGCCTTCATCATCCTGTAACGTAACCTGAAAGTTAGAGTAATCTTGATAAAATACAGCGACAGAGTAATCTAAACGCCCGTCAAGTGCTTTACCTTTAATACCGGTTTCGTAGTTCCAAACAATTTCCGCTGGAACTTCTGATAAAGAGGCTTCGACATTCCCTTGTTCATCGTTAGCCGAACTTACTTCAAGTACTTCCGAACGACGTCCTTTTGAAATAGTCGCATACATATTTGTAGTAGGGTTTATTATATAAAGCGCATTAAAACGTGGCAGCCAATCATCATAATCAGCATCGCCATAAAATGTTTCACCATTTGTATCAACCGTAAACAATGGCGCTTGTGTTAAAACACTATTGGGTGCAGCAGAGCTATAACCACTGCGCTTTTCTTCTTTTATATAACGAAGACCCACTGTTAACTCCAGTGCCTCAGTTGCAGCATAAGTTACATCAGCAAACGCTGAATACGCTTTGTTTTCACCATAGTTTGTAAACTCTAGTGAATATGGCAACTCGCTTATTGCACCACCTGTTAATGCTGGTGTTAAAATATTAACGCTACCATCATTATTAATACAAGGAACACCTGAACCCAATACGCCCAAGCAATTTAAAAATATAGACTCCTCTGTACTAAATGGAACACGCTGGCTACCATCTTCTTCAAAGTAACTCACACCAAAAATACTAGTAAACTTATTCTGTGTATAAACAGCGCGTAATTCTTGGCTAAATTGATCGCCCTCAGCAGCTTCTGCAAATTCTAAAAACCATGCCTGCGTACCATCAGCATCAAACACTTCTAAAGAGTCAAAATTACGCCCTGCAGTAATTGAGGTGATTGTTAAATCGTTACTTACATCCCAATTTACAGTCAAATTTAAATCGTTAACTGTGCGCTCTACACCTAAGTCTTTTTTTCCAAACACAGACTCCGCATACGGACTACCTGGCATTTCAACAAAGCTATATGGGCTTGTATCACCACCGGTTGGTGCATAAAGCCCATTTTTAAAAGATGTACCCGAGTCATCATTTTTTTCATACGTATACAGCAAATCAATCGTTACATCGTCACTAGGTGTAATACGTAAAGACGGACGATAAGAAAAACGCTCAATAGCATGCATATCATCTTGCTTAAACCCAGGCGGATTTTGGGAGTTACTATCTCCTGCAATATTTTTTATAAACCCATCACGTTCACGATAAGTAAAAGCAACACGGCCTTGCATTAAATCATTACCACCCGTTACAAAACCACTAACACCTTTGGCCGAGTAATTACCAACGGATGCTTTTAATTGAGCCGAAAAATCTTTTTCTGGTTTGCGTGTTGCTACACTAATAGCCCCCACAGAAGCTGCTGTTCCAAACAGTGTTGCTTGTGGTCCTTTAACAACTTCAATCGCTTCTACATCAAAAAGCTCAAAGTATGAACCACGAGAGCGTGATACATCTGCTCCGTTATAATAAATAGACACACGAGGTGATGATTGAGACGACCCACTATCAGACGTAATACCACGAATCACAAAGCCTGGGTTGTTAGGGCTTTGCTCTTGAATAACAAGCCCTGGTGTTATTTCAGATAAAGTGTCTAGTTCGCCAATACCTAAGCTCTCTAAAAAGTCGCCATCGTAGGCACTTATTGTTACAGGCACATCTTGTATTGATTGCGCACGCTTTTGAGCAACAACCACTATTTCATCAAGTTCTTTATTTATGGTTTGATCTGCAAAACTATTTGTTGATGTAACGCAAATCATCGCCACAGACAATTTAGTAAGTTTAAAAAAAGGCCGTATTGTTAATTTATTTTTCATGTTTTTCACTGTTCGTCCGGTTAATTGTTTTTAGGAATTACCGGTAATCTAACGAACTATTACGACTTTTTTACGTCTTATTAATTACGCATTGGTTAAATTGATGTTTCAACTTTATGAAAAATAATAAATTATTATATTTATATAAAAATTATAATATTGAAAAACTCAGCGTACACTTGTACACTAAAATTCATTCAAATAGTGGTAGGATCTGTCATGTCGTTAGAAGCGCCCTATTCTAAAAAAGAAGAACAACTAAACGTAATTAGTCATGCACTTGGTATTGTATTTGCCGCGTTTGTTATGTGGGATTTATTTAGCCAAGCCACCAGCACTAAAGCATATGTAAGTACTGCAATTTATGGCAGCAGTCTATTTGTACTGTTTTTGTCGTCCACTTTGTACCACGCCAGTATTCAACCGCGCTTAAGAGCCTTTTATAAAAAGTGCGATCACTGCGCCATATACTTATTAATTGCCGGCACCTACACCCCCTTTTTATTAATCTCATTAACCGGTGCTTGGTCATGGGCAACACTTACATTTATTTGGGCGGTGGCACTAGCAGGCGTTGCGTACAAAGTATTTGTAAAAAACGGCAATAAAAAAATATCGCTCGCCACCTACTTACTCATGGGTTGGTTTGCACTGGCTATTGTATATCCGCTTTATTCAAGTGTTGATGTAAAAGCACTTTACTGGCTACTTGCCGGCGGTATTTTTTATAGTTTAGGCACTTTTTTTTACAGTGCTAAAAGCACCCAATTTAGCCACGCAATTTGGCACTTATTTGTTATTGCTGGGTGTGTTTGCCATTATATTTCAATTAGTAATTATGTTTATTGAGCTGGTATAGCCAATTAATATGGTCTGGTTTGCGCGATGAGCGGACGCTGGTAAAAGTTTAACCTAATGATGAATAGCATATAATTAATCGCTGTTTTGATGTGTTATAAACTCCAGAATGGTGTTCAATAAGCTGTTAGCTTTAAGAGGAAGTTATGGAAGACAACCGTATTTTGGTATATCTAGATCACAACGTATTAGACTTGATGACTAAAGGCGACCCTCATCGGGTTATAGAGTTACTTAAAAACAATGGCCTCACTCCAGTCTATTCAGACGAGACTCTAAAGGAAGTTCAGCGGTCATTAGGTTATGAAAGTAATTTTCTTGAACTACTAGAAGAGATCGAGGCAAAGTATATAGAGCCAATTCTTGATCAAAACTTCAAACAAACTGGTCAGGCAAATATTCATTCAGTTCTCCCCAATGATATTTATAAGCGCTTTTTAGCCAACCAATTGGAAAACTCTGATGGCGATTTTGGCATGTCTGAGATGCTCATGAAATTTTATGGGGGGCAACCGGATAGATCTTTCGAGGAAATCTTCCAGCAAGGCGCTGCTAATTTACAAAAGTACATAAAGGAAGCATTTGAAGGAATTGACGAAGTTTCGTCGGATGACACCATAGATATAGAAGGCATCAAAAAGCTTATTCAGGATTTGCCTGCATTAATGAGCAGTCAAACTTCGAGAGTAGCAAAGGAACTTGATGAAAGAGATGGATCCCCAATTTCAGAGTTCCAGGCCAAAACGGGAATCAGACCAGTTATATTAAAAAATGTAAAGCCGCCAAACGTGGTGGAAAAAATATGGCAGATGTTATCAGACACTGAAGGATTCTCAGAAATAGATATAAGAACATTCTTCGGGGTAAAGCCACATAGCTTTGAAGCCGATTCGGATAGAGAGCGGACGATTCAAGAGAAGGTCAACGCAGTCTATCATCAGTTGAATTTTCTCGGATACTATCGTGATTCTAAAATGAAAAAAGATAGAAGATTTCGGGCATCTTTTAGTGATATGACCCATGCAGGTGTTGCTTCATTTTGTCATTTGTTTTTGTGTAGAGACGAAGATTTGGTAATGAAGGCTGCTGCGGCTTATGAATTCTTAGGCGTAAATACTAGAATATTGCACTACAAAGCTAATAAGCAAATATAGCCGTTCACTGATGCGTCGGCTGATTAGGGCGTTACCAATGGCCGCAATTGACACTCTCCAGCCAGTCGACAACATAAAATATTGATAATAATTGGCAAGGTATTTTACTGTGTCAGATGGCGTGGCTTCGCCACTTATCCGACCTACGTCAAAAGGTAGGTTGGTTAAGCCGAAGGCGCCACCCAACAGAGTATCAATTCACGCCTTGAAAGTCAGCTATGGCACTTACCTGCCAATAATAGTCATATCACTCCCACCGACACTCACGCATATTTACTTTGTCATTTTTAAACAATACGCCTTCTGATAATAGCTTTTCGCGTTGTTCTTGGTATTTTTCGCTACCTTCAGGGAATGATATTTTACCTTGGCTATTCACTACCCTGTGCCAAGGTATAACCGAGTCGTTTGGCATCATTTTTAATAAGCGCCCAACCAACCGTGAGTTTTGCGGGTAGCCCGCAAGAGCTGCAACTTGCCCGTAGCTTGCCACTTTACCTATTGGTATGCCTGCGATAACAGTATAAATAAGTGTTTCTTTATCAATATCAGCGTTCATTTAAATACGCCTCACTAAGTACTTTAAATTGCTCCCAAATAGTACGCGCTACAGGGCCGTGGTGCACTGCATGTTGTCTAAAGGCTCTAATTTGTGCGCTAAATTTATGCTCTCGGTCAGTTATGTGTATTTCTTGAAGTAAGCCTGCTTTTATTTCAGGAGCGCAGTGTTCTAGGCTCATCATTGCCCAACCTGCACCTGAAAGTAAAAACGATTTTAAGGTCGATACATCATCAATTTTCATCATGGCGGAGCCTTTTGAGTACGATAGTCTGTCGCTGTCGATACTCAAGTCACTTTCAAACATAGCTAAACACGGATACGTTTGTAGTTCGCTATAGGTTAGCTTTTGAGGGAGTACGCCTTTAGCGCTGACAATGCCAATATCGAGCCTGCCTATAGGTACGCTTTCTAAATCGCCTGTCGCATGAAATAAATCAAACCAAGGGCCAATGCCTAATTCGGCTTGCCCACTATTTACTTGCTCTAACGAAATAAAGCGCTTCCCGCTTGTTAAGCTAAATTCGGTGCTGGTAAACAATCTAAAAGTATTACTTATGATCTCGTTGTAACTCTGCGTATGGCAAAGTTGTTCGTAACAAATTCTAAATTGGGGTTCATTACCGAGTGCCAATTCTTTAGCAAGCTGCGCTAGCTCGTCGTTGGCATGCAGAAGTTGCTGCGCCTCGCGGTGAAAAATACGCCCTTTTTCAGTAAGCTGTAATCGGTACTTACTTCTGTCTAGTAACTCAAAACCTATTTTTTCTTCTAGATTTTTAATAGCGAGTGTAAGCGCGGGCTGCGTTTTATGTAGCTTTAGTGCTGCCCCGCTTAAGCTTGCGCTTTGCACTATGGCATCTAAAATTATTAATTGATTCAGCTTCATATAGCACTCTGCAACATTATAAGTAAAACTTATTGAGTTTCTAAAATTTAATGATTTTTATTTTATATGTTTGCAGCGTATGCTGCACTTAATTATTTTGCCATCATTGCAACGGAGAAGACATGAAACTCTTTCGTCTATGTTTTTTAACTACGACTTTATTAAGCTTAATAGCCTGTTCTGAGCCAGAACAACAAGTTAAAGAAGAGCCCATTCGCCCTGTTAAATTATTCAACATAGGTCATGATTCTCAAACTAACATTCGCAGCTTTCCTGCTGAAGTTGTTGCAAACCAAGGCTCTTACCTTGCTTTTAGGGTAAACGGCGAACTTATTAAGTTTCCTGTGCTTGCTGGTGAACACGTTGAAAAAGGTGATTTATTAGCAAAACTTGACCCTGAAGATTTTCAGTTGCAGTTTGATGAGCGCAAAGCGCGCTTTGAATTGGCAAAATCACAACTTGGCCGTATTGAGCAATTGTTTGAGAAAAAAATTACTAGCCAATCAGAATTAGATCAAGCCACTGCTAATATGCAAATTGCTGAATCTGCATTTAAAATTGCACAAACAAACCTTGAGTACAGCGAGCTACGCGCGCCATTTTCAGGCACTGTGGCAAAAGTATTTGTTAAAAACTTTGAAAACATTCAAGCCAAACAAAATATATTGCGTTTAGAAACACGCGATTTAATGGATGTAGAAATCCAGGTTCCTGAAAAAATAGTCGCTCGTTTTCAAAAAGGCACTGATTACCACCCTACTGTAAAATTCGATGGCTTTGACGATAAAGAATACACACTTGATATTAAAGAGTGGGATACCCAAGCTGACCCAGCAACACTTACCTATAAAGTTGTGTTTTCGCTACCTGTACCTGAGGACTTTAATTTACTAGCGGGTATGACGGGCAGTGTATTTATTGATTTAAGTAAAGTAACTCGCTCGCAAGTGTCTTACACAATACTGCCAATTGAATCAGTGTTTTCTGAACCTCAAGAATCTATTAAAGATAATGCCTACGTGTGGCTTTTTGATTCAGAAACTAGCCAAGTACATAAACAAGCAGTAAAAATTGGCCAGCTACACCGCGATGGTATTGAGGTGTTAAGTGGTATTAAAGAAGGCCAAATTGTTGTTTCTGCCGGTGTGCACTCACTAAAAGAAGGCATGAAAGTAAGAGCATGGAATAAAGAGCGAGGCTTATAATTATGAGCTTTGCACAACTCTCCATTGAGAAAAAAGTAATCAGTTGGATGTTTACGCTGCTGCTATTAATTGGCGGTACCGTGTCGTATTTTGATTTAGGGCAATTAGAAGACCCTGAGTTTACGCTTAAAAAAGCCATGGTTATTACCTTGTACCCTGGCGCATCGCCGCAACAAGTAGAAGAAGAAGTAACTTTTCCTCTGGAAAACGCAATTCAGCAATTACCTTATGTTGATTACGTTACGTCTATTTCATCTAACGGTAAATCACAAATTTCGGTAGAGATGAAAAGTACCTACCGAAAAGAGCAACTTCGCCAAATTTGGGATGAAATGCGTCGTAAAATTAACGACCTCTCCCCTTCGCTTCCCAGCGGCGTTTACCCAAGTACTATTTTAGATGACTTTGCCGATGTTTACGGTGTTATGTATTCGGTAACCGGTGATGGCTACTCATATGACGAACTTAAAGACTACGTCGACTTTTTAAAGCGCGAGCTAGTCTTGGTTAAAGGTGTAAGTAAAGTAACAGTTGCAGGTGAGCAACAACCGCAAGTAATGGTTGAAGTATCAACGCGTAAATTGGCTCAACTAGGTATTGCACCCAGTCATATATTTCAGTTACTGCAATCGCAAAATACGGTATCTAACGCGGGTAAAATTCGCGTGGGCGATGAGTCAATTCGATTGCACCCTACTGGCGAGTTTAAAGATGTAAAAGAGCTCGAAACGCTATTAATTTCAAAACCTGGTGCAAGTGAGCTTATTTATTTAGGCGACGTAGCAAAGGTTTACAGAGAGTACGCAGAAGTACCTAACAATGTTATTCGTTATAACTCTCAGCAAGCTTTGCTTATTGGCGTGTCGTTTATGTCGGGAGTTAACGTGGTAGATGTGGGTAAACACATTGACGATCACTTAGCTTCACTTGAGTATCAACGCCCTCATGGTATTGACATAAATTCGGTATACAACCAACCACAAGAGGTTCAAAAATCGGTTGATGGTTTTATTATCAGCTTACTTGAAGCTATTGCGATTGTTATTGTAGTACTGCTGTTATTTATGGGTTTAAAAAGCGGTGTTTTAATTGGTGGTATTTTACTGCTTACTGTATTGGGTACGTTTATATTTATGAAGTTGTTTGCTATCGATTTACAGCGTATATCACTTGGAGCACTTATTATTGCGCTTGGTATGCTGGTTGATAACGCAATAGTTGTAACCGAAGGGATACTAATCAACCTTAAACGTGGGCAAACAAAACTCAAAGCGGCGGTTAATATTGTTGAGCAAACAAAATGGCCCTTACTAGGTGCAACAGTTATTGCAGTCACTGCATTTGCGCCAATTGGTTTAAGCTCTGATGCCAGTGGTGAATTTGCCGGTAGCTTGTTTTGGGTGTTGTTTATTTCGCTTTTATTAAGCTGGATAACAGCCATTACGCTAACGCCATTTTTTGCCAATTTAATGTTCAAAGAAAACGAATTTAAAAACGAAGAAGGCCAAGAAGATGAAGACCCATACAAAGGCTTTATTTTTAATGGTTATAAAGCGGTTTTAGATTTAGCGCTGCACTTTAGAAAAACCACGCTTATATTAATGGTTGTTTTACTGTGTACTGCGGTTGTTGGTTTTGGCTCTGTTAAACAGTCGTTTTTTCCTGCTTCTAATACACCTATGTTTTATGTTGATTACTGGCAAGAGCAAGGATCTGATATTCGCTCAACCCTAGAGGGCGTTAAAAAGCTTGAAGAATTTTTGCAAAAAGAAGACCTTGTTGAAGAAGTAACAAGTACAACAGGCCAAGGCGCGCCACGCTTTATGCTTACCTACGCACCAGAAAAGTCATATCCCGCGTACGGGCAATTAATTATTCGTGTGGCCGACAGAGAAGCCGTAGCAACTGTAATGCAAACTGTACGTGATTACTCAAATAATCATGCGCTCTCTGCGCAGCTTAAAATTAAGCCAATGGAAATTGGCCCCTCTACTGATGCAAAAATAGAAGCGCGTTTTTCAGGCCCTGATCCTGTTATTTTAAGACAATTGGCTGCTAAAGCTGAAGAGCTTATTGGTAATGATGATGGCGCATACAATATTCGTGATGACTGGCGTGCACGTACTAAAATGATTCGCCCACAGTTTAACGAGCAAAAGGCACGCCGCTTAGGTATTAGTAAATCTGACTTAGACAATGTATTACTAACAAGCTTATCGGGTAAACAAGTGGGCGTATATCGCGATGGTACACAATTGCTGCCTATTATTGCACGATCTCCTGCTAACGAGCGCTTAAACGTGGAAAGCGTACACGACCTTCAAATATACAGCCCTGTATTGGGTGTATTTGTACCAGTAACCCAAGTGGTAGACGAGTTTATTGTACAGTGGGAAGATAGCCTAATAATGCGCCGCGATCGCAAACGTACAATTACGATTATGGCCGATCACGATGTATTAGGAGATGAAACCCCTGCTAAACTATTTGCACGTATTCGCGGACCAATAGAAAACATGGAATTACCGCGCGGTTACGAACTGGAATGGGGTGGCGAGTTTGAATCTTCAAGCAAGGCTCAAAAAGCAATATTTGGCTCATTACCGCTGGGTTACTTAGCGATGTTTGCAGTAACCGTATTACTTTTTAACTCGCTTAAGCAACCACTTGTTATTTGGGCAACGGTTCCGTTAGCTATTATCGGTGTAAGCGCGGGCTTGCTAGCTATGAATGCGCCGTTTAGTTTTATGGGACTACTTGGTTTATTAAGCTTAAGCGGTATGCTTATTAAAAACGGTATTGTATTAGTTGATCAAATAAATCTCGAATTAAGGGAAGGTAAATCTCCCTATGAGGCCGTATTTGACTCTGGTGTGAGCCGTGTACGCCCAGTTGCTATGGCGGCTATAACTACTATTTTAGGTATGATCCCGCTGTTATTTGACGTGTTCTTCCAGTCAATGGCGGTAACAATTATGTTTGGTTTAGGCTTTGCTACAATTTTGACTCTAATTGTAGTGCCAGTACTTTACACGGTTATATTTAGAATTGATTACGAACCGCGTAAGTAGTTAAACATATAATCGATTAACATTAAAAATGCCACTGGCTCATGGTCAGTGGCATTTTTATTTAATACCGATGAAAAAAGAAAGGCTACATATTTAGTTGTTAAGAAACTAACCGCAACACTTCTTATATTTTTTGCCGCTACCACATACACAAGGTGCGTTACGCTCTGGTAATTTATCAAATACTTGTGGTGTTGACTTGCTAAGTGCAAAGTCTAATTCGCGAATATCTTCTGGTACTTCAGCTTTAACTTCAATTGAAGCAAACAGCGAATGCTCTTCTAGTATTGCTTCTATTTCTGATTGTCGTGCAACTGAGTTTACAATTAACGTGAGCGGGTGTGACTCTGTGCCTGGCTTGGCAGTACGTTTTGGTGCAAATCCATTACTGTTATTTTTACCCATTATATCGGGCTTACCCATAAAGAAAAATTTTGACATGTTACTTCTATAACCTTTCTGCATTATTAAGACGGCGCATCTTAACAGCTTAACCTTCATATAACTAAGTGTACTTGATAATGCACAATATAAATCAGGCTTTAGCGCATATACGCCTAATATAGCGACATAATGAGGCCAATTAATGGATTTAGGCAAAATTTAAATTCGAAATATAGTAAAATTATCATGACTCAACTTAGTGCCGTTTTAGTATCAAACTCAATATTATGGAAAAGCCTTGGAAAATTTTAAAACCGCGATACTAATAGCGGGCAGCGTTTTTATACTTTTTGGTTATTTACGCTTTATAACTGACGATAATGGTAACGTGAACTTAAACAACTACCGTTTTACAGGGGGCATACTACTGGTTATTTCCGGTATGTTCGATGGCGCACGCGACCTTGTTAAGCGCCTGCGCTCTAAAAACTCGTTATCGGCGATTGCAGTTTATTTAGGTATACTCTTATTTTATATTGGCTTTAGCATTTAATAGCGAAACATTAAGCGCTAATTTGGGCTTTATACAAGCAACATTTTATAAGTGAATACCCTTTGACCTTTAAGCAACTCTTCAACAGCGCCCTATTACTTTTAGCAACGGCTCCTCCACTGGTTCTACTTGCATGGGATGAACAAGCCGATCCCGCATTTATTCCCAACGGTATATATAACACCTTAACATTTACGTTATTTCCAATAACGGCGATAGTGTTGTCGATTGTTTTATTAAGGCACCTATATAAAAAATATAATAATAATTTTGAATTTAAACATACAGTTAAAAATTATATTGCTGAGCATGGGAAGTTCCGAAGCGCATTTATACCACTGTTTTTGCCTATTTTAATTTACTTATGATTATGGACGTCAGTTTGTATTTCTGTGAAACTATGGGCCAATAAACACAGCAATAATATATGGCAGCAAGAGCATCAATTACTTGAGGTAGGTAGTTGCCCAACTGATTATGAGTATAGTTGTGCAACACTAACTGTGCTTAGTTTACAGAACTACAGAAAATACACTTTTAGATGGTATTTAGATAAGAATAAATTGGTGACTTTGCAAAATAACAATATAAATTTAGTGGGCATTACAAGCCCATTTGGTAATATAGTACAAGAAATACAGTGGTAGTAGAATACCACTTAGCTGCAGATTATTTTTTTAAGCTAAGGGTACGCCCCGAGCTAGGTTTTGACTGTGACGACTTGTTCTCTTTAATACTTTTTGGCTTACCAACATACGTGGTAGAACGCTTTTGATAAGGTGCTTTACTGCGCTCATTTTTGCGCTCGCCATTAGCATTACTGCGTTCAGAGTTGCGACTTGAATTTCGCTCGCCACTTTGTTCGCCTTTATTAAAACGGCGAGGATTTTCACCCTGAAAATCACGCTTTTTAGGAATCGACGGCGTATTATTTTCTGATTGTTTATTAGCATCAAGCGAATGTTCTTGAGTTTTACCTGAGTCAGAAATCGAGTCGTTTATTTGCGCCATTTCAGTATCAGATAAATGACGCCACTGCCCTACCTTTAAACCTTTTAGTGTTACGTTCATTATACGAGTGCGCTTTAACGTCACCACTTCGTAACCTAAATATTCACACATACGACGTATTTGGCGGTTTAAACCTTGTGTAAGTACTATTTTAAATTCTTTAGGGGCAGTTTGGGTAACTTTACACTTTTTAGTAACAGTATCCAAAATAGGCACACCATTGGCCATTTTTGTAACAAACTGACGATTAAGCGGTTTATCAACCGTAACAACATATTCTTTTTCGTGGTTATTACCCGCACGCAAAATTTTATTAACGATGTCGCCTTCGTTAGTTAAAAATATAAGCCCTTCAGACGGTCTATCTAAACGCCCTATTGGAAATATACGCGTAGGATAATTTACCGCGCGAATAATATTACTTTGAATTTTACTTTCGGTAGTACACGTAATACCAATGGGTTTATTGTAAGCGATATAAACGCGCTTTGGTGTGGCTTTAAGTGGCTTGCCATCAACCAATACAACATCGGTAGCAGCAACTTTTACGCCCATTTCAGGCGAGTAGCCATTAACGCTGACACGACCTTGCTCAATATATTTATCGGCTTCGCGGCGTGAACAAAATCCTGTTTCACTAATAAATTTATTTAAACGTTTTAATTCGGTCATGGCACTTATAGCGTAGTAATTTTTAAGGCGAGTAGTGTAAACCACCCACACTATTTTTTCGCCCCTAATTTAAAATTTATAGGTGTTTAAGCATTAATTTTTGCTTTCGTTAATTTACGCCATACAAATTCAAGCGGGCCTTGGTTAAAATAACGGCTGTATATAAAGGTAAATATGAGCTGCAGTGCAACTAATGCCGTTGCAACTAACCAGTAGTCAATACGATCAAAATTGAGCACCCAGTGCGTAAATAGCACTTTATATAACAATAATTGTATGAGTGTTTGGCTAATATATAAAGTAAATGCTAAGCGCCCCGCTTGTTGAATAAGCGTGCCAACATGTGCGCTGTTATTGCAAAATTTAACAATTAATTGAATATACAGCGTAGCCATACCTAGCGCCGCAAACATATTTACAAATTCTTGCACCCCATATCCTAAGCTGCCATTAAGCTGTGATGCATAAAGCCTGATTCCACAAAAAACAAGGGTCATTGCACCGCAAACTATTAATTGCTGAGTCGTTAAGCCTTTACTAAAAACGTCTTGTTTATATAAATAAATGCCAATGAGCATAAGGCCCACACACATCCACATTGTCATTATTGGCACCATAACAAGCATTAACGTGTTCATAGCAAGGTTACTAATAAAGTAATCAATATAGTGTGGGTTATATAATTCAATAAACTGTGCTGTATCGCGGTAAATTATTTCATCGGGTACGCTAGATATAACAAGTAAGGTAACCACAGCCGACAACAAGGTAAATGCAAGCCCTCTTTTTAAAAGTACGTTGCTATCACTTTCTAAATATTTAATAACAAACCAGCCAGATACACCGTAAACAAATAAAATATCACCGGCCCAAAGTAAAAAACCATGCGCTAAACCAAAGAGGATTAACCAATAGAGCCTGCTTTTTATCTGCACTTCAGACTTGTAACGTTGCCACTGAATGTAAAGCCCTGCACCAAAAAGCAAACTAAACAGCGTTCTAAAACGCCCGTCTACAAACACGCTGCTAAGGGCGTGAATAATTGAGTCGCTAACAGGAGGAGTAGTTAAGGAGGTATACCCGTATTCAAAAATGCCGAAGGCGTAAGCATTCATGTAAACTAGGCCAAGCACGGCAACGCCGCGAATAAAGTCCATATTATAATTGCGCATTAAAGCTATTATCCGTTAAATATTATTCTTATAACTGTCAGCCCAATCGACTGACTGCTGGTAAAGTGGAGGTAGTATAGCACTGTCTATATTTAGCAAAAGTACAGCTTGTTCAAGTGCCCACCAGCTTCCTGTTTCATATGCTTTAACAACGTTTAAAATATAATAAAGTGTGTTTTTGTCGCCTAATAATGCCGTTTTTATTTCATCAGGGAAAGGTAGCTTTTCAACAAGCAAGCTCATTGGTTGATCAAGGATTGCATCTAGCAGTGAAAATAACCCTGTTAAAAATGCTTCGCCTGACTGACTTTTATCAACATTTTTTGCCACAAGCTCACAAAAGCGAGCACGTACAACACATACTTGCATTAGCTCTGCTGGCTTTTTACCCGCTGTATGAGCAGTAACAATAAGGCTCACAAACTTTTTCAGGCGTTCGTGTCCTAAATACACAAGCGCTTGCTTTAATGACGATATTTGGCTTTGTATAGGAAACACACCGCTGTTTATTAATCTTAGTAACTTATATGCGAGTGCAGCATCTAGCTCAAACAGGCTTGCGATGGTTTTAATGTCAGGGCTTTGCTTCATTATTTCTGCGTAAATAGCAACGACTAAACCATAATTATAATCAATGTCGTTTTGCTTGATCATGGTAGGCTTTGCAAAAAAATAGCCTTGAAAATAATCAAACCCCATATCAAAGGCGAGCTTATAGTCTTCTTGTGTTTCTATTTTTTCGGCTAGTATTTTTATTTGTTTATGCGCTTGTAACTTAGTAACTATGGGCTGTATTTCGCTAAGAGGTGTAATTGCAATATCAAATTTAATGAGCTTCACAAGCTTTAAAAAACGATCCCATTGTGGTTTATATACAAAATCATCGAGCGCGAGTTTGTAGTTACTATGAAATAAACCTCGGCATAGCTCATAGTTATCGTCGGTAGGCTCTATGGTTTCGAGCAGCTCAATCACAACGTCTTGACATGGTAAGAAAGCACATAAATCGAGTTTTAGTGATTCTGGTCCTATATTAATAAGCGCTTTTTTGCCTGATGTAATATGGCGTGTACCTAAATTTAATTGATTTTCCATAATAAGCCTTGCTGTTGCTTGGCCTTCTGCAATATCTGGAAAATAATTTTTTGGACTATCACGAAAAAGTAGCTCATAGGCTACTACTTTTTTACTTCGATTGAATATTGCTTGCCTTGCAACAAATACAGACACATTACCTACTTCTTAGCTTTTATATAATACTAAGTAATTAAACCCTAAGCAGGTAGATTTGTCACTAAACTTTAAAGTACAGAAACGATTTACCGGTATAAGGTTGTTATATAATCAGTTGCCACTTGTGGCCACGAAAAACGCATTTGCTCTGCGCTGTGCTTAATTTTATGCCATCTTTTAAGATTTTGCTTTTTAATTAAGAGAGTTTCGTCTAAACAACTAATTAAATTACGCGTTTGCGTTGCCAACGTGTCTCCATTAAAGCTAAAACCATTTTCGTGGTGTTTAACAGTATCTTTTAATCCACCAACACTGTGTACTAAACACGGTTGCCCCGCTCGCATTGCTAGCATTTGGCTAATACCACACGGTTCAAACGAGCTTGGCATTAAAAATAAGTCACCTAATTGATACATTAAATCGCCAACACCTTGCCCATACCCCTTTAAAAATAAAAGATTGGAATTACGCGCCATTGCTTTGGTAAATATGCTTTCGAGCTCTTTGTCACCCGAGCCGAGAATAATAAGTCTGCCATTATGTTCATTAATTAATTGGCACACTTTATCAATAGTTAAAACCCCATTAACCTGCTGGCACAATAACAACACTTTTTGCTCAGTAAGACGGCCAACGCTTGTAACTAATGGACCGTTATTAACCGTTGCTTTAAATTGCTGTAGTCGTTGGTGGGCAATATAGTAGCCACTTTGTAACTGCTCGCTATTTGCCATCCAAGTAAATAAAGTGTTCTCTGCTTGGCTATAAAAATCAGCGAGAGTTGCTCCTTCAAGTGCATTGCTTGGATATTCGCAGCCATTTAAAATACCAACAAGCTTGCCTTGGCTTGCTGCATTTTGCAAATCTTGCTCAAGCCCTTCGCCACCAAAAAAACCATGTTCGTAATTGCTAGGTTCAAGAACCTCTTGGCTGTAAGTTGGCGATACAACATGTATTTTATCGCATAGATTTATTGCACTGCGCATAGGATTAAAACAATGAGGGTAACGCGGGTCGCATAATTGCTGGCCATTATAACTAAGTGATGGAAACCACGCCTCTAAGCTTGAATCATCATGTTTGAAAGGCCTTATCCCTTGCAGTGCAATATTATGCACTGTGAAGACAATAGGTAAGGTATTAAGTGAGCTATAACGTGGCTCAAACTTAAGTAAAACTGCAACGCAGGCACTGTGCCAATCATGTAAATGCAGCGCTGTAGGGCGCTTTAATACACCTTGTAATAACGCTTCGCAGACGGCTGCGTTAAATAGAGCAAATTTAGTCGCATCAGTTGCAAAAGGCCTCCCCGGTGCATCATTACAATATACACTGCCTGATTCACTAAATAATGGGTGGCTAATAACAATTTGGCTTACATTATTTTCGGCTTGTTGTACTTTAAAAATGGTTAATACATGGGGTTGAGCATTAAATGCAACGGTTACTTCACCTATATAAATACGCTCAAGCGGCTCAAACCCGTAATCAGGAATAACAACATCAACCGTTATACCTTGCTTTGCAAGAGCCTTAGGTGCATCGCGTACTACATCTGCCACACCGCCTACTTTTGCGCCTGGTAACGCGTCATTTTCTGCTGCAACCATTAATACATGCATTAATTTATTATTTCCTTTAAACCTGTGTGAGCTTGCTCACAAATGAGCAAGCTATGTTGTCGTGCTTATCTAACTTGTTGTTACGCTAGCTTTTTATTTTCTCGCGCTTGGCGTTCTAACTTTTTTGCAAGCTCAGTGAGCATATCACGTGTAACAAGAACGATACCTTTTTTAGATACCCTAAAGCCGTTTTCTTCATCTGTTTTTTTGTCAAAACCGATTTCAAGACCCGCAGGTATTTCACAGCTTCTATCTATTATTGCGCGTTTAATTTTACAACCTCGGTTTATAACCGCACCGGGTAAAATAACCGACTGCTCAATGGTACAAAATGAGCGAACGTGAACGTTAGAAAACAACAGGGATTTTCTAACCGCAGAGCCCGAAATAATACACCCACCCGAGACTGTTGAGTCTAAAGCCATACCACGTCTATCTTCGTCATCGAAAATAAATTTAGCAGGTGGTAGTTGCTCTTGATAAGTCCATATTGGCCACGTTGGATCGTATAAATCAAGTTGTGGCTCTGGCATTACCAGTTCCATATTAGCTTCCCAGAACGAGTCAAGCGTACCTACATCGCGCCAATAAGGTTGCCCTTCTTGGTTTGGATCTCTAAATGGGAAAGCAAATACATTATGCTCTTCTATAATCGCTGGAATAATATCGTGACCAAAATCGCGTCCAGAGCCTTCATTTTCAGAATCTTTTTTAAGTTGCTCAAATAAAAATTCTGTATTGAAAATGTAGTTCCCCATTGATGCTAAACATGTACCTGGCTTGCCGGGTACGGAGCTCGGCATTGCTGGTTTTTCATCAAAACGACACACTCTATTTTCTTCATCAACGGTCATTACACCAAACGTGTCTGCGGCTTCCTCTACTGGGACTTCAATACAACACACAGTCATATCTGCGCCTTTTTGCACATGTTCAGCCAATAAAGCACCATAGTCCATACGGTACACATGATCTCCAGACAAAATCATCACATATTTTGGAAGCTCATGACGAATAATATCTATGTTTTGAAAAACAGCATCTGCGGTTCCACAATACCAATCATCACCTTGGCGCTGAGATGCAGGTAGTATTTCAACCGACTCTCCTAGCTCTTTTTTAAAGTGCCCCCATGCGCGGTTTACATGGCGTATTAATGAATGTGATTTATATTGTGTAGCAATACCAACACGTCTCACACCCGAGTTAATGCAGTTTGATAGTGGAAAATCGATAATTCGATGCTTACCACCAAAGTAAACTGCTGGCTTTGCTCGCCAATCGGTTAACTCATGCAGGCGAGAACCGCGACCGCCTGCCAGTATTAACGCGTAAGTTTCTCTGGTTAGGCTACTTATGTAGCGATTTGCATAATTAGGCATAATACTCTCTCCATTTAGTCTAGGCTGTTAGTGGCATGGCTTTTAGTTATCGTTAAGTCTGTTTCACTAATATTGAGGGGTTCTAAATGCCAAATATCTTCACTGTATTGGCTTATGGTTCTGTCACTTGAAAACATACCACTGGCTGCTGTATTTAAAATACTCATTTGTGTCCAGTAGGTCTGATCTGCGTAAGCTTTATCAACTTCTTTTTGAGCTGCTACATAACTTTCAAAATCGTGAGCAACAAGCCATGAATCGTGCGGGCTCTTAATTGCATTTGTTATGTCGTCAAATAAGCATGGTTCAAATAAATTAAAATGCCCGCTCTCGAGTAATTGCATCACATTCTTTAAATCGCTATTTTGCGATATTAAATGCTCTGGATTATAACGTGATTTAATATCGTCGATTTCGTGCGCTTGTGCGCCAAACAAAAAGAAGTTATCAGCACCAACAGCATCTCTAATTTCAATGTTTGCGCCATCCAGCGTGCCTATTGTCAATGCACCATTCATCATAAATTTCATGTTGCCAGTACCAGACGCTTCTTTGCCTGCGGTAGATACTTGCTCTGAGAGATCGGTTGCAGGACAAATAACTTCCATTGCGGTTACGTTATAATTAGGTAAAAATGCGACGCGTAAATATGGCGCAGCTTGAGGGTCTTTATTTATAACCTCTGCCACGTTATTAATAAGCTTAATAATTTTTTTAGCCATGTAATAACCTGGCGCTGCTTTACCACCTAATAGAACACAACGAGGAACAAGTCCTTGGGTATCCCCACGGCGAATACGGTCATATAAATGAATCACATGAAGTATGTTTAATAACTGACGTTTGTATTCGTGGATACGTTTTACTTGTACGTCAAACATCATTGATACATCAAAATCGATATCGCAGCGAGCCTTAACTAAATCAACTAAACGTTGTTTGTTTTCACGTTTAGCATTTTGCCACTGCTCATGAAATGCCTTGTCGTCATAAAAACGACGTAGGTCACTAATTTTTGAAAAGTTTTTAACCCAATCATGGCCAATTTTTTCACCAATTAATTCACTTAATACTGGATTACAATGCGCAAGCCATCGACGAGGCGTTACACCATTTGTTTTGTTATTAAACTTATCTGGCCACAATGCATAAAATTCTTTAAATAATCCCGCTTTTAACAGTTCAGTATGAAGTGCTGCTACGCCATTTACAGAGTAACTACCTACAATAGCTAAATAAGCCATACGAATTTGCGGCTCATCACCCTCTTCAATCAGTGACAATGCACGTTGCTTTTCAACATCTCCCGGCCATTGCTGTGCAACTTGTGCTAAAAAGCGTGCGTTTATCTCGTAAACTATTTCTAAAATGCGTGGTAATAATTTTGAAAACAACGAAACAGACCATTTTTCAAGCGCTTCAGGAAGTAGCGTATGATTTGTATAGGCCATGGTTTTAGTTGTGATTTGCCACGCATCGTTCCAATTTAATTCGTAATCATCAATTAAAATACGCATTAGCTCTGCAACAGCAATACTTGGATGCGTGTCGTTTAACTGAAAAACATGAAAATCAGCAAAGTCACTAAAGCTCTCGCCATGTTGAGAAACCCATTGGTCTACTACGTCTTGAATACTCGACGATGATAAAAAATATTGTTGGCGTAACCTAAGCTCCTTACCATTTTCGCTGCTGTCATTTGGATACAGCACCATGGTGATCTGTTCGGCTAGATTTTTTTGTGCGACGGCTTCTGAATAACTGCCCGCATTAAATTCGGTTAAATTAAATTCATCTGTTGCCTCTGATTTCCACAGACGTAGTGTATTTACGATATTGTTTTTATAACCTGGGACAGGTACATCGTACGGTACAGCTAATACATCTTGTGAGCCCATCCATTGACGGTGCTCTCTGCCAAATTTATCTGTGTAACTTTGCACATAGCCACCAAACTTCACACGTTTTGCATGCTCTGGTGCGCTTAGCTCCCATGGATGTCCTTCACGTAGCCAGTTATCTGGTTGCTCAATTTGGTTACCATCTTTAATCGATTGATTAAACATGCCGTATTCGTATCGTAGGCCATAGCCAATAACAGGCAACGCTAAACTAGCACAGCTATCTAAAAAGCAGGCTGCAAGGCGCCCTAGTCCACCATTTCCTAGGCCAGCGTCGTGCTCGGCGTCTTCAATTGTTTCTATTGTTGTGCAGTACTCTTGTAGTGCTGAGCTTACTTGTTCATCTAAATCTAGATTTAAAACAGCATTACCTAGCGCACGCCCCATCAAAAACTCAAGAGAAAGGTAAGCCGTTTTGCGGCGTTTCTCTTGCTTAATTTGTTGATTCGTTTCTCTGCAGCGGGCCACAAGTCTGTCGCGAATAGTAAGCGCTAATGCGTGATACAAATAATGCTGCGATTCACCCACCTTATCTCGGCCGAGGGTATAATAAAAATGCCGTGTTAAGTCATCTTTAAGCGTACTTTCATCAATAACGGGCCCTTCTTGCCAGCTCTTTACTACACACACTTGATCACTTTGTTTAACCATGACTAACATCCTCTAAATTGGCACTAAAAACCCAACTACTTTGTGCTGAAATTTCAACCATCGCATCTTCATTACTGCTCACAGATGCATTATGTACACTTGATAGAATCATTTGCCACGGCGCATTAATTGGCGATGGGGGCATTTGACAAAAAATTGTTTTTTCACTGGCATTAAATACAATCAGCAATGCATGATTGTTTTGCTTATCAAGTAAGCTATACATTAAAAACTGCCTGGTATCTTCATGCCAGTGAGCATCAGTCATGGTTTTACCTTGTTCGGTAAACCACTTAACGGTAAAACGCTCGTCTATATCATCTAAAAATACACTGTGTTTAAACGCACTGTGCGCACGTCTAATTTTTAATGCATCATCAATAAATCGTGTTAACGAATGATTAAGTTGAGAATCTTTCCAGGCAAGCCAACTAGTGCGATTATTTTGGCAATAAGCATTGTTATTCCCCCCTTGCGAGTGCGCCATTTCGCTGCCAGCGGCAATCATTGGAACACCTTTTGAGAGAATTAAAGTAAGTAAAAAGTTCTTTTGTTGCTGTAAGCGCAGTGCGTTTATTTTAGAGTCGCTGGTAAAACCTTCTACCCCACAGTTAAACGAATGATTTGCACTGTGCCCATCTCGATTTTGCTCGCCATTAGCTTCGTTATGTTTATGCTCATAACTCACTAAATCAGCAAGGGTAAAACCATCATGACTCGTTATGAAATTAATACTATTGAGCGGCCCACGTTGGCTGTGCTCAAAAATATCAAACGATCCATGCAAACGTTTTGCAACGCTTGCAATAATGCCTGTTTCACTTTGCCAAAAACGTCTAATTACATCGCGATATTGATCGTTCCATTCTCGCCATGGCGGCGGAAATGCACCAAGCTGATAACCACCTGGGCCTATATCCCAAGGCTCACTTATTAACTTAACTTTGTTAAGCACAGGGTCTTGGGCAACTACTTGTAAAAAAGTATGTGCGGAGCTAAAGCCTGCTTTTGAGCGGCCTAAAATGGTCGCTAAATCAAACCTAAAACCATCAACTCCCATTACTTCAACCCAATAACGAAGGCTATCAAGTACAAGTTGCAGTGTTTTAGGGTGGTCAATATTTATGGTATTACCACAGCCGGTATCGTTTATATATACGTCAGGCTGGCCATCTACTGTGCGGTAATAGGCTAAGTTATCAAAGCCTCTAAGCGATAGTATAGGGCCATCCGCCCCTGCTTCAGCTGTATGGTTGTAAACAACATCTAATATGACTTCTATGTCTGCAGCATGGAACTCTTGCACCATTTGCTTAAACTCGTTTATATCGTCGTTTACCAAATAGTCTTTATGGGGCGTAAAAAAGTTAAGCGTGTTGTAACCCCAGTAGTTTTGCAAACCTTTCCCTGTTAAAAATTGCTCACTAATAAAAGAATGAACAGGCAAAAGCTCAACGGCTGTAACACCAAAGCTTTGTAAGTGTTCAATAAAGCTTGGGTGGCTTAACCCTAAAAACTTCCCTTGTAGAGATTTGGGAATTTTAGGATGACGACACGTTGTACCTTTTACATGACACTCATAAATAACCGTGTTTGACCAACGGTGGTTAGGCTTTTTATGCGTATACAACGTAGGAGCCGCTACTTTTGATTTAGGTATATCAATCGCATTATTTACAGTGCTTTTAGTACCGATTGGCATTTGCCCGTAGTGGCGTTCACTCCAAGTAAACTCGCCAAACAAGTCTTTTGCATATGGGTCTATCAGCAGCTTATTTTCGTTAAACAGTTGACCATTTTTAGGGTTATATTCTCCCTCAACTCTAAAACCATAAAGCGCACCGGCGTTTAATGGCGAAATATGAATACTCCAAATACCCCCTTCGTTGATGTTCATCGCCATTTTTAGTATTTCTGAATGGCCACTTTTATCAAACAGGCATACATAAGCTTGGCTTGCCCCAGGCGCATACAGCGCGAAGTTAACCCCATTATCAATAACACTAGAGCCAAGTGGTTCTACATTACCGGGTGCTACATCAAATCGGTTACTCATCATCAACCTTTTGTAAATAAATAGTAGTTAAGCCACCAATGGCAATTGAAATACTGTGTTTAAAACCATGATTTGATTCGTTTATTGCTTGAACTACCTGCGATGAATCTTTAGTTACCTCAACGCCAGAGCCAAAAAACTGAGTATCGTCTGTATTTACAATGACCTTGTAACGCCCTTTACTCGGTACGCCAATAACGTAGTTTTCATAGGATGCGGGGGTAAAATTAGCAATAACAACCACAAAGTTTTTTGCGTTTTTAGCATAGCGAACAAAGCTTAAAATGCTCTGCTGATTATTATTGTTATCTATCCAGGTAAAACCAGCCGCACTCGAATCTAGCTCATACAACGCAGGTTGGTTTTTATAAACGGTATTGAGCGCTTTTACCGTTTGCTTTATACCATTATGGCTTTGGTGCTCAAGTAAATGCCAATCGATAGAATGATCGTGCCCCCACTCTTTTCGCTGTGCAATTTCACCGCCCATAAATAAGAGTTTTTTACCCGGGTGTGCCCACATAAATGCGTAATAAGCGCGTAAATTTGCAAATTTTTGCCAATCATCGCCTGGCATTTTTTCAATTAACGAGCCTTTACCATGTACTACCTCATCGTGGCTTAATGGCAATATATAGTTTTCGCTAAACGCGTATACCATCGAAAAAGTCATTTCATGATGATGATGCTGACGATATAAAGGGTCGTGCTGCATGTAATGCAAACTATCGTTCATCCAACCCATATTCCACTTATAACCAAAGCCTAAACCGTTGTGCTCAACACTTTGGGTGACACCCGGCCATGCTGTCGACTCCTCAGCCACCATCATAATGCCTGGGTTGTTTTTATAGCTGCGCATATTGACTTGCTTTAGGCACTCAATTGCACCTAAGTTTTCACGCCCGCCGTAACAATTAGCAACCCACTCGCCTTCTTTTCGGCTGTAATCTAAATACAACATAGAAGCTACGGCATCTACACGCAGGCCATCTAAACCAAATTGATGTAGCCAATACATAGCATTTGATATTAAAAAGCTTTTAACTTCAGGACGGTCGTAGTTATAAATGTAGGTATTCCAATCAGGATGAAACCCTTGGCGCTTATCAGCATGCTCATATAAATGGGTGCCATCAAATCGATGTAAGCCATGCGGATCGCTTGGAAAATGCCCTGGTACCCAATCAAGCAAAATACCTAAATTAGCTTTGTGGCACTGCTCTACAAAGTATTTAAAGCTGTTGTAGTCGCCAAAGCGGCTGGTAGGTGCAAATAATCCAACAGGCTGATACCCCCACGAACCATCAAACGGGTATTCACTTATTGGCATAAGTTGCAGGTGAGTAAAATTCATTTCAAGGGCATAGCTAACGAGTTTGTCGGCAAGCTCTGTGTAACTTAAATAGCGGTTGTTTTCAGCGCGTTGCCATGAGCCTAAATGCACTTCGTAAATACTAATTGGTGCATCAATATGGTTACGCTTTTGTCTGTTTTGAAGTGCCTGCTCGCCAAGCTTTATAGGTTCTGGTTTATACTGCAGTACACTTGCAGTGCCAGGTGCTTGTTGCATTTTAAATGCATAAGGGTCGGCTTTTTCGAGCACCTCTCCACTTTGCGCGGTAATTGCAAATTTGTAGCACATGTCAGCTTTAAGGCCTGGTACAAATAACTCCCATACACCACTTGCAGGATGAAAGCGCATAAAGTGGCGATTCGCTTGCCAAAAGTTAAACTCACCAATAATAGAGACACTTGCCGCATTAGGCGCCCATACACAAAAACGTACACCGTCTACGTTTTGTTGAGTACTAAAATGTGCACCAAAATGCGAGTAAGCATGTTCAAGACTGCCTTCGTTAAATAAATACATTGCCTCTGCATCAAGTGTGCTTTGGAAACTGTATTCATCATAAAAGGTAACGCTGCTATCTGTGTACTGAGCAATGCATTCATATGGCGCAGTGGGCAAAGCATCAACTTTGGCTATAAATAAGTCACTTTGCTGGTAGCGTTTCGCCTTAATACTTTTATTATTTAATGTAACACTTACGCTTATTGCACAAGGTAGATAAAAACGAATTTCAACCTCAGCATCCGTTTTATGTGCCCCTAAGAAGCTAAATGGGTCTTTAAATCGCCCTATATTTAATGCGTGTACTTGTGCATCATAACTATTTTCATTAGTTGTACTGCTCATTTAACCTTTCCTTATTGAATCGATAGCAGCTAAAAGTGAGGCATTTTTGGTAAAAATTTCTTCACTGGTATGCGTTAATACACGTCGCCAATTAGGATATTCTTTATCTGTCCCGGGGATATTAACCGGATACTTTTGCTCATCTAAGTCATCTATTTGTATTGCAAATAAACGCGATTGAGAGCCTGCTAAACACAATGCAAGTGCGCTATAAACAGTCACAGCTTCACTATGTAATAAAAGCTCAGTTGTATTGCCATGGTGATTAATAAAACGTAGTAACCTTTGTTGCTCTTCTATTCGCTGTTGCTTTAGTTGCTCGTATTCATTGCAAGTTATAAGCTTATATTGTTGCTTAATATCTAAATCATCATGTTGCCACCAGCCTGTAAATGGAGGAACATCGTGATTGGCTATCATTAACAAACAATGTGTTGCTAGCTCATCTACCGATAAAAACTCTCCACTGTGTTGTTTCTCAAAATAAAATAAGCTGTTGGAAAAAATACCGCTAGATGCCAAAGCTTCCCTAACCTCTGGCGGTACGATGCCTAAATCTTCACCAATAACAATACTCTGATTAATATGCGATTCAATTTTTAAAATGGCAAGTAAATGCTCAAACGGATAGTAAACATAACAGCCGTCTTGTTCGCCATTGCTTTCAAAGCACCACCATAGGCGCCTAATAGCCATTACGTGGTCAATTCGAAGCCCACCTACGTTTTGCATGTTTGCGCGAATGAGCGAGCGGTAAAATTGGTAGTGATTATTACTAAGGCTTTGGGGATTGAGGGCTGGGAGGCCCCAATTTTGACCTGCTTCAGCCCATGGATCGGGTGGAGCACCTACACTTGCACCTTGGCTAAACAGCGATTGCTGGTTTTTAAATTCAGCCCCATCGCCAGCACAACCAACAGCTAAGTCGTTTATTAAGCCAATAGCCATGCCTCTTTCTGCGCAACTTTTTTGACACAGTGCCAGTTGCATATGCGCTTGCCATTGCAGGTAATAAGCAAATGTTAGGTTGTCTGATTCGAGGGTCTTTAACGTAGTAGAGTGAGCATTACAAAAATCAGTAAACGCTTGGCGACGCTCATCACTTGCCGTTAATTCAAACTGATTATAAAGCGCTTCAAATAACGTATACTTTATACGGCTTACATTTTCATAATCTATAAACTGATCATTACTTTTAATAAGTGCAGCGACATCATCTTGCTGCATAATGGCGTCAAGGTTTTCGTTATTTATTGCGTCTTCGCTTAGTACGATAGAAATATAGAGAGGATTTAATAAAGCGCGACTATTAGGGCTATAAGGACTGGCTCGCTCCGGCATATCAGCAAATAACAAATGCAGTGGATTAAGTAATATATAATCCATGTTTTGGGAGCTGCATAGTTTTGTAAGCGCTAATAAATCGTCAAAGTCGCCAATACCAAAATTCGCTCTATTTTTTAATGTGTAAAGCTGAATAGATAATCCAGTGCGCTTTGTGTCTCCCACTTGATAGACTTGCTCTGGCACGCACCAAATTTGTGTAATAGCGTGTTGCTCACCTACCTGAACATTAGCGTCATGATAGCCAATTGGCATATTATCTATGGGTAATGCCAACTCAATATAGCGAACGCCATGCAAGTAATATTCACCAGTGACAGCCAAGTTATAAAGGTTATCAAATGCTAAATGCATTCCAAGTGAAGGGACATCGATATTAGCGGCTAAATATTGCTGACGTTCATCTATACGAAGCTTTAACAAACATGCAGTTTGCTCAACTAAACTCACACTAGGTACTAAATCAAGCCAAAGCGATGCATCTAAATCATAAGTTAGTTGAGCTATTCCTGCTTCATTATTTGTATCAACACCACAACATTGCAAAGCACGTTTACGCGTTTCTTCGCTAAAAAATACCTGTTCACCTGTATACTTAGTGAATTCAAAGCCAATACCATGCAGGTAAAACAACTGCGAAAGAGCATCCATTGAATCGCCTTAATTAGTGCGTTGAGTATTTACTATGCTGTTTTCTGTGCCAAATGTATTGCCGATATAACCGTCAGCTTGATGGTCGTTATCCCAAATGTCTCCATTAATCAGATAACGAAAGTGAAATTGTTGATCGATAGGTAAGCGTTGCTTAAATTTAAACACACCTTGTTTTTTATAAAGCTTCATTGGCACTGGTTTCCAATCATTAAATTCACCTAATAAGCAAACTTCTTCTGCCTCTGGATGAGAAAATTCAAAAGTAACTTCAGCTTCATCTTTTGTTTTAAAAAAACGTTTATTCAACATAGCAGGCTCCAACTAAACCAAAAAGGATACTTAATCTTTGCCACAGGCCATACAACTAAACAAAAAGGCTATGTGGTAACCATCTAAAAATCATTAAACGTGTTATTAGTTAAACAAAACTTTATTTACGCTTTATTACAGTGCAAATAACATTTCAATTACACCAAAAAGGTGCATTAACCTTATATACAATACGCTTTAAATGATACTTAACATACAGAGCAATATTCAAACCAACAAACTATTAAAAACCTCATTAGTTCAATATATAAATATTTATAGCTGCAAATATCCGAAGAAAATTTAAAATCCTAAATTACTTTTTTTATATTACTTCATCATGGATAATACACATCATTCTAATACTCTGAAATATCATTAATTTCATGTTGAAAAAAACCATTTTAATAACTACCACCATCATTTTTTTAGTTGTAGCTGCATTTATTGGTACCTCAATTTATACCCTATACAGTAAAAAAGAAATTTCAGTTGACCCTAAATTAAAAGAAATATCAGGAATAGAATTTGATAAACAGCAACGTTTATGGGCTATTAACGACGGAGGCAACGAACCAAAGCTATACAGACTCAATAAAGACGGTTCTATTGCTAAAGAAATTTTAGTTGAAAACGCTAAAAACATTGATTGGGAAGACATGACCCAAAACAAATTTGGGCACTTCTTTTTAGGCGATTTTGGTAATAACAAAAACGATCGTAGATGGCTCACTATTTATAAAATAGAAAACCCGATAGATATAAAAACAGATACGACTCAAGCAGAAATAATTAAGTTTACCTACCCCGAAATGGATGGCAGTCCTATAAAGCCCAATAACCGTAATTTTGATTTAGAGGCATTTGTAGCTCTAGGACGTCACTTATATTTATTTACAAAAAACCGCACAGAGCCATTTGACGGTATTACTAAGGTTTATAAAGTGGGCGATCATGCCGCTAATTTTAAAGCAGAGTTAATAGACTCATTTAAAACATGTACCACTTTAGAAAAGCTATGCTGGATAACATCGGCCGCTTTAAGCCCTGATCGTAAAAAACTAATATTACTTGATTCAACCAGTATTTGGCTATTCGAAAATTTTGAGGGTGATAAGTTTTTTTCTGGCGATGTATCAAAAATTGACTTAGGAATAGTGACTCAAAAAGAAGCTATCACTTTTTTTGATGACAATACTATTGTATTTACAGATGAAGAATTTAAAGGTATTGGCGGTAATGCTTATTTTATAAAGCTTGATGAAGCCAAAAAAGAAATTATAAGAAAAAAGCCGACCTCAGAAAAAATACATCCATAATATAATGTTAGCTAAGCTAAAGTTCTAAAGCTTAGCTAACTTATGAAAGGTATCGAGTTAGTTACTCTTTTCGTTTGACGAATGGAGTGCTTTTTCTACATCAACACCTAAAATCAACACTCCAATATGACTATTATTATCATCTAAAACAGGAAAACTTAGCTGTACTTGAAAATGATGTGTTGATGCATCATATGTTACGCTATCAAAGTTATAGTCCTTTGACTGTTTAAATATTTTAGTAAACTTATTCTCATCTCCTTGCCTGTAATCACTGGTTAACTTACTTATTGCTATATTTTTTCCTTGGCTATCAGTCAATATAAGCTCAGTAACAACACCTTTAAACTGCGATTGCCATTTTTTAAATACCTTAGATAACGGTAAATCAAACATAGTTAACCCATCAGCATGCCCAACGTGTTTACTTTCTTTTATCCATAACTGGTCTCGTTTCATAATTTCAGGCTCACTCAAAGGAGACTCATTACTTATTTGAACTTGCTCTATGAAACTAGGTAAGTTTAATAAGGTTTTAGCGCTACTGTAGAGCCTATCAAGTATTTGCTTTTCTTCACTTTTTGATAGTGGAAATGGAGCTTGCGCACAAGTATTTATATTTTCATCGAACTGCTGCATAAATTCAGGAAGGCGTTTGATAAGGGAATGCGAAGCAAATAATCCCAAAGGTACATATCTAAAAAATTCTTTTTGGTACTCGTCTTTATTAATCCTTAGCTTAGAGGCTGCTAATTCAAAATCATCTAAATCAAGTAGGATTCTATCAATCCGTTTATGGTGCATTACATTTACTATTTCTTCTAATGAATTTACTTCTACCTCAGCAATAATATTTTGAGTTTTAAACCAATTTGCTTGATAACTTCCTCTTACTGCACCATAAAGCATTTTATTTTTTGGTTTATTAATGCTCTCTGGGTGAGCAAACCAGTACCAGCTTTCTAAAAAATGGGGGATAATATACGTCCATAAGCTTTCATTTCAGGCATTAAATGGGTTGTGAAATATCCATCTAAGCGCTCTAACTTTACTTCTCTACGAGCACGTAACCATGGCAAGGTTTGTAGCTGGAAAGGAGCTCCCATTTCAAATAAAATACACTCGACTTGGTTGACTGCATTATTAGGTGCTGTGGTGGGTAAGTTTGTCCCAAACTGGAGAGGCTCAGTTAAACCTAACAAAAGAGTAAAAAGATGTACGGGCATAATCCATTGCTAAATATTGTACAAATTAAAATAAGTATAGTCATGCTTATTAAAAAAGTATAAATTTTCCTTACAAAATTTTGTACCTTATCAATGGCTTCAATATTTAAACCTATGATTTATTGCTATTAACTTATAAAAAGCACGCTTAAACATTTAAATTAATGCATTTATATCTAGGGTCTGTTTATCATTGCGGATAAAAATTTGCTCACACTAGGCGCTATTTAATTGCGGCGCAAGATTTATAACCTAGTGTGCTCGATAACTGCTCCTGCGTTATTCTAATTGCTTATATCCATGTAAGAATAAGTAAAAACCGAGCAATGCTTCCGCGCCCTGCTCACGCACCTACCCTACATCTATGTAGGCAACAAAGAGAAAATAGCGCCTAGGAAGAACCTTTTGGGGGCTGTTAATTTAACCTTGAAGGTTCAACAGACCCTAGCCTTTTTATTATTGACCTAGAGTATACCGAGTGTTCACTTAACGACTAAAACAAAAAACTCACTGACTCTAACGCTTAAATTTAGTTTCTAAAATAACAGAAGATGTTGTGCGCTCCACCCCATCAAGATTTCCTATATCGTCCAACAAGTGACTAAGCTGTTCTAAATTTTGAGCCTGTACCACCGCAATTAAATCAAACTCACCACTTATGGCATATAGCTGTGAAATAGCATCAATTTGCTTAAGCTCAATGTTTGTTTTAGTCGTCAATTTTTGTCTTACTTTTATAGACACATGAGCTGATACCATTTTACTAAGGTAGTCGTCACCGTAATCAACGCTGTAACCTTTAATCACACCGGTTTCTTCTAATTTGAGCATTCGGCTTTGTACTGTTGAACGAGATAAGTCAAGCATTCGCGCAAGATCAGAAATACTCGCTCTTGCATTTGTTTTTAGTACAGAAAGTAGCTTTTCATCTTGTGGAGTTATCATAATGGTAATTTTCTTCGTTATTTTGACTTTTATTTTAATCATTTTTCACAAAATAGCACTGCAATTTTCACTGCCAACCTTCGATAATGGCACCTAACAGAAATAATAACGTGTTTGCTGAAGAATAAAGGCTATATTCTTCTTTGAGTTAGCAACTAATCTTTTATCTAAGCCCATTAAATTTAGGTGTAAAAATGCAAGTAACAAGAGACTTATTTAACGACGTAATGGTACCAAACTATAACCCATCAGCAATTATCCCAGTTCGTGGTGAAGGTTCACGCGTTTGGGATCAAAATAACAATGAGTTCATTGATTTTGCCGGTGGTATTGCCGTTAACTGTTTGGGTCACTGTCATCCTGCATTAGTTAAAGCATTAAAAGAGCAAGGCGAAAAAATTTGGCACTTATCAAATGTTATGACTAATGAGCCAGCACTTCGTTTAGCTCAAAAAATGGTTGAAGCAACATTTGCTGATAAAGTTTACTTTGCAAACTCAGGTGCAGAAGCAAACGAAGCAGCCCTCAAGCTAGCGCGTCGTTATGCATTGGACGTATATGGCGCTGAAAAAACGCAAATTATTGCATTTAATAAAGGTTTCCATGGTCGTACATTCTTTACAGTAACTGTGGGCGGGCAAGCGGCTTATTCAGATGGCTTTGGTCCAAAACCTGCGGACATAGTACATTGTGATTTTAACGATATAGCGGCATTTGAAGCGCTGATCAGCGATAAAACATGTGCTGTTATGATGGAACCATTACAAGGTGAAGGCGGTATTATTTCACCAACAGATGAATTTGCTAAAAAAGTACGCGAACTTTGTACTAAACATAACGCGTTACTTATTTTTGATGAAGTACAAACGGGTGTTGGTCGCACAGGCGATTTATACGCCTATGAAGGTTTAGGGGTTGTTCCTGACATTTTAACAACGGCAAAAGCATTGGGTGGTGGTTTTCCAATTGGCGCTATGATCACTCGTACACCTATTGCTGAGCATTTAAAAATTGGTACTCACGGTTCTACTTATGGCGGAAACGCACTTGCTTGTGCTGTGGCCGAAGCGGCATTTGATACAGTAAATACACCAGACGTACTAAACGGTGTTAAAGAGCGCGAGCAATTATTCCGTGACGGATTAAACGCAATTAACGAAAAATATAACGTATTTAGCGAAGTACGTGGTAAAGGCTTATTAATTGGCGCAGTACTAAATGACAAATTTGAAGGCCGCGCACGCGACTTTTTAGTAGCCAGTGCTAATAATGGTTTGATGAATCTTGTAGCAGGTATGAATGTAATTCGTTTTACACCGTCTTTAATTATTCCGTTTGAAGATATTAAAGAAGGCTTAGCGCGCTTTGAAAAAGCCGTTAGCGACGTAGTAAACGGTTAATATAGTTTAAATTAGCACGCCTACTGGCGTGCTATTGGAGCAAGCAATAAATGCAAGTATTACGTCCTATTACTGCCAATGATTTTGACGCGCTTAAACAAATAGCGATTGAATCCGGTCATGGGTTTACCTCTTTACCTGTGGACGATACACAGCTTAAAGAAAAAATTGAACGTGCTGAAAAAAGCTTTGCCAAAAACATTAACCAGCCACTTGATGAAAGCTATTTATTTGTTTTAGAAGACAGTGAAACAGGTGACGTTATTGGCACAACCGCTATAGAAGCCGCGGTAGGTTTATCGGTGCCTTTATATCATTATCATTTGGGTAAAACAGTACACCACTCGCCTACTTTAAATGTATATAACACCGTTGATATTTTAAGCATGTGTAACGACTACACTGGTTGCTCAGAAATATGTACATTATTTTTGCGCGAAAATAGCCGTAAAGGCCTAACGGGTCGATTTTTATCTCGTTCACGCTTTTTGTTTATGGCTCAGCACAGCGAGCGTTTTGCCGATACTGTTATCGCAGAAATGCGCGGTGTTAGCGACGAAGACGGTCATTCTCCCTTTTGGCAATGGCTACAAGAGCACTTTTTTAGTATCGAATTTCCACAAGCGGATCACTTAGTTGGCTTAGGCGATAAGGTGTTTATTAGCGAGTTAATGCCTAAATACCCTATTTATGTGAACTTGCTTAGTAAAAAAGCCCAAGCAGTGATTGGGCATGTGCATGAAAAAACAAAACCTGCGCTAAAACTATTAGAAAAGGAAGGTTTTGAGCACAGAGGCTACGTTGACTTATTTGATGCAGGCCCAACAGTTGAAGCAAAGCTTGGTAATATTCGCAGCATTCGCGACTCTCAAGTTTGTCCTGTTACGATTGGCGAGCTTGATCACATATCACAAAATAGCTCTGATACGCTGGCTGTATGTAACCAAGGCGTAAGTGGCTTTAGAGCGACATTTACCAAAGACGCACACTACAATCATGCAAAACATACCCTCGTCATTAGCCAAGATGTGGCTAAGGCGCTTAATTTAAGCCAAGGAGATGCAGCGCGATTTTTCCGCCTGTAAATAATTTATGAATACACACCTAATTAATAATCAGTGGCATGTGGGACTTGGTCCAGCATTTGAGTCAATCAATCCAAGTAATGGCGATGTGGTATGGCAAGGTAATGGCGCAAACACTGATCAAGTAAATTCAGCTATAAAAGCAGCTAGAGCCGCGCAATTACAATGGGCAGACAAACCGCTTGAAGAGCGTATCGCCATTTTAGAAAACTTCGCAGCACAATTAAAAGAACACAGCGAAGAATTTGCCACTATTATTGCACTCGAAACGGGTAAGCCATTATGGGAAACCCGCACCGAAGTGGGCGCAATGACGGGAAAAGTAGCTATATCAGTTAAAGCGTATCATGAGCGTACTGGTACAACCGAAAACCCAATGCCCGGTGCTAAAGCGTTTATTAGACACAAACCGCATGGCGTTGTGGCTATTTTTGGCCCGTATAACTTTCCGGGCCATTTACCAAACGGGCATATTGTTCCTGCAATTTTAGCCGGTAATACCATTGTATTTAAGCCATCAGAATTGACTCCGCACGTTGCAGAATTTACCCTCTCACTTTGGTTAAAAGCAGGTTTGCCCGCGGGTGTTATTAACCTTGTCCAAGGTGAAATTGAAACAGGTAAAGCGCTTGCTTCTCATAAAGATATAGATGGCTTGTTTTTTACCGGTAGCTCAAACACAGGCCACTTATTGCATAAACAGTTTGCAGGACATCCTGGCAAAATTTTAGCACTTGAAATGGGCGGCAATAATCCTCTTATTGTAAAAGATGTGAGCGATATAAGCGCCGCTGTACACGATATTATTCAATCAGGCTTTATTACCTCAGGTCAACGTTGTACGTGTGCACGCCGCTTATTTATTGAAAAGTCGCTCAATGGCGATGCCATTTTAGAAAAGCTAATAAGCGCAACTAAAAACATAGTTGTAGACGACAGTTTTGCTACAGAGCAGCCTTTTATGGGTGCAATGATAAGCGAAAAAGCAGCACTGGGTATGGTTGCCGCGCAAAGTGAATTAGTCTCAAAAGGTGCACAAATCCTTGTTGAACTTAAGCAATTAAAACCAGGCACAGGTTTTGTAAGTCCAGGCATTATTGATGTAACAAGCATAACCGATATGCCAGATGAAGAGCATTTTGGGCCGCTAATTAAAGTGTATCGTTACACCGACTTTGACAGCGCAATTATTGAAGCCAACAACACAAGCTTTGGTTTATCTGCAGGTTTACTTAGCGACAGTGAAGATGATTACACTCACTTTTTAAAGCGCATTCGTGCCGGTATTGTTAACTGGAACCGCCCCATTACAGGAGCCTCTAGTGCAGCTCCATTTGGAGGGATTGGCGCCAGTGGTAATCACAGAGCAAGTGCCTATTACGCCGCCGATTATTGCGCATACCCTGTCGCATCTGTGGAGTCAGATAAATTGAGCTTACCGCAAACCCTAGCGCCGGGCTTAGTAATTGAATAAGCAATAAAACAAAATTTTAGATTTAAGGACTTAACATGCATACTGATGTAAATACATTATTTGAGAACCTTTGGGAAAACTATTTAAACGTAACTCCATCGGCAGATAAAATTCACGACCTTTTAGGGTCAACGCAAAAAGATGACATCATTAACGATCATATTGCGCTGCGTACATTTAATATAGAAAAAGTGGGTCTTGAAAAGCTCGCCGCTCACTTTTTAGCAATTGGTTACAAAGAATGTGGTGAATACCACTTTGAAGCTAAAAAACTCTACGCAAAGCACTACGAGCATAGCGATCCGAATCAACCAAAAGTGTTTATTTCTGAGCTACTAGTAGAAAAATGCTCGCCAGAGTTACAAGCCATCGTGACAGATATGGTAAGTCAAATTGACGAAAGTGCAGTTACAGCAGACAACTTTTTATATTCAGGCACGCATTGGCAAGTAAGCACCGATACTTACAAACAACTGCTAGCTGAAAGCGAATATGCAGCGTGGATGTCGGCGTGGGGTTACCGTGCCAATCACTTTACCGTAAATATTAATACGCTTGCTAAGTTTGATAACATTCATGATGTTAACCAAGCCCTAAAAGACGCCGGCTTTTCGCTTAATACGTCAGGCGGTGAAGTTAAAGGCTCACCAGAGGTGTTACTAGAGCAATCGTCAACACTTGCTGATGAATACTCAGTTACCTTTAGTGACGGTGATATGAGCATTCCTAGCTGCTTTTATGAGTTTGCTATTCGTTACCCAAAAGCAGACGGCGAGCTTTATACTGGTTTTGTTGCAGCCTCAGCTGACAAAATATTTGAAAGCACGAACGCTCGATAATTACATTTAAAGTACTTTAATTTAAAAGCCCGTTACGGGCTTTTTTTATGTCGATGTGTCGATAAGTTATATTGATGAATTATAAAAATAGCGGTTTATAATCGTTTTCTAACTTTTCAAACGACAAGTCGCCAATAAAACGACCGAAGCTCAACCAAGTTGCCAAACCGCGTAAGTCTTTAAAGTGTGGTGGCACAAATTGTGGGCTCTCTATTACACCTAAATCATGAAGCTGCGATATTAATCTAAAATCATCTATCGATATTTTACCTACCAATAATAAAGGGAGTCTATCTATTCGACCAAGCTGTATTGCAACGCGTATTAAATTATAAACCAGTACAAAGCCTTTAATGTAGGCAATATCTTTTGTAAAAGGCAAACCTGTTGGCGTACTGCCTCTAAATACACGCTGCGCGAGTGTGTAGCTGTCGTCTTTTGATAAACCTTGCGCTACGTAATCACGGTAAATGTCTACAAACTCAGCGCCATCTATTACCTTTGTAACGGCTTGAATACGATTCACTAATTTAGATAAACGCCTTGGAGTTGATTTTAAAGTAATAATTTCGGTTAGTACCGCTAAACCTTCTTGGGTAATAGTAGAGCTTGGCGTACCTTTACTCAAACATGTTAAATAAGGCTGAGCTAAACCATTTTGAGTGGTACCGACGTGTATCCACCCTTCGTGAACTTCTAAGATATCAAGTTCACGCTGCGAAAACTTAACATCTTGATTAAGCTTTATATTATTAGCACCTGCGGCTGCATCACTAACAATACCATCGCTAAGCATTACCTCTACGTTTATGCCTGCCATACTAGCGGTTACTTGCTCAGACAGAATACGCACTGCATCAACAGCATCAATATTTTTAGGGTCGTCAGGCAGTATGTCGGCTATAAGTAAATTTTGCAGCGGTTTATCTAGCATATTAGCTAGCTCAGAAAGTGAGGGCTCACCGGCATGAAATAAATCTTTAGGGTGACCAAATAACTCCACCGATAAGTCATGAAACTCGGGTGTGCCACGATACTCAAGCATACTTAATACTGTTTTATACTCTGTGCACATTTTTCCCATGTATTGAGCTATGGGATTTAACTGACCCAATTGGTTAATAATGTTACGGTGCAAAGTAGAAAACGCTTGGCGTAACTCGCTAGGTACAAAACCAAGATCGCGCTGTTGATAGTATGCACGATCGATAAGTGGATTTTTTTGACATTTTTGTCTAAAAAACTCCTCTTTAGTTTGTTTATCCCAATTAATAGCATCGAGTATCCTAATAGGCGTTTGCAATGCAATTAATTGATCCGATAACTCACGAGTTTTTAGTAGTAACGCCTTGTCTATCATGGTGTAAGCTCAACAATAAATGAATTTTGAGCATAATTTAAAAAGGCCAAATTACAAAGCAATATCACATTTTTTTAGCTATTGTTTTTAAGATGATCGACCCTCATATCTATATCGTATTAGCTTTTTAATAAAAGGTATAAAACATGAAAAACGAACTCGACAATAAACAGATTTTAGCCGTATATGAACGCATAATTCAAAAAGGTGAAATGACTGATGAAGGCAAACATTATCAGGGAGTTACTGCATATTCAGACGTAGACGGTTACACCGTATATCTACAAGGTAGCGGCGTAGAACTGCGCTTTGGTTTTCATAATACTTACCACCTTGACTACGAGCATGAAAAGCATAAAGACGACTTTTTGAAAAAATTATATAACATTGCAAACGAGAGCTAATGCACCCACGAAAACTAAGACACCGCCCGACCAGTAAGCTCAATACTACTTTTATTAATCAAGTAGTAGAAGAGCTTAAAGCTAATCCAAGTAAAGTCTCTATTATTCAAGACAACCTAGAACAGTACCGTTCTCAAACTCATTTAAAGCGTGGTTTTTTACTGGCTATAGAGCGCTTTGATTGGGTATTTGAAGCAAGCAAAGATATTGATTTCATTTGCCAGCAAATTTTAGCTGATGACTACATTGGCAATAGACTAAGACGTTACCCCCTACTTTTTAAAGGCGTTATTAATAATGCCTAACCTTTCAATACCAAGCGCTTTAAAGCGATAAAACCACAAAGTTTACTCTCCATATAAATTTATTAGAGCACTAAGCAATTGCAGGTTTAGTACTCTTTTGTATCAAAATAATACTATTAGTACTCTAACTATTATTGTTCTAATGGTTTTTTGACATTTTATTCATTTATTGCTGTAAACAAATCATTACCATTATTAAATTTAAAAATTAAATTCGCAAGCCACTGTTTTAAATAAAATTAAACAAATAAAAACCGCATCTTCTTTGTCCTATTAATTGCTCTTTTATTAATGATTAATCTACATTTTGGCATCTAGGTATTTACTTCAGCCTTGAATTGTTAGAGCTATTACCTTAAGCTTATGTTTATTGAACGTTCAATTAATAAAAATTATGCCTAAAGTCGGAATGGAACCTGTCAGACGTCAGCAGCTAATTGACGCAACTATAGAGTCAGTTGCTACTAAGGGACTACAAGGCACAACGATAAACAGCATTAGTAAAAATGCAGGTTTATCATCAGGTATCATTAGCCATTATTTTGGTGGAAAGCAGGGGTTAATTGAAGCCACGGTTAGATACTTACTAACAAGCTTAAAGCAAGGCTTAATAAGTAAAGTAAGTCATCAAACCACTGCCACTGAGCGTTTAATGTTTATTATCGAAGCCAACTTTGCGCTTGTACAACAGCGTAATGATACAACCCGAACGTGGTTAAGTTTTTGGGCGCAATCGATGCATGACGAAGAATTACACAGACTACAAAACGTAAACAGTAAACGCTTGCAAAGTAATTTAGCATTTTCTTTTAAGCAATTAATGCCTATAGAGCAAGCAAATCAAGCTGCAGAACTTAGCGCCGCAATGATCGATGGCCTATGGTTAAGAGCAGTACTGAGTAAATCAGACAATAATCAGTTTAAACACAGTGAAAAGTTAGCAAAAAGCTATGTATTTTCACTTATCAAGCAATATGGAGCCTAGCGTGACTACACCTGTCTATCAAAATTTTATTAACGGCCATTTTCTTGCAAACCAGAGCGGCAAAACATTTGATGTAACAAACCCAGCAACGGGTGAGGTTATTTACGCAGTAGAAATTGCCGACGAATTTATTCAAAACGCAGCCATTGCCAGTGCAAAGCAAGGTTTTGCACAGTGGTCAGCAATGACACCTATTGAACGTAGTCGTATTTTATTAAAAGCAGTGGCTATTTTACGCGAGCGCAATGATGAGCTAGCACTTGTAGAAGTACTCGACACCGGCAAACCAATGCAAGAAGCTAATTGTGTTGATATTGAAACCGGCGCTGATGTAATTGAATACTTTGCAGGCCTTGCGCCAGCACAAGTAGGCCAACAACAAATGGTTGGTGATGACTTTTACTATACACGTAAAGAGCCATTAGGTATCTGTGCGGGTATAGGTGCATGGAACTACCCACTACAAATTGCATGTTGGAAGTCGGGCCCTGCCCTTGCTGCTGGTAATGCATTTATATTCAAACCATCTGAAGAAACACCACTTGGCGCAATTAAACTTGCAGAAATATTTGTTGAAGCTGGCGTACCTGCAGGTGTGTTTAATGTTGTTCAAGGCGCAGGCGATGTAGGCCAGTGGCTAACGCAGCATAGCGATATTGATAAAGTATCGTTTACGGGTGAAGTAGGCACAGGTAAAAAAGTAGTAGCGAGTGCTGCCGGTACGTTAAAAGATGTCACGATGGAACTTGGTGGTAAATCTCCACTATTAGTATTTGATGATGCCAACATAGAGCAAGCGGTTAGCGCTGCTATGTTAGGTAACTTTTATACGCAAGGCGAAATTTGTACTAACTGTACACGTATTTACGTTCATAAAAATGTATATCAGCAGTTTATTGATGAGCTTAAAGCGCGCACTGAGAAAAACATTATTGCTGGCGACCCACAAGATTTAAATACAAACTTTGGCGCACTTATCTCTAAAAAGCACCAAGAACTAGTAATGAGCTACGTTAATAAAGGCATCGAAGAAGGTGCAACGCTATTAACTGGTGGTACAACGCTTTCACCTGAATCTGCACCTAATGGCTATTTTGTAGCACCGACTGTGTTCATTGATTGCAACGACGATATGACAATCGTTAAAGAAGAAATATTTGGCCCTGTAATGAGCGTGCTTGTTTTTGACGATGAAGACGATGTTATTGCACGCGCTAACGCAACTCACCTAGGCTTGGCCGCAGGCGTATTTACTAGCGATATTAAACGTGCGCACCGCGTTATTCATAAGTTACAAGCTGGTATTTGTTGGATTAATGCATACGGTAACTCACCTGCTGAAATGCCAGTTGGCGGTTATAAGCAATCGGGCATTGGCCGTGAAAATGGTATACAAACTCTTGATCAATACACGCAAACTAAGTCTATTTATGTTGGTATGGCCGACATAGAAAGCCCATTTTAAGGCGCCTTACTATGAGTAATCATTACGACTATATTATTGTTGGCGCGGGTTCGGCGGGTTGTGTTTTAGCAAACCGTTTATCTGAAGATTCAAGTAACCGCGTGTTACTACTTGAAACTGGCGGTAGTGATAAAAGTATTTTTATAAAAATGCCAACCGCGTTATCTATTCCTATGAATAGTGACAAATATGCATGGCAGTTTCATACGCAGCCTGAGCCTCATTTAGATAACCGTGAGATGCATTGTCCTCGAGGCAAAGTATTAGGTGGTTCGTCATCTATTAATGGCATGGTATACGTACGTGGCCACGCAAAAGATTTTGACGAATGGCAGCAACACGGTGCAAACGGCTGGGATTATCAATCGTGTTTACCGTATTTTCAAAAAGCAGAAAGCTTTTATCTTGGTGAAAATACTTACCGTGGTGGCAAAGGCCCGCTTGGCGTTAATAACGGCAACGAAATGAAAAATCCGCTTTACCGCACCTTTATCAAAGCAGGTGTACAAGCCGGTTACGCGTCTACAGATGATTATAATGCATCGCAGCAAGAGGGTTTTGGCCCAATGCACATGACCGTAAAAGACGGCGTGCGCAGCTCTGCTTCGCGTGAGTATTTAGACCCTGTTAAATCGCGTAGTAATTTAACAATTATTACAGGTGCGCTAGCACAGCGCGTGATTTTAGATGGTAAAAAAGCCACTGGCATTGAATACAAAGTAAATGGCGACGTTAAAACAGCACATGCTGCAAAAGACGTAATATTAAGTGCAGGCCCAATCGGCTCTCCACATATTTTACAACTCTCTGGTATTGGTGATACTCAAGCGCTTGAAAAAGCAGGCGTTGAAGTACAGCATCATCTACCAGGTGTAGGTCAAAACTTACAAGATCATCTTGAGTTTTACTTTCAATACAAGTGTAAGCAACCTATCACGCTTAACGGCAAACTAGGCATTGTTTCAAAAGGGTTGATTGGTGCGTGCTGGTTATTAACGCGTTCGGGTTTAGGTGCAACGAATCATTTTGAATCGTGTGCGTTTATTCGCTCAAAACCAGGTGTTGAATGGCCAGATATTCAATATCACTTTTTACCAGCGGCTATGCGTTACGATGGTAGAAGTGCATTTTCAGGTCATGGTTTTCAGGTACATGTGGGTCATAACAAACCAAAAAGTCGCGGTAGTGTCACTATTGCTTCTGCGAACCCTGAGCAACCACCAACCATTTTATTTAATTACCTTGAACACCAAGACGATATTGAAGGCTTTAGAGCGTGCGTTCGCTTAACACGCGACATAATCGAACAAAGTGCCTTTGATGAATACCGCGATGAAGAAATTCAACCAGGTAAACATATTCAAACAGATGAAGAAATAGATGCCTTTGTACGCCAAGCCGTAGAAAGTGCCTACCACCCTTCTTGCTCATGCAAAATGGGTGAAGATGATATGGCCGTTGTTAATTCAAATACGCAAGTACATGGTATTGAAGGACTACGTGTTGTTGACTCATCTATATTCCCAACAGTTCCTAACGGAAACTTGAATGCGCCTACTATTATGGTTGCCGAAAAAGCAGCTGACATAATTTTAGGTAAAGCCCCATTACAGAAATCGGATGTGAATGTTGCCATAACAACAAACTGGCAAGAAACACAACGTAGTACGGAGATCTAACTTTAGCCACATGCTTAGGTTTAGTCTCGTCGGGCTAAACCAATGCGTGCCTTGCAGTGGCACACGATGTAAATAGGTTACGTTGTGTTAATGCGAGAATAAAACAATAAAATACGGAGTGCTTATGAATTATTTTTATTCATTACTGGAGGGTAACAATGACTATATGGCTTAATGCAGGCATCATTTTTACCTTACTTGCTATTATCACTATTTTAATTAAATGGGGTAATGTTCGCGTAGTAGGTGTAACACCAGTTCGAACCTTTACATTTATAGCAATACTATTTACTTCTGGCCTTGATGTTGGCCTTATTATGTTTCCTTTAACTGAGTTTGCAGGTTATGCAGACATAAAAGCAAGCCCAGAATACGCGTTTGCAAATCCACTGGCTATTGAGTTTGGCTACTGGGGATTTTTGATCTGGGGATTTTACTTTCTTACGTGCTTTTATTTCTGTGTAATAGAACCTAAAGTGAAATTTTTCGAAATTCCTTGGGTTAAATTTATCAATAACGTTGTAATTATTGGTACATGTGCATTTACCGCTTATTTACTGCTTACAAACCTACCATGGTATTTACCCGAATTAGGCGATGGAACAAGTATAGTTTCTGGGTTTTATTTAATTGTATTCGCGGCTATTTGTTTTGCTGTGTACTCAAGTACTGACATTAAATATGTACGTATTTTAAGTATCTCTACTACGTGGTTATTCTTAGCTTTAATCGCCTTTATGTGGACTGGCGCATTTGTGATAGGTGATAGTCAAATGTCAGCATTTACAGATAACTTAGGTTCTATTGGTACTTACTTTGCAAACATTAATGAATTTGTTTTACCGCTTAATGATTACCATGAATTTTACTTATTCTGGTGGTTTGCGTGGAGCATAATGATTGGTCAATTTACATCACGCTTTGTTGGTGGACTTAAAACATACCAAGTATTAGGTGCAATGTTGATTTTCCCTTCTATTCCTATTGCGATTTGGTTTAGCGTACTTTATCACTACCATGAAGCGGGCATCCCAACTCAAGGTATTAAAAACTTCGCTATGGTATTTGTAGGTATTGTATTTGTAATTAACTCACTTGATTCGTTAGTGCGTTTATATACAGATAACCTAAACTTTACCGTAAAGCGTTTTGGCAAAATGAAATACATAATCGGAAATGTTGTTGCTCTATCATTACTTACACTATTGTTTAAATTAGAATTTTTACAAATTCAGTGGGTAGGCGCATTAGTTATCGGCTTGTTCTTTATCTGTGCAGCCTTTATTGGTTACAGTAAATTTAAAACAGTAACGAATATAGATAGCTCACCAAAAGCAAACGCAATTGATTACACAAAAATAGACACTGTACACTAGGGATTAATAATGAATAACAAACTAAAACAACTTGTAGTAGCACTACCATTTGCACTTTTATCAACAACAGCAGCAGCTGATTGGTCAACAACAATCACTGCAGCGTCTGACTACACTTTTAATGGTGTAACACAGACCGATAGCGACCCTGCAATTCAAGGCAGCTTAGATTATGCCTTTGATAGTGGTGTTTACGCTGGTGTTTGGGCTTCAAACGTAGATTTCGGTGACGACACTGATTTTGAGCTTGATGCTTACTTAGGTAAATATGTACAACTTGATGAGCAATTTAGCGTTGATTACGGTATCGCTTATTACACTTATCAAGGTAATAACAGTGACGGTAACTACGCTGAAGCTTACACTAAGTTTGGTTATGCAAGTGAATACGGTCAAACTGAGCTTAACGTTTGGTATAGCTGGGATTACTTTGGAACAGGTGCGGGTCATGTAATTTCAATGGTTGCTCACACTTATGAACTAGCTCCAAATCACGCACTACGTGCAAGTTTTGATATTTCAAACTCACTTGATGGTGAAAAGTGGGCTTGGGATACAAACCAGAAAAAATCGTACAAGCACTACCGCCTAGCTTATCAAACAAGCTACGAAGGTTTTGGTATTGAAGTGGCTGCTGAAAACACTAGCTTAGATTACGATTATGCTGATGAGCGTATTGTACTTGCTGTTTCACGCACATTTGATCTTTAATACATTAATTACTGATTAAACAAAAAATGCCACTCTATTTAGAGTGGCATTTTTATTTGTAAAATAACTAACTA
>NZ_JACJEX010000049.1:0-283 GCF_014164245.1 Pseudoalteromonas sp. SG43-8 | reverse complement strand
GTTCGGCATGGAGTCAGGTGGGTCCAAAACGCTATTGTCACCAAGCAAATTTGGGCGTTAATTCGTATCGCTACGCACTAACTGAATTTGGAAAATATCTGATAATATTTTTTAAGTCTTTCTAAGTAATATCTACTTTAGTCATATTAACTTCTGTCAAACTGTCGCATAAAACGCGTTTGGCGTTGTATGGTTAAGCCTCACGGGTAATTAGTACAAGTTAGCTTAATGGCTCACACCACTTCCACATCTTGCCTATCAACGTTGTAGTCTTCAACGGCCC
>NZ_JACJEX010000048.1:0-284 GCF_014164245.1 Pseudoalteromonas sp. SG43-8 | reverse complement strand
TGTCTTTCGACAGCTCAATGAATTCTGAATTTTTTAATATCTTTCGATATTGAATTGACTGTGCCGAATAATTACCGAAATAACTATTCTGTTGGTCACTCAGTTTTCAATTGAGACTCTAATTTATTTGCCTCGTTACTTGCTCAATAAAGAACGAAGTAGCTTGGCTGTTAGAACTCAATCTGTACGAGTGCCCACACAGATGATTGCTTTATATTGTTAAAGAACGTTGCGATTATAAAGTTGAACTTTATCTCGCTAGGGCTGCGCATATTACGCTTTCC
>NZ_JACJEX010000047.1:0-291 GCF_014164245.1 Pseudoalteromonas sp. SG43-8 | reverse complement strand
TATAATTTAATACGAAGAATAATGACGATGGCGGCGACAGTCACAGGGATATGGCCTAACCAGCTTAGTTTCTCTAGCAGTTCGATGGCTGTCATTCAGTATTTCTCGTCAGTATCTATAATGAGTCCAGGGAACATTCCAATACACTGGCAACACTTACTCAATACACTGCTCTTATTTAAGCTTCCAGCTAGACGAGAGGATAGAAGATATCCCCGATGGGTTAAGCCAAAACCATCTAAGTATCCTCATAAAAAGAAAGATGCCAGTCAGCTTAACTGACTGGCATTA
>NZ_JACJEX010000046.1:0-295 GCF_014164245.1 Pseudoalteromonas sp. SG43-8 | reverse complement strand
GTTCGGCATGGAGTCAGGTGGGTCCAAAACGCTATTGTCACCAAGCAAATTTGGGCGTTAATTCGTATCGCTACGCACTAACTGAATTTGGAAAATATCTGATAATATTTTTTAAGTCTTTCTAAATAATTTCTACTTTAGTTATATTAACTTCTTCGCTTGTTTCACTATCACATAAAACGCGTTTGGCGTTGTATGGTTAAGCCTCACGGGTAATTAGTACAAGTTAGCTTAATGGCTCACACCACTTCCACATCTTGCCTATCAACGTTGTAGTCTTCAACGGCCCTTCAGA
>NZ_JACJEX010000045.1:0-305 GCF_014164245.1 Pseudoalteromonas sp. SG43-8 | reverse complement strand
AATATAAACTCATCAACTTCTAGCTGTTTAGCTATCATCTCTAACTTGTGTTTAATACTTACATGTCCGCCTACTACGCTTAGGCTTAAAAAGTTCTCTACATGGGCGCGCTCTTGTTCGCTCCACAACCCGTCCATGCTTTCAACAGGTGGTTTTAACCACAGCTCATTACCGCGTATAATGATGTCTGTATGTTAACAAGCCCAGGGTGTACGCTTGCTTAACTAACTATATTCTAGTGTTTTATTTCCATTAAAATTTCGAGTGCACGGTGGCGTTTTTCACTATCGAATACATCATTGGTA
>NZ_JACJEX010000044.1:0-324 GCF_014164245.1 Pseudoalteromonas sp. SG43-8 | reverse complement strand
CAACGTTGATAGGCAAGATGTGGAAGTGGTGTGAGCCATTAAGCTAACTTGTACTAATTACCCGTGAGGCTTAACCATACAACGCCAAACGCGTTTTATGCGACAGTTTAGACAGAAGTTAATATGACTAAAGTAGATATTTACTGAAAGACTTAAAAAATATTATCAGATATTTTCCAAATTCAGTTAATGCGTAGCGATACGAATTAACGCCCTAATTTGCTTGGTGACAATAGCGTTTTGGACCCACCTGATTCCATGCCGAACTCAGTAGTGAAACGAAACAGCGCCGATGATAGTGTAGCATTTGCTATGTGAAAGTAG
>NZ_JACJEX010000043.1:0-337 GCF_014164245.1 Pseudoalteromonas sp. SG43-8 | reverse complement strand
ACTCAGAGAGTTAAATAAAACTTCGGTTTTAAATCTTCCAAAAGAAAATTTAAAACAAAGTGTTGACTCAAAAAATAAAGGGTGTATTATTCGCATCCCTTGAGGCGCTAAAGCGACTCAAAACGTTCTTTAACAATATAAAGCAATCATCTGTGTGGGCACTCGTACAGATTGAGTTCTAACAGCCAACCTACTTAGGTAGTGAGGCAAACAAATTAGAGTCTCAATTGAAAACTGAGTGACCAACAGAATAGTTATTTCGGTAATTATTCGGCACAGTCAATTCAATATCGAAAGATATTAAAAAATTCAGAATTCATTGAGCTGTCGAAAGACA
>NZ_JACJEX010000042.1:0-341 GCF_014164245.1 Pseudoalteromonas sp. SG43-8 | reverse complement strand
AGCCATGATCAAACTCTTCAATTAAAAAGTTTTATGTCTTTCGACAGCTCAATGAATTCTGAATTTTTGTTTTTGTTGCCAAAAACGAATTGACTGTGCGTTATTATTTTCACTTTTAAAAAAGTGAAATCAAAACAGCTCAAGGCTGAATCTTTTAATAACATATGGTCACTCAGTTTCAATTGAGACTCTAATTTGTTTGCCTCACTACCTAAATAGCTTGGCTGTTAGAACTCAATCTGTACGAGTGCCCACACAGATGATTGCTTTATATTGTTAAAGAACGTTGCGATTATAAAGTTGAACTTTATCTCGCTAGGGCTGCGCATATTACGCTTTCC
>NZ_JACJEX010000041.1:0-341 GCF_014164245.1 Pseudoalteromonas sp. SG43-8 | reverse complement strand
TGACAATAGCGTTTTGGACCCACCTGACTCCATGCCGAACTCAGTAGTGAAACGAAACAGCGCCGATGATAGTGTAGCATTTGCTATGTGAAAGTAGGACATTACCAGGCTTCAAATTGTAGAGAGCCCGACTAGAAATAGTCGGGCTTTTTTACGTCTGCAGAAAAGTGAAATATGTGTAATTAACACCCACTCATATCGCGACACAAAGATAGTGTAGCATTTCACTGCGACTTTCTACCGCTGTGGGCACTACGACATCCTACTGCGTAGCGCACCGACTTCAAATCGTAGAGAGCCCGACTAGAAATAGTCGGGCTTTTTTACATCTGCAGAAAAGT
>NZ_JACJEX010000040.1:0-345 GCF_014164245.1 Pseudoalteromonas sp. SG43-8 | reverse complement strand
CACAACACATGTAATAAGCTTTTACGCGCACGGTAACCATGTGCTTCGTAAGGGAGCATTACTAAGCGAGCATCTTTACCTAAACCTTTTAGAGCTGCGTACATGCGCTCACTTTGCATTGGGAAGGTTCCGTGAGATTGAGGGTGGGTCTTCTTGCACCCCACCGCATATGTAAAAGCATCTATTGCCCAGCACTTACCACGGGTTCAGTAATAACCTCTACTGGCTCTGCTGTATCATTTAACAAATACTTATCTAACCACTGTTCTTGTTCCCACAACACATGTAATAAGCTTTTACGCGCACGGTAACCATGTGCTTCGTAAGGGAGCATTACTAAGCGAG
>NZ_JACJEX010000003.1:237282-428441 GCF_014164245.1 Pseudoalteromonas sp. SG43-8 | reverse complement strand
TTGCTTGGTGACAATAGCGTTTTGGACCCACCTGATTCCATGCCGAACTCAGTAGTGAAACGAAACAGCGCCGATGATAGTGTAGCATTTGCTATGTGAAAGTAGGACATTACCAGGCTTCAAATCGTAGAGAGCCCGACTAGAAATAGTCGGGCTTTTTTACGTTTGCAGAAAAATGAAATATGCGCAATTAATATACACTCATACCAACACCATCGAGTAGGGCGGAAAAATAGATCACTTAATTAAGCTAATTGGTATAAAAATAAAATTGTGAACTACCGAATTTACGTTTTCGGTTTGTGTAAGCAGTTGTTTAGGTGAAGTATTAAACAGAATTTATAAATTAGTTTGATTAGTTCATTATAACTCGTTAACTAACCACAGACTTAGCTTGTTTATGAGGGCAATGAATACTAATATGATTTCATGATCTTATAACTAAATCTATTGGCTTAGTTGTTTTAAAATTACTACCAATAATGATTGTGAGCTGTAACTTAAATGCCTTATGAAACATTTGTAGATGACTCTGCATCGCTAGTTGAATTTACCCGAGTTTACTTAGCTATTTTTTATACTTTTGTTGCCGGATTTTATACATTTAGAATTATTTATAAAAATCGAAATACACCATCAGGCGTTATTTATCCCGGTGATAAATTTTGTACTAGTTGGTGGAACCATATGGTTTTTAAATTTTTCAGGGCTGCTATTTGGTTTGTATGTGTAATTAGAGTGTTTGTACCTGAGTTAGATAGCTATCTTGGGCTATTCCCAATACTCAATGGCTGGCCAGGCGTATTATTTGGCGATGTATTATTGACCGCAGGCTTTATTTTAACGATGTTTGTACATTTTCATATGGCAGCCCTTTGGCGTTCAGGAATTGATCCTAAGGGACCACATGAACTTAAAACATCAGGATTATATGAATACTCTAGGAATCCGATGTATTTAGGCGTTGTAGCTGCACAGGTGGGGTTCTTTTTAGCCTTACCTAGTATATTTAGTTTGACCTGTTTAGTTATTGGTTTTACAGCTATATATAGACAAACATTAGTTGAGGAGGCTCATTTAGCCCATCGTTTTTCTACAGAATATAAAGAGTATAAACAACTAGTCCCTCGCTGGTTATAGCTTGGGATTGAGCTTTAAATACATGGATTTTTAAGGCAAGAGTAAAGAAGTGTTCTGTATTGGCTTGCTAAAATCTAGCACGATAGACATAAATCAGATCACTTTTTTTTGTTTTATACCAATTCGCTTAATTAAGTGATCTATTTTGAGGATGGAAAACGTGTTGATAGCTAGGCAAAAAAATTGCTATTTAGTTGTTCTCGGCAATTGCTCCTGCATTGCTCTACCTTCTGCATCCATGCAGTCGTAAATGAGAATTTTTTAACACAGGTAGCGACCCGTTTAGCCCCGCAAAATGATTAAGTATTATTGCGGATTGGTATTATATACTTTTCCATAAACTCTTGTTTAGTAATTGCCTTTGAAAAAATGTAGCCTTGAATATAATCACAAGCAAGCTGCTTTAATAGGTCATACTGTTTTTGTGTCTCAACTCCTTCAGCAACCACCATTACGTCTAGATTGTGAGCCATAGTGATAATAGCTTTCACGAGAGCAATACTATTATCGTTTGATTCTATATCGTTGATAAATGAGCGATCTATTTTTAAAATATCTATATCTAAGCGTTGTAAATACGCCAAAGAAGAATAACCAACACCAAAGTCGTCAATCGCAATATCTATATTAATAGTGCTTAAGCGTTTTAATTGTCGTTGTATTGACGAGTCGGGATCCATTAAAGTATTTTCAGTGACTTCAATTAAAATTGTGTTTGCAGGTAGTTGATACTTTTTACTTGCTACAATCCATTCATCCACCCAGCAACCAGCACGGTCAATTTCAAGAGGTGATGTATTCACACTGACTTGAATTGCCTTTTCACTTAAAACATTGAATTGGACGGTATCTTGAATTGCTTGAGATTTTACCCATTGGCCGATATTGTTTATTAATCCGTTTTTTTCAGCGACAGGTATAAATTCATTTGGCCCTATTAGGCCTCGTTCAGGGTGATTCCAACGAATTAGAGCTTCAGCTTTTGGTACTGATTTCCCGTCAATTGAAAATATAGGTTGGTAAAATAATTCAAATTGGTTTTTAACAATTGCAGTGCGTATCTCCTCTATTAGACGACGCTTTTCTGTGGCTTTTTCTTCTATAGCATAAGAGAAAAATTCATAGCGATTCCGCCCTTTATTTTTAGATAAATACATTGCTTGGTCAGCGCGTCTAACGAGCTCTTCTACTGTTAAACCATCAGCAGGGAAAAATGTTAAACCTATGCTTGCAGTAACATAGACTGTCTCTTTTTTTACTTTAATGCTCTGCATTAAGCTGCTTTTTACAGCTTCGGCAATTTTTGATGCTTCATCCGGGCTATTTACACCCTCTAAAATTAATGTAAATTCGTCACCACCTAAACGTGCGACTGTATCTTTAGTCGTTATACAACTTTGCAGTCTTGTGGCTACTTGGTGTAAGAGTAAATCACCGTAGTCGTGACCTAGGCTGTCATTTACTTCTTTAAAGCCATCCAAATCTATGAATATAAGGGCGAACTTCATTCCCTTAATACTTACTAAGCTTTGTAGTTTTTCGTAAAAATAACGCCTGTTCGGTAAGTCGGTTAATCCATCTTGGTAGGCATACTGTTGCAACTGAATATTCGCATTTTCAAGTTCATTAGTACGCAGTCTAACTTGGTTTTCTAATGAATTTTCTCTTTGCTCAATGTTGTATAACATTGCATTAAAACAAGAGGTTAATTGTCCTACTTCATCTTGTGATAGCTGTTTAGCGCGTAAGCTATAATCGTGTGATGTAGTTATTTTATTTGCTGTTTGAGCTAGATATAAAATAGGGTTTAAAAAGCGACGCCTTAATAAAAGAGATAAAATTAGGCTGATGGCAAAGGTGAATACCATCAAAATCATTATAAATTTAAAGTAAAAAGTAATTCTGTCTTGAATGTAGCTGTTGTTAGCGCGTATTTTTAATATACCGTAATCATGCATATCGAGCTGAAGGGGTGTACTTACTTCAATACTTTGCTCCATATCTTCATCTTCGGATTGCGCAATAACAAGTTCCTCACCAGTCATACTTGTTACCATTATACTAATAACATCTGAACGTATAAGTATTGGGTTTATAAGCTCTTGCACTGCATCTAAATCATCAAACATAAGTGCTGTAGTTATATTCGGTGAAAGCATTTTTGACAGAGAGCCCAAGCTTTCTATTTGTTCCTCTTTAGCGCTAGTGATTTCATAAGCACTAAATACAATGGTTACTGTCGCGGTTGATACAAGTGCAACACTCATTAAGATTAATAGTAATTTTTTGCTCATCGTATTTAATGCAAATAGTTTTTTCATTGCACTACCTATCTACAACGCGGGCAAGGCGTAGCACTTTTGAGCTCATAGTAATGCCTGCATCTTTAAGCTGTTTCGGAGCAATTTCAAAGCGAATTTTACCACTGGAAAGAAAAAACCTAATATGACCGCCATTTTCAATAAATGTGTCTGTTTCACCAATGAGCATAACGTTTTTCAGCTCTAAAGGTGTTACGTTTTGCCATTCGATAAATGTATCAGAGGTAATAAATAGCATGTTACACGCCGAGGTTGTTACTTCATCAAGAGTGATTAATTTATTGTATAGAGGTAAGTTTTTTATAGTGCGACTTTTTAAAGCGTTGTTAGCCGCATCAATAAAGTATTTATCAGGGCTACAAATAATAAATTCATTAAGAGATTCTAAATGATAATCCCAGTGTCCAAAACGTGCAAAGTTATATAAGAAGCCTGCTTTTAGCATGTATTCTTTTTCAACAGCACAAACGCTGGCACTAAAAAGTGTCAACGTTATTAAGCTACTGTGAATAAAACTTCTTAATTTAATCATCTAATTAACTTAGAAATTTGCTGAAATTGTAAATGTAATACATTCATCAATATAGTTTGGTAATGTATAGGTTTCGCGCGTATTATTGTACTCAATATGTGAACCTGCAAAGAGGTTTCTACCCGAAATTGCAGTAGACCACACAGGTGTTGCTTGCCAATTCCAACTAACATCTAACGTTGTGTAATTATCAGTGTTATATGCATTTGAGTTTATTGCGCGCAATGTCGCAAACACATTATGGTTGGTTAAAAAAGAATAATCGGCTTTTGCAAATAACTGCCTGTTTTTAGAGTCATAGCCGATTGCGGGCTCTACTCGAGGAGGTAAATCGTAGTTATAATCGGTGTAACTATAACCAAACTCAGTATTGAGATTATCAACAGGTTGCCACGATACAACTAGGTCGAACCCTTTAGTGGTCGTGTCTGCTACAGATGCAAAGTCTAAATCTATGCGAGTCATTGTTAGTGCTTGAAATACTTCTGGGATTCTCCCTGCTAGAAATAATTCAAGTATAGGAGTGAATTGTTCAGCATGTGTATTCATATCAATAACCGCTACGTTATTAGCATCGGTATAATAAGTAGAAAGATCCAATGACCAATCGTTAGCAGTAAAACGGTAGCCTAATTCATAAGATAGATAGTTTTCTGATTTAACTTTGTCGTTACCATTTAGGTAGGTTGCAATTCGGTATTCGTCTATTTGTCCAAAGCCAGAGCTTAAACCGGTAAGATCTTTAATTTCTGTACCATTAACTTTAAAGTTGTCGTTAAATTCAATCAATGTTGGTGTACGTACACTTCGCGATATAGCACCCCAAGTAAGGTGGTTATCTACTGGTTTGTATATAAGTCTTGCTGACGGTTGATTTTCCCAGCCAGTTAAATCGTTATGATCAAGCTTAGTACCAATAATAAAATCGAGTGTGTCAGGCGTCACATTGTATTGAGCTTGAACAAGTGCACCAAACTGTTTGAGGTTATCAAAGTTTTTATCGCTATCTAAAAATACACTTTCTGCGAAAGAGATAGAGTTATACCGGTAGTTTAATCCCCAATCTAGCTGTAGAGATTGGTATATGAAGTTCATTTGATAATCAATATCTATCGATTCAAAATCTTCTTTAATATAATCTTGAGAACCATTTTGTTTCAGCCAAGAAATTTGTAGCATTTGATTGGCATCGGGCGACACTCTGTTTTCAAGTCGCGCCATTATGCGTGAGTCTGTTCGCTTTAAATCATCTGAGAATGAAATATTTTCGTTGGTTTCATCTATAACACCTCGGTAGTTTTGACCAAGTGTTGAGTGAGTAACGTCCCCCTGAAGTAGCGCAGACCACTCATCATTAGGGGTAAAGTCAGCCCGAAAACCTAAGGAATTTTGTTTAGTTGTATCGTTAGGTGCGAGTAAGATCCCTTTTTTTGATTCATTCGCATCTTTTACATGACCATACACACGGTAGCTGCCTACGTTACTTATATCACCACCGTAACGAAGATTTGCATCAACATTTATTTGATTACCAGTTGTTACGTTTGCGTATCCACCGCGAGTATCAATACTGTTTTTAGTAATGATATTAATCACGCCATTATTTGCGTTACTACCCCAAAGTAATCCGCCTTGTCCGCGTATTACTTCAATGCGTTCAATGTCATACAAAGGAACGTTGAGTGTTTCCCAATAAACTGCAGCAAATTTTGGGGTATATAAGCTTTGTCCGTCAATCATAACCAATAGTTTGCTAGAAAATCGAGAAGCAATACCTCTTGATGAAATAGCCCATTGATTGTTATCGAGCTGACGTACAATTAAACCAGGCACCATTTTCAGTGCTTCAGGTACTGATGTAGCACCAGAATTAGTAATTTGTTTTTTACTTAATACATAAATAGATGAAGCGGTATCAAATGCTGATTGCGCTCTTTTCATCGCAGAAGTTGCTTGTACATCCATGCCCATTAAAGCATCAAGATCGAGGTCTTCATCTTCAAACGGCTCGGCCGTTAAGAGAGGGCAAACAAAAAGTAATGGCCAAAACAAACGTTGTGATATTTTCACCCAAAAGTCTCCTGCGCAATCAAAAAATCAAAAACAGTCATTGTTTTTGTAATGCATGTGATATCACACAATATTAACATACATTAACAGTGTAAGAGCATAAGTGAGATTAAATCAAGGTAGCTAATTTTGTAGTAGTTAAAAGGTCTAATTTCGCCCAATTGAACTGTAAAAATATAGTTAAATGAACTTTATAAGTATATTTATTAAAGAGTCAGTAAAATGTAAATAACTGATAAATATATGTTTATATACAACTTAAAATTTAGTCTATTTCAGAATAACTTCAAAGTATTTACGGTTATTAAATATTTAATCTTAACTATTTCGTATCATGCTTCTCAAAGTAATATTAATTATATGGGCACAATTTATACCTAGCCCTGTGTTATCTGCGATTGTGGTTTAATTATCTTTGCTTTTGTTAAAGCTATATAGAATACTTAAATTTGCTTGGTTTTGCTTTGAAGGCACCAAAGTATGATAAAAAATGAATTAATTAATGTAGAAGCAGTACTCGATTTAATGCTTGATGCCGTTTGTGTGGTAGATAAACAAGGCACATTTGTTTTTGTAAGCGCAGCATTTGAGCAAATTTTTGGTTATACGGCCGACGAAGTTGTAGGCAAAAAGATGATTAACTATGTTTACGAAGGTGATCATTACAAAACGCATAACGCCGTAACTTCGCTATTGTCTGGCGAAACGGTAAACCCTCGCTTCGAAAACCGCTGGATGAGAAAAGATGGTCAAATAGTCCATATATTATGGTCTGTTCGTTGGTCAGAGCAACATCAAGTAAGAATTGCAGTTGCGCACGATATAACTGAGCGAAAAGTAATGGAAGAGCAGCTCCATTACATGGCTCGGCACGATGTGTTAACTGGTTTGCCTAATCGCTCTTTATTGATGGAGCGATTTGAAAAAGTAATTATTAGTGCAACTACAAACAACACATTTTTTTCTTTACTGTTTATAGACATAAATGGCTTTAAAGCAGTAAACGACACCCACGGACACGAAACTGGCGATAAGCTTTTATGTGCTATAGCAAAAAGGCTCTCAGCGTCGGTTAGGCATTACGACACAGTAGGGCGTTTAGGCGGAGACGAATTTTTAATTATTTTAGATAACTTAAGTTCTAGCCACGAAACCGTCAGAATAAAAAATAAAGTCCTCACTGGGTTTAAAGCTGTCTTTAAGTTAGATGATGTACTACTAAATATTTCCCCCAGTATTGGCATTGCAAACTACCCAGAGCACGGCCAAACAGATCACGAACTTATAAAATATGCTGATCAAGCTATGTACAAAAATAAACAACAAGGGTTAGATAACGTAACCTATTTACCTTAAAAAACCATGCTGAACTACCACCTTAGACAACTCATCATCACAACGCCCTTAACTACAATACATTACTTAGCGCCACATTTTTAATAGCGATTTTCCAGCGCTGCGTTAAAAAATCTATAAATGCTCTTACAGCAGTTTGTGGTAGTTTCTCGATAAATAAACTGCACAAGTTATGCCTGGTTGATAATGAAGGCAATTACCGTATCGGCAGTAATACATTTTTTACTAATGATGCAGGCGAAAGCAAGGTATCTGTCACTGATTATACAACCGCAATGCTTGATGAAGCGCAAAATGCGGCGCACGTTAGTAACCATATTAGTATTGCCTACTATATGGTTACCAATCAAAAGCGTTTGATTATTTAGATATAACAATACTGGCTCACAAGGCTAAAATAATTTAATCTGAGCGTATTAATTCTTATTAAATTACTTGCTTTATGAGCCTTCTTTTTTCTCTTGCGTTAGCAAGCCTTCCCGCTTTACCTGAGCCTGTTGCAAATAATGCTGTGGCTAAAGTTATTGTTAAAAATCAGCCTTACTTTTTAAGCTTTATGGGGCTGGGGCGCGATAAACAATACTCGTCCGTACATAACAAAGTGTGGGCGCTTAAAGTTGGCGATTCACAGTGGCAATCTAAAACTGGTGTGCCTTCAAGCTTGCCATTAAAAGGGCGCTTAGCAAGCACCGCAGCCGGCTTAGGCGAATACGCTTATGTGTTTGGCGGCTATACGGTAGCAGAGGATCATACTGAAGTTTCAAGCCCCGACGTATATAGGTACGACGTAATAAAAGATACCTACACTCATCTTGCGAGTATGCCAGTACCCGTAGACGATAGCGTCGCGCTGAGCTACAAAGCGCGTTACATTTATCTAATAAGCGGTTGGCATAACGACGGCAACGTAAACTTAGTACAAGTATACGACACGCAAAATAATACATGGCAACAAGCCTCGCCATTTTTAGGTGAGCCCGTATTTGGCCAAGCCGCTGCTATTAGTGGTAACACCATTGTTATTTGTGATGGCGTTAAAACACAAGCTAATTCTGATTCGCGTCGCTCGTTTGCAGGTGTAGCACAGTGCTTAAAAGGCACAATAGATTCAACTAATCCACAAAAAATAGATTGGCGTACCTTGCCACATCCAACGGATAGCGCTCACTATCGAATGGCAGCCACCAGCTATAATGGCAATATTTATATGATGGCAGGCTCTAATAACCCATATAACTACAGCGCAATAGGTTACGACGGCAAACCTGCACCAGCAAGTGACCATGTTTGGCGCTTTAGTGGTGATAAAAACGAATGGCAGATTTTATCCCCAGTTGAAGTAAAGAGCATGGATCATCGTGGTTTACTTGAGCACAGTGGGGTTTTATATCGAATTGGTGGTATAGATAACAGTCAGCAAGTAAGCGCTAACGTACTCGGTTACGAGGTTGAAAAGTGAACACTCTTTACATTACAGGAGCGGGAGTCAGCGCAGCCAGTGGTATTCCCACCTTTAGAGGGGAGGATGGTTATTGGACCATTGGCAGTAAAAATTATACGCCTATGGAAATGGCAACTCGCGCAATGTATCAAAACGCCCCAAAAGAGTTTTTAGCATGGTATTACCATCGCTTTGCAACGTATCGCAACCATGGCCCAAACGACGTACACCATTGGCTAAGTGACAAAAACCTAATTACTCAAAACATAGATGGGCTTGATGGCAAAGCGGGTAACAAAAATTACATAGCGATACACGGCAGGCTTGATCAAATGACCTTATTTCATGAGCAAGGTGAGCCTGTCATGCCACTTGCCACCCCGTGGGATAGCGTAGACGAAAGCCGCCTGCAAGAGTCTCTTTTTGAGCTATTTAATATTCAAAACCAAACGCCTGAGCTAAACCATTCATTTAAGCCCTTTGTTTTATTATTTGACGAATACTACACCGAGCTTTACAGAATAACACAAGCACAACAGCGTATGCTCAACGCCGATAAAATTGTATTTATGGGCACCTCGTTTAGCGTCAATATTACGCAAATGGCAATTGAAATAGCCCGAAATTACGACATTCCTGTTGAAGTGGTTGACCCTGAACCTGCACATATTTTGCACGCTAACGTCACATATAAAAAAATGAATGCATTAGATTACATTCAATCTAATTAATAAGTGCTATATTTTAAAGGGGTTGGTAATGTTTTCTTAAATATTACAATCTCTTTATATAATATTAACGAGTCAAAAATGTTATTATTATCCTGATTATAACAATACTAAAGAGATCTGAATGAGCGACTTAACTGCAATAGCAAACTTGTCCATTTTACTTGTAGAGCCTTCAGAGGTTCAGCAAAAAATAATAATAAAATCGCTTTTAGAAAGTGGTGTAAAACAAGTTGAAACTGCATCTACACAAACACAAGCGCTTAGCTTATTAGCAAGTTATCACCCTGATCTAGTTATAAGCTCTATGTATTTATCTGACGGGACAGCCGACTCACTATTGCAAGAAATAAGATCAAACCCTATCACCGAGCATCAACCTTTTATGCTTATATCGAGCGAGCGTAATAAAAAATACCTTGAGCAATTACGTCAATCGGGTGTGCTCGCTATTTTGCCTAAGCCTTTTAGCGCAAAAGCCATTACCCGCGCACTCAAAGCAACCCTCGATATTATAAGCGAAGAAGAAGTAGAACTTGATCATTTTGACGTAACGTTGCTGCGAGTTTTAGTGGTAGACGACAGCCGCTTTGCGCGTAAACACATAATACGTGTACTTGCAGGTATGGGAATACCTTCACCAATAGAAGCTGAAAATGGTAAAGAAGCTATTGAGCACTTGAATAACCAACCGTTTGACTTAATAGTAACCGACTACAACATGCCAGAAATGGATGGGCGAGAACTAACAGAAGCCGTTAGAAGCTCAAATAGCTACTCACATATTCCTATTTTAATGGTGAGCTCAGAGGCAAACGACACTCACCTAGCTAATATTGCTCAAGCGGGAGTTGATGCTATTTGTGATAAACCGTTTGAACCAGCCACAGTGCGAGAATTACTGTATAAAATAATGTCTTAAAAGTAAGTACAAGCGTAGGTCGGTTATTATTTGGCCTACGCTCATCTTTAAAATACATTTACTATTACAGTTTTCCTAATCTATAAATGAGTAATGCCGTTTTTTTAATGTTTTTATCAAGGCTGGTTAAATCGGCTGTTTCGTTTTTAGTGTGCGCACCGCTGCCCATCAAGCCTAAACCATCAAGTGCCATATCAACATGATTTGCCGCAAACGAAATATCAGCCGCACCTGCATTGCGTGGGTTGGCGGCTACTACTTTGTTGAAGCCTAAGTCGTGACTTGCGTCGCTGTATAATTCTAATAGCTTTTTATTGCCATCAGTTAATGCCATTGGCGGGTAACCGTCTTCAAAAATAAGCTCTGCTTTACTGCCATCTAAGTTTTTAGCCACAATTTGTAGCATTACCCTTTTAGCGCTTTCTACCTGCTTTGGCGAAAGTGCGCGTAAATCACCTGCTACATGCACGGTTTGTGCTATTACATTACTTTTACCAAACGCCGTTGCTGACGAATTAGCACTGTCGTAGTCGGCATTGGTACCACCCACAATAAGCCCTGGGTTAAATGTTAAATTAGGTTGCGTGGCAAGTTGCTCTCTAAAATCATTTAAAATGCGTGATGCTTCGTAAATAGCGCCATAACCAACGCTGTCGCTAAATATTTGTGACGAATGCGCTGCATTTGCCGTTACATTTAGCGTCCAGCCGGTATAACCACGGCGCGCCGCCATAGCTGTTTTTATATTGTTATCGCCATTTTCATAGCCAAGCGCTACGTCAGCCCAAATTGCTGCATCAACAATAGCTTGTTTAGATAAGCTAAGCGGGCGACCACTGCTTTCTTCATCGCCAGTCAGCAATACTTTTATGCTTACATTTTCGAGTAAATTAAGGGCTTGTAAGCTTTTAAGTGCGGTAATTATTATCGTGTTACCGCCTTTCATATCGGCAACGCCTGGGCCACTGGCTGTATCGGCATCAAGTTGTTTGTAGGTAGTAAAGTTATCGTTTTTGGCAAATACCGTATCTAGATGGCCGATCATCAGTATTTTTATTGCATCGGGGTTTTTGCTCTCATGGGTTGCCAGTACATGTCCTGCGCGGTTAAACGCACTGCCATCCAGCCATTCTACTTTAAAACCAATGGCTTTAAGCTGTTCACTTGTCAGTGCGCCTACTTTTTTTACACCTTCAATATTAAGCGAACCGCTATTAATATTTACGGCTTGCTCTATTTCTTTAAGTGCTTGGGGAATGTTTTTATCGACCTGTTTTACTATTTCACGCTCGTTTTTATCAAGCGCCGCATGGCTTGTAAGCGACAGGGTACTCGCAAAGGTAAAAATAAGTGCATGGCTAAATTTTAAAAATGACATAACAGCATAATAAGTGAGAAATAAGAGTATTTAATATGAAGTAAAAATACAGAGGATTCAATAGCAGTAGATTATGATTTTTAACTAATTTTATAAGCAATAACGAGTTACAGGTTTAAGGGTTATGGGGTGTACGCGTTATTGGTTTAAACACAGGTATTTAAAATATAACCTGTTAATTAATAATCAACGGGTATAACTAATCAGCTATACGTCTGATATTACTGATCTCCACCATTTTGGGGTTTTGCTTCATTTAGAAAAGGTAAGGCGAATCTAACTAACTGTTTACAGATGTTTATTTTATAGCTAGCATGAAATCACTGTAATATAGGGACATTTATCGGTTTGTAAAACGACAGATGTCGTAGACTAAATAGTTAGTTGACTAAGGAAGTTATACGTGGAAGTCGATAATATAAAATTATACATAGATGGTCGCTGGGAACTAACTGACTTAAATTTATTGACGCGTGTGTATATTCAGCTTTATGGATTACTTTATTCCTTGGATGTCGCTGATGACTATTTAGATGCTGAGATTCAGTATATTTATGGGAAATATCCATGGCAAGGTGGCTTCAGCGCAGTAAATTTTTACCAAAATCTATTCTCTAAGATGCCACGGGAATATAAGCCAAATATTAAATCTATTCAGTATGCTTCGCCTGGGTTTATTGAGTTAACCCAAATAGTAGAAGTTGCTAAAGATGTAGCACAAATTGTAGGCTATGTTTCTGCTGCTTTGCTAGCTGGTAACAAAACGTACAGCGTGATTCATAAGGGAATGAGTGAAAGAAAACTTATGAGGCTAAACCTTCGAAGTGAAGAGTTAAGCCTTTTAGAGAAAGAAAAGACCTTCATTCATCGTTCAGTAATCGAAATATCTCAGCTAATGGGCGTTAAGCAAGAAACTTTAGCAAAGCTCTACTTTCGAAATGAAAATAACGAACTTGCGGTATTGAAAATTTTAGCTTCCGTGTATCGTCGAGCACGGGATTTAGCAAAATTACAAAATAACCGAAAACTTGACCTGCAACGTGCACATCGCGAGCGGTCGTCAACTAACAATCAAAGTCAGTCGGACTCGTAAACTCGCCGCTGCTTTGGGCGTTAGCTGCCAAAAGGAATTGAGTATATGGAAATATTTCACGCCACAATAGAAGATGCAGAATGTTTACTAGCACTTCAGCGCGTAGCTTATCAATCAGAAGCTGAACTGCATAATGATTTTAATATCCCGCCTTTAACTCAAACGCTTGATGAACTGAAAGCAGACTTTGAGAAGAAAATTATTTTGAAAGTTGTTGATAACGGTAAGTTATTGGCAAGCGGTCAAGCTCGCTTAGAAGCTGGTAGTTGTCATATTGGACGCATGGCGGTATGGCCTGAACTGCATGGCCAGGGTGTTGGCTCTAAGTTGCTTTCTTCACTTGAAACAGTATTTCCAGAAGCTAATCGTGTTGAGCTTTTTACAGGGGAGTTTAGTGCTTCTAATTTAGCGATGTATAAACGCCGTGGTTATTCTGAGTTTAAAACGGCAAAGCTGGGTAAAACGAGAGTTGTATTCTTAGAGCGCAATCTAAAAAGCAGCTAACAAGAATATTAAACGGAAAATTAAAGTTGGCAATTTTTCGTTCCTCAAACATTATAGTTAACTATAATTTTCCGCTTGTAAAAAAGTTATACGTACTTGAGAATCAAATGAAGCAATATTCTGTCGTAAAAGTGATATCTCTTAATAAAAAATTTATCTATTCAGAAAACAGCTTTGGCTCTAGAGTTCCTCAGGTCGGTGATATTGGAACAATAGTTGAAGTTTATGATGGAGCCTTTGATATTGAATGTAGCGATGAAAATGGTGTTACCATTTGGCTTGAAGTATTTGAACCTAGTGACGGAGGTTTAGAGTTACTGTATATATAACAAGTTTTTATTAATGCCGAATATTTTCCCTTCATTCTATCTAGCCGGTATTTAGAATTAACAACCATCAGGTTTAACACTATTAGCATTAAACCTGACAGTCAAACTCTACCAATTAACGTTTTAATTAGTTGGCATTAAATAAATCTCGCGTACGCTGTTGCGCTGGTTTGCTTCTATTGCAAACAATACCGCATCGGCTACGTCTTGCGGGTCGAGTTTGTCGGGTTTAGCTTCATCAAAAAACGGGGTGTTTACCATGCCTGGTGCGATGGTAGTACATCGGCCGTTCCACTCGCTCATTTCCTCTGCTAAGTTTTGTCCAAAGCCATAAGCAAACCATTTAGTGGCACCGTAAATAGAGCCACCAATTGGCTTACGGCCAGCGGCAGAGCTGATTAATATAAAGTGACCTTTGTTTTGGCGTAAATGCGGCAGTGTTAATTTTGCAGTCCACAGTAGGGCTTTAATGTTTATATCGATCATGGTTGACCACTCATCGGGGTCGCCTTTTTCGGTGCCAGCGGTTGAAACACCCATGCCTGCGTTAGCAAAGGCTACATCTAATCGGCCAAACTTTTCAATGCCTTTAGTAACTACGTTTTCAAGTGCGGTAAAGTCGGTGGCATCTGCGGCTACGCTCAGTGCGTTATCTGAGCCTAGCTCGGCAACAAGTTGATTAAGTTGCTCTTCTCTACGGGCGGTTAAAATAACTTTGTGACCGTTGTTTACTAAGGTTTTTGCCGTTGCTTCACCAATGCCACTAGAAGCGCCGGTTATGAGTACTATTTTCTCTTTTGCCATGGTTTTTTCCTTATTAACAAATGAATAAAGGCGCAGCTCAATGTGCGCCATGCAGTTATTGCGCTATGTCAAAATTGACTGATAAATCGTCAGCTTGCGTTAGGCTAATTTGTTTTAGTTGATAAATATTAAAATCAGCATCTATTTGCTCTGCATCGTCTATGTGTGCGCTACACGTATAAGCAAGTTGATAGTCGCCTGGTGTTATGAATGCGAGTTCAAATTCGTATTCATTATCGTCTGCATCAAATACAACATTGGCAGTAGCTAACGGAGCGTTATCAGGCGTTTGGTCATCTATTTCATGAATATCTGTTGGGGTTTGTGCCTGCGCAGAGTAAAGGTAAACAGCATGGCCAAATGATGAATCATCAGCAGCAAGAGCAATGTTGTCAGTCTCGCAATTGTTTATAAGTGTTTGGCTTACAGTGCCTTCAATATCTTGTGATTCAGAAAGGTTTTGTAAACGCACACCGCGAGGTTTTAAAAAGACTTCGTTATTATTTTGTGGATCAACTAACGATTTTTTTAAATCAAACTCTAATACAAACTCGTTGTCGGTTTGATTGAGTGTAAAGCCATCTAGCTGTATTTCACCCACACCATCATTACCTTTTCTTTTTACGATAAGCGGTGCAATGCTGCCGTCTTCATAAACTACGTGAGATGTTAAGCTAAGGTTGTTTGTGTCGCCGTTTATTACTTGTGCGCGGATCCACGAATAATCACCTGCAGGTACTTCTTGATCGTCAAGTAATTGAAAAATATCGTCGCCCGTATAGTCTAGTAAGTTGACCATTTGCGCTAAGGTGGCATCGTTTTTAGAGCGAGTTTCAAAGCTAACTTCTTCACCTTCTTGAGCTTTAATTGTTATTGAATCAAATACAACGTTAACCTGTTTTAAACCAGTGACTGGAGCGTCGGAAATTCCTAAGCTAAAAGTGGTTTTATCACTTGTTTGCGGTGGGGTTGTTTCAGCATCGTCATTTGATGAGCCGCAGCCTGCTAAGGCAAAAATAATAGCGCTACTTAATATTGTTGATTTAAAGTTCATGGTTGTTTCCTCTTATTTGATTTGTTAAGTGTATGTATTTAATCCTTAACCTAAATTGAATTAAAAATATGAGAAGTTATAACTTTAACGTGCTGTTTTAAACGTTTTTAATTTCATCGATTTAATCGTTTTTTACTATATACTCGCGCCACTTCTTTTGAAGTCGGTTTTATTAGATTTAACCATTATTTTGCTGAGTTTCAGCAATATTTATCGGAACAAACATGAAAGATAAACTTTTAGCGTTTTGGCAAAGCCATTCAGAAACAATCATCACTTTAGGTTACAAAGTGATTTTAGCGTTGGTGATTTTAATTGCGAGTGCCCTAATTGCACGCTCGGTTAAAAAAGCGATTAAAAACTCTAAATCGCCATTAAAAAAAGTGGATAGTACGCTGCTTCCTCTTTTATCGAGTATTGCTGGTTATTTAGTTTATATAATTGGTGGGCTATTTATTTTAGATATTTTTGGCGTTAATACGGCAAGCTTAATTGCGCTAATGGGTGCTGCTGGTTTAGCGATTGGTTTAGCCCTTAAAAATACGCTGAGCAATATTGCTGCGGGTATTATGCTGCTAATACTCAGACCTTTTAAAATAGGTGATTTTGTTGATGCCAGTGGCACGCTTGGTACTGTGAGTGAAATAAACCTATTTACCACTATTTTTAAAACCACCGACGGTCTTTATATAGCATCGCCTAACGGCAAAGTGTGGGGTGGCAATATTAAAAACTTTACCCGTAATGGCAAAAGACGAATGGACATAGTGGTGGGGATTTCGTATGCCGACTCTATTGACGTTGGCTTAAATGTACTCAAAGAATTAGCGGCATCAGAGAGCCGGTTACTCGCAGAGCCTGCACCTAAAGTAATGGTGACATCAATAGGCGAAAGCGCAGTGAACATTCAATTACGTGCGTGGGCTGTTAATGGTGATTATTGGCAAACTGTGTGGGATTTAAATAAACGTGTTAAAGAAGCTATTGAAGGCGCAGGGCTGAGTATTCCGTTTCCGCAGCGTACGCTGCATATATCTGAGTCTATGGCGTCGGCAATAACTGTTAACAAAGATGCTTAAGTATGTATTAACATAAACACAAATAAAAATAGCGAGCCTTGGCTCGCTATTTTTGTATTAGCCTTTGTGTAGGCTGAGGTATTAACCTTCTAATTGAAAGTCGTACACTGAGCCTAAATTTAGTAGCTGCGTTAGCTCATCAAGTGCTTGGTAGCTTTCGGTGAGTAGAGCTGAGTCTGCAAAGTCACTTGCGCCTAATTTATCGCGGTAGTTACGTTTTGCCCAATCACACAGTTGTGTGTATTTAGTATCAGTTAAAATAACCTCTGGGTTTACTGCAGCAAGTTCTTGCTCGTTAAGGGCTACACGTAAACGCAAGCAAGCTGGGCCGCCGCCATTTTGCATACTTTGGCGTAAATCAAAAAACTGTACTTGGTTTACTGGGTTATCAGCCATAATCATTTCTTCAATGTAGGCGTTAACTGCGCTGTTGCGTTTACACTCTTGTGGTGCCACTAACAGCATTGAACCATCTTCAAGGCTCACTAGCTGGCTATTAAATAAGTAACTACTTACAGCGTCGGTAATGCTTACTTTATCGGTAGGTACTTCAATAATGTAAAATTCTTTATTGCCCACATACGCTTCGCGAATATCTTGCAGTGCCAAAGCTTGGTTTAAAAATGCTTGCTGGTGGCACAGTAATACGTTGGCGTTACCTACTGCAATTACATCGTTATGAAACACACCTTGATCTATTACGTCTGGATTTTGCTGTAGTAAGATTTGGCTTGAATCTTTTAAGTTATGTAAGCGACAAATTGCTTCTGAGGCTTCTAGTGTTTGCCTTGCAGGAAATTTAGCTGGTTTTGGTAATTGGCTGTTAAACGCGCTGGCACCAAATACAAACATTTCAAGGCCTTGCTCGCCGTGGCTGTCACAAAAACGAGTATGGTTTGCTGCACCTTCGTCGCCAAAAAAGCCTTGGTCGGGTAAATGGGTATGATGCGCAAAGTATTTGTCGTTGTTAAACATCGCTTTTAATAAGCGTGTAGTGGTTGCAGGCTCTAATGAACGATGAAACTTATTATTTAAATTAGCTGAAGTAAAATGTACTTTGCCGTCGGTTGTATCAGGGGATGGCGATACCGTAGCGGCATTGGCTGTCCACATTGCAGACGCTGAATAACACGCGCGTAATAAAATAGGATCTGCTTTAAATGCTTTATGAATTACTTGTGCATCGTTACCGGTAAAGCCTAAGCGGCGCAGTACGTTTAAGTCGGGGCGCGCATGAGGGGCAAATACACCTTGAGTTAGGCCTTTGTCGTGCATGGCTTTCATTTTTTCAAGGCCTTGAAGCACAGCCTCTTGAGGATTTGAAAAGCTTGCTGCGTTATTTAACGAGGCAACATTACCATACGATAAACCAGCGTAGTTGTGAGTAGGGCCAACTAAGCCATCAAAATTAACTTCCAAAGCGTGCATACACGTTCCAACTAAAAATTTTCAATAGTGTGCAACAATACAACGCAATAGGGCTGCTTGCAAAGTTATAAACGCAGTGTTTTTACTAATTTTTCGATGTTTTTAAATGTGGAGTTTATTACAAGGGGGTTGTTTTAATATTGAACGATTAATTTGAAGTTTAATTAAAATGTACACATAAATTTCATAGTGTGCAAAAGCTTAGCCTAAAGTAGGTTTTTACATTTAAGCTTTATGCCAAGCCTTTACACAATACGATGTTACTTAACATAGGCGCGTTCTTTATCAGCGGTAGTGCGGGTATTTGTTGGATCATTAACTTGCCAAACGCTAATGTCTAAACGCCATAAAAGGTAAAGGGTATGGTATAAGTTGAACATGGTTTTTCCTTGGTATTTTCACTGAACACATCAGTTTATGGAAGAAGTATGCCAACATTAACTTGAATATTTTATGAATAGAAATCAGGTGTTTAGTATTTAAGTGTAAATACGTACTAAAGCATTAGCACCAAAGAGGTGAAGTATTTTTAAAATATGCACCAGTGTGGTGTGTTTTTAACAAAAAGCCCTGCAACTATTGGGTCACTTAAATGTGCAAGGCTTTTTAAAAAATGTAGTCACTTAAAAAGTAAATTAGCGGCCTACTTTTCCTTTTACTAAAGGCTCGAACGACATTACTTTAAACTTACCGTGGCTTTGATTTTTGCCATTATTAAGTACAGGCGAATTATGTAAATCGCCAACGGTAAAGTATATTTTATGATCGGCTCCGTAACTAAAACCATCAGGCCAACTCAAACGTTCGTCTTTAAATAATACTTCGTAGTTGCCAGTGGGTTTAACTACGCCAATTGCGCCATTAGTTATGTCGGTTACATATACGTTACCGCCGCCATCAACAATAATACCATCTGAAATTGGCTTAGTGCCGTAACGCGTAACTTTGTCTTCAAGTGCTTTACCCGAAAGGCTCTCGTTATTTATATCGCTGGTGGCAATGCGGTAAACCGACGTGCCCGACATAGAGCCAAAGTAAAGCCAGTCTTCGTTAGGGTCAAGCGTAATAGGGTTAACACCTAAGCGGGCAGGTTGTCCGCCAAGGCTCATTGTGCGCCCATCAATAACCATATCGATATTTTCGGCGGTGGTGTAATGGCTATTTTGCAACACTCTGCGTGTTACACCTGTTTTAAGGTTTACCGTAATAATAGCGGCTTGGCTGCCTTGTGCTGTGTCGGCAATGTATACAACGCCATGTTTATTATCGATGACTAAATCGTTTAAAAACGAGGTGTCGGTAATGGTCGGTTTAGCCAGATAAATAATTTTGTGCAGTTGCTCTTTGTTTGTATCCCAACCTACTAAGCGCCCAGCGTGATCGGGCCCTGAAGTGTCAAGCATCCATAATACACCATCGCTTGATACGTTTATGCCAAGCACGTCGTAAAAACCTTTACCGTTGTTGTACGCGTATGCCCACTCTTCATTAGGGTAGGGCTTAGTTGTACCATCGCTTAAAAGCTCCATAATTTTTTGCTTTTGGCCAAAAAAGCCATGCACAGATAAAAACTTTCTGCCCGATGGGGTAATAGCAATGTTGCCCGGTGGGTGCTGCGCATCAAATGTGGCTACTGTTTTTAAATCAGCATTTTGGCCAGCGGTGTTAGCAGTTACGGTGCTGCTACCTAAAAGTGCCGTGCTACACGCCGCTGCTAATAGTAATTTTTTAATATGAGTCATTTTTAAAACCTTTTAAAACACGTTTATTGTTTAAAAATTAAGAGCCTAATCGGCTAAGTCGTTTACTACTAAATCGAGCAACTGCATCAACTGCTTCGCTTGTGTTGCATTTACACTATCAAATTTACATAAAATATTTTTAGGAATATCGGCTGCTTTTAACTTAAGCGATTGGCCATGCTGAGTTAGCTGCACTAGGCGTTTGCGTTTGTCGTGCTCATCTTTAATAACAGCCAGTAATGATTTGTCGCTCATTTTTTTAAGTATTTGGGTCATAGCGCCGCCATCTATCGCGGTTTTATCTATTAGCTCTGCAATTGTTATTTCGTCTTGCTCCCACAGCGCCATCATTACTACGTATTGCGGGTAAGTTAAATTTAGCTCGTTTAAAGGCTCGCGATACGCACGCGCAATGCTGTTAGATGCCATATATAACCGATGACATAACTGATTTTTTAACTTTAATTGCTCAAACGACATAACGTTATCCTTTATTTCGATACATGGCATTTTAATTTGCATGCAAAGTATTTGCAATCTCTAATTACTTGTTCTATTATTTTGCACACAAACTAAATTAATTACTAAACTTTGGAGTTCATTATGAATGTATTACAAAACGTAGCTTACACAGCAAAAGCAACTGCAACTGGCGGCCGCGAAGGCGTAGCTAAATCTGATGATGGTCGTTTAGATGTAAAGCTATCAACACCTAAAGGTTTAGGCGGAGACGACGGTCAAGGCACTAACCCTGAGCAATTATTTGCCGCAGGTTATGCTGCTTGTTTTATTGGCGCACTAAAATTTGTAGCAGGTAGCGAAAAAATAGATTTACCAAGCGACACACATATTAATTCACAAGTGTCTATTGGTGCTATTGAAGGCGGTTTTGGTATTGCAGTAAAACTTGCTGTGTCACTAGGTGATATGGATAAAGCTGCAGCGCAGGAGCTTGTAGATAAAGCGCACCAAGTATGTCCATATTCAAACGCAACACGTGGCAATATTGAAGTAGAGCTTTCAGTTATTTAATTAATTGCTAAGTTAACTAATACTGTAATAGCCCAGTGGTTTTGCCACTGGGCTTTTTTGTGCGTGGAGTTTAATAAAAAAAGCCGTTAAATAAACATACAAAAAATCATATATTCACTATTCCATATATTCTGTTTTTGTTTTATTGTATGTGCAATAAAACTGCGAGGACAATATGGAACAATTCAACCCACTTCAATTTTATAAATGCCTAGCGGACGATACGCGTTTAAAAGCAATGCTGCTCATTAGCGACCAAGAAGAGCTATGTGTATGCGAACTGGTTGCTGCACTTGAGCTAAGCCAGCCTAAAGTGTCTCGCCATTTAGCACAGTTAAGACAATGCGGACTGTTGAGCGACCGTAAACAAAATCAATGGGTTTATTACAGTATTAATAAAGCCCTACCAGAGTGGGCTAAAAATGTATTAACGCAAACGCTTACTGCTAACTCTTCATTTTATGAAAACGATTTAACGCGCTTAAATGTTATGGGTAATCGCCCTGAACGTATTACTAGCTGCTGTAACTAACTTATTAAAGGTATTTAATTATGACTATTAAAGTAGGTATTAACGGTTTTGGCCGTATGGGACGTTTAACTCTGCGTGCAGCAGTTGATTGGCCAGAAATAGAGTTTATTAAAGTAAATGATGTAGCGGGTGATGCTAAAACCCACGCACATTTAATTGAGTTTGACTCAGTACATGGGCGCTTAGCACAACAGGTTTCTAGTGATGATAATAGCTTTAGTGTGGGTAAACACAAGATTGCAGTTACTAACAACAAAACCATAAACGAAACTGATTGGTCAGATTGCGATGTAGTAATAGAAGCCAGCGGTAAAATGAAAACCACCGAGCTGTTAAATCAATATTTAGCGCAAGGTGTTAAGCGTGTTGTGGTAACCGCACCTGTAAAAGAAGACGGTATTTTAAATGTAGTAATGGGTGTAAACGATGATCTTTATAACCCAAGTGAGCATAAAATTGTTACTGCTGCGTCTTGTACTACTAACTGTTTAGCGCCCATTGTAAAAGTGCTGCAAGAAAAAGTGGGCATTAAGCACGGCTCAATGACCACGATTCACGACATTACTAATACTCAAACAATTATTGATGCCCCTCATAAAGATTTACGCCGGGCACGTTCGTGCGGCACAAGTTTAATACCTACTACAACCGGTAGTGCAACGGCTATTACGCATATTTTCCCTGAGCTAAAAGGTAAATTAAACGGCCATGCCGTGCGCGTACCTCTTACTAACGCATCTATTACCGATTGTGTTTTTGAGCTTGAACGAGGTGTTACACAAGATGAAGTAAACACGTGGTTTAAAAATGCTGCAAATAACGAGCTAAAAAATATTTTAGGCTACGAAGAAAAGCCGCTTGTATCTATAGATTACAAAACAGATCCGCGCAGTTGCACCATAGACGCCCTTTCAACCATGGTAATTAACAACACTCAGCTTAAATTATACGCTTGGTATGATAACGAGTGGGGTTATGCAAACCGCACCGCTGAGTTGATGCTTAAAGTTGCACAAAGTGATTTGGTTTAATCTCGTTTAAAAAGGTTTAACGCTATGTTTGCGCAGTTGGCTAACTTACCGAGCTCTATAAAACAATATTTAATAATTACTAGTAACTATTGGGCATTTACTTTAACTGATGGCGCGCTACGCATGTTGGTGGTGCTGTATTTTCATCAGTTAGGTTATGGCGCATTTGCGATAGCCATGTTGTTTTTGTTTTATGAAATATTTGGGGTGATCACCAATTTAGTAGGTGGTTGGCTTGGCGCACATTTAGGGTTGAACAAAACCATGAATGTAGGGCTTGGGCTACAACTTGTCGCTTTAGCCGTGCTTTGCGTGCCAGGGGATTGGCTAACCGTTGCCTATGTTATGGCAGCGCAAGCACTGAGTGGCATAGCAAAAGACTTAAATAAAATGAGTGCAAAGAGCGCCATTAAGTATTTAGTACCACAAGACGATGCAGGGCAAAGCCAATTATATAAATGGATTGCCATACTTACGGGCTCTAAAAATGCTTTAAAAGGGGTGGGCTTTTTTTTAGGCGGCTTATTACTAACTGTATTTGGTTTTGTGGGGGCATTAATAAGTCTAATTATTTTACTTAGTGTTGCGTGGGTTATTAGTTTAATTTTTTTAAAAGGCGATATTGGTAAAGCTAAAAACAAACCTAAGTTTAAAGAATTATTTTCTAAATCGCGGGCAATTAACTTACTTAGCGCAGCGCGTTTATGCTTGTTTGCAGCGCGCGATGTATGGTTTGTAGTTGCACTACCTGTTTACTTAGCCGCTCAGTTTAACTGGGATCATTGGTGGGTCAGCGGTTTTATGGCTTCGTGGGTAATTGCTTATGGATTGGTGCAATCGCAAGCACCGCGAATAACTGGGCAAGGTGATTCAACTTCACATTCGGTCAAAAAAGCATATTGGTGGGTTGCTTTATTAAGTGGCGTAACTGGCATTTTAGCGTTGTTGATGCAATTGGATATAGCGGTACATTTTACGCTTGTAATAGGCTTACTTATTTTTGGTGGAGTATTTGCTGTAAATTCATCGCTGCATAGTTACTTAATAGTAAGTTTTGCTAAAAACGATGGAGTGTCACTAGACGTTGGCTTTTATTATATGGCCAATGCGATAGGGCGTTTGCTTGGTACGGTGCTTTCTGGTTGGGTTTTTCAAGTATATGGGCTTAGTGCGTGTTTATGGGTAAGTGTGTGTTTATTAGTTTTAGCCGCAATTACAACAGCACGGTTAGCTAAACTTTAAAAAACCCAACGTATTGTATTAAATTCAATTTGTTTAACGATATTCATAGCTTCGTTGGTTAGATCTACTAAACTGTATCAGTAGTTTTAATTTAAAGGGTGTAATGAATGCGAGAAATATCGTTAGCAATAAAGTTACTCTGGCTTAGTGTCGGTAGTATATTTATAACTGTACTAGTGTTATCAGGCATTTTGTGGTGGCAGTTATCATCAAGTAATAAGCAGTTAGCGACTAAATCTGAAGAGTACATTACTGTAGAAGTAGAAGAAAAGCTTAATGCTCATGCAGCTGGATACGGAGAAAAAATTGCCGGCTTTATTAATGAAGCTTACCGCATTCCTTATTCATTGGCTGCTTTATTAGGTGACGCAGCAAAAAGCGAAACCCTGAGCCGCGATACGGTAGTAAGTATAAACCGCTCGATGCTAGAGCAAAATACTCTGCTTTCTTCTATATATTCGCAATTTGAGCCTAATGCTTTTGATGGGCAAGATTCGAGCTTTAAACAAGGTTACAAACATTCAGTTAATGGTAATGGCACCTTAGAGGTGTATATAACTCGCGACCAAAACGGCGTAATTGAACAGCAAAAAGTAGCTAATGCTGCCGATAAATATATTACCTCTTTAAATGAATTTGGTATTCGTGAAGCGCATTGGTATTTGTGTGCAAAAGACACGCTTAAGCCTTGTATTATGGAACCGTATTTATACGAAATCCCATCGGGCGACTCAGTAATACTAACTTCGTTAACTGTGCCTATTTTAAAGTCAGGTCAGTTTATTGGTTTAGCTGGCGTTGATTTAACGCTCCCAACTTTTCAGGGCTTAACCGAAAAGCTGTCGAGCGAGCTTTACAACGGCCAAGCAAAAGTAACACTTTTAAGTGATATAGGTTTAATTGTAGGCAGCAGTCACTATAAATCTAAATTAGGCCGCCCATTTAAAGAAGCGGTTAGTAGCAACACTTACAGTGAGCTGGTTAAATTTAAAGGCCAACATGGCCTCTTTAAAACGCCTAGCGAGTATTTAGTTAACTACCCAATTAATATAAAACTAGCTAACACTCAGTGGTCATTAATCATAGAAGTACCTACAGATCTAGCACTTGCAGGGCCTGAAGCGCTAGAAAAAAACATGCAAGAGACAGCAACATCACTCAGATTTATTATTTTAATAACAGGCTTAGTAATTGCTGTGGTTGCTTTTGTTATTATGAAATTAGTAATAGCAGGTGTAATAGCGCCGCTACAACAAATTCAACAGCGGGTTGATAACCTCGCAAGTTCTGAAGGTGATTTAACACATACATTGCATGTTGATAGTCACGCAGAGCTTATTGCATTAGCTGGTGGGTTTAATAGATTTTTAGCAAAGCTACGTGATTTAATTTCTGAGCTTAAAACGGTGTCAGATCAAACCAAGCAGCAAGGCGAAATAGCACAACACATAGCTATTGATACTAAGCATAATGTGCAATCTCAATTTCAAGAAATTGAAAGTGTGGTAACGGCTATGAACGAAATGAGCGCAACAGCACTCGAAGTAGCCAGAGCATCAGAGCAGTCAGCGCAGCAAGCGGATGAAATAAATAGCTTGGTAGTAAGCAGTGAGTCGAGCTTATCATCTGCGATGACGCAAGTTAAAACGATGTCTGAAGAAATTAAAGAAGCTAACCAAGCCGTTGAAAAAGTAGCTTCGCGTAGTAAAGACATTACGCAAATATTAGATGTAATTCGTACTATTTCAGAACAAACAAATCTACTTGCACTTAACGCTGCAATTGAAGCTGCGCGCGCTGGTGAACATGGGCGCGGCTTTGCCGTTGTTGCCGATGAAGTACGTGCACTCGCTTCTAAAACGCGTTCATCAACAGATGACATAAGCCAGCTAATTGATAGTTTATTATCTGAAGTAGGTAACGCATCGACCGTTATTGAAAAAGGCGTAGTACGTGCACAAAATGCCGTTGATGAAACATCAGTAGCTTTTGATGCTCTGCACAGTGTTGTTGTTAAAGTTGATGAAATAACCAATCAAATTACACATATTGCCACCGCTGCTGAAGAGCAAAGTTTAGTAACTGAAGAAATAAACCGTAATTTAACGCTTATATCTGATGCCGCATCGCAACTTGCTGACTTATCTACACAAGCAGGGGATAGCAGCGAAGCGCTTAATGCACTAGTTGCCCAGCAAGATAATGAACTTAACAAGCTTAAAACGTAACTTACAAATTAAGCTTTAAGCACAAAAAATGGCCAGTTAATACTGGCCATTTTTATTTAGTAAAATAAGTATAACTTGTTGAGAACGCTCGATAACTGCTATTTATAACTTTTTAATCAACATAAACATTTGGTTGATCATTGGCTCAGCAAATTGCTCTACATTAGGACGATTAAAATAACCGCGTAAACCTGTAAATTGCACTTGAAAAAAGCGCGCATATTCAACAGCGGTCAACGTGTTACTTAACTCACCTTTGTTTATTGCTTGGTTAAATAATTGCGTTAAATAAGCTTCAAATTGAGCTGTTAAATCTAAGCTTAGCTCGTATAGGTTTGAGTCTTTTTCTGCAAACTCGCTGTTTGCTTTAACTAGCATACAAATAGCGCTTGGGCTGCAATCTTTTGTTTTAATTACCACGTTTTCAACAAACGCACGTAATCCACCAAGTACTGTATCGGCACTTGATAAAAACCCTTCTATTTGGGTTTTCATTTGTACGGTGTAATCTTTCAGCGATTCGCAGTATAGACCTTCTTTAGAGCCAAACGCAGAGTAAATACTACCCGGGCGCATATTAACGGCTTCTTGTAAGTCACGCGTTGAGGTTGCATGAAAACCTTTTTGCCAAAATAGCTGACTAGCAACGCGAACTACATTCTCGCGTTCAAATTTAACCTTATTAGCCATATCATTCTCAATCAATTTGAACATTTGCTCAATTTTAACTTGAACAGTCGCTCAAAATCAAATACTATGTGTCTCGAAGTTACTTAAAACTATTAATTATTAGGAGCTAACCATGGCCGAATTTACTTTATACACTCAAGAAAACGCACCAGAAGAAGCAAAACCGTTACTAGCTGATTCAGTAGCAGCATTTGGTATGCTTCCTAACTTACATGCAGTAATGGCTGAAGCACCAACATTACTTAAAGGTTACCAAGTACTGCACGACTTATTCCAAAAAACATCATTCAACGCAGAAGAGCTTACAGTTGTATGGCAAACAATTAACGTTGAGCACGAGTGTCATTACTGTGTACCAGCGCACAGCGCAATTGCCGCTTCAATGAAAGTTGACCAAGGTATTGTTGATGCACTAGTAAACAAAACACCACTTGCAGATGCAAAACTTGAAACACTACGTGAAACAACGCTTGCAATGACACGTGAACGTGGCGTGATCAGCGATGAGCAAATCGAAAAATTCTTTGCCGCAGGTTACGCTAAGCAGCAACTACTTGAAATTATTGTAGGCTTGTCTCAAAAAGTAATGAGCAACTACACTAATCACCTTGCTGATACACCAGTAGACGCGCCATTTAAAAAATTCGCAAAATAAATACGGTTTCATAAATGACAAAAGGCAGCCTAGGCTGCCTTTTTTGTATTTTAAATCACAGCTATTTAAACTTAACCGTTTTTGTACTGCGAGTATAAATACGTTGTTCGGGCTTAGTCCAATCACCCTTTTTTAAATAAGAAGTTGAGACTACAAATTTATCGTCTTTTAGTTCACTCATCGATTTAACCTTTGTAATACCATCTTGGCTACCAGTTACATCTTCATAGGCTACAAATTGAGTGGGGCTGAGGACTTTCATAGTGCCTTTTGTATAAAATCCTGCGGTTGTGAAATAGTAAAATACCAAAGACTCTTTTTTACTGTCGTAAAAAATCATCGACTCGCCGCCATACTCACCTTCATTAATAGAGTGCTTGGTATGTATCGCTTTACCGTTTAAAGCACGCTCCCAACGGCCAACATCTTGTATTTTTTTAGCACCTTCAGGTACTTTAAAGTCAGCCTGCCAAGTTCCTAAATAGGGCTTAAATACGGCAAGTTCTTTATCAAGGTTGGTGAATGTATCGGATGCATAGCTATTAAATGTTGATAAGCATAAGACTAAGAATATCGCTTTAAAATATGTCATAATTTGGCTCTTGTTTTTGTAATACCAATGCCAAGTATAGGCGATAATTAATTGATAAAGAAAATATTAATCACATTCTCATTACTTTATTTAGCCGCCATTTGGCTGGCTTACCTACTGCAATACTTACCTGTTTATATACCAATATATGTACCTGGTTATATAAGTGTATTAAGTGCTATCACTTTTTTAATGTACGCGTGGGATAAGCGACAAGCTAAGCGCTCTTCACATAAAAAAGTAAATCGTACGCCAGAGCGCACACTGCAACTACTTGCATTATTTGGAGGATGGCCGGGGGCATTACTTGCTCAACAATTACTTCGCCATAAATCGCAAAAGCGACGTTTTATAGTGATGTTGTGGTTATATATTTTAATAAATGTAGGGGCTGTGGGGAGTTTATTATATTATTTGGTGTAGTTTAAAATTATGCCTTTAATACATGTGAAATGTTTAAAGGCATAATTAAAGTTTAGATATTGGACTAGTTAGCCGCTTCAGTTGCTGCTACTTCATCTAAATTTACTGTTAAAATTGTCTTTTTATCGACTACAACCCACTTGCGGTAAGTTAAGTAACCTGGCTTGCTTACTTCAACGTCGTACTTACCTTCTTTAAGTTCAATGGCATCTTGGTACACAGGCGCAATGTTCATAATGCGTACGCGTGCATCACTAGGGTTAGTGATTACAGTTAATGAAATAGGTGCTACAGCTTCGACAATTTCTTCTTGTACTTGAACTGCTTCTTCTTTTGCAAGTTGCTGCGTTTCATCTACAGACGATGTAGTTGAACAACCACTTAGTATTAGTAATGCCGCTAGTGCGCTTATCTTTTTCATAGGTACTCCATAAACTCATTTAAATAGTGATAATTACGAAAAATCTTGGAGGAGTTTATGCAAAATGATCGCTCAACCCGTCGTCCTTGACCTTCGTTTGTTAAAACAAAACGTTTGTTAGTTTAATATATTTTTAGTTATTTGGTGATGCTCTCGCAATAAATAGTTTTTTAAAGCATTACATTATCAAGAGACTGAGTAATAGCTTCGCTTCTTTCAACTAGTTGCTCTGCTGTACGGTACATCTTTCTTTTCATTAACGTATTTGCCATAGTGATATATCGTCTAGATAATTCTTGTTTTAAAGAAACGAGTAATGAAAAGTCTTTAGGTAATGTTGCAGACTCGGTATTGATTAATTCTTCAAAATCTAATAAATCTCTGTACTCTTCAATCGTCTCTAGTTTTTGTGTGTATCTATCAAATCTAGGACCGTAAAATACGACGGCATCTTCAGTAGGAAAATCAGCTGGTTCACCTAGGTTTACTTTCTTTTGGTAAAGCGTTAAAGCATCTATCGCCGACTCTCTTTTTAGAAGGTCTGCAAAGCCAAGTTCATTTTTTTGATTATTGGTGAAAATAGCTTTACCAACATTAAGTAAAGATTTTTGCGTGATAACATCATCTTCTTCAATCGCTTTATCTAAGGCAAGTTTATAGTTATCAAAATGCACTTCAGACGGGCGATAAACGTAGGTGCTATCGACTACACTTAAATCATTGATTAATTGTGGAATACTATTATTGTCCAGTTCACTATAGCGAGATTGCTCAAGTAACAAATCAATACGAGAAGTAATATCTGAGATTATTGATTGACGCTCTCTTAAAATGCTTTCGAGTTGTACCGATAGCTTTTCTGAATCTGGGTAATACTCCAAGGCTTTACTATAAACATTAATTGTTTCATCAAAGTCTTTAAACTTGTTAGCGCTTGTATTGATTTGATTCGCTCTGTAATCAAAACTTTGTAGAATATTAGCTTGATTAGATCTTAATAATCCCTGTTTTAATACCTCGTATTGAGGTGGGATTTCTGCAAGCTTGTTTAGAATCTCCGGTCCATCCCAAGACATCCATGTTTCTACTTGTTGGTTAATTGCTTTTGCATTATCTAATTTTGCTTCAAGCTGCTTTATATTATTTGTATTTGATAGATAGTACTGACCAGCCAAAAGGGCTAACACAACAGTACTGGCTGCAAGTGCTATTGCCGGTTTAAAGTTACTTTGAAGCTTATCTAAAACAGGCTTTAACGAATCAGTTCTTTTTGCTGCATCTAAAGAAATTGCTTTATTAAGTGTGCCCCATAACCATAAAGGGCAGTTACTAGGACGTTTTGCCGATGTATCTTTAGGGAGTGTGTCTGCTGCAACACGATTATATGGATGTTTGCTACTTAATAACTCTAGGGCAATACACGCATAAGAAAAAACATCATCTTTAACGGATGCTGCAGCACCTTTTAATTGTTCAGGACTTGCATAGGTTGGCGTATAACCTCCTACAGTGCCTAGGCTTGATTCACTATTAACTGCATAGGCATCTTCAATGGTTTTGTGTTTAGCAATACCAAAGTCAAGTACCTTGAGGCTACCATTTGAATCGAAGATTATATTCGATGGCTTTAAATCGTTATGAATGACGCCACGAGAATGAGCATAAATTAAAGCATCGGCAAGTTGATCAAGAATCACGCTCGCTTTTTTGAAAACCATTCCAGAGGGTTTGTTGCGTTTAATTATTTGCTCTAGCGTTTCGCCTTCTACTAATTCCATGGTTACGTAATGTAAACCGTTATCAGAACCTGCAGAATATACTTTTACAATATTTGGATGGGAGAGCTGTTGTGTTTTAGTTGTTTCATCCTTAAGAAGTGAAATAGCTTCTTCAGAATGAGAAAACTCTTCTAATAATACTTTAATCGCTACGAAAACTTCAGGACGACTCGCACTTTCTAAAAATAAATCTCTGGCTCGGTAAATGTAACACATACCACCTTGGCCAATAAGTTCTTCAACTAAGTAGCGATCCGAAACTTTTTTACCAATAAGGTTTAATTTATTTATTGCTTTTGACGTGCGAAGATTTGAGTCAAGCGAAGCTATCTGCGTTTTATCATTAGAACTGTTGACACCGCTCATTATAAATCCTTTTATTGTGTATATTAAAATAATCGCAAAGGTGAGTTTTTTATTTTTATCAATTCTCCCTTTGATAAGCGCTGTATTTTTACAAAAATTAGCCAACTTAGCAATGTTTCTAAAGCAGAACTTTCGTACAAAACTTTAAAAAATTAAGGGCTTTTATATTAATTATTGAAATATCGTTTATTTACAGTTTATTTTTATAAACAGCGTAAGCCTACAGGCATTGTTTTGTAACACTTCTAGGGGCTTAAAATGAATAAAATGTAATGCTAATTATTAAATAGCAATTTTTTAAATGGGAACATACAAAATATCTTTTGTAAGCTTTGAAAGGGCTTTTTTATATAGGTTTTGTTTAATTTAATTTATTTAAATTTGAGCTTTTGTATGGTTGAGTATATTTTTATATATTAATTTCAATGTTGACAATAGTTTCTCTTCTACTTTATCCTAATGAGAATGTAGATTTATGGGACTAACTTATCAAATGGAACTGATACTAAACATCACTAGTTATCATAGACTCTCTCCAGAAATTGAAGCAACTAAAACAGTAAAAGACTCTCTAATATTTGGCCGTTCAGAAGCATGTGATTGGCATTTTCCTGATCCTGAAAAAATCATTTCTAGTAAGCACGGACGCATAGTTAAAGAGGGCGACTCTTTTTATGTTTACGATACATCTACAAATGGTACTTTTGTAAATTTTGGTGTAGCTCCATTAGGTCAAGGCAATAAACAACGCTTGTCAAATAGTGATACGATCACTGTGGGTGATTTTCAGATAGAGGTAAAATTAGCTACTAATGAAAAAACACCTGACACCGATTATGGTAATTTAAGCGCTGCAGCTAGTATTAGCAAAGAGCCAGAAAGATCTTATCAGCATCCTACGGAGCATTTTTCTGAGCCAGAACAGTATTTTAATGAATCAATAATGGATGAGTCTATGCCTGCAGTTTCTATGACTCAGGCCAGTGACCTTAATTCAGCTAACCAAATACCGGAAAACTGGGATGAGCTTGCTCACTTAATGAACCCAGAAGCTGTAACTCAACAAGCACCCGTTGTAAGTAAACCACAACAAAAACCAGCTGTAGAGCAGCAAACTTCAGTTAATACACCAGTACTAGATACGCCTGTAACTAAACCTCAAGCAGTAAAGCCTGCTCCTAAACCAGTAGTGCAAAAAAATCCAACATCGCCTAGCGAAGATACCGCTTTAACTGATGCTTTTTTGAACGGGCTGGGGGTCAAAGCTGAGTTGCAAAATTCATTAAACTCACAAGAACTTTGGTTTGAAATGGGCCAAGGGTTAAATCTATTACTGACCGAGTTGATGGAGTCTCTTCGCCAAAGAGCGCTTGTAAAAAACCAATTGCGTTTAAACCAAACGATGTTTCAAACTCAACAAAATAACCCAATTAAGTTTTCGGCAGATATTGATGACGTTATTCAGAATTTATTCATCAGAAATAGTGCAAGCTTCCTGTCGTCTCAAGAATCAATCAAAGAAAGCTTTGTTGATACACGAAGACATGAACATGCTTTATTAGCAGGAGCTGACGGCGTATTAAAAGGGATGTTAGAGCAAGTTTCTCCCCAACATATAAATCAACAAATAAATGATAATTCTAACGTATTAAAAATCATCCCTGGTCAAACAGAGGCTAAGTGCTGGAAGCTATACAAAAATTTATATGATGAGTTATCTCATGATGTAAATAGTAAGGGAGCTATGGCGTTGTCAGATGATTTCTTAAAAGCATACAACGATAGAATTAAAGAATCGTTCTAGAAAGGAAAGTAGATAATGAACAAATTTAAGCTCTTTTTAATGAGTTTCAGTTTACTGTTTTTAGCCATGGGTTGTTCAACTGTTAATAAGTTTGTGCCTCCTTCTACGGATCTAAAAATTAATGTGTCTAAAAATGTAAATCCAGACACGTCAGATAGACCTTCACCGGTAGTAATGAAAATTTTTGAGCTTAGCTCGAGAACAATTTTTGATACTCAGGATTTCTTTAGCCTGTATGAAACACCTGAAAAACTATTAGGCCCGGACTTATTAAAAAAAGATGAATTAGAATTACAGCCAAACTCTGTTCAAGAATATAAAATGAGCTTAAACCGCAATACACGATATGTTGGTGTTGTTGTCGCGTACAGAAATATCGATCAAGCACGATGGAGAGCTGTAATCGAAGTTGACCCAACTGGCTATGACGATATAGATGTAAATGTTGAAGCAATTGCTACATACATGAGAGAGCAGTAAAAAAGGATTTGTACAATGAGTGATAACACTCGTGTTGCCTGGACCGAAGGAATGTTCTTAAGGCCGCAACACTTTCAGCAGTCAGATAAGCATTTTTCGCATTTAATTAAGCAAATTTGTAATGGGAATTTAGCAGATCCTTGGGGCATACTTGATATAAGTATCGATACTCAGCTATTAAGCTCAGGCCAATTTGCTATTGAGTCATTGTCAGCTATTACTCCTGATTTGCTACCTATCGATATGCCTCAATCTACCTATTTGCCTGAGCCTTTAGTGGTAGGCAAAGATGTTTATGATGAAATAATTTATTTAGCGGTTCCTGCACTAAAAGCCAGTGGTATTAATATTTCATCTTTAGATGAGGATATTGTTACGCGTTATAAACTAAGCGACTTATCTGTAAGTGATGACTCTTTAGGTGCACAAGCTCAAGAAATTATTCAAGTAGCTAAGGTATTTAGTAAGCTAGTATTGTCATCAGACGACCATGCAGGCTATATATTATTGCCACTTGCACGCATTGTTGAAGTTAGCAGTGAAGGTCAAATTAAGCTCGATCCAAAGTATATACCAGCATCGTTAAAAGTCGGTCAGTGTAAGCCATTACTTGGTTTAGTGAGAGAGATTGGCTCAATGATCAAGCAGCGCTCAGAGAGTATTGCTGTTAGATTGTGCCAAGGTTATGCGGGAAGTACCTCTGTAGCTGATTTTATTATGCTGCAAACATTAAACAAGTATGACGCTGTTTTTGAAAACTTATTATCAGTTAATAATCTTCATCCAAGCGTTCTTTATACACGTCTAATAGAGCTTGCTGGTGAGTTATCTACTTTTAGTACAGTAAACAAAAGAGTGCCTAAATTACCTAAGTATGATCATAAAAACTTAGGCCCAGTATTTAGTGAAGTAGTAAACTTTTTATACCAATCTTTAAGTCATGTAATTGAGCAAACTGCTACAGAAATAAAGTTAGAGCAAAGCAAGTTTGGTATTTCTTTTGGTGCGCTCAAAGACAAATCAGTACTTAGCTCAGGTCAATTTGTATTGGCTATTAAAGCCAGTGTTCCTCACGAGGAGCTTCGTAAGATATTACCTTCTCAAATTAAAATTGGTAGTGTTGAGACAATCCGAGATTTAGTAAATAATCAAATCCCAGGTATTACAATCAGTAACTTACCAACGGCACCGCGTCAAATTCCTTACCATGCAGGTTTTCATTATTTTGAATTAAATAAACATGGCGAGCATTGGGCTAAACTTCATTCAAGTGGTGGTATTGCTATCCACTTGTCAGGAAATTACCCCGAGTTACAACTAAGCCTGTGGGCAATAAGAACTTAACTTTTAAAAGGAAGAGTTTCAATGGACGAAACCATTATAAAACCACGTCCTGGTCGATTAGGGCGTGATGCCTCAAATAATCCTCAAGTAGATAATGATCCAGACAAAACAGTCATGTCTGTTGAGCCTGTTGCAAGTAGTATTCCTAGTAATGCAAAGGTTTCTATATTTAGAAACCCATTAATGGAAGCCGCAACAGACTGTTTCTCTTTGGTTATTTCAATTAGAAAATCAGTTGAGATGACTAACTTAGCTGCATTAAAGCATCGATGTGTAGAGGCTATCAAACGTTTTGAAGTCGAACTACGTAATCAAAATTTATCAAAAGATGTAATCAAAAACTCTCGTTATTGTTTATGTGCAATTTTAGATGAATCAGTTTTAAACTCTAAATGGAGCTCTATGGAATGGGCTGACGAAAGCTTGCTTTCGACATTTCATAAAGAAACTTTTGGCGGTGAGTACTTTTATACTTTACTTGATAATGCATTGGCCCAGCCTGAGCAACACAAAGCCTTTTTAGAGCTGCAATACCACTGTTTAAATTTAGGTTTTAAAGGTAAGTACAGACTAGATACTGTGGGTGACAATAAAGTAGAAGAATACCGCTCACAAATGTATCACTTATTAAATCAATTAGATGGGCCAATCAATAATAAGCTTTCTCCTAACTGGAAACAAAGAGTAGCCGCTGGCGTAGAATTAAGAAATCAGGTGCCATTGTGGGTTATTTTTTCTGTTTTAGGCTTACTTTTACTTACCGTTTATTTATTTATAAATATGAAGCTAAATGATGATGTTATGGCTGTTAGTGACAAGCTTGCTATCATTCATCCTGTAGCTGAAGACCAAGCAGTAGATAAAAAAGATCAGCAGTTACTTGTACTAGAGCAGCTATTACAAACTGAGATTCAAATGGGGATTGTGACGATAAAGAAAAATATCGATAGGATCAGAATCTCTATTAATAGTGAGAGCCTTTTTAATCAAGGTGACTCTAAATTATTACCTTCATTTCAGCCTATTTTAGAAAAACTAGCGTTAAGCCTTGAAGGAACCAAAGGACGTATTTTAATAACCGGCCATACAGATGACACACCAATTAGAACTGATAAGTACCCTTCTAATTGGCACCTTTCTTTAGCGCGCGCAACGCAAGTTGCAAACTCTATGGCTAAAAGTACAAACCTCAGTGGGCGTTTATGGCCCGAAGGTAAGGGCGCAGCAGAGCCTATTGCCAGTAATTCAGATTCAGCTTCTCGGTCATTAAACCGACGAATTGAAATCGATTTATTATTTTAAGAGGCTGAAATGAGTTTTTCACAAAAAATAAAAAAAGTGACCTACGCACTTACATCTCGTACGGCAATGCTAATTATCGGCTTTTTAGCTTTATCATTATTAATTTGGTTTGGCGGCCCATTAATCGCGATAGCTGACTATGTACCACTACAAAGTATTGCAGCAAGACTGTTTACTATTATATTGGTTTTATTGGTTTTCTCTGTGTCTAAAATTTATCGTCTTGTGCAACAAAGCAAACGAGACGAAAAAATGGCTGATGAGTTAATTGATAGTAATAACGATACAAATAGCTCTGAAGTAAATGAAGAAATTACTACGCTTAAAACGCGAATGAACGAAGCTATCGATCTTTTAAAAGACGTAAAGCTGTTCAAAGGTAAAAATATTTACCAGTTGCCATGGTACATAATGATAGGCCCACCAGGGGCTGGTAAAACTACCGTAATTCATAACTCAGGACTTGATTACCCGCTAAAAGACAAACTAGGTGTTGACTTGGTTCATGGTGTTGGCGGTACTCGTAATTGTGATTGGTGGTTTACCAATAAAGCAGTTTTAATTGATACAGCTGGGCGCTACACAACGCAAAGCAGCCATGCAAAGCATGATTCACGTGCATGGGAAGGCTTTTTAGGATTACTTCGTAAGTACCGTCCTCTTAGGCCTATTAATGGTGTAATGATCAGTATGGGTATTTCTGAGCTGATGAGCCAGACCAAAACTGAGAGAAACCTACATGCTCGTGCTATTAAACAGCGCTTACAAGAGCTGCAAAGCCAATTAGGCATGACCTTTCCTGTTTACGTTATTTTTTCTAAAGTTGATTTAATTGAAGGTTTTAGAGAGTTTTTTGGCGAATTAACCGAAGAAGAGTGTGAGCAGGTTTGGGGCGTAACCTTTGAACTTGATTTAGATAAAGACACGCAAGTAGATGCTTTCAACAAAGAATTTCACTCATTAATTTCTAAATTAACTGAAATGTTAAATCGTAGATTAATTAATGAAAGAAACGAAGAAATTCGCGCTAAGATATTTGAATTCCCTAGGCAGCTTCGTGTTTTACAAGGTGTAGGAGATGCTTTTTTAAAAGAAATATTCACTCCTAATGCATACGAAGAACTACCAATGTTTCGTGGTGTTTACCTCACAAGTGCAACGCAAGAGGGTACCCCATCTAGCTTTTTAAACGAAGCAAACGCAGGTGAATCTGGATACATTAACCAATCTAAAAGCTTTTTTATAAAGAACGTATTAGAAGGTGTAATTTTTCCAGAGCAAAACTTAGCAAGCACTAACAAACATCATGACAAGCAAAATAAATGGCTTCGTGTTGGTAGCATAACGCTTGCATGCATAGCTTTATTTGGTTTTTCAACATCGTGGTACTTTAGTTTTGCTTGGAATAGTAACTTAATTTCAGAGACTGAAGATGCGATTGCAACGTACCAAGAGCTTGATACAGCCTCATTTGACCGTAATAACTTACTAGTACTAAACGACAGATTAAAGGCTCTTAGAAACTTACCTGCAAGCAACCCTGAACTTGTTAATACACAAGAGTCTAAATCAATTGGGTTTGATAAACTAAATGAAATAAAAATGGCTTCTACACAAGCCTACGACCGTTCATTACAAACGTATTTAGAACCGTTTATTGCAAGTACCTTAATTAAAGAAATGGAAGCTCATCCTGAGCACTTAAGTTATTTATACGAAACACTTAAGTGTTACCTCATGTTGTTTCAGCCTGAATACTTTGAAAGTGAAGATATAACGGTTTGGTTTAACGCTTATTTAGAGCGTAACTTACCAGGCGATAAAAATATGCAAACCAGAGTAGAGCTGATGGAGCATGTAGCTACATTACTTGAAAACGGTGTTAGCCAAATTGAAATTGATAATCAAGCAGTACGTGTTGCGCGAGCTGAGCTAACTAAGCTACCAATTGCTGAGCGAGCATATCAACGATTACAAGCCGACTTCCTAGATAGCAGTATTCCGCCATTTAGGCTTACAGACATTATTAGTTTTGAAAGTGCGCAAAAATTTACTTTTAGAAATGACGGTGAGCTTACGCGAAGTATCCCTGGCTTATATACATTTAATGGTTTTCACGGCATTTTTAATGTTGAGAAAAGTAAAATGCTTGGCAATTTAATGGCAAGTAGCTGGGTGTATGGTGAAGAGGCAACGGGCACTTACGATATTTCTAAAGATGAGATTGAGAAGAAGCTAGAGCAGCGATACTTTCAAGATTATATTTATTATTGGCAATCATTTATTGATGATCTGAGCCTGAATCAATATAGCTCTCCGGCTGAGGGGGTTAATATTACTGATGCCTTAGCAGGCTCTGAAGCGCCTATTAAAAATATTATCACTGCAGTACAAAAAAATGTGCAGCTAACTAAATTACCAGTATCTGATAACCAAAAGGCTGCAGGTAAAGTTGCAGCAAATGCTGCTGAAATAGCTATGCAAACCAAAGCTAATCGTATCAAGCGATTTTTACCTGACGAAGCCCCTAAATTTGATATTAAATTACCGGGTCACCAAGTTGAAGAAGCCTTTGAAGATGTAATAAAAATTGATGCTCAACAATTAGATAATATTCAGAAAAACCTAAGAGAGTTAAACGTTTACTTAACCAAACTTGATAGAGGCGATCAATTAAAGTCGTCAATTAAAGACCAAATTAGCGGTAAAAGTAAGCCTAGCTTTATTCGTCAGCTTGAGTTTCAAAGTCGAGATTTACCTTACCCGTTTAATAGTTGGCTGTTAGATATAAGTAGAGATACTAGTAACATAACTAAAAATAGTGCCAACAGACATTTAAACGAGATGTGGAAAAGTAAGGTGCTACGCGAATATAACGCTGCAATTGTTGGCCGTTATCCGTTTTCTCCATACGCAGAAAAAGAAGTGAATATGAAAGATTTCACTCGATTTTTCGGCCCAGGTGGAACAATTGATAGCTTTTTCACCAATTATATTGCGCCAAGTGTAGATATGAGCTCAACGCCATGGAAATTTGAAAAAGATATAGGTATTAGCCGAGATACATTAGCGATGTTTGAACTGGCGAATCAGATTCAAACAGTCTTTTTTGATGGCGGAAGTGCAACACCAAGAATTGAGTTTGGCTTAAAACCATTAGAATTAGATCGTACCATCTCTAGCTTTATGCTCGAAATTGACGGTCAGTCAATGACTTACAGGCATGGTCCACTTAGAGTAACAAATTTTGTATGGCCTGGAGCAAGTGGCCAGAGTAAAACACGAGTTGTATTTACTCCTCCAAATGGTGGTCGTTCTATAAATACAACTTACCAAGGTGAATGGTCGCTATATCGCATGTTAGACGAGTTAAGTGCTAAAAGAGCAAAAACACGTGAAGACTTAGAGTTACATTTTTCACTCATGGGAAACAATGCGAAAGTCGAGTTATTGCCTAAATCAATCAGGCATCCATTTTGGAATAAAAGTGTAGAGAAGTTTTCATGTCCGACCCGATTATAAATATTGGTTATCTTGGCAAGGTACCTAGTTTAGGTGATTTTGTACAAGATAGCGTTTCGAAAGAATTTTCAGAGCATTGGGAGCAGTGGCTGCAAGCAGCCATTGCAGTGAGTAAAGAACAGCTAGGTGAAGTATGGCAAGATAATTACTTAATTGGACCAGTATGGCACTTTGCATTATCGCCAAACATTGTTGGTGACAAAGGCGTTATGGGGACTCTATTACCGAGTATGGACGCAGTAGGTAGACACTATCCCTTCACAGTTGCTAGCACATTAGAATTTGCACCTATAGATGTTTTAAACTCAGGTGTGTTTTCTTTAGAGTATGAAGACACTGTATTAAAAGTGCTTGATAGTTCGGTTGATTTATTCTCTTGGCGTAAAGAGGTTGCTAAGTCTCTAAGCTCTATAGCAGGAGTTAAAAAGCAGGTTAGTTTTTTAAATTCTGTAGATAAAAATAAAAGTGCAGAAGCATTTGAGTTCTCAGGTGATGAGTTATCAAGTCAAGTCCTCCAAGATGCAATGCATGCTCTTTTGTTAAAAAAACACGGTGATTACAGCGTTTGGTGGACACATGGCTCTTATAATATAAAACCTATGGTACTCATAACGCCTGGCTTGCCTGCGGTAAATCAAGTTGCAGCAATGTTAGATGGAAGGTGGAAACACTGGGAATGGAACTTTACACAGGTAAAAAATAGTGATTAGCAAGTTTAGTACAAGTTATGCAATTACCCACCGAGGCGCTGTGAGGCAGCTTAACGAAGATGCGCATGTAGAGATAAATAACCATAACTTATGGGTTGTCGCAGATGGGATGGGAGGTCACGAAGCAGGTGAAGTTGCCAGTCAGCTTGTTGTAGATGTAATAAGAGCAAAAGTTGAAGAGCTACCACTTGAGAAGCTTGAAGTATCTCACATAGTTGAAGCCATTGAAGATGCGAATAGGCAATTAAACGAATATAGCGCCCAATATTTAGGTAGCAAAACCGCAGGAAGTACAGTTACTGCCTTATTTCTTAAAAATAATAAGTACTATGTTTTGTGGGTTGGTGATAGCAGAGCTTATATGCTTCGAGATGGCCAACTTAAGCAGATATCGAGAGATCACAGCCAAGTAAACGATTTAATTGATGAAGGGATTATTTCAGTAGAAGAAGCCAAGACACATCCATTATCAAATGTAATCACAAGAGCTGTGGGTGTTACTGCGGATGTAAAAGTAGACGTTATTCAAAATGAAGTAAAAACGGGCGATATATTTTTACTTTGTTCAGATGGGCTCACCGGTGAGTTGTCTGATGAGGACATATGTTTATCGCTAGAGCCTAGTAGCATTATTGATTCTGGTATGGCGCTTATGCATTCATCATTAGTTAGAGGTGCAAGAGATAATGTGACCTGTATTTTAATTAAGTACGATGAAGGATACGCTGGTCATAAATCAGAAACATTCAACATTCAAGATGAAGCTACTATCCCGCTTTTTTCTAAATAACGATTTTAAGTTAAAAAATTTGGTTTGTATTTTATATTTGAGTTTTTACTTTAATTACATCTATTAATTAATAAGTATATTAAATTTTAATTGTTTATATAAAGGCAATAATTAAGGTTTAAACTCAATTGTAACTAGGCTTGTAATTTATTATAAAGAATGTAATATGAAATCCGCTCCGCTTTATTGGAGTTTTATGGATAATTATTAGGACGACGGAATGTTTTTATTTGAAGAGTATATTTCCCCTATTTCAGACACCGAGGTTGCAGGTATTGATCCTCGCTCAGATGTCTCGCCTACGTCGACTTATTACGCCTTAAAAGATTTAAGAAACCAGCTTCGCGCAGCAGAAAGAAATGCATTAGTGGATGAAGAAGGTATTTCCTCACTAGCAAGAGATTGGCTTCCTTTATTAGAGCAATGTAGCAAAGCAATAAAAACACAAAGCAAAGATATCGAATATTTAGCTTGGTTTATTGAAGCACTTTGTCGAATTCATGGCTTCAAAGGCTTAGCTTTTGGTTTTAAAGTTGCTCATAACTTGCTCGACAATTATTTTGATGAATTATACCCGTCACTCGATGACGATGATGAAGTGTCAGACAAAGTATCTGCATTGGTTGGCCTTAATGGTTCAGCAGGCGAAGGTACATTAATAATCCCGATAAAAAGTATCTATCTGACCGATAGCGCCAGTATGGAGTCATATTCTTTTTGGGAATATCAGCAAGGCTATGATATTTCTCGTTTAACAGATGAGAAAAGAGAGAAAAAGCTTAATTTAGGTGCTGTTGACTATGAGCTCATTGAAAGAAGTGCTGCAGAAACAAGTACTGAATTCTTTGTTACTTTAAAACAAGACATTGAAAACGCGATTGAGCAATTTGCTTTATTAAGCGAAGTATTGGATAGAGTAACTGGACAGCCACAGCCAACATCAAATATAAAACAAGCATTAGAAGTTAGTCTTGCTGCTGTTGAGCATGTTGCTGCAGATAAGCTTGAAGCTGCTGATAAGGCAAAAGCTGCATTAAACGAAGTGCAAGAAGTGGTTCAAAGTGAAGACGACGACGGTCAAAGTGTTACAGAGCAAGTTGTAAAAGTTAATCACGAAATTAACTCAAGAGAAAGTGCGATTAATAAACTCAAAGAAATCGCTACTTTTTTTAGAAAAACAGAGCCGCACTCTCCTATGTCGTACACCATAGAACAAGTAATTCGATGGAGCGAATTGTCGCTGCCTGAATTATTAAATGAATTAATTACAGATAGTGATGCTAGGACTGGGTACTTTAAGTTGTCTGGCATTAAAATCAGCGAAACTGAAACATAAGTAAAAGGAGTTCTCTATGAGTATCCATGATAAATTAAAACGAGTTCGTAAGCCTCGCGTACACATCACTTATGATGTGGAAACTGAAGGCACTGCAGTAAAAAAAGAATTACCATTTGTTGTTGGTGTTATGGGCGACTTCTCTGGTGATAACACAGAAGCATTAAAACCACTTAAAGATAGACGATTTGTGCAAATAGATCGTGAAAACTTTAATGATGTTTTAAAGCGCATGAGCCCTTCACTAAAATTATTAGTTGATAATACGCTTAATGATGATGGTTCTGAATTTGAAGTAAAACTTAACTTTAAATCGATTGATGACTTTGAACCAGCAGCTGTTGTAAATCAGGTTGAGCCATTACGTAAATTAATGGAAACACGCAACAAGTTACGCGATTTAATGACTAAGATTGACCGCTCAGAAGAATTAGAAAACGTGCTTGAAGAAGTACTAAGCAACACAGCAAGCTTAGATACAATCGCAAAAGAGCTTAAAATAGAGGAGACTGAAAAATGAGTACAGAGCAACTAAGTACTGAATTAGAGTCTACCTCAGAAGCAACGTCTTCACTATTAGAGCAAGCTATTGGCGCAACTAAGCAAACCGATGCAAGCCGTGCAGAAGAGTTACTTAAAACACTGACAGAAGAAGCCTTAAAAGGGACTGTTCAGTGGAACAAAAACATGACAGTGACGTTTAATGAAGCAATTCAATTAATCGATCAAAAGATCTCAAAACAGCTAAGTGTAGTAATGCACAGCGAAGAGTTTCAAAAGTTAGAAGGTTCTTGGCGTGGATTGCACCATTTAGTAATGAATTCTGAGACAAGCTCAACACTTAAAATTCGTATGCTAAATATGAAGAAAAAAGAACTTCATAAAGATTTGAGCAAAGCTGTTGAGTTTGACCAAAGCCAAACATTCAAAAAAATCTATGAGTCTGAGTTTGGTACTCCAGGTGGCGAACCATACGGTACTATCGTTGGTGACTTTGAGTTTACAAACCACCCTGAAGATGTTGAAACATTAAGTCTAATGTCTAATGTTGCAGCCGCTGGTTTCTGTCCATTTATTGCAGCTTCATCGCCATCATTATTTGGTTTTGATAACTGGGAAGAGCTAACCAAACCACGTGATTTAGAAAAAGTATTTGAATCTCTAGAGTACACTAAGTGGCGTTCATTCAGAGACAGCGATGATTCGCGTTTTGTTTCATTAACAATGCCTCGTTTCTTATCTCGCCTACCTTATGGTGCGGCTTCTAAACCAGTTGAAGAATTTAACTATGAAGAGTTTGAAGTTGAACCAAAAGATGGCCGTTCAGTAAGTACTGATAATAGTGATTACTGTTGGAGTAATGCAGCCTACGCTATGGCAACAAATATGACCAAAGCATTTGCTCAATACGGTTTCTGTACTGCAATACGTGGTGCTGAAGGCGGCGGTAAAGTAGAAGGTCTTCCTACGCATATCTTCACAAGTGATGATGGCGATCCAGATCTTAAATGCCCAACTGAAATTGGCATTACAGATCGTCGTGAAGCTGAATTAAGCAAGTTAGGTTTCTTGCCTCTTTGTCATTACAAAAATACAGATTATGCAGTATTTTTTGGTGGACAAAGCTGTCAAAAACCACAAATTTATTCAACTCCAGATGCCACAGCCAATGCGGCAATATCTGCACGCCTACCTTACCTTATGGCAACGTCTCGATTTGCTCATTACCTAAAAGTAATGGCGCGTGATAAAATTGGTAGCTTTATGGAAGCTGAAGACGTTGAGTCTTGGTTAAACCGTTGGATCCTATCGTATGTAAATGCGACTGAGGGTGGCGGTCAAGATATCAGAGCACGTTATCCTCTAGCTGATGCAAAAGTATCAGTTAAGGAAATTCCAGGTCAACCAGGTGCATACAATGCAGTTGCATGGTTACGACCTTGGCTACAAATGGAAGAGCTTACTTCTTCTTTACGCCTTGTAGCTAAAATTCCAGAGATCGGTTAATAAACTGATCTCGAGCGTTAAGGATAATGCAGTAGAATGAATCACGAAGAGTTTTCATTTATAAATCAAGACTTCGCTTTTGTACAAAAAGCGCAGTCTAGAATAAGTGATAATGAGGCTTTACTCGATAGGTTTTTAAACGAAAAAAACCTAGATAAAGCCTTGTTGTTATGGCTTGAAGGCTCTTCCGATTCACCTATATCTTGGACTAAAGAATCACTTGGTCCTTATTTACAGCGCGTAATTGTTGAACTCGATCAACTCATTTCAGAACAATTAAACCTCATAATTCATAATGATAGATTTCAAAAGCTAGAAGCCAGTTGGCGTAATCTTTGGTGGCTGATACTTCAAAGCGAACAATACGACAAAGAAAATAAAGTAAAAATAAAAGTATTGAACTGCGATTGGGCAACACTCTCTAAAGATGTAAACAAAGCTATTGATTTTGACCAAAGCCTATTTTTTCAACTACTTTATCAAAGTGAGTTTGATAGCGCAGGTGGCGAGCCATTTGGTGTAGTAGTAGGTGATTATGAAATTAGTAACATGTGCTCAGCAGGCACAATTTATAATGACATAGACACAATAAAAGAAATATCTAGAACCGCTGCCGCTGCTTTTTCTCCATTTATTTGCTCGGCTTCTCCTAACTTATTTGGTGCAGATAACTTTTCTGATTTAGGCTATTACGCAGACTTGTTTAACCAGTTTGAACAACCCGAATACGCTAAATGGCAAAGCTTTCGAGCGATGGAAGAATCTCGCTTTATTGGACTTACGCTTCCTCATGTATTAGTTAGACCCCCATATAGCAATGATGGAAAGCGTCATCAAGATTTTTATTTTAAAGAAAAAATTAAAGATCCTGAAAGCGATATGCTTTGGGGCAATGCAGCATACCAATTTGTATCTACCTTAATAAGAGCATATTGCGATAGTGGCTGGTTTGGTCACATTCGTGGTATTGAGCCGGGTAAAATTTCAAAGGGGCTGGTTACAGGCCTGGCGAGAGACAGTTTTGCAAACGACACTTATCAAAAAGAAGCAAAGCCACCACTAAACTTGTTAGTGACAAGTAAGTTTGAAAAGCAATTTTCTGAACTTGGCTTTATTCCAGTATCGTCAGTGACTAATACAGAACACATTGTTTTTTATAGTAATGCATCGGTTCAAAAAACTAAAAACTATGAATCAAGCGCTGCTAATATTAATGCGCGCTTATCTTCAATGCTGCAATATATTTTGTGCGTATCTCGTTTTGCTCACTATTTAAAGCTATTAGCTCGAGATCGTGTCGGCTCTTACAACACGGCACAAGCTTGTGAGCGAGATCTACAAGCGTGGATAAATAATTATACAACGGCTTCAGACTCTGCCTCCGAGCATATAAGAAGTAAGTACCCGCTAAGTAATGCCAGAATAAAAGTCAGTGAAAATAAAGCCAATCCAGGGCATTACTTTTCTGTTTTACAATTACAGCCACATTTTCAATTAGATCAGATGATCTCCAGTATTAAATTAATTACAGAGCTCAGTCCTCATCATAAAATAAAGGAATAGTCATGAAAAAAATACATAGCTTAATTCGCGAGGGGAAACTTACTGATGCATTATCTTGTTGTGCTACAGAGCTTCAAGATGAGCCATTAAACTTTGATATCAGAAGTATTTACGCCGAATTACTTTGCATAAATGGTGAACTTGAAAAAGCCGATAAACAGCTAGATTTCATGGTACAAAAAAATCCAGAGTTTGCAGTAGGTGCAGTAAATTTAAGGCACTTAATTCGTGCTCAGCAATCTCGTGTAGATTTTTACCAAGGTAAAGGCATTCCTAAGTTATTTCATGATGCGAATGAGTTAGACACACTATTTTTGAAAATGCATGTTGCTCTGTTAGAAGGCTCAACCGACGAAGCAGCTCAGTTAGCTCAAGAGATGGAGTCTTTAAGAGTTAGCACAGACGATGCATCAACAAGAGATCTTGATGATTGCTTAAACCCGTACCTAGAGGTTTTAGGTACTAATGGTGAGTTTTATCTAGCAAACTTTAACGAAATTGAATCGTTAAAAATGGAGCCAGTAGAATCTTTATTAGAAAGTATTTGGTTACGTGTTGAAATTACAATTAAAGATGGTCCATCAGGTACAGCTCATTTACCACTTGTTTATATTAACTCTGAATCGGAGCTTGAAAAGCTAGGTCAAGTGTCTGACTGGGTTGAGTTAAAAGATGAATTTATTATTGGTAAGGGCATGAAAATGCTGTTTGTTGATGATGAGGCTATCACCATCCCAAATTTAAAAATAAGCTCACTTGAAACAGCATAATTTAAGCTTAAGCAACCATGATAGAGCATAAACAACAGCTTCAAGCATCCATTATAGATAGGCTCATTGACGATGAGCCCGACTTCCAGGATGCGCCATCACGTACCGAAGGCATCACTATTAGTGAGCTTAGAAAAAACGTGCGCAGAGATATTGAAGCTTTGCTAAATGCTCGAATTCAATGGCATACATGGCCAACTCAATACACCGAGCTGGCTACTTCATGTTTGTCTTATGGTTTACCTGACTTTTCGAGTATGTCTGTAAGCTCTCACGAAGGACGCGCATTACTGTGCGAAACCGTCAGAAATACAATTTTAAAGTTTGAGCCACGGTTTCTTGAAGTAGAAGTATTTACAGATGAAGAAGTGCCTTTAAACAGAGTATTAAATTTAAGAATAAATGCACTTTTATACGCCGACCCTGAGCCAGAGTTTATCAGTTTTGATTCAGAAGTAGAGCCCGTGAACTTGGGTATGAAGATTATTGAGGCATCATTATGAACGATGAGTTATTGAAGTATTACAATCGTGAATTAGCATTTGTGCGTCATTTAGGTAAAGACTTTGCTGAAAAATATCCAAAAGTTGCAGGGCGTTTAAAGTTAAGTGAAGATCATATTGAAGACCCTCATGTCTCAAGATTAATAGAATCTTTTGCATTTTTAACTGCCAATATAAGGCAAAAGCTCGACGATAGTTTCCCGGAGTTAACGGATGCTTTGCTAGGGCAAATGCTACCAGATTACCAAGCGCCAATTCCATCAATGTCAGTTGTTAAGCTCGAAGCTGAGAACTTATCTACGGCAGGTGTGGTTATACCAAAGGCAAGTGAAGTAGAAACTAACGTTGACTCAATGAAGCAATGTAAATTTCAAACGTGTTATGAAACCTACCTTTGGCCTGTTGAAATAACAAATGTGCAATTTGATAATAGCCCATTTGTAGCGCCTAAGCCTCGCTGGCAAGAAAAAGCAAAATCTATTTTCAAAATAGAATTAACAGGAGAGTATAAAGGGGTTTCGCTTGCAGAAACTGGCCTTGAAAAATTACGGATTTTTATCAATGGCCAATGGCATCATACACTTAAAGTTTACGAACTACTGTTCAAACATAGTATTGGTATTGCTATAGACAATGGCGATGAAGGTATTAGATATCTGTCAAAAAGCCAATTAAAAGCAGTTGGCTTTGATTCTAACGAAGCAGTGGTCCCTTATTCACTGCGCTCATCTGCCGGATATCGTTTGCTCGTCGAAAATTTTACTTTTCCTGAGAAGTTTAGGTTTTTTGAGCTTGAAGGCATTCTTTCATCACTGCCTAAGCAATCTAATAAATGTAGTATTTATATTTACCTAGATACTGAATCTGCTGAGCTTGAAAAACAAGTAGATAAAGATATGTTCTTATTAGGCTGTACACCAATAATAAACTTATTTGAACAAGAGCTTGAGCCAATACGACCTGAGATCAGTGAATATGAATATCAGTTAACACCGCGTTATATGGACTCGGAAATATCAGAAGTAATTGGTATATCGGAAGTTATTGCATTTGATCATAAAGGCAATAAACAAATTGTTTCGCCTTTTTATGGTCAAACACATCCTAAATATCATGGACATGATGATTTGTTTTGGCATATTCGTCGAGAAACTGCTTCTTGGGCCGGCGGTTATGTAGAGTCAGGAACCGAAACATTTTTATCGTTAGTTGATGCTACTTTTGAAAATAGTGCGATGGAATATGGTGACGGAAACTCTGTACTTACTGTGCGCGCAAATTGTAGTAATCGCAACCTACCAGCAAGCATGCCATTTGGTGATGACGAACTTGGTTTATTAATGCCTGAGCGCGGCGATGTAATTAAAAAAATTAGATGTTTAACGCCATTTACTCATGCAGTGAGACCTATATTAGCTGATGCAACACGGTGGCAGTTAGTTAATCATTTAACGCTTGATACCTTTAGTGGTGAAGACGCATGTAATAAGCTTAAAGAAGTTTTGCGCTTATACGATTTTAGAGCATCACCACAAACTAAAGGCATGATAGATAATATTTATAGAGTGATCATAGAGCCCTCAACTGCCCGTGTGATTCAAAAAGGTAAAGTAAGCTTTGCAACAGGCAGCGAAATTGAAATTACATTTGCTAACGATGATTTTTCTGGCAGCGGCATGTTCTTCTTTGCATCAATACTTGATCACTTTTTTGCTCAATTTGCAGCAATAAATAGCTACACGCGTTTAAGTTTAAGGCTTAAAGAGCAAGAGCAAATTTATTATCAATGGCCTGCAAGAGTGGGTGACTGTCCGTTATTATGATAAAGCAAATAATCTCACAAGCTTCTCAAATTGACTTTTACAAAGCTGTTTTCATAATTGAAAATCAGCTAAAAAAGCGTGGCTTAGATTATCGACATGTCGGTTACGACAGTAATCCAAAGCAAGAGTTGATTAAGTTTACAGCTACCCAAAAGTTTGGTTATCCAGGTAATGCAATTTCCAAATTAGAAGAAACTGGTTTTGAAGACGGTATGCATAAAGTAACTATCCAGGTTTCTTTTATGGGACTGACGGGGTGTTCAGGCGCTTTACCCCAGTTTTATAGCGAGCTCGTTATGCAGCGTTTACGCTATAAAGATACAACCATGCGTGACTTTTACGACATGTTTAATCATCGTTTAGTCTCACTGTATTACCGCGCTTGGAAAAAATATAAGCTTTCGCTTAATCACGTTAATAAAGAAAAAAATAAAGACCCATACACACAAATACTCGGTTTATTAAGTGGTGGCTATAACGAGCACCAACTGCATTTTTCAGGTTTATATAGCCGTAAAATTAGAAATGCATTTGATTTAAAAAATGTACTTTCGTCATACCTAGGTTGTGATGTATCAATCAAACAAATGGTTGGCCAATGGCACGAGTTAAAAGAGCAAGAACAAACCCGTTTAGCAAGCCAGGCATTATATGAAGGCCAGCACGCCCGTTTAGGTGTTGATACCATGATTGGAAATAAGGTATGGGACGTCTCTTCTAATATCGAAATTCACATAAAATCAGATGATCCAGATAAAGCAAAACAACTTTTGCCCAAAGGTCCGCTTTTCGAAATAGCGAATCAAATAACAAAAGACTATGTAGGAAATGCTATTAACTTTCGCTTAGTCATTGAGTCAAATTTTCAAAATTTAGGTGCCGCTAAACTTTCAAAAAATGAGTGTCAGTTAGGCGCCAATAGCTTCTTATCTGTACAAGATAACAAATTAAAATCTAACCCTACTAAGTTATCGTTTAAGGGATAATTAAAATTAAAAGGAAAAAAGTATGTCTTCGATGACACTGAATAAACTAGTTGAAAAACTGAGTCCTGATTGCAGAAAAAGCTTAGAAGGTGCTGTTGCTATATGTAATAGTCGCAGTCATTTCACGGTTGAACTTGAGCATTGGTTACTTGCAATGATTGAGCAGCAATTAGATGATGTTAGACTAATTTTTGGCTCGTTCGATATAGATATTGATAAAGTTCAGCAGGATTTAAATCAATCATTAGAGTCTCTTAAAACGGGTAGCGAGTCATCTCCTAGTTTGTCAGTGCATGTTACGAGTCTTCTTAAGCAATCTTGGTTAAGTACCAGTATTGAGTTTACAGATAATCAAATTCGTAGTGCATACGTTATTTATACTCTTACTAAAGACGATACATTATCTAGTTTAGTAACACGTTGTAGTAAGTTATTTAATAAAATAGAGCCTGGTCAATTGCTTCATGCATGGCCTGAAATAGTTGCGCAATCTCAAGAGCGCAACCATTCAGTACAAAATGCGTCAACTCAAGCAAATGTTGGTTCTAAAACTCCAAGTTTAGATCAATTTACTGTTGATTTAACTGCCCAAGCACTCGCTGGAAAAATAGATCCTATTCTTGGTCGTGATTTCGAAATTCGTCAAATGGTTGATATTTTAACCAGACGCCGCCAAAACAACCCAATTTTAACTGGTGAAGCGGGCGTAGGTAAAACAGCAGTCGTTGAAGGGCTAGCATTAAGAATTGCTCAAAAAGACGTACCTGCTGTATTACAAAATGTAAAAATTCACAGCTTAGATTTAGCACTATTACAAGCTGGTGCAGGTATGAAAGGGGAATTTGAAAATCGCCTTAAATCGCTTATCAATGAAGTAAAAAACGCGGTAAATCCGGTTATTTTGTTTATTGATGAAGCACATACCATGATTGGTAGCGGTGGTGCAGCGGGTCAAAATGATGCGGCAAATCTATTAAAGCCTGCTTTAGCGCGTGGTGAATTACGCACAATAGCTGCAACTACTTGGGCTGAATACAAAAAGTTTTTTGAGAAAGACGCCGCATTAACACGCCGCTTCCAAGTTGTAAAAGTTGAAGAGCCAACCCCTGAAAAAGCGGTGGCAATGTTACGAGGCTTAGTGCCTGTAATGGAAAAACACCACAAGGTGTTTATATCTGAGCAAGCACTTGAAGGCGCGGTGCATTTATCACATCGTTACATTACTGCAAGGCAGCTACCAGACAAAGCCGTTGCATTACTAGATACAGCTTGTGCACGTGTTGCAATGAGCCAAGCATCTACTCCAAATACTATAGAGCAGCTTGTAAATCGCTTAAGCGAAATAGAAACACAAGTAAAAATGCTTAACAGAGAGCAAAAAACGGGTTTAGATCATTCACAGCAACTAGACACATTAAAAGCAGAGCTAATTACAATTGAAGAGCGATTAGCGCCGTTAAATGAGCAATTTAGTGCTGAAAAAGAAATTGTAGCTGAGCTTAATCAAGCTTTAGAGCTTATTAACTCTCAAGATGAAGAGTCATCACAAGAAATACTCGATAAGCTAAGACTTAGTAAAGAGAAGCTAGCCTCTTTTGAACATAATATGGTTCATTGGCAGGTTAACGAAGAGCTTATAGCGCAAGTTATTTCAGATTGGACAGGGATACCTGTTGGCAAAATGCATGAAGATGAAATACATGGCATTTTAAATTTAGCACAGCAAATGAAGCAACGAGTTGTAGGGCAAGACCACTCTCTTGATTTAATAGCTAAAGTTGTTCAAACATCTCGTGCTCAGCTAGCAGATGAAAGCCGTCCTAACGGTATATTTATGTTAGCAGGGCCAAGCGGTGTGGGTAAAACAGAAACTGCACTTTCGCTAGCCCAAGAAGTGTATGGTAGTGAAGAAAACGTCACGGTAATTAACATGTCAGAGTTTAAAGAAGAACATAAAGTTTCTTTATTACTTGGCTCTCCTCCAGGATATGTAGGTTACGGTGAAGGAGGAATATTAACCGAGGCAGTAAGAAGAAAGCCATACAGTGTTGTACTTTTGGATGAGATGGAAAAAGCACACCCAGGCGTACAAGATATTTTTTATCAAGTGTTTGATAAAGGTACAATTAAAGACGGTGAAGGCCGCGATATCGACTTTAAAAACACAATTATTATTATGACCTCAAACGTGGGCACAGATACCACAATGAGCTTATTTGAAGACGAAGAAAGTAAACCAAGCATCAAAGGTTTATTAAAGGCATTACAAGATGATTTACTTGCTTCATTTAAACCGGCATTTTTAGGTCGTATTAATGTAATTCCTTACATTCCATTAAGTGACGATATTCTTACTGAAATTGCCGCTATTCAAATAAATAAAATAATTAAACGTGTTAAAAAACACTACAATGCAGAGTTAATTTATAATGACGATGTAATTGAATATATTATTGCTAATTGCCAAAATGCAGGCTCAGGTGCACGTAATATTCACACTATACTTCAAAATAGAGTGCTGCCATTGTTGTCTGAGGTTTTACTTTCTAGCATGATTGACGACAAAGAAATTAATAGTATATCGCTATTAGTAAAAGATAATGAATTTGAACTAGAGCTGAATTAAAGGTTAATTAAAGTTAATTTGAAATAACTTGTTATTAAGGTTGTTTCTTTAGTTTGAGGGCATTATAATTTTGGTGCCTGATATCACTACATGGAATTTTTGAGACATTGTCTTCATCTAAGGAAAGGAATCAGAAGGCCTTTTCATTGCTGTATTAAAGATAATGGTTTCAAAGGAATTTTGGTATATACCAAAGTAAAGAATCCAGTATTAATGGATAACATTGTTTAATAAAAAGGAGCATTATCAAATGCAAGCAAATACATATTTAAAATACGGTTCAATCAAAGGCGAAACTACTGCTGAGTCTTTCAAAGATTTAATTACAGTTTTATCTCTTGATTGGAATGTAAGTCGCGAAATTAGCTCAGCTACTGGTACAGCGATGGACCGTGAGTCAAGCTCTACTCGCCTTGGTGACGTAACAATCACTAAACTTCAAGATAAAGCATCTCCGGATCTTTTCAAAGAAGCGACAATCGGTAAAGGTTTACCAGCTATTTTCCATATCACTAAGCAAGGTGATAAGGTTGAAGAAATCATGAAAATCGAACTTACAGATGCAATGATTTCTAGCTACTCAGTTTCAGTACAAAATGATCGTCCAATCGAAACAATCACTATCAGCTACACAGAAATGATGATGACTGTTACTCCAACAGACGACAAAAATAACATTACTGCTCCTCTTGTATACGGTTACAGCGGTGTTAAAGGTCAACAAATGTAATATTTGTTACCTTATAATGGCTCTGGGCATTGCTCAGAGCTTTTTTTGATCTTTAGGACGGGAAAAGCAAGGAATGCAAAAAGCAACACAAGATAAAAACGTAATTCAAATTAGCACCCCTGTTGGTAAAGATGCCCTCTATTTAACTCGTTTTGTTGCCCAAGAGGCAATGTCTGATTTGTTTGTTATGTCTGCCAATATGTACACTATTGGAAAGCAGATCGCGCACGAAGACTTAGTGGGTAAACCTGTATCTATTAAAGTAAAAAATGCAGATGGCGGTGGTGAGCGTTACTACCACGGCATTGTTAGTCATTTGGTTTCAAATGGCAGCCGTACGGCTGATGTTGACGAGCAAAAAAATTATATAGATTATCAAGCGACGATAGTTCCATTCGCAGCTTCAATGCGCAATCGTAAAAATAGCCGCATTTTTCAAAAGAAAACAATTAAAGAAATATTTGCTGATTTATTTGGCCAACACAATGTTGCCTTTAGCGATAAAACCAGTAAAACCTACCCTAAATATGAATATTGTGTTCAGTATCAAGAATCTGATTTTGATTTTATTCAGCGCTTATTCCAACAAGAAGGTATATTTTACTTTTTTGAACACTCAAACAGTAACCATACGCTTGTATTAGCTGATGATATTACGGCTTACGAAGTATGTAATGAAGGCAAAGTTGTATTTTCAACTGGCCATTTAAGCGAATCACACGTATCGCGCTGGCAAGGTGGCTTAAGCATTGCCCCTGGTAGTTTTAAACGTGTTGGTTACGATTTTAAACAGCCATCACGATACCCAGATGGCGAGCAAGCAAACCCTGAGCTTCCTACTCAATCGGTCTCTGAAATTTTTGAATACACGGGCGAGCAAGAGTGCCACCCGCGCGCAGCTAATTTAGCATCTGTACAGTTAGAGTCATTACAAAGAGATATGAAGCTTTCTAGTGGGCGAAGTGATTGTCGCTCATTTACTGTAGGTAAGTTATTTAGTTTTAAAAAGCACGAAGACCCACGTCTTGAAGGTAAAACATTTGTTATTACCTCTATGATGACTTCAATTACAGTACCCAACCAATCAGGTTCGCAGCAGTCATCGGTAGAAGAAGTTTATTCAAATCACTTTGAATGTGTCCCAAAAGAAATCCCTTACAGAGCACAAATAAATAAGAAAAAGCCTGTAATAAACGGGGTCCAAACGGCAATCGTAACTGGCGACAGCGCTGATGAAATTATGATTGACCAATATGGTCGTGTAAAAGTGCAATTTGATTGGGACAGAGAAGGCAAAAAAGATTCTAAAAGTTCGTGTTGGATCCGCGTTGCCCAAAACTGGGCTGGTAAAAAGTGGGGGGCTTTTTTCTTCCCTCGCGTTGGCCAAGAAGTACTTGTGGATTTTATAAATGGCGACCCAGATCAACCTATTATAAGTGGGGCCGTATATAACGCAGACTTAATGCCTCCGTATGCATTACCGGCAGAAAAAACGCAAAGCGGCATAAAAACGCGTTCTACAAAAGAAGGCGGGGCAGATAATTTTAACGAGCTTAGGTTTGAAGATAAAAAAGGCAGTGAGCTGGTTTATCTTCAAGCAGAAAAAGACAAGCAGCTCTATGTTAAAAACGATCAAAACGATAAGACAGATCACGACCACAACATTGAAATTGGCAACGACAGAAAAACAGATATTGCTAACAACGACACCCTTAATGTTGCTAAAAATCGTATTGCCGAAATGGGTGAAAACGATACTTTAAAAGTAGGTAAAACATTAAATATAGAAGCGGGTGATGAAATAGTTATTAAAACAGGCTCTGCACAAATTAAAATGAGCAGTAATGGTAATATAACTATTGAAGGCACTAATATAAATATTAAAGGTAGTAATGTTAAAGTTGACGGCAGTGCTATTACTTTATCAGCTGGAATGATTAAATTAAATTAGTGCAAATATGGAAATAATAAATAGCTTTCATTCAGGACTTAGAAACGGCATTAATAATAACGGATATGTTGTATATTGCCGTTATGGGCTTGCGCATTTAATATGTTTGCCAATTAATAGACCAGACGATCCATTGCTAAATCCAGCATTAAGTCATCTAAAAGCAATGAATGGTTATTACGCTGGCCAGTTTTTAAATAATTTACACCCAGTATTAAATAGTGAAGATGTTGTGTCGGGATTATACCAATATGCTATGCAAAGCCCTGTTGCACTTTCAGATTATTCTCAAAGTGAATTAATAGAGTGTTTATCTCTATTAGTGGCGCACAGCAAGTTATTAATTATCCCTTTATTTGATTAGTTTTATTTAAAAATATAAACAGACAAGGAGTCTTTATGGGCAAGCCCGCAGCTACAATTGGTCACATGCATGTGTGTCCTAAAACAACCGGCACAGTGCCGCATGTAGGCGGCCCTGTAGTTATTGGTTCAACTAATGTCTTAATTGGTGGAATGCCTGCTGCGCGTAAAGGCGACATGATGGTGTGTATTGGCCCACCAGATAGTATTAAATCGGGTTCTGGCTCGGTTAAAATTAACGGTAAGCCTGCAGCTAGAATGGGTGATGACAGCTCCCACGGCGGTAAAATTGTTGTTGGCAACCCTACAGTATTAATAGGTGGCTAACTTTGCTATCTACATACCTAAGTAATCATAAAGCGCAACTGCTAGCAATTAGTGAAGCACAATATTGCCCTTTTACATGCGTAGGTTTTATTAAAACGCTTAAAACAAAGCTATTAGAAGCATGTTGGTTAACGGCTAAGAAAAATAACGTCCCACAAAAATTTAGCCAGCCAGATTTAGTGCAATTAATCACTTTTTTACAAAGTGACCCCAATATTGATTCCACTGCACAAGCATGCGTTGAGGTAATGGCTAATTTGCCTCAAAACATTAACTTAGCGTTTATTAACGCTTTAATGAACGAGCCTACCTTACATAGCCTAACTAAATTAATTATTTATAAAGTTCTGTTACAGCAGCATAGCTTGAATTTAATCGCTTATATTGACTTAAAAACTTTGTGCTTTGCATTAACCACTGACAAAGAGTCACTTGAGCATTTACAGCCAGCGTTGGAGCAGAATTTATTAATAAGTAGCCAAGCCAAAAATACCGATGTAATAAATACGTTTAAACACTTATGCAATGCTGGGCTTATTAATTCTCCGTTAATGTCGCTTTTTTTATTATCACTCAGTTGGGAGCAGGTGAATGTAGTTGGCAACCATGCAAGCAATACTTTAACGGTTGACCAAACCATGCAGGTATTACTGCAAAGTAGCTTTGCAAAATTAATTCCATTAGCTAATACTTTTTTAAATAAAGTTGAAGAACCACGTACCATTATTGCTTTAATAAGGCGCTTGCTCGGCGATAAGCTTGATTTATTAGTGAGCTTTGAAACACAACTGCAAGCATGGCAAGGTGATGAGTTATCGTGTAGTGAATTTAAGCGTCAGTTACACACTAACTGGCCAAAGTTTGAGGGCGAGCTTTCATCTTCGCGCTTAATAGCTGGTAAAGCGCTAAATACTAAGTTAAATGCTATAGAAATGTCTGCTATGGATAGCTATAGCCAAGCTGTATTTAACTTATATAACTACTACCAACACGCTACTGCTAAAAAGTTAGCTGCGGAGGCCGTGTTGTGAGTGCTTTTAATATTAATATGGAGTGTTTTTTAGCGCCATTTTCTCAAGACATAGATGAGCTTTTATACGGCGAAGAGTCTGCATCAAATGAGTTTAAAGAATGGCAATCGTGGAATGCATGCATTTACGATTGTATATTAAAAGCAAAAGAATTATTTGCAAAAGTTGAAGACCTACAAGCGCCTTTAGTTTGGTTGCTTCCTGCGCTTGAATACCAAGGCGAGCTTAAGCAACTTTTGGCAAATAGTTTAAAACAGTTATTTCCACAGCATGTAAGTCATATTTTGTTTTATGGTGCTACAGGCGCTAATGCAATGATCGAACTTGTGCAAAAAAATCAGTGGAAAAAGGTTAACGTACTTGCAGTAGACGCTACACACAAAGCAAATATAAACGGTGAATATGCCTATCAAGGTGTTGGTGGTGCACTTGCAACTGTTATAGCGGTTAAAACTGGTTGGATGCAACAAAGCCACGAACTGGCTCCATCTGTAGATTTTATAAAACATAACCAATTAAGTGGGATTTTTTCTAACATTGCGCTTAATAGTAAAAAACAAATAGATTTTATATGTGCGCCAGGTAATGGCGTAAACCACGAAAGCGATGTGTGGTTAACAAATTTACAATTGCTCAGTAATTTAATTAGTGAGCATACACATTATGAATTACCTAATTACAAATTAGGTAAAATTGGTGCGCTTGAAGGACTCGTCAATTTATATCAATTGACCTCAAGCCCGGCTATTGTAAATCACTATAAACATGCGTTAGTGATTTCTCAAGAACAATCAAAATACCAGGCCGCAGCATCATACTTATGGATAAGTGAGGAAGTACACAACTAATGCAAAGTAATACAGTTGTTTTACAAGGATCAAGTTACCCCATTTGCCTCGTTGCTGGTAAAGGCCAAACGCCCTCTGGCTATGCACCTGCAGTAGCAAACACGGCACAAAGTGCTAAACAGCAAATAGCTGAAATTGGTGGTGCGCTAACTGGCGATGCTGCCAAACGCCTCGACGTAATTAACTTATTAAATAGCGCAGGCGTTAGCTGCCCACGCAGCGCCTCTGCCCGCGAAACCGCAAGTGCACTTACCCAAGCTTTAATAGCTGGCGCTATAACGTGTTATCACCAAAAAGCAAAGTCATCTATTCAAGTTAGTGATAACACCAATAGTGGAGCAGCTGGCAAAAAGTCGAGCAAAAAATCAAGCTCAACAGCATCAGGTAAAAGCGCATCGCAAGCACCCGCTAAAAACACTGGCGGTGCAAGTAATAACACCGCAAGCGAAGAGCCCATTACAAATCAAGAGTGCCGTTCAGATCCGGTATCAATGCTTTCGGGCGAAGAAATTCTCCCGCTCATCGACTTTACCCTAGCAGGGAGTCGGCAATTAGTGTGGCGACGTTTGTATCGCTCATCTCATGCTGATGTGTGCACAACAATGGGTAATGGTTGGCGCCATGACTTTATGGCAAGCCTTACAGAGCATTACTTACCGCCGCCAAAAGTGGGCCCTAAGCAAAAAGGGACTTACTGGTTAGAGTACCAAGACGAGCATGGCGCTAAACATAAATTTGAAAAGGTAAAGCCTGGCCAATCGAGCTATCAGTTGAGTAGTAACCTTGCACTGCATTACCAAACAAATGGTAAGCAAGTACTTGTAACACCAGATGACCAACACCTTACCTTTAAACCAGGCGAAAGCGCGTGGTTGCTTGAAAAAATAATTAACGAAAAAGGCCAAAGCATCGCGTTTTATTACGATGCAAAAGAGCGCCTACACCGTATAGAAGTAAACAAAGTACGTGGCTGTATTATTAGCTACAACGCGCAAGGTTTATTAAGCAAAATAGCAGCGTATTGCACCGATAAAAACAATAAACAGCAATTGCTATCGCCATTGCTTGCAAGCTATGAGTACGATGAAAACAAAAATCTTGTTGAGTCTACTAATCAGCAAAACGAAACTGAACGTTACGCCTACAACGCCGCTAATTTATTAACAAAGCGTACCCGAGCCAGTGGCTTTAGCCATCATTTTGAGTGGGATAGCTACTCATCTAGCGCTAAATGTATAAAACAATGGGGCGATAATAATACCTATACTTACCAGTTTGAATATAACTCAGAGGCTGGTGAAACAACCTGTATAGACTCTCGCGGCCACAAAGAGCACTTTGTACATAACGCACAAGGTAAATTGGTAAAACATACCGACCCTAACGGCAACGTTTGGCAATATACATACAATGCGCAAGGCCAAAAGCTCAGTGAAATTAAGCCCGATAGCAGTACAACGCGCTATAGCTACACACCTTTCGGCCAATTAGAAACTATAACGCAGCCAGATGGTAGCCAAACCCATTTTGCTTACAACCAACTTGGGCAACGTGTATTAACTACCCTACCTGATGGCCAAACCATTACGCGTAAATACAGTGTGGCTGGCTTATTACAAAGCGAAACCTTTGGCGATGGCCGTACCACGTTATACAGCTACGATAAGCTTGGCCAGTTAACTCAGCATATAAATAAAAACGGCCAAATCACTAAGTTTATTTGGAACGAGCAAGGCGAGCTATTAGCAAAACACCACAACGATGAGCTAATACGTTACAGCTACGACAGCTTAGGCCGCGTAAATGCCACACTTAATAACGCAGGCTTACTCACTCAATATAAATACAATGAGCACGGCCAGCTTACACAAACAATTGCCTTTGATGAAAAAGAGCCTGAAAATAAACAGCATCAAAATTTTAGCTACGACGAAGCAGGGCGATTAATTAGCTCACAAAACAGCAAAGGCGATACCACAGAGCAACACTTTGAAGGGCTAAGCCAACCGCATTGTGTTATTCAGCCTGATGGCAGCGCACTGCATTTAACGTACGACAAAGAGCGAAACTTAACAGCCATCGAGCGAAGCGACGGCCACGTATACCGCATAAGTTACGACGCTAACGAAAACCCAACACAAATAACCGGGTTTGATGGCACGCTACAGCAATATAAATACGATGCCTGTAATCGCTTAGCCTCAGTAACGCAAAGTAATAAACGCCATGTAAAAATAGAGCGCGACAGCCTTGGCCGCGTAACTGCGCAGCATGCAAGCCTTGCAAGCGACTCACATATCGTTAATAACGCCAATTACTACAGCTATAACCTGCAAGGTAAAATTACGCGTGCGCATAACGCGCAATCAACACTTAAACAACACTTTGATAAAGGCGGCAGGCTACTGTGCGCCGAGCAAGTTAATAACCAGCAACAAGCGCATACTTTAAAATACAGTTACGACGAATACGGCAGACGGCAATCACTTACTCTGCCAGATTCAACCACGCTTAAATATAGCTACAATAAATTTGGTCAGCTAAGTGCTATTCACTTACAGCAAGCCAATAGCAATGCTGTTGAACTTGCAGCGCTTAGCTACGACAGCCAAGGCAATATTCAAACTCAACAATTTGGTAATGATGTAACCCTTACCCAACAATTTGATGTATTTAACCGCTTAACACAGCAGCAGTTAACTCATCCTGCGCAAGCACTATTTGATACCTGTACGTACAATTACGACAGCGTAAACCAGTTGATTGCGCGTAAAGAGGAAGGCGTTAGTAGTCATAACATTAATTTTGAATACAACAGCCTTGGCCAGTTAATTCAGCAAAATCTAGCCAGTGGTGAGAACACAAAAGCTACCCAATACCAGTGGGATAGCTTTGGTAACCCAGTTAGCCAGTCAACGGTTAAAAATGACGAATTAGCTGAGCAGCAAACGACGCAGCCAAGCTATGATAGCGATGCTAGTGACGCCATCAATAAGGTTGCAAGCAACCAGTCAGAAAGCAAAATTAATGTAAGTCATAGTGAATATAATGATTTAAGTGCAGCAACCGCAGCCAGTGACCTAAGCAAAGACGATGGGGTTATTCAAGGCACTACAGACGCTGACCGTTTAACCCATTTCGGCGACAGCGACTTTCATTATGATGAGTTTGGTAACCAAATACGCGAAACCGGCAAAGGCATAAAAACCCGCCGCGAATACAATGCATTTAATCAATTAAGTTGCTTTAACAACAACGGCACGCTTACTCAATACGATTACGACCCACTCGGGCGTCGCATTGCCAAGCACACCGAGCACGGTAAAATTGACTACATTTGGGATAACGACCAGTTAATTGGCGAATACCAGCATGGTGAATATACCTGGTATATCAACCTGCCAAATCAATTTCACCCAGTAGCGCTGATTAAACAAGGCGAGGTGTATTACTATCACCTAGACCAACTTAATATTCCACGTTTTGTTACCAACAACAAAGCAGAAGTCGTATGGGAAAATCAAGCCGATGTATATGGTTATGAAGAACCAGAAGTCGAGTTTGAGTTTAATAAAGAAAATACCTTCACTCAACCAATCCGTTTTCAAGGTCAATATTTAGATGAAGAGAGCGGCCTGCATTACAACCGTTATCGCTACTATAGCCCTAAACAACAACGATTTATAAACCAAGATCCGATTGGATTAGTGGGTGGAATAAACCATTATCAATATGCGCCGAATCCGGTGAATTGGGTGGACCCGTTTGGGTTAATGTGTGAAGAGGGTGAGAAGAGCTTAAAAGAAGCGCTTGAAATAAGTGTTGCTTCAGGAACTATTAGTGGTGAATTATCTGATAAATTATTGCAATCCGCTTACGATGGAAATTTAACGCCAAAAGATATTAAAGAACATCTAGGGTCATTAACAACTCCCTCAACACCTATTAGATGGATACCCCCTAGTGTTTTAGATAATAAGTTAGGGGCGGGTGGTTATAAAGAGGCCTTAGCTATAGATGATGATGAAGTATTGCTTATTCCAAAGCGTAACTCTACAAATATGAATCCTGCGACTATTGAGGACATAAAACAAGAAGCGAGTATTTTAGAAGAGATTAAATCGTTAGGGTTGCCCGTTGTAACAATACCTGAATTTGGAAGTACGATTACTCCAGATGGCAGTATTATCCAAGGTGGTATTCAAGAGCGCATGTTATTTAATGGGCGTGATATTACCAAAGAAACTATACAAGATAATGAAGCACAAGGGTTTACAAAAGATAATCTTGCAGCTGTTTTATCTCAAAAATCTTTAGATGAATTAGCCCGAATATATGAAGTTTTCGAAGAGAAAAGTATATTCATTAAAGATCTACAATTTATGTATGGGGCTGACGGTTTACCAAAAATAGCTGACCCACAAGAGATCATAGTGGGAGCATCTGATGACAAAGTAGATAGTTCTCTAGAGGATATAGCTTATGAATACAAACTACTCGAAAAGTTTGTATCAAATAGTGAGCGGGATGCATTATTACTAGTAAGCCAGCTTAAGTCTCCAGATAAAGATAATTACAATGTTTACACTAATCACAAAGGTAATGTAATTGTTTCGCGAAAAGATAAAAAACAATCAGCGAAATTACGCTACGAAAATGGCGCATTAGTGGAAGCCAATGATAAAATTGATATTTTTCATGATGTAGAGGAAAAGCTTACTTTAGACCATGAGAAATTAACTCCTGCAGATAAAGAGAAATTAAAAGAGTGTGCTGATAAGCGTGATAAGGCTGTAAAAGCTCGAAACGAAGCGCTGGATATGGAAGAGGGCTCAGAGCGAGAACAAGCGCTTAAAAATGCACGAAGCAATATGCGAAATGCAAGTGAGGAGCTAGGGGAAGCAGCGGCTAAAGCGTATATAATGCATGAATATCCTAATGCAATTCCCTTAGAATCAAACCTCCCCGGTGATGGTAAACAAGGCCAGTTTGACCAAGTTTATTTAATTGATGGAAAGCCACCAGAGGTTATTATTGTAGAGGCTAAGGGTGGCGCATCTGATTGGGGCAGCCGTATGGCAGATAAAAAAAGAGCTCAACAGGGAAGTACTGAGTATATGAAATCTGTTATTAAAAATTACACCAAAAAACTAGAAGACCTCCAAAACCCTGATATTAACCCTACCTATGGTCAAGTCGGGAAAGAGGAGTTAACTAAGCAAATAACAGATTGTAAAAAGAACTTGAGAGCGATTCAAAAAGCGCAAAAATATTCTAGAGTAAATGCTAAGTTAAGTCCGCCTAAAGCTCCTGTAATTAAGTATATTGGGATCAAGCAAAAAGCCAATGACAGTGGAATGAAGAAAAGTATTGAAGTTACAAAGTTCAAAGTAAAAGTTTAAAGGGTACAAAAATGATAAAAAGTCACTATAGCTATGGCCAAATTTCTTATGATGATATGGTTGAGGAGTATATTGAAGATGACGAGGATAGCCTGTTTCTTATAAAAGCAGGCGGTGGTATGTCTTTTCATGAAGAATTTGAGAGAAACCTCATTAGGGCTTTTCCTTTAGAGGCGGTAGAGAATCCAAATAGCAAAAACGCATGGCTTTATTTAACACGCGGACAGCAAATGGCGTTAGCAGCCTTTCAGAGTAACGCAAGTGTGGGTAAACCATTTACAGTCGCTTACGATAATGATTTTATAGAGGTTATAGGTGAGGCTGATGATTTCTCAACTAAGGTTGAAGTGTGGTTGCCTGCTTTATATAGCGCTATTATATTGCGTAATAAACAAGCTATTGATTTTTTAATAACGATTGATAATAGCGTTTTTGCAGAGGCTAGTTTAGGTGAGCAAAACCGGCCATTTGACTATGCATTTGTAGATTTACTCAAAGCGGTATTTTCGTCAGGTGCAAATTTAGCCTCAGCAATCGAAAAAGCATTAGTTGCCAGTAACCCCGATGATTACGAAGACTTTGCTTATTTATACGCTAGCCGTTTAGATTGGCCCCTAGTAGATATTATTATGGCTATTTTTAGTGATGAGGGTGAGCATGCTTATAATAAGGAAATGAAAAAAGCGCTATTACTCCATAAAGAATATTTTAATACAGGAAAAGACAGTAGACGTGCTGATCGTCGGGGCGCCATTTCAATCCCTCTAACAGCAATGGCTGTACTGGCTAAAGATGTAAAAGGGTACGATTTAACCATTGAAAATGGCTATATTCCGCAGTGGATTATTGATGGCAAACCTGTTGAATATAAATAAAGCAGTTTGAATATATATGAAGTGCAGTTATAACTTTTATAAGCAATTAACTGCTAATATTGATTACTTATACAGTATTTTAATTATTTTTATTGTATTAATGAAAACGCTAAATTTACATTTTATAGCATTACGAAGGCATAAAAATGATTGAGAGTCACTTTACTCATGAACACCTAGACCATACAGACATGCTTGCAGAAAATGACAGCCATGAAGACCATTGGCCAAGTATTCAACGGAATCCATATACAGAAGTACCAAGGCTGTTTAAACGTAATTGCGAAGATCTACTGCCTATAGCTGCACTGATTGAGCCAAATGAAAACAGGACGTGGGGCTGTTTATTGCGGGCGCAATCTTTAGGCATGGGTATATTTGAAAGTAATGAACGCTCTGGCAATGCCTTTCCATTTCGAATTATAGATGACCACGTAATGGTTGTGGGTCGGCGCGACTATGTTAATACGAATTATCAAACTTGGCTTACAACTTTTTATTTGAGTATTTTGGCACGTAGCTTTGAATGGGAAGGAATCGAATATTTAAAATCTATCGATATCTCTATTTTTGAAAATGCAGAGTCGGGAGCGTCTTTGACTCCCTTTAATTTTGCCCTAGTGGAGTTATTAAAAATAATATTTACCTCAGGTTCGGATTTAGCGGGGGCATTAGAAAAAGCATTAGTAGCTAGTAACCCTGATGATTACCCTAGTGATGAGGATTATTTGTATGCAAGCCGTATAGAGTGGCCAATTCCTTCAATACTGATGGCTATATTTAGTGAAAATGGTGGGCAAGAGTACAACGAGGAAATGCAAAAAGCATTATTACTCCATAAAGAATATTACAGTTCATATGCAAGAAAGGGGGATAGAAGAGGCGCTATTTCAATTCCACTCACAGCGATGGCTGTACTAGCAAAAAAACTATATGGTTATCAGCTCACTATTGGAAATAATTATATTCCATCTTGGTTGATTAAATAACATACTTAAAATTAGGTTTATAATGAGTGATTTTTTAAATGGGTTAACTCTTGAAACAGATATAGTAAATTCCCTAAAAAATAATAAGGTGATAAATCTAACTAGACCTTATTTAGAGTTTAGGATCCGAAAATACAAAGAAAAGAACGATATTCAGGATAAAGATATTTTTACGTATATTGGGAATCGTTTATATATTCATTTAGAGAATGGCGACATTGTTGGATTTAAAACTAACGATGTTAAAGATTCAATTCTTGTTTGGTTTGCTTATAAGGAGGGTATTCAGCAAGGCGCATATGAAGACATGGAAAAAATACCCTATGATCATCCTATATATGGAAATCGTGAGCGTTGGACTGGACTTATTAACGAACAGATTAAGAATATTAGAGTGTTTACGCGCAAAACTCCCGAAGGTATGAAAAGTTTTGTAGATAGCAATGAGAAGGCAATTTTACTTGAATCAACTAACTGTAGTTTGTTATTACCTTATGGTGGGCGTTTTGAATACCGTACAGTAATGCCAATATTGAAACTTGAGGAAGCACCTGACGGTTATTTTGATGGTATGCAAGTAATCAAACTTTGAAAAAGTTGAGCAGGTGGCTCCACCATTAAGATTTAACTTTTTAAATTTTATAAAGATAATAAATGGCCTACGTTGCCAGCATTAAGAATAAACGAGCTATTAATAATAGAATGTCGCCTAGACCCTCACAGTTAAAGCTGTAAAACTATAGTCTTCCAATAAAAGTACTAGCGATTTTTTGTCTCGGCGTTTAATTGGTTTACCTGCACCTATTATTGATGCTTGGATTAATGAAAATAGAGATTCGCTTAAACTTGCAAGCACGCCTGCAGCTTGGTGTGACTAGCTTGGGGTTTTAATAACACTAAGAATACTTAACATAAGGAAATACAGTGAGTAAAATAAACACGGATGTAAATTATAAAACAATGGCCGGTAATGCGCGCTTAGTGATGCTTGGTGAATCAAGCCATAACCCAGCTATTTATAAATTTGAAGCTATTAAAGCACTTAGACAATTGAAAGCTTTTGGGTTTACACACTTTGCAATCGAAATGCTACCAAGATCTATGCAGGAAAAAATAGTTTTTTATCAACGCACTGGTAAAGGCTTTAATGTTATTCAGCAATATTTTAATGATAACTGGCGTTGGGGCTACGGCGTACCAAATAGTTATGGTGAACTAGTTAAAGCGGCTAGAGAGTTAGGATTAAAAATTATTGCTTTGGATTTAACTTTAGATGAAATGGATTTGATTGACGCTTCATGTAGTTACAATAATTCAGTCGCAGGAAATTGTTTTAATAGCCATACAATAAGAAATATGGTTTGGACACAAAATATTAGTAATATTTTAAATACGTCTAAGCAGAATAAAATTATTGCTTTTATGCATAGGTGGCATGCTGTGAGTTCTACTAATTATCAAGAAGGCCTAGACACACTGATAAAAGCGCAAGGTATTTTAAAAATTAAATTTATCGATTTTATTGGTGGGTCAGTTTGTTACTCACAAACTGATTGCAAGGGTTACTCTGATGAAAAAGAAGCGCTTAAGCAAAAGTACTTTTACCGAGAGGGCATCCCGTTTAAATCAGCAGTGACAACTTATCAGGTTCACTTACCTGAAAATTCAGCTCATATGAAAGGGCTATAATGGTGAAAACAATAGCTACTTTTCTTTTTACTACCGTAATATGTTTTGGTGCGATGGCAGGAACTCTTTTTCCTAACCTTGATATTAATGATCCTAACTTATCCCAAGATAAAGTCATGCGCCAATGTCAAAAAAGCTTAATGCATGCGCCTCAAGAGCTTGATGCTTGGTGTGAAAAAGCTTATAAAATGGGAAATTGGCAAGCTCTTGAATTGGTAGGTCTTCATACAGGTGATGGAAGCCGCTATATTGCTGAGGCAAAAAAGCATGCTGCAGAAGGCGATTCTGATGGTATTTTAGCTTTAGCGTATGTATATAGTACTGGACGTTTTGTTACTAAAGACCTAACACAGTCTATAAAACTTTATAATCGCTACCTCACTGATAATAGTAATGAAGTTAAAGAGAAAATGAGAGTGCAAAGGACTCATAAAGATCTTTATTTAATTTACACTGAACTAGGCAACTCAGAAAAGGCTGCTGAACATAAACGCTTTTTAAATGAAAGTAATTATGACGAAATCAGAAAAGAAATATTTGAAAAGCAACTCAAGGAATCTGGTATTTCTTTAGATAATTAAGTAATGAGTATTTACTTAAATGATTTATAATTAGTATAAATCATTAAGATTATTACACTTTTAAAGGAGCTATAAACGCCTAAGCTAAGGCGCTATAGAAATGATATGGAACAACAAAGCCAACAAACACTAACTAACCTTGTTTACGATATATATGAAGACCCAACTTTAATGGAAGAGCATCAAGTGCTTATAAACCCTTTGTTGAGCGATTTAGTTGCCACTGCGCCAGCTGGGTTTGAGGGTATGGCGACGATGATTAATACTCATATTTCTAATGGGTTTAAATTCAAAAATCCTAAAATACAAAAATTTGAACTTGAGTCGGGGCTTTTAAAACTTAAAACGTATTTTCAAAAAATAAACCTATAACCCCCATCATAATTACACACTCAATTTTTAATATTAATGCAGCACTAGTGCTGCATTAATTTTTTCTCATCAAGGATGATCTATGAGCCTTATTACCACGAGTATTTTAATGCTGTTTTTACAGCCTTTATTTGTATATTTAGCTCTTTTTAAAGAGTCAGATCGGAGTACTCCAAGCCGTTCATTAGATAACGAAGATGCTATGTATCTATTTATAGCGCCTGGTTTAGCCGTATTTTATTCTGATAACTTTTGGCAGGCGTTACTTTATTTAGGAAGTGTATGCCTACTAGGTTTAATGCTTGCCATTATTGTAAAAAGCAAAGCTAAAAAACGATTAACAAGAGATGACGCTATCGGGTTTACTATTGCCAGCTTTTTATTTTTTTGGATTATAAAATTAATTATTGGTGGGGTAGCGTATCTTTTTAGCGAAAATGCCACGAATGCTTCATCAGCCGACATAGGCCAGCAAACTTATTCATCAACTACAGGTGAGCTTTTAAACTGGGGCTATTTATATTATCAGTTTTGGCCAACGCTATACTTTTTACTCTTTATGTTAGCAACATTAGTTATAAAAATAATTGAGAGCCGGTTTAATAAACATTCATTTTCAGGCTCGCTCTTAATATTGGGCGCAGTTTTGGCAGGTGTATCACCGTTATTTGGGCATGCTTTTATTTTAGGCGTTATCGCAAACTTTTTTATATTTTTTGTTATGTGCACGGCATGTATAGAAATTGATAAAAGGAGCGATCCTTCAGCTGGTGCTATTAGTTTTATATATGGTTTTTTGCTTGTGGGCGGTATCGCGTTTAGTAGTATTGGTAAATTAATATATACGCTATTTTATAATTAAATTAGGATTGTTTTTTGATTAAAAAACATGCAGTATAATTGTACCTAATTAGTATGTTCCCCTACTTTTTTTAATATAAATATGGTTGGTGTAATTAATTGGCCATAAACATTAAGTAGCTTATAGCTAGGTCTTGGGAGAGTGTTTGCTTTGTTTTTATCGCGTTTAAAAATTTTTGTGTTGGTAATAGCCTCTATTGCCGTTGTTTTTTTTACTACATCACAGGCTTGTGCGGATATGTTTGGCTTTTTTAATAAACAAGAATTTTATTTATCGGCTCCAGTAAAGGGGCAGTTATTAGATAATGGGCAGCCAGTTGCAAACACTAAAGTAATGCGCTCACTCACCTATGGCGATGAATACGTTGACGAAACCACAACAGACGAACACGGTTATTTTACTTTTACAGAAAAAACAATAAAAACAGGTAAGCCCTCTAATATGTTTGATAACGACTCGTTGGTTCAGCATATTTATTTAGAAAACGGCACGCCAGAAGGAATTGTTTTATGGTACACGCTTATTTCAATTCATGAAAAAAGTGACACACTTAAAGAGCTTCTTGCACACTTGAAGTGTGATATTTCTAAAGAGCCGCAAACATACGATATTCCAATTAAAGAAGATACCAGCCACGCTTTTGCGATTTACACATCATGTAAACTTTAACTATTAATTTAAAGGGAACTTATATGAATACTTTGACGCCAACCCAAGCGGTACAGTTAGCTAACCTTGCTTATAAAGCAAAAAGCATTAAAACCACTAACTTACTTCATCGTTCACTTCATGCATCTTTGCGCGACAATTTTAACTTTTCAGTTAACCCTGGCGCAGTACAAGGTGTAACGGGAGGTTTTTTCTCCCATTTGTTTAATTTAAGTACGGGTTTTGCTTTAGTAGGGCATGGGCTTGGCGATTATCAGGGGGATTCAGTTATAACAATTCGTGGTACTAACTCGCTAAGAGATGGCTTAACTGATGGCCATTTTGGTTTAAGTGGAGGCTCAAATGGCAGTATGGTGCATGCTGGATTTAATAAGACCTTTTACAGTATGAAGCCCGCGTTACAGGAGTTTGTTGAAGCTAATATTAAAGATAAAGTAACCGATTGTATTCATTTAGTTGGCCACAGCTTAGGTGGTGCATTAGCGACGCTTTCTGCCGATTGGATTAGAGCTGAATATTCAATACCTGTAAAGCTTTATACGTTTGGATCACCGCGCGTTGGGCTTGAAAACTTCTCTCGGGCTGCGACATCAAGAATTGATAAAATTTATCGCTGTACTCATGGTGCAGACCCTGTTGCTAAGGTACCTTTGTGGCCGTTCTCGCATGCACCTTATAGCGGTCAAGAAATACGCTTAGATAATGGGCAAGGTTTAAAAGGTGCTGCCCATACCCTCAATGGTACGCCTGGCTATATAAACACAGCCAATAGTAATAATTGGAACAACTTAACCATTCAAGCTAATCATTTTTTGAGTACCCCTGTACGTTTGAAGTTTGAAGTTTGAAGATAGAAATCAAGCCTCTTTTACTTCCCACTGGGCTGATAAACTAGGGGCTGCGTTAGTCACACTTTTAAAAGATGCCGGCTATTACAGTGCAGTTGCTGCCCAAGCTGCTATTGGTACTGGGCTCACTTTTTACGATATGTTGGCGCGTACTTTAGATAAAATAGCTAAAGCGTCAGCCTCGTTTGCAACACAAACCTTAGGTTTATTAGGGCATATGTTAGTGTTTGCTGGCAAAGTAATTAGTAAAGCGGTGGAGCTTACATATAGCTTTATAAAATCTGTATTCGACTCAACCCTAGGCGCTCTATATCGAGCGGCGAGAGAGGGGCTAAGCGGCTTAGATTAACTTTAATCTAGCCTTCAATCTCGCTCTAACAAAATAGCACCACTTTGGTTTTCGCCTAAGTGGTCATTTTTGTTATAAATAGGGCATTTACTCATAGATAAGCACCCACAGCCAATACATCCATCAACGCGATTGCGCAAACGCTGCATATACGCTATTCGCTCGTCCAGCTGTGCTTGCCACTGCTTTGAAAGGGCTGCCCAGTCTTTTTGCGTGGGTGTGCGCTGATCAGGTAATGTGGCCAGTGTTTGTTTAATTTTATCAAGGGTTATTCCCATTGCTTGTGCGGCTTTTATTACCGCTATACGGCGCAGTACATCTTTTTTATAGCGGCGTTGATTGCCGCCATTTCGCCAGCTACGTATTAGTCCTTTTGTTTCGTAAAAATGTAGGGTTGATACTTTTACGCCGCTACGCTTTGCTACATAACCCACGGTTAGGTTGGCCTCTGTTAGTTTTTTTTGATCTATTGGCATTATTTTTAATTTCCGTTTGACCTCAATATAACTTGAGGTTTTAAGCTTCTTCCAACATTAAAAAAGGAGCTAACTAAATGCAACAAAAACTTGAGCGTAGCACTGTTATTATTTATTCAAGTGCACGCAAAAATGGTAATACACAGGCGCACGTTAATGGATTCGCAGAGCAAAATACTGTGCGTGTAATATGCTTAGATGATTATAAAATTGCGCCGTACTGCTATAACAAAAACTATAAAAATGATGACTTTTACGCTGTGTTTGAAGCACTTTTAAAATATGAACATTGGGTGTTCGCGTCGCCTGTTTATTGGTACAGCACCACGGTACAAATGAAATTATTTATCGATAGAATAACCGATTATATGGACGATGAAGCATTAAAACCTAAGCTTCGTAGTTTACGCAGTAAGCATTTTTCAGTGCTTTCTAATGCGTCATCAAGTGAAGCCCCCGCCTGTTTTGTAGAGCAGTTTAAAAATACGTTTAGTTATTTAGGTATGCAGTTTATTAACCACAGCCATAAAAGTACCCAAAAGGTTGCTTAAATTGCAGCCTTTTTTGGTTGTCTCTGGTAGTTTAGTAATAATCTTAAAAAACACAGGATTGTTTTATGAAATATTTACTATTGTTAGTGCTGCTTTTTAGCCCTTTAATATATGCAACAGAGCAACCAATTAAGGGGTATGGTAATTATTACAATGTCCCCGAGCATGATGAAATTAATGACGCTACGGTATTTAAAATAGCCTTTGATGTTGCTGATGGCGCTGAAAAAGGCGCGCAAAATAATTCAATAAATTCGCTAGCGCGTTTTATTAACATGCATGTGGCGCATGGCGTAAAGCCTGAAAACATACAACTTGCATTAGTTGTGCACGGTAGCGCAAGTGTTGATGTGTTAGCTAATAGCGAATATAAAAAACGCTTTAACGCTGACAATAAAAACCAAGCGTTAATTGAGCAGCTACTAGCAAATAACACTAAAGTGTATGTTTGCGGGCAATCTGCTACTCACTTTAAAGTAACGCCAGCGCTTTTAATTGAGGGTGTAAAAATGTCGCTTTCAGCTATGACCGCTCACGCACAACTTCAACAGCAAGGCTATACGCTCAACCCATTTTAATGACTCAAATAATAAAAAACATTCTCTGCTTTGGGGATTCAAATACATGGGGCTTAAACCCTGTAACGGGTAAACGTTTTGATGAAAATACCCGTTGGACATCACTTTTAAATAAACACTTAGGGTGTGGCTTTAACGTAATAGAGGCAGGGCAACCTAATCGCACGTTAGTGCATAATCCCCCGTTTGACGGTGTGCTCAATGGTGTTAGCTATTTAAAACCTTATTTGGATAAGCATGATCTCGACTTTATTATTATAGCTCTTGGTACAAACGATCTTAAAAAACGTTTTAATTTAACACCTAGTTTAATAGCAGATGGCTTGAATGATTTAATTAACTCAATACACTTTTATTATCAGCAAGGTAGTACTTTAAAATCCCCTAAGATTATTATTGCTAGCCCACCTAAAATAAGAATTACCGGGCAGTATTCACGTATTTATGAAGAGGCTGATACAAAAGCAATAGAGCTCTCTAGTACATTTAAAAGCGTTGCAGCCAATAATAAGTGCGCTTTTATTGATCTTAACTCGTTTATTAACATGCCAGGTGGTGATGGGATTCATTTTGATGATATCCAACATTTGGCAATAGGCTTTAAAATAGCGCAATTGGTTCAAAACTCACTCAATAATTGTTAAATCTATCTGTGTGAATTTAATGCGACTTATGCAATCATCTAATAAAGTAGTGATATAAATTAACAACTTCGAGATGCTATGAAAAAGTACCAACAAAAATCTATTATAGCCGTTCTAACCGGAGTGTTAGTTTTTATAACTGGCTGTATGATTTTACTCAATTTTGCAGCGCAGCAATTAACAGCACAAACAAAGTCAGATGCTGAGTATATTCTCACTCATGTAGAAGGTGCAATTGCAGAGAGGCGTCGAATACTTACCCCATTAAATAAGCTTGCGTTTAAACAGTGTGACAACACAACTCTTCTTGAGATGCGCCGCGCTTTATTTGACGCAAAATATGTAATTGATATAGGTTTTTTTAAAGGTAACCAGTTAGTTTGTACTACGGGGGCAGGCTTATTAAGTAAACCAATTAACGATAAACAGCCTGACTTTATTCGAGATGATGAACAAGTGAGGGTTCGTTTTGAGCCAAAGCTTTATTTATTATTATTTAGTGAGCGCCCTATGGAGGTAATTATAGTCAGGCAAGGGGACTATAATTTAATTATGCAGAGTACTCCCTTTACTAATATTGGAGTTACTGCGCCTGATTGGGAAGTTGTTTATAAAACACCAAATACTTTGCATCATTTAGCAGGTAAAGAGGATCTCTACCTTCAAGTAAAAAACAATGTTTTCTTTCCTTACGAAACTAATTTAGTTTGCAGTTCTGCAAGTAGCCAATATTGTGTGGTAGTGCACTTACCTTGGAGTCTGTTTTTTTCTAATAACCACTTATTACTAATAATTTCGTTAATTTTAACCTGTTTAGCGGGAATATCGAGTGCGTTAATAGTTGATGCAAGAATTGCTGCACGTCGCTCTATTAATCAGCGTATTCGTAAAGGACTCAAAAAGGGATCATTTTATTGGACTTACCAGCCTATTATTTGTTTGCAAAGTGGCAAGCTGATTGGTTGCGAGGTACTTGCACGTTTTGAAGATAAGTACGGTGTTTTATTTCCAGATGAGTTTATTCCGGTTATTAGAAAAAACAATTTAACCTGGACTTTTACTGAGGCCATGATTGCCACTACAATCAAAGAGCTAACCTCTATAGAGGTATTGCCTGAAGGCTTCAAAGTGTCGCTTAATATATTTCCGTGTGATGTAGAGCTGGGTAACGTGTCGTTGCTGCCACAAATTACAGAGCTTACCAATTCACGCTTTATTATTTGTTTAGAGATAACTGAAGACGAATACCTTGATACAAGCATCGCGCATGCTCATTTTAGAACCTTGGTTGAGTCTGGGTTTAACTTATCATTAGATGACTTTGGTACGGGTTATTCAAATTTAAGAAACTTACAAAATTTGAGCTTTCATCAACTTAAAATTGATCGTACGTTTGTTCAAGATATAACAACTGAGGGCTTAAAAGCCTCTATGATCCCGAATATTATGGAACTTGTGCATAAGTTTAATTATACCTGTGTAGCAGAAGGAATTGAAACCACTGAGCAAGAAGCTATTTTAAAAACAGCGGGTGTGCATTACGGACAAGGCTGGAAGTACGGTAAGCCCATGACTGCGTCTAAATTTAAAAATTATATAACTAGTCAGCATTTTTAGATCTCAGCTGCCATACTAAACGTATCGGTATGAAATTTATAAATATTAGGTTTATTATGATCAAATTAACATTAAGTGCTTTTGCACTTTTACTACTTAGCGCATGTACAACACAGTACCCAAACCAGCAATTAACAGGTAAGCAGTTCCCAAGCATTAGTGGCGAAAGCTTAGAGCAAAGTATGGTGACTATACCTAGTGATTTTAAAGCAGATAAAACACTACTGCTCATTGGGTACAAGCAAGACAGCCAGTTTGATATAGACCGTTGGTTAATTGGTTTAGATATGGCGGGCGTAACGCTCCCTACCTACGAACTACCAACCATTGCCGGCATGGCACCACGTATGTTTAGCACATTTATAGACAGCGGTATGCGCAAAGGCATCCCTAAAGAATTATGGGGTGGGGTAATCACTATTTATAAAGATGGCGAGACAGTTCAAAAGTTTACAGGTAATCAAAGCCCAAATAACTCTCGTGTGGTACTTATAAATAGCAGCGGCGAAGTTTTATATTTTTATGATCGAGGTTTTTCGGTTGATGCACTTAATAAATTAAAAGCGAGTATTGAGTAATTCACTTTAGCCTTTAAATTCATTTGTTTAGGTTAATTAAAGTGAAAGGGAGCGAATGCTCCCTTTATATTGTATTTTATTTAAAACGCGTAACTTACACTAAAGCGCGTTGTACGAGGCATAATGTAACGACCATTTGGTGCATCAGCATTACGTGGATCACCTTCTGTAATGCCTTGCTCATCCGTTAAGTTATCTATTGCTACTTGAAGCTTGATGCCTTCCATTGGTTCTAATATTAAACCTAAATCAACTTTTTCGTAGCCATCGAGTGTTACAGTGTTTTCGTTATTGCCAAAGCGATCATCAACCGCTGAAAGCGTACCGTATAAAGTTGCATACATACCTTGTAGCTCAAAATCGTAACTTGGCGTTATACGTACTTGCCATTTTGGTTGGCGCTGCGACTGGTTACCATCGTTTGTTGGGCTCTCTGTAATTTCAGCATCTTGTAATGTCGTATTTAAATTAACAGAAAAACCAGAATCATGATTAAAGTTGTAATCAAGCTCTATACCGTATGCTTCGTTTGTTAAAATTTCTGCTGGTACGCCAGGTCTTCTTACAAATGTGTCGCCTTTAACTTCATTTACAAATACGGTTGCATAAAAGTCGGTTGATTCAGTAATTAATTTATAACCTAGTTCACCTTGGGTAATTTCTTTAATAAGCTTTTCGCCGCCTTCGTAAGCATCAAAGTTATCTCTAAAGTCATCAAAGTAAGGCATTTTATAACCACGGTTAACACGGGCAAACACACCCATATCATCATTAATTGAATAGTTTAACCCTGTAGTCCACGATGTTTTACTTTCATCATAGCTAACGGTTTTAGTAATAATACCGTCAAGGCCCTCATCTACACTGTATTCTACTTCGTGGTTTTCTTGACGTACGCCAACATCAAGTGTAAACGCATCAGCAAATTTGTATTCACCGGTGACATAAAACGCATTAGTGCGCGCATCACCTGTTGAGCTTATGTCGTAGTTAAAATCACAACCATCGGTGTTTTGATTACATTCAATACCGGTTAATGCTTCGCCACCTGATTCAAGTACATGGTATGCAGTGTTACCTAAGCTCCACCAATCTTTTGCTGAAGTACTTGCAGTGTAATATCCAAAGGTTGTTGATAGGTCGCCAAATTTTTTCGAAAAAGCTAAATCATTTGTAAATGAGCTGATTTCTTTAAGTACTACCCATCGACCAAGTTGTTGGACTGGGGTATCGCTTGCGTATTCAGTGTTTGTAACTGCTCCAAATGCAGTTTGGCCGTTATCAGCAACTGCTCCAACCGTTGTTGCTGAGCCACTAGGTACTAAACCGTAGGTATTTGCATCGCCTTTGGTAATGTTAAAGCGATCTGAAAAATGCCAACCACCTTTTAGCTCTAGCTTAATACTACCGCCCGAAACATGGCCGTCCCACCCTCGGCCATCACCTAGGTCAATATTAAGTGCTTGCGCATCGGGGCCTGTAAATATTGTTGCTTGACGATTTAGCGTACCAAGTTGCGTATATTCTGCGTCAATACCATCAACATTAAGGGGTGTTGGTAAGTACCATGCACCGTGATCGTCTGTTTGGCGGGTATAAAAGTTAAGCTCACCGTTGTCTAAATCTTTAGTAATGTTGATTGTAAATTGGCTACCTTTTTCAGAAGTAAAGCCCGCATCACGAATACCCGGTGAGCTTTTTACGTAACCGCCAACCATAAAGTATAAATCGTCAGTAATTTCACCACTCATCACAGCGTCAACTCGCTGTAAGTCGTAATCAGAAGTTGTGTATTTAAATAAGCCTTCTGTTTCTTCGCCACCACGTTTTAATCTAAAATTGGTTGTTAATCCTGGTTGTCCGTTAGATAAAACAGGATTAGGTCCACCACGCAGGGCTTCTACTGTCTCAATGGTTTCATCAACACGAAACATTGATGAGTTTTCTAAAAATGACAATGTTGAAGCAGGATAAATAGGTGAGCCTTCAATACTGAGTGTTAAAAATGGGGCATCACCACCACCAGGAAAACCACGAACAAATACATTAGCGCCCGATTCACCACCTGAGCTTTCTACCCAAACACCAGGTATTGCTTTAAACAAGTCAGCGGTGCTTTTTGGAGACAGTTTAATAATTTGTTCACTATCGATATTAGTTACCGCATAGCTGGCATCAATTTTTCTAACTCCAACACCCGTAGGTGTTCCCGATACCACAATGCGCTCAACTTTCTGTTTTTCTTGTGTTTGCTCTGCTGCAAATGCGCATTGAGTGCTAAGCGCTAAAGTAATTGCACACGCTAATGTACTTTTTGCTTTATTGATTTTCATGTGTGTGATCCCGTTTTTAGTGTATTAAACAGTGTATTTCAGCAGCCTTTTTACTAAAAATCATTGTAAATAGGCTGTGTATATTGAAACCTTAGAGATAAATGCAAACGTTTGCAATATTTATTTGTAAATTATTTATGAATTTATATAGTTTATTTATTGAGCTTATTTATATGTTAAACACTTTTTAGGTCGTTGTTCGCGCCAGCAAAAAATAATAATGCTATATTGTCAGCGAGTTAGATAATTGTATTGATCAGTGGTAAGCGACTATTTAGGAAGATCATGAATAACAAAAAAATTAAATTAACTGATTTAGCGAAACTAGCAGGCGTGTCTACCTCTACAGTTTCGCGTGCGCTTAATGATAATCCGCTAATTAAGCAAGAAACCCGCGATAAACTTCAGCGCTTAGCTAAAGAGCATAATTTTAGTCTTAATACGGCTGCAAGTCGGTTGCGGACACAAAAAACCAATGTAGTTGCGGTTATAATTAACCTTGACGAACAAACAGAGCAGTCGATTAGCGATCCGTTTTTACTTAAAGTAGTGAGCGAAATTAATCTTGCACTTAATCAGCAAGGGTTAGAGCTTTTACTATCTAATTCCATCATGGCGCAAGACGATTGGGCTAATTATTTTATTAATAGCCGCCGTGCAGACGGTATTATTGTTGTAGGTCAAGGTAAAAACCAAACCAATATAGAAAATGCAGCTAACGCAGGTATTCCGCTGGTGGTATGGGGAGACCCTAAAACACCTAGCAACTATCCCATTGTAGGAAGTGATAATTACTTGGGAGGCTTGCAAGCAACAACGCATTTAATAGAGCACGGAGCTAAAAACATTGTATTTTTAGGCGACCCAGAACATGGTGAAATTAGTGAGCGTCATAGAGGGTACTCTGCCGCATTAGCATCCCATAAATTAGAGCAACATGTTGTATCTATTGATATTACAAGTAGCTCAGCGTATCAATCAATTAACCAATTACTGCGTGAAAAAGGTCTTTATTTTGATGCTATAGTTGCATGTAGTGATATGGTTGCCTTAGGTGCCATGAAAGCCTTAAAAGAGCGTTATGTAAGCATTCCTAATGATGTCGCTCTAGTAGGTTTTGATGATATTGCTATGGCCGACATTAGCCACCCTTCATTATCAACTATCCGACAAAACACACAGTACGCAGCCACGCTATTAGTTCAAAAGTTGATGCAGCAACTAGCTGGTGAAAAAGTTGAATCACAAGTAATTGATATTGAACTGATTACCCGCCAATCAAGTAAAAGATAGTTTATAAATCATGTTGAGTTAATGTTAAATTTAAAATGCAAACGATTGCATTGAGGGCTATTCTAAACTAAACTTAAACCTCACTGATATAAACACACACTGTGTATGCATTCGTTATGGGCATACAATAAAGGTCGTTATAGCGTTTAAATAACGCTGTAAAGCGAGGGCAATTATGAGTAAAACAAAAGTCACACTGGCAATTGCAGCAAGTTACTTTATTTTCGCTATTTTGTTAAATAGCGTGGGCACCGTTATTTTGCAGGCAATAAATACCCTTGGGGTAAGTAAAACAGAAGCTTCAGTGCTTGAGGGGTTTAAAGATTTATCCATTGCGATAATGTCATTTGTAGTGGCTTCGTTTATTCCTCGCCTAGGCTATAAACTGGCTATGCTTGGGGCACTTACTGTTGTTGCCCTTGCTTGTGTAAGTACGGCTTTAATTAGTGACTTTTATGCGTTTAAAATTTTATTTGCCGCCATTGGCTGTGGCTTTGCTGTGGTTAAAGTGTCGGTTTACTCTATTATCGGCCAAGTGACAGATGATGCAAATAGCCACTCTTCATTGTTAAACACCATTGAGGGCATTTTCATGGTTGGTGTGTTAAGTGGCTATTGGATTTTTACTGCTTTTATAGATCCAAACGATTCAACCGCGTGGCTCAACGTTTATTACTTGCTAGCAGCTCTGGCCCTAATCGTTATAGCGAGCGTAATTGCTGCGCCTATAAAGCCCGCCATTATAAGTAAAACTAAACGCTCCTGTTGGTTCGATTTTATCGCCATGCTTAAGCTAACATATCAACCGTTGGTACTCATATTTATAATTAGTGCTTTTTTATACGTATTAATTGAGCAGGGCGTAGGTACTTGGCTACCCACATTCAATAATGAAGTTTTAAAACTTCCTATAGCTATTAGTATTCAGCTGGCCAGTATTTTTGCTGCGACACTTGCATTTGGGCGCTTAGTCGCAGGGCAAGTACTTAAACACATTCACTGGTTTGTTGTATTGAGCAGTTGTTTAATTGCGATGGCCGGCCTCATACTTATTACCCTACCGCTTACTGAGAATGTTACTGAAAATACAGTAATTAGCTTATTTGATGCACCACTTGCTGCATTTATTTTACCGTTAATTGGCTTTTTCATGGCGCCTATTTATCCGGTACTTAACTCAGTTATGCTCAGCGCTCTTGAAAAACATCGTCATGCCGCTATGACTGGCTTAATTGTAGTTTTTTCAGCACTTGGTGGAACAACAGGCTCAATAATAACTGGTTATGTATTTGAGCACTTTAGTGGCCAGCATGCGTTTTACCTTTCTTTGGTTCCCATTAGTTTGATTTTTATTAGCGTGATTTTTTTCAAAAAACGAACCGACGCTATCTCACAACACGCAACGACAGCTTAACAGTAAGGAAAGTTATGAGTTTTTTTGACAGCCAATTATTTAAAGATGTTCAAATGCAGCATGTATTTAGCGACTGTAAAACATTCGCAGATGCAATTGCGCGTGTTAATTGGCAAAGTGCATGTAAAAGCTATGAACAATTAGCGCCTTTAACTAATACGCAGCTTAGTGAGTTTGTAAACGCACACTTTATTACTTCTCCAGTGCTAGCAATGGGCACTGAGGCTGATACGTCATCGGTTAAACATTATATAGACTCGTTATGGAGTGGCCTTAGAAGAGAGGCGGATACCCCGAAGCAAGATTCATTATTAGCACTAAAGCACAGCTATATTGTGCCTGGCGGGCGCTTTCAAGAGATTTACTATTGGGATAGTTATTTTACAGCATTGGGCTTAATCGATGCAGATAAAGGTGATGTAGTTGAAGATATGCTACTTAACTTTGTAGATTTAATTAACGATTATGGTTGTATTCCAAATGGTAACCGTCGCTATTATTTATCACGCTCGCAGCCACCGGTTTTAGCACTCATGGTCGAGTTATTATGGGAACATACGCATAGCAAATCACTTAATGCGCAATGGCTTGCTATGTGTGTTGCAGCACTTGAAAAAGAATATATATTTTGGATGCAAGACGCGCAGTTGCTTTCGAGTGATTTATTGGGCTCAAAGCGGGTAGTAAGAATGCCTTGTGGTGGTGTTTTAAATCGTTATTGGGACGATGTAAGTGAGCCAAGAGCAGAGTCATTGCGTGAAGATTTAGCGCTAGCGGAAGGGTTGGCGAAGGAGAAAAAATCTGATTTTTATCGTAATATTCGCGCTGCATGTGAGTCGGGTTGGGACTTTAGTTCTCGTTGGCTTGGTGAGTCTAATTTACTAAGCTCTATTCAAACAACTGATATTGTTCCTATAGATTTAAACTGCCTTATGTATAACTTAGAGAATCAATTAAGCAAATTCTTTCAATTGCTCGGCAATAGTGAACAAGCAGAGCATTACCAATTACTTGCCAGCAATCGCAAGGCACTTATTAATGCTTACCTTTGGAATGAACCAACCGGTTTTTTTGTTGATTATAACTGCCGTACAACGACTCAATCTCCAATACTTAGTGCAGCGGCAACTACTGCTTTATTTGTTAATTTAGCCAGTAATGAGCAAGCAATCAAGGTAGCTACAATATTAGCCAATGAATTTTTAAAAAAGGGTGGCATTGTTACAACTATTACTCAAACGCCTCAGCAGTGGGATAGTCCAAATGGTTGGGCTCCACTCCAATGGCTTGCGGTAAAAGGGCTTAATAACTACGGTATTACTCAATTGAGTACACATATAATGCAAAATTGGGTAAATATGGTTGAGCAAAATTTTGCAGTAAATAAGTGCTTACTCGAAAAATACAATGTGTGCACACCAGCGGTTTTAGCCGGTGGTGGTGAATATCAAGTACAGCAGGGTTTTGGTTGGACTAATGGCGTAACGACTCGATTTTATAAATTACTAAACTACTAATCCGAACTGTTATTTATCTTACAAAATCAATTGTAAAACAAAAGTAATGTAGGTTATGTATTGATTTAATAGATTTTTATCTGTTTTAGGATGAGAAATGATAACTTTATTTTAATACCAAAATCTCATTGTAAGTTGTATTTGATTTAGGTAATGTAGTGTAAATGTTTCAAGGACGAAATTTATGCCCCATAAAAACTCAGTATTCGTAAAAACTACATTTCAATCATCTTTTCATTCACACAACTACACAGCTATTTTAAGAACACTACAGGCCTTGTTTGGTGATATTAAAATGGACGATGTTATTCCTAAAGCTGAGCAGCGTGCAAATTATGATTTGTTTTTAATAGATGGTGCTAAAAGCAAATGGCAAGATCTCATTCCCGCAGACCTTATTTGTTTAGCTAAACACCATAGTGTTGTTATCTTTAATGTTGATAAAGAAGATGTGTGCGAGCAAAACTTATTGCTTAACCATTTTAATGGTGTTTTTTATAAATCTGATGCGCCAGAAGATATTTTTAAAGGGTTAGTTCGTGTTGATACTGGCGAGCTTTGGTTTACGCGTAAAGTAATTTCAAAAGCTTTTAACGACATTTTAGCCGTGGCATCATCATTTAATAACCTACATGACGACATTGAATTAAAGCAGGACGATTACGATCATTTAACAAAGCGAGAAAAGTCCGTTATTCATTTAATTGCACAAGGTGCGAGTAACAATACAATTGCTGATAAGCTCAATATTAGCGACCACACTGTAAAAACACATTTGTACAGTGCGTTTAAAAAAACTAACTCACGTAACAGGGTAGAGCTTGCGAATTGGGCTCAGCGTTACGTTTCTGTTTTATTACCAATGGCTAAATAAATAGCATATATAATCTCAATTTCTCCCATAAAAAAGGCTACTGTTAGTAGCCTTTTTTATTTGTTATGACGGCCTGTGTAATTAGCTCACTTTTTTAGCCCATAAGCCTTTATCAATGCCTTTTGTTATAAGGTCTGTCAGTGCTTTTTCTATTGCCTGAGTTACGCAAATACTCATAGGTTCGTTGTCACTAAAGCCGGCTTCAGCTTCAGCTAGACGTTTGTAGCTTACGTATCTAAAAAAGCCTGCACGCATCTCTTGGCTTAATACTTTTTTGCTGGTGGCCACACTAAGCAACACTTGACCTGTACGAACATCCACAGCGCGTAGATAAATTGAAATAGCATCTTCACGGTAAAGCTCAGATGCGCCTATACCAAAGTATTCCATACCTAACCCACCCGTTTTTACATTGGTGTCATAGCTTATAATACCGCCCTCTAAAATGATTTTAGCTGTGGTAAGTGGAGGTAACTCAGCCTGGTTAGGATTATCAGTTTGGCCTGCACGAATAATTTTTCGCTCAGTTAAAATGTTTTGTAAACCTTCACGCTCAACAGGTGTAAACCAATCAGATTCATGCAGTGCTTGTACGAGTATTGAATTAGCACCTTGTGTAACGGCAGTCGAAAACGAACTAACGTTAGTTTGTGGTTTGTATTGACCTGTTTGGTCTCTAAATGAGTAGACCGATACAGGAATGCTGCCAACAGGTTTTGGTAAATTTTTTAAATCTGCAAATAATTCAGTTGGTTCTAGGCTAATTGCTTTTTGCTGTGATGGTGGAATAAGCTTACCTAAACTTGTACAGCCGCTCAAACCCAGTAATGTTATTGTTATTAGTAGTTTATACATTATCCAAACCTCGGTACTTCAATGATCACAACAGAGTCATCTAATATGTTTGTTATTTTTACTGTAATAGAATCGGTTGTGCTGGTTATAACTTCAATTTGATAATCACCACTCATAAAAATTGAGTCCTGATTAAAAATACTATCTTCAATATCCTCACCAAAAGCCATATCGGTAATTTCTCTTACCATGCGGTTTAAGTATGTGCGCTCTAAAGAGTCTTGAAATTGTTCAGCGTAACCTTTTTCGATTACCGGAGCCTTGTGCTTATTTTGAGCCTGTGCTTTGCTCAGCAGCATATTTGCATTGAGTGGATTACCACCAAAGCTTGGATTTATTGGGGTGTAAATTATTTCAGTCGCGGAAGCTGAAAAGCTTAATATTGTTATTATTATAAGGGCTATTTTTTTCATTTTACCATCCATCTTTAGCCATATCTGGTGTTGATGCAGCCATGTTTGAGCGAGCCATTGCATCTATTACTGTATAAACAGCTTGCTCAACACGTTCATCGAGGGGTTCTAATCTGCGACCTAAATAAGTCGCGTAAACAAGTTGGTTATTCATTATTAAAGAAAGTTGTGTACCCGCTTTTGGTATTACGGTTTCTTTTATTTCAATATTAAAACCAGCTGTTGAAGGGAGATCTCGCCAGTAGTTTGAAAATTCATAATAAAATTGATGACCAAAGCGGCTAATACTTCTATCAAGTAATAAGCCATCTATTTCTAGTTCATCCGCAGCATGAGTTGCCCCAGAAAAACATAGGAAAAGTGTGAGTAGGTAACGATTAAAGTTAATATTTTTTTTCATAATTTAAAAAGGGGAGAGGGTCGCTCTCCCCACCTCAACAATTACATTTGAGTAATTGTTGCTGCGTTTCCATCACCAATTTGGGTAACAGATACAGTGCTGTCAAAGCCAATTACTGAGCCTTCAACAATATTGTCGTTACCAATTTGAGTAACACTAAACGATACGTTTTCACCACCAACTAAAAATGCTGATTGTTCAACGCCAGTAACCCAGTTACCTTCACCTGTTTGTGAAATATCAATGCTGTGGTTATTGCCTTCAACCATCATATCAATAAGGTTTAACGTGCCACTTTGTGCAATATCAATTTGGTTATTATTACTATCTAAAATGCCAGCAAGGGTAACAATTGCTTCATTTTGAGAGCCGTCTTGAGCAATATCGATGTCATTATCGTTAGATGTAAGCGTTACATCTGGGTATGAAGATTGAACAAGTACGGCATTTTCATCGCCAGCTTGTACTAAATCAACATCATTGCCAGAGCCGTTAAAGTTAGCTAAGTGAATCGAGTTTAAATCACCTATTTGGGCTGATGTAAATTCATTGTCTGAACCAATTACACCCATGTAGGCTTCGTTTAAATCACCGTTTTGCATTGAAGTTAGTTCGTTGTTGTCACCAATTAAATCGGCTGTCATTAAGTTTTCAGCGCCAACTTGTGTTGCTGAAACCTCATTATTAGAACCTTCAAATAAGTTTGATTCAATTGTGTTAAGTGAACCTTCTTGATCTAAATCTATTTGGTTGTCGTCCCCAATTACAGTTGCAAACGTTACCGCATTAGTTAAGCCATCTTGCTCAATTTCAATTTCATTTGCATCACCAGAAATTGCACTAAATGCTACAGCATTACGATCACCTACTTGTTCAACTTCAAGCTCGTTGTCATTGCCTTGTAAACTACTTACTTTAAAGGTACTCCAATAACCGTCTTGAACTAAATCAAGAGTATTTTCGTCGCCTGTAAGCATCGTAATTTCTGCTTCATGCCATTCACCGGTTTGCAGTGAGGTAATTTCATTTGCGTTACCTTGCATATTCATGTTGTAAAACCAGTGACCACCAGTGCCTTGTTCAACATCAATGATATTATCATCACCAGTTACAATATTAATCGCTTCATTATTTACAAAAAAGCCTTGGCCAAATTGTGAAACAAATAACATATTATTATTACCAGTCACTTCAGAGATAAAACCATTAGCAACGCCATCTTGGCTGTATACTTGCAGGTTGTTGTCACCTGTGGTGGTTACTTCAGCATAATTACCAAATTGACTCTGCACAACTTCAGTTTCGTTATTATTACCGGTTGTTGTTACAAGCATGGTGTTGCTATCACCATCTTGTGTAAGTAGTGCAGTATTTTCATTAAAAGTTTGGATAAGAGTCATTGAGTTTTCAACACTTGCTACAGAAACGTTGGTAGCAAGTTCTGAGCTTGATGCTGATTTGTTGTTAGTATCTGCATAAGAAGCAAAGCTAGTACCCATTGCAATTGCAACTGCGCAGCTTAAAAGTGATTTGTTCAACTTCATTATTTTCTCCTTGAAATATTAAAACCAAACACCTTAAATTTTATAGGTTTTATAAGGTATTTGCTGTGTCAGCATGCCGTGCCGATATAATGTTTTGTGATCCGCTTGAAAAGCTCTTAAAGTAAAATTTTTCGATGTAGTTAATAATTATCACTAAACGCTTTGTCATTATTTTTAACTTACGTTTAATAACTGTTAATTATTAAGTACCTAATTACTGTATTCCTCAAATGTATTTTCTGAAATCATCATTTTTTACCAATTTTTTAATTTTTATTTTTCAGTGGGTTATGGTGCGGTTGTTGAGGTTTTTTATTAATTCAATCTAAAAGCAGTAAAAATCTCCGACCCTTTATTAGGTAAATGGCTTTGCGTGAATTTCATTAAAAGGTCTGTCTTTAGTGTTTTTTTTATACTTTAACTGGTCAAAATTGTTGGTTTTAACAACGTTTTTATTTTTTAACTTGTTAAATGATTAGTTTGGTTGTTTCCTTAGGGTATGCCATGTGATCCCTTGTACTCGAAATAGTGAAAGAACGTGCTTAGAGCATCTAAGCTAACCCAACAAAACTATGGATAGAACAATGAAAACAAAATTATCTATTATTACTCTTGCCTTACTTCCGTGCTTAGCAGCTGCAAAAGTTCCTGATGTGGGTGTAAAGCAATCTGTAACTGCTAGCAGTGATTCTATAATTGTTAAATATAAAAGTAATGCAACGAAAGAAATGCGTAAGCAGGCTCGTTCATTAGTTAAAGCTAAAATTACTGATCTAAATAAAGATGAACTTGATGACAGCTATACGTCTTTACTTTCAGGTCGCTTAGCTAAGTTTAAAGTGTCGGGAATGAGCACTAAAGACGCAATTGCGCTTTTAAAGTCTCATCAAGCTATTGAATATGTAGAGCCTGATTACCAAGTAAGCATTGCACGTACGCCAGATGATCCTCGTTTTGATGAGCTTTGGGGCTTAAATAATGATGGCCAAACGGGTGGTACAGCAGACGCTGATATTGATGCAGTAGAAGCATGGGATATTTCGACAGGTAGCCGCGATGTAGTGGTAGGTGTAATCGATACGGGTATTGATTACAGCCACAGTGATTTAGCGAGCAATATGTGGGTAAATAGCAGCGAAATACCAGGAGATGGTATTGATAATGATGGTAACGGTTTTATAGATGACGTGCATGGTATAAATGCCATTACTGACAGTGGCGACCCTATGGATGACGAAGGCCATGGTACCCACGTTTCAGGTACTATTGGCGCAAGTGGTGGCAATGGTATTGGTGTTGTAGGTGTTAACCATGAAGTATCACTTGTTGGTTGTAAGTTTTTAGATGCTGCGGGGAGTGGCTCAACATCAGACGCCATTAAGTGTATTGATTACATGGTTAGCCTTAAAAACTCAGGCGTTAACTTACGCGTATTAAATAATAGCTGGGGTGGTGGCGGTTACAGCCAAGCACTAGCAGATGCAATTGCATCAAGCGAAGCGGCGGATTTACTCTTTGTAGCCGCAGCTGGTAACGATACTATTGATAACGATGTTAACCCGCATTACCCATCTAACTACGAAAACGCAAGTGTATTATCGGTTGCAAGTACAGATCAAACCGATGGTATTTCATGGTTTTCACATTATGGTTTAACAAGCGTTGATATGGGCGCGCCGGGTAGCGCTATTTTATCTACTACACCAGGTGAGAGCTATGCATCTTACTCTGGCACATCTATGGCAACCCCTCATGTAGCAGGTGCTGCAGCGTTAGTGTTGTCAATTAATCCTGAGCTTAGCACTCAAGAGCTGAAAGATTTACTAATGAACTCTGGCGATGTAAATGCTGCGCTACAAGGTGTAACGGTTGCAGGTACTCGTCTTAATGTTAACCAAGCGCTTATTGATGCAGACCCTACACCTGGCTTTAAAATATCAGCCGATCCACTTACGCAACAAATTGAAGCAGGCCAAGCTACAAACTACACATTTACAATTGGTTCAATTGCCGAATGGGATGAAGAAGTAACGCTTGAGTTATCAACAACATTAGGCGGCGCTTATTTATCATCGCTTACAGCGCGCCCAGGCGATGAAGTAATGCTAAATGTTGAAACCGATACTAACACTCAGTGGGGCGAATACGAGCTTACTGTAACAGCTACAGCTGGTGATATTGTTAAAGAGCAGTCAGTTAAATTAATGGTTCAACCTGTTGGTTTAAACGACTTTACTTACAGCAGTAACACAAGTGTTGATATTCCTGATAACTCGCCAGTAGGTGCAGTGTCAGTAATTAATGTTCCTGATGACTTAACAGTATTTGGCACTACTGCTGATGTAGATATTTCGCATACCTACTCAGGCGACTTAGTGGTTAAGTTAGTATCTGCTCAAGGCACACAAGTAACGCTACAAAGCAATGTGGGTGGTTCAAACGACGACATAGTTAGAAGCTTTACTTCTGAATCATTTAACGGCGAAGTTGCTACAGGCGATTGGACACTACAAGTAGAAGATACTGCCGCAGCCGATACCGGCACAATTAATAGCTGGTCATTAACGCTAAGCGCTATTGGCGAAGTTAGCCCACAACCACCACGTGCTAGTTTTGACGTTGAGACACAAGGCTTAACAGTTAACTTTATTGATTCAAGCACTGATTCAAATAACGATATTACACAGTGGAGCTGGAGCTTTGGCGATGGTGCAACATCATCTGATCAAAACCCTATGCATGTGTATGCAGCATCAGGTAATTACGATGTAGAACTAACGGTAACAGACAGTGAAGGCAATACAAGTACATCAACTCAAACGGTTGTTGTAAGTGATGTAGAGCTAGAAATTACCTTAAAACGTGCTAATAAGTCTCGCCTTGATACTATGCGTGTAGAGCTTAGTTGGGAAAGTGTTGGCGCTGAATCACTAAGTGTTTACCGTAATGGTGAGCTTGTAGATACTACTGCTGACCGAGGTCGCTATCGTGATTACGTACGTGGAGCTACATTACCATCGTACGATTACCAATTATGTGTAACTGAAAATGTATGTTCTAACATCATTACGGTTTCATTTAACTAACTACTCCTAAAGTGACTTTAAGCCCAGCATTGCTGGGCTTTTTTATGTTTTAAAAAAATATAAACTATGCTTTTTTATACGGATGTGTTTTAAGCCAGTGCTCGGCTATTTGTTCACGCGTGGCAAACCAAACCTGCTCATGCGAGCGGGCATATTCTAAAAACTGTGCTAATGCTTTTATTCTTCCTGGTCTGCCAATTAAGCGACAATGCAGCCCTATCGACATCATTTTAGGGGCGTTTTCACCTTCTGGGTCGCCTTCCTCGTATAGCGTATCAAAGGCATCTTTTAAATAATTATAAAACTGATCGCCTGCGTTAAAACCCTGCACGGCAGCAAAGCGCATGTCGTTTACATCAAGCGTGTAGGGCACTATTAACTGTGGTTTACCTTCTTTAATACTGTAAAAAGGTAGGTCGTCGCTGTAATCGTCGGCGTCATATAAAAATGCGCCATTTTCAACTACTAGTGCTGCGGTATTTGGGCTAGTTCGGCCGGTATACCAGCCTTTGGGCTTTTTACCCGTAAGCGTTTGAATAATCTCAATGGCTTGTTGCATATGCTTGCGCTCGGTTTGCTTGTCTATATGTTGATAATTAATCCAGCGCAGGCCATGGCTTGCTATTTCGTGCCCTGCATCAACAAAAGCTTTAGCTACATCGGGGTGGCGCTCAAGGGCCATTGCAACTGCAAAAATGGTGACCGGTATATCGTATTTTTTAAAGAGTTTAAGTAAACGCCACACACCCGCTCGCGAGCCATATTCGTAAATAGACTCCATGCTTATATGGCGGTCTTCAACATGGGGAGCACTGACTATTTCAGATAAAAACGTTTCAGCGGCTGCATCACCATGCAGCACGCAGTTTTCGCCGCCTTCTTCGTAATTTAATACTACTTGCACGGCAATACGTGCTTTATTGGGCCAATTTGCATGGGGTACATCTGGACCATAACCAATTAAATCGCGCGGGTAGTTTTTAAATTGCTCGCTCATTTTATTGCTCCTTTTTAAGTGCTGTGAGCCAAGACCCGAGCGTTTCGCGCTCTGTGTCTGTCATTTTGGTCATATTAGCCAGTGGCATATCTTTGGTTATAACCGCGCGAGTATGAATAAGCGTGCTGGATTTTTTTACATCACTAATAGAGTCGAGCTTAAAGCCTAGCGGCGCTGTTTGAAAAAGCTCAGAGGTGGGTGTTTCGCTGTGACACCGAGTACAGTGTTTGCTAATTATATCCCACGCTTGTGCGTCGGTAATACTTGCTTGTAAAGGCGCGCTTTCGCCTGCATTTGTTGGAGTACTGGGCCAAGGGGCTATGGCGAGCATAAGAGCAAAGAAAGCTGCAATACCGCTTACAAGCACTGAGGGTTTATTAATACCTTGATGTTTTAAGTTAAAGTAATGGCGTATCCACATACCAATACCAAACAGCGCAATTAAAATAAGCCAGCCAAAGTTGTGGCTATACGTGTAAGGAAAGTGATTGCTAAGCATTATAAATACCACAGGTAACGTGGCGTAGTTATTATGAATAGAACACAGCTTTGCCTTTAAACCTGGCGCTGAATCAGGGATTCTACCGGCTTCTACTTCACTTACCATATAGCGTTGGCCTGGCATAATAATGTGATACACATTACCCACCATACACGTGCCAATAAGTGCACCTACATGAATATACACAGCGCGGTCGCTAAATAATTGATCAACCCCAAAAGTCCACAGAGCTAATAAACCAATAACTACAGCAATAAACACTTTGCCGTTTTCGACCAGTGGGGTTTTACACAATAAACGATAAACACCATAGCCTAAGCCAATAAAACCAAGGGATGCGCCAATAGCGGCAAATTTACTTAGCTCACTTTTGCTGTTATCAATTAAATACACATCGGCGCCAACATAATAAAGTAAGCTAAATAGTAATATACCGGTGATCCACGTTGTGTAGGCTTCCCACTTAAACCAATGCAGGGTGTGAGGCATTTGTTCAGGGCCATTTTGATACTTAGCCACTTCGTAAAAGCCACCACCATGCACGGCCCATAAATCGCCTTTTATGCCTTTGTCTATTTTCCACTGCGGTGGTGTTTGTAGGTTGTTATCAAGCCATGCAAAATAAAATGAAGCGCCAATCCATGCTATACCAGCAATAACATGAAAATAACGCAGTACTAAATGAGCAAGCTCAAATAAATAGTTTTCCATAACGGTTAAGCCTCTTCTAATACCGGTGAGCGGGTGTCTGAAAATTGATTGTTATCATCGCGCTTATACACACTTTTACCCATAATGTAGGTTTGCTCAACGCAGCGGTCGTCGCCTAACATCATCATTGCAAACAGTTTTTCGTGCAGGGTTTTGGCATGCTGTATTCTAAATTTTAAAAATGAAGTTGCTGAACAATCCATCACAATAAAATCGGCCTCACAACCGGCTTCAAAATTACCAATTGTCCCTTCTAAATCAAGTGCTCTGGCACCGCCGAGAGTTGCTAAATACAGCCCTTTAAATGCTGAAAACTTTTGACCTTGTAATTGCTGGATTTTGTACGCTTCGTTACCTGTTTGTAGCATAGAAAAGCTTGTTCCTGCGCCTACATCGGTACCCATGCCTACGTTTATGCCGTGCTCTTCACAGGCTTTTAAATTTAAAAGTCCTGATCCTAAAAATAGGTTTGAGGTAGGGCAGTGCGATATTGCTGCATTGTTATCTGCAAGGCAGCAAAGCTCGCGCTCAGATAAATGAATGCTATGGGCAAATACCGAGCGTTTACGTACCATTTTTGCTTGCTCGTACACGCCTAAGTAATCATCAAACTCTGGAAATAGCCCTTTTACCCATTCGCACTCGTCTTTGTTTTCAGATAAGTGTGTATGCAGGTAGGTGTCTGGGTATTCTTCAAGCAACTGAGTACATTTTTGAAGTTGCTCAGGGGTTGATGTGGGAGCAAAACGCGGTGTAACTGCGTAGCTTAACCTATCAACATTGTGCCATTTTTCGATGAGGGCTTTAGATTCGTCATAACTTGTTTGCGCGCAATCAGATAAGTCGTCTGGGCAGTTACGGTCCATCATTACTTTACCGGCAATCATGCGTAAATTGCGTTTTTGTGATTCTTTAAAAAACGCGTCAACCGATTGCGGATGCACAGTGCCAAATACAAGGGCAGTGGTTGTGCCATTGCGCAGTAGCTCGTCTAAAAAGCGATTAGAGATCTCTTTTGAATAATGCTTACATGTAAACTTTTTCTCTGTCGGAAACGCATACTCGGTTAACCAACTTAGCAGTTGCTCGCCGTACGCACCCACCATTTCGGTTTGTGGTAAGTGTATGTGGGTGTCTATCATACCAGGCATAACGAGTTTGCCATCGTGGCGGATAACACGCGCTGATTTATCAATTGTTGGTAATATGTCTTGCTCGTAGCCAAGTTTAACTACTTTGCCGTGCTTGATAACTAATGCGCCCTTTTCAAAAAAACGATGGGCGTTTTCGCCAGAAATGGCAGGGTCGTCAACAAAGTCGAGTATATCGGCACAAACTACTGTTAAGTCATTATTGTTTTGTGTGCTCATAGTTAGCTACCTCTGTATGTAGAGTAGCCAAACGGGCTAAGCAACAACGGAATATGGTGATGTTTAGTATCTTGTAATCTAAACGTTATTTGCGCCTCTGGGTAAAACGCAGGGGTAGGTTGGTTTTGGTAATAACTATCTAAATCAAATACTAGCTTATAGGTTGTAAATTCTACTTCTGTATTTAGCCAATCGGTAATTCGCCCATCGGAATCGGTTTTGCCTTGGGTTAGTTGTACCCATTCGTTATTTGTAAGTTTAAATAGCTTAACAGCAACATTTGCTGCTGGTTTTCCGGTGCTTGTATCAAGTATATGGGTAGTTATAGGGCTTTTGCTCATAGCAGTGACTCCAATCTTATTTTTGTTATTTTGGCTTGTTCGCCCGCGGCTATATTTAGCTCTGTACTGCGGGTGTTGTGTATGCGCTGCTCTATGAGTTCGAGCATTTGTTCGGCCGTTTTACCGGTGGCGCACACAATAAAAATAAAGCCAAACTTGTTCAGGTACTCTTTATTGAGGGCAATCATTTTGGTAAGTACGGCTTCGTTTGCTTTGCTCATACCCGATTGCTCATGCCCCGCTTTTTGTGCGGTAGCAGCGTATTTTTTGCTAAGGGTTGATAAGTCGCCTATTTGCGGGTGGCCTTCAAAGGCAGCTAAATAGTCACTTTCGCCGAGGTTATCCCATGTGCTTTGTGCGCATTCAAACAGCTGCTGAGCACTTTTAAATGGCATTGCTTTTACCATGCCCGCCACCCAGTTAGGGGCCGCGCAGCAATGCTCAAGTGCTTGTTTTACTTGTGCATCATTTAGCGTATTTATTTGTAAACTGCTCATGCGCCTACTTCCTCCTGTGTGGTGCTAATTAAGGCATTTTTTAGTGTGCGCCATTGCAAGCCTTGGCGTTTTGGTGCTTGGGTTTGCATAGCCTGATAAAGGCCAATTAGCTGTCCACTAATCGAAATAGCCACTTCCATTGGTAATTTGCCCGTAATGTTATTAAGCCCAACAGGGCAGGTCATTTGCTGTATTTGATCGGCTGTAAAATCGCGATGTGCTAGGCGCTGCTTAAAGCGTTTTGCTTTAGTGTCAGAGCCAATAACGCCCAGCCAATTGGCATCAGCGCGTTTAATAATGGCTTGGGTGAGTGCAAAGTCGAGCTGGTGGTTATGGGTAAGTATTAAGTAGTTATTAGCTTTAGGCGCACGTTTTACTTGTTCTGTTGGCTCTTCATCAATCACTTTTACTACATTAGTTGGAATAGCTTGTGGGAATACATCTGCGCGGCTATCTATCCAGCGTATGCGCATAGGCAGCTGTGCCAATATACCAACAAGCGCCTGTGCTACATGGCCTGCGCCATAAATGTCGAGGGTAAAGCGCTCGCATTGCATGCATTCAAGCATAACGGTGGCAGCCCCGCCGCAGCACTGGCCTAAATTTGCACCTAGGTTAAATTGCTCTATTACTTGGGCGGCTTCGCCTTTGGAAAGTAGTTCGCGGGCTTTTTCTATTACTACGTACTCAAGATGGCCACCGCCAAGGGTGTCGTAAATATGCTCGCCGCTTATTACCATTTTAGAGCCTGTGCCGCGTGGGGTTGAGCCATTGGTGCCAAGTACCGTGGCAATTACATAGTTAGTGCCGCTTTGTTCGTGCTCGTTTATAGCCTGCGCCCAATTTTGCGTATGAAAACCCTGAAACGACTCATTTAAATTAGTCATGTTGATGCTCCTTAAACCAGCTAGCGGTTTGCTCAATTGCACTCAATACTCGCTCTGGGGTTGCGGGTGTATCCAGTGGGGCTGTGTATTTGTAATCAGCCACACTGCTTATGGCATTACGAATGGCACTCCACACGCTAAAGGCCAACATAAATGGCGGCTCGCCTACGGCTTTTGATCTAAACACGGTGGTTTCTGGATTTGCTGAGTTATAAAGATTGACGTTAAATTCGGCCGGGGTATCGCCAATGGCTGGTATTTTGTAGTTGGCTGGGCCAAAGCTTGCTAGCTGGCCTTTATCATTCCATTGTAAGTCTTCGGTTGTTAGCCAGCCCATGCCTTGCACAAAAGCGCCTTCAATTTGCCCTATATCAAGTGCTGGATTAATTGAACTGCCTACATCGTGCAGTATATCAACGCGAGTTACCGTGTTTTCGCCAGTTAGGGTATCTACTTCTACTTCACTGAGTGCCACGCCGTGAGCGTAGTAAAAAAACGGACGGCCTTCGCCTTTGGCTCTGTCGTAATGAATTTTTGGTGTGGCGTAATAACCGGTAGATGAAAGCGATATACGATTCATGTAAGCAAGATTTGCAAGTTCGCTAAAGCTAATTTCCCCTTTACTAAAAGTAATGAGGTTATCTTTAAATACAACAGTGTTGCTGTCTACTTCAAAGTGCTCGGTAATAAAGTTTATTAAGCGCTCTTTTATTGTGTTTACTGCATTTAGCGCCGCCATGCCGTTTAAGTCGGTACCACTTGAGGCCGCTGTTGCTGATGTGTTTGGCACCTTGTCGGTACGCGTAGCACTAATACTTACCGCGTTAAAATCGACCCCAAAGCCATGGGCCACAATTTGCGCAATTTTGGTGTTCAGCCCTTGGCCCATTTCGGTGCCGCCGTGGTTTAAATGTATAGAGCCATCACTATAAACATGTACGAGTGCACCGGCTTGGTTTAAGTGCTGTACGGTAAACGATATACCGTATTTAACCGGCGTCATCGCAAGGCCTTTTTTGATAATAGGTGACGATACGTTAAATGCTTTAATAGCCTCTTTACGTGCCCAGTAGTCACCCGACTCCTCAAGCTGAGCAATCATATCTATTAAAATATGTTGCTCTACGGTTTGATGGTACGGCGTGGTATCGCGGCCTTTTTTGTATAAATTGAGTTTTCGGATCTCAAGCGGATCTTTACCTAATTTGGCGGCTATATCGTCCATTATTAGCTCGCCCATAATCATGCCTTGCGGGCCACCAAATCCTCTAAATGCGGTATGGCTTACGGTATTTACTTTACAGCGATTACCCTTAATTGTGGCGGCTGGGTAGTAGTAGGCGTTATCGACATGAAACATGGCGCGGTCTACAATTGCATCTGATAAATCAGGCGAGTAGCCACAAAATCCGTTTACGGTAATGTCGGCACCTTCTATTAAACCATTTTCGTCAAAACCAACATGATAGTGATTATAAAACGGGTGGCGCTTACCGGTTAATTTAAAATCGTCGCTACGGGCTAGGCGCATTTTTACTGCGCAGCCAAGGTGGTAAACCGCAAGAGCTGCAAGGCATGCCCATGGTGCGCCTTGGGTTTCTTTTCCGCCAAAAGCACCGCCCATACGGCGGGTTTCTACGTTTACAAAGCTAAATGGCTTTTTTAAAATTTTAGCAACTAAGTGCTGCACCTCAGTAGGGTGTTGCGTAGAGCACTGAACATGAATGCCCCCGTCGTTATCAGGTTGCGCCAGCGCTATTTGGCCTTCTAAATAAAAGTGTTCTTGCCCGCCTATGCTTATTTCGCCTTTAAGCTGGTGGGCTGCGTTATTAATGGCGTTTTCGCTGTTACCACGGTTAAGTGAATGCGGCGGCCTTACCCAATGCTCTTTGCTAATGGCTTCTTTAATATCAAGTATTGGAGTAGTTTGCTCGCACTCTATAACCACCAAGCGTGCCGCGCGGCGCGCTATTTCATAGGTGTCGGCAACGACAATTAATACAGGTTGCCCGTGGTATTGAATTTCATGGCTGGTCAGCAGTACATCACCAGGAAATACCGGGCCAATATCTAATTTACCCGGAACATCTTCGGCCGATAAAATACGTTTAACGCCTTCAACTGCCAGTGCGTGACTGGTATCTATTGATTTAATAAAGCCGCTTGTAATAGGGGCGAGCACTGGGTATGCATGCAGGCAACCGTAAGGCTCAGGGTTATCGTCGGCAAAATTTGCACTGCCACAAACTTGTTTAATAGCGCTTTCGTGATATTTAGATTCTCCAACGCTACCACCTTGCGCTTTTAGTTTATCCATTTCAAAGTGACGCATGTGAGATCCTCGTAATGGCAATGTTGTTATTGTTGCTTGCTTGCGGCTCACAAAACTCAATACCAATGCGTTGTAATAAGTTTTTGCTTACCGTGGTGCGGTAATGCGCACTGCTTCTTACATCGCTCATGGGCGTAAAGTCATCGTTAATAGCCGTTGCTGCGTCTATAAAAGTGCTCACTTGTAATGATTGAGATATCAGCTTTTGCTCAATATGCTGCGCGCGCTTAGGAATAGCTGCCATACCGCCCATAGCGCAGCGGGCTTGAGTAATCATGTTTTGTGAATGCTCTATAGCAAGCACCAAACACACGGTAGATATATCGTCTTCAAAGCGTTTTGATATTTTATGACACGCCAGTTTTAGTGACTCTGGGCGCTTTGGAATGGTGAACTTGCTAATTACTTCATCGCTTTTAAGAACCGTTTTTTTGTAATCAATAAAGTAGTCGGCAACTTTAATAGTGCGCGTACCAGCGCTGCTTAATAAATCCATTGATGCATTAAGAGCGATTAAAAGGGGAGCTGGATCGCCAATAGGAGAGGCATTCCCTATGCTGCCACCGAGTGTGCCGCTGTTACGTACTTGGCTTGAGCCTAAGCGTTCAAATAGCTCTTTTGACTCTGGGTAATGGTTATAAAACACCTCAACAAATTGGCTATAAGGTAGTGCTGCACCAATGTGTAACTCACCGTTGTTATCTGCCAAGGTGCAAAGATCCTTTACTTGGCTAAGGGAGATAATTACATCCGGTAAGAGCATGTTTTGGCTAAGCTCAATGGCAAAGTCGGTGCCACCAGCAACTAAATGTGCATAAGGATAAAGCGCTTTTAGCTCAACAAGCTGCTTAGCAGTTTGTGGTAAGTAAAATTTGCGAGGACCATTTTTTAAAAATGGAATATCGCCATCATATTGCGTATTAAGTGATGCTTTAAATTGGGCGGCCATTGCTGAGTAAGGTTCAGCTTTACGCTCATAGCTATAGGCTTTTTCGGCTGCAAGTAATATTGGGCTATAACCTGTACAACGGCACAAGTTACCGCCAAGTGCATGAATAACCGCTTTTTTACCGGGGTACGTAGGCTCATTAATATAAAGAGCCAACAAACTCATTATTATACCGGGCGTGCAAAAACCACATTGCGAACCATGGCACTCCACCAGTGCACGTTGTACGGGGTGTAAATCGGTTAAGTTTGGGTATAAGCCAGTAGTCACAGCTTCTACCGTTACTATATGTTTTGCATGCGCATTACCTAATAACAATAAACAGCTGTTCATTGTTTTGTATTGCCAACTAGTTTGCCCGTTTGCATTTATACGCTCTTCACCCACTAAAATTGTGCACGCGCCACAGTCGCCAGTTGCACACCCTTCTTTGGTGCCCACTTTCCCTTTTTTGGTGCGTAGCCAGTCCAAAATGGTGAGACTTGGCGAACATTCTTGTACTTCAATTGGCGTGTTATTTAATAAAAACTGAATCACACAGACCCCCTTAATTTTTATAAAGCCCTGATACATAAAGGCTTGGCGTATGTTTTTTCTTGTTGTTTGCGCACGGGTAAGAAAAATACTTTTTCATCTTGGTAAGTATATTGCAGTTACCATGCCATTGTTGACCGGTTGGTCAGTTGATGTTTTGAGTAGGTTAAATTGCTCATTAAGTACAAATAGGCCCTAATAATGAATAATAAATACCGCCTTACTATGCAGGGAATGACAAAGCAGTATCCCGGATGTATAGCCAATAATGACGTAACCTTAAAAATTAAGCATGGTGAAGTGCATGCCTTATTAGGTGAAAACGGTGCAGGTAAAAGCACATTAATGAAAATGCTTTATGGTGTGGTTAAACCTGACCAAGGGGACATGTTTTTCAACGGCCGTATAATGAATATAAAAAAGCCTGCTGATGCGCGTGATTTAGGCATTGGAATGGTGTTTCAGCACTTTTCGTTATTTGAAACACTTACGGTCGCCCAAAATATTGAACTAGCGTTAGGTGATTTAGCAGGGCATAGCAGCACGCTTGCAGGTCGAATTACGAAAACATCAACACGTTATGGTATGCCATTAGACCCCCATAGACTGGTATCAACACTTTCAACTGGCGAGCGCCAACGAGTAGAAATTGTTAGATGCTTATTATTAGATATTCAGTTACTTATTTTAGACGAACCCACTTCAGTACTGACTCCACAAGAGGTCGATGCATTATTTAAAACCCTAAAGTCACTAAAAAAAGAAGGCTGCTCTGTGCTGTTTATTAGCCATAAACTGCACGAAGTGATTGAGCTATGTGACAGTGCGACCATTTTGAGAGGCGGGAAAGTAAGCGGGCATTGTATTCCTAAAAACGAAACTAGTGAGTCAATTGCTAGGCTGATGGTAGGCGACAACACGCCAATTAGTAACCAAACTCGCAGAGCTTTGGGTACTGCGGATTTTTTAACCGTTAATAATCTAACCACCGCCGCACAAGCGTTATTTGAAACACCCCTTAAAAACATTAACTTTGCAGTACAGCAAGGCGAAATAGTGGGGATTGCGGGTGTTGCTGGCAACGGACAAGAAGAGTTATTAAAAGTGCTTTCGGGGGAGCAAATTCAAGCTAGTAGTAACGCCATTAAATTTAAAAATACCTTAGTTGATGCACTGTGCCCGCTAAAAAGGCGCCGCCTTGGGCTTGCATGTGTGCCAGAGGATAGGCTTGGGCGAGGAGCTGTGCCCACTATGGATTTAGCACAAAATGCACTGCTTACTAGTTTTGATAATGGGCTGGTTAAAAATGGCTTTTTAGTAAAACAAAAAATTACTGAGCTTGCTAATAAAATCATTACAAAATACAAGGTTAAAACGCCAAGTTTTCGCACTCATGCAGCTAGCCTTTCAGGTGGTAATTTACAAAAATTTATTATTGGTCGCGAGGTAGAGCAAAGCCCAAAACTACTCGTTATGTCGCACCCTACTTGGGGTGTAGATATAGGCGCACAAGTGGCGATACATGAAGCTATTTTAAAGCTTCGCGATGAAGGGTGTGCGGTACTCGTTATTTCAGAAGATTTAGACGAACTTTATAAAATTTGCGACCGCATTGGCGCAATTTGTGATGGCAAACTGTCTCCTATTATAAATACCGATACCGTACCGCTTGTGCAGTTAGGGCAGTGGATGGCTGGCGACTTTAGCGATGTTTTTAATAACCAGCCTAAAGTACACACACCACAAGGGGCACTCGTATGATTAAGTTAGAACCACGTGTTGAACGCTCACCGGCTTGGAGTTATCTCTCTCCTGTTTTAGCTATTTTACTCACATTAATAACCGGTTACGTGGTGTTTGCCTTATTAGGGCATGATCCTTTAAATGCCCTGTATACATTGCTTATAGCACCTGTTGCCGATTGGTATGGTGTAACTGAGCTACTTGTAATGACTATTCCTATTTTGCTATGCGCCTATGGCTTAGCGCTTTGTTATAGAGCATCGGTTTGGAATATAGGCGCAGAAGGGCAACTGCTTATTGGTGGTGTATGTGCAAGTGCTGTAGCCGTTAACTTTGTTGACTCAACAAGTGCTTTTGCAATGCCACTTACATTACTCGCTGGTATTGCTGGTGGCATGTTGTGGGCGGGGCTTGCTGCTTTTATGAAGCTGCGTTTAAACACCAATGAAATTTTAGTCACCATAATGCTCAACTACATAGCAGTAAATGTATTGCTGTGGGCTGTTCATGGGCCACTCAAAGATCCTCACGGTTATAACTTTCCTGAAAGTGCATTGTTTGGCGAAAGCACGCTATTGCCTGTTTTATTCGACGGTACTCGATTGCACTTAGGCCTGGCGTTTGCGTTATTAGCGCTATGCGCCACATGGGTTTTTATTAGTAAAACCTTTATAGGCTTTCAAATACAAGTACTTGGGCTTGATGCATCCGCGGCCAAAATGGCGGGTTACAAGCGAGCATTATTAATTGCCGGAGTGCTAGTTATTAGCGGGGGCTTGGCGGGGCTTGCTGGAGCGGGCGAAGTAGCTGGGCCTATTGGGCAGCTAGTTCCGCAAATATCACCTGGTTATGGCTATGCCGCCATTATTGTTGCTTTTTTAGGGCGACTCCACCCAGTAGGAATTACGTTTGCGGGCTTACTAATGGGGCTTATTTATATGGGAGGTGAACTTGCGCAAATTAACATGGGATTACCTAACGCTATAACCGGTATTTTTCAGGGGTTAATGCTGTTTTATTTACTCTCGTGCGATGTGCTTATTACTTATCGCCTTAGATTTACGCTGCCATTTAAACAACAAAAAGCGCAGCCAATACATATTGCACAGGAGTCTTAAATCATGGAATTAGATGTAATTACTAATATTTTATACGCCACTATTCGTACAGGCACCCCCTTATTGCTGGTGGCGCTGGGTGAAATGGTATGCGAAAAAAGCGGCACCTTAAATTTAGGGCAAGAAGGCATGATGCTACTTGGCGCAGTGGCAGGGTTTATAACTATGTACCAATGCGACAACCTATTTATTGGTTTTACAGTAGCTGCTTTGGTCGGGGTTATGGCCTCACTTATTTTTTCTTTTGTAGCACTTAATTTAAATGCTAGCCAAGTAGCGGCAGGTTTGGCGCTGACTATTTTTGGTACAGGCCTTTCGGCATTTTTAGGGGCCGACTATGAGGGAAAAACCATTAATGCGTTACCTACTTTAGCAATTACAGGGTTTGAGCATATTCCGGTTTTAGGCAAAGCGCTATTTTCGCAAGACGCCATTGTGTATTTAAGTTGGGGTTTAGTGCTTGGTGCGTATTTGTTTTTTAAATACCACAGAGCAGGGCTTGCAGTACGAGCTATTGGCGAAAACCCAAGTGTGGGTAATAACTTAGGATTACCTGTAATGCGTACACGTTATTTAGCCGTAATGTTTGGCGGCGCACTGGCTGGCATTGCGGGCGCATATTTGTCGTTGGCTTATACACCACTTTGGACTCAAAACATGACGGCAGGGCGAGGTTGGATAGCCCTTGCTTTAGTGGTGTTTGCAAGCTGGCGTATTAAGCGCGTAATGCTTGGCGCTTATTTATTTGGCTTTGCCAGCATTATGCACTTAGTGGCACAGGCTTTTGGGTGGGCTGTGGAGTCTAACTTACTGGCCATGTTGCCTTATGGTGCAACGCTTATAGTACTGATTATGCTCAGCAAAAATAAACAAAAATTAAAAATGTACGAACCCATGTGGCTAGGTAAGCCTTGGCACAAGGGTCATTAAATTAATTACAAAATCAATAAGGTAAATCACCTGCTTCAACAGGATATTAAAAATATAACACGGAGAATAACAATGAAAAAACTTATAACAGCACTCGGGGTTGCATTGAGCTTAGGCATAAGCGCATCTGCTATTGCAAAAGATAGCGTAAAAGTTGGCTTTGTATATGTAAGCCCCATAGGTGAGGCCGGTTGGACTTATACACATGACTCTAGCCGCCACTACCTTGAAGAAAAGTTTGGCGACAAAATAGGAACCACTTTTGTCGAAAGCGTACCAGAAGGGGCGGATGCAGAGCGTGTTATTACGCAACTGGCTAAAAGCGGGCACGATTTAATATTTACCACGTCGTTTGGCTACATGAACCCAACACTTAAAGTGGCTAAACGATTTCCTAATGTAAAGTTTGAGCATGCCACAGGCTATAAACGCGCAAAAAACGTAAGCACTTACTTTGATCGCATTTACGAAGGACGCTACTTAACAGGTGTTATTGCAGGGCACATGAGTAAAACCGACAGCATTGGTTATATTGCTGCGTTTCCTATTCCGGAGGTAATACGCGGTATAAATGCATTTACGCTTGGTTTGCGCTCAGTAAAGCCTAATGCAAAAGTAAAAGTAGTGTGGGTTAATAGCTGGTTTGATCCGGGTAAAGAGCGCGAAGCTGCCGATAGCCTAATAGATCAAGGCGTTGATATTATTACCCAACATACTGATTCGCCTGCACCACTTCAAGCAGCGCAAGCCGCTGGTATTTACGCTATTGGCTACCACTCAGATATGAGCGGATACGGTAAAAAAGCACATTTAACAGCTGCGGTTCATCACTGGGATGAATTTTATGCAGAGCGCGTACAGCAAGTACTTGACGATAAATGGCAATCGCAAGATATATGGAAAGGGATAGGCTCAGGGATGACTCGCTTAGCGCCGCTAAGTAAAGACATTCCAAGTGATGTAGTAAGTGAAGTAAATGCTATTTCAGAGAAAATTGGTAAAGGTGAATTTCATCCATTTACTGGCCCTATAAAAAATCAGCAAGGTGAGCTGATTATTGATGCGGGTAAAACAATAGACGACAAAACGTTGTTGGGTATGGATTTTTATGTTGAGGGCGTTGAAGGGCAGCTTAAATAAGCGGTTAACGCAATAACAATGAGTTAATCACTTAGACAAATACAGTGGCTAACTCGCAAAACGTAGAGGTTTATATGTCAATAAATACAAGCTCGTCTGACGATATTATATATGCAGTTGATGACAAACCAGGCGTAACTGAATCATTTTTTGCCGCACTACAGCACGTACTCGCAAGCTTTGTAGGTATTATTACACCCACGCTTATTATTGGTGGTGTGCTTGGTTTAGCTGCTGAAATACCTTATTTAATTAGTATGGCATTATTTGTATCTGGTGTGGGCACGGTTATACAAGCGCGGCGTGTTGGCCCTGTGGGTTCAGGATTAATATGTGTGCAAGGTACAAGCTTTGCCTTTTTAGGGACTATTTTAGCAACAGGCTTTACCGTTAAAGCCACCGGAGGCAATAACGACGAGGTCCTTGCCACTATATTTGCAGTGTGCTTTTTGGCCGCTTTTGTTGAAGTATTTATTAGTTTTTTTATTAGTAAATTAGGCAAAATAATTAAGCCAGTAGTTACTGGTGTGGTCATCACTACTATTGGTATTTACCTAATTAAAGTAGGCATGACTGATATAGGTGGCGGGCAATGGCTACTTACTAATATGCCTGAAAAATTTGCTTCAACGAGCAACTTAATTGTTGGTTTTTCGGTTGTTGCTTTAGTGGTGCTGCTTAATGCAAGTAAAAACCAATGGGTGAGGCTAACGGCTGTGGTAGTTGCAATGATACTTGGCTGGTTACTTGCGTTTGTATTAGGTATCGCTAATTTTAAATTAGGTGAATTTGACCTAATTGCTATCCCACTGCCTTTTAAATACGGCTTTAATGTTGATTTTGGTGCACTCATAGCCTTTGGCTTTTTATACCTTATTACTGCAATTGAATCGACAGGCGATATTACTGCCAATTGTGCTGTTTCTAAGTTACCTGTTAGAGGGCCTACTTACTTAGCACGCATACGCGGTGGTATTCTAGGTGATGGCGTTAACTCGATGATTGCGGCCTTATTTAACACTTTTCCAAATACTACTTTTAGTCAAAACAACGGGGTTATTCAGCTAACAGGTGTTGCCAGCAGGTACATAGGCCTGTGGATCGGCGGTATTTTAATCATCCTTGGTTTGTTTCCTGTGATTGGCGCTGTATTACAAAATATACCTAAACCCGTTTTGGGCGGTGCAACGCTTGTAATGTTTGGCACCGTAGCAGCTGCAGGGGTCAAAATACTAGCCAGCGAAAAAATAAATCGCAGAAGCTTACTTATTATTGCGGTGAGTTTGGGACTAGGGCTAGGTGTTAGTTTTGTACCGGAGTTGTTTGCAAACGCACCTAAGTTAGTTACTGCCATATTTGGTAGCGCAGTGACGGTGTCGGGTATCACCGCAATAATAATGACGTTGGTACTACCAGAAAATTACTCAGCAAGTACGGATCATCTTAACTAAACTAATAAAAATCATAAAAGGGATTAACAATGAAAATCAAAACAATAAAAAAATTAGCATTAGTAACTGCAATTGCAATGTGCTCTACAGGTATATCGGCTAAAGAGCTTTGGTCTGATTTTAGTATTACCGCAATGACAGGAGCCGACTACCTAGAGCCGTTTTCAGGTACTGAAGATGATAGAAGTGTTGTTACTATAGAGCATGCATCGGGACATACATGGGGCAGTACGTTCTTCTTTATGGATAGGCTAAGTAATCCCGATGAAGTGTACGGTGAGCTAAACATAAACCCTACTCTTTACAAGCCACAAAATAGCTTTGTTAAAGAGGTGTTTTTAGGCCTACAAACAGAGTATGGCTCGGGAGATACGGATCAAAATAACTATTTATTAGGGGGCGGTGTATCACTTGATGTACCTGGCTTTCAATATTTTAATGTGGCTTATTATCGTCGCTTTCAAGATGATATAGGTATTCAACGTGAAGATAATAACCAAATAACAGTCACGTGGGGCTATAACAAAGGTAACTTTAGATACGATGGCTTTTTAGATATTGTAGATAGCACCGACACAATGTTTGGTAAAAGTGAAGGTGGCTTTAACTTTACCTCACAGATTAAATACAACATTGCTCCTATGCTCGGCTTAGATACAGGCCGCCTTGATGTGGGTGTTGAGTATGTATATTGGAAAAATAAATTTGGTGTAGATGGGCAAACCGAACATAATCCAAACTTACTAGTTAAATGGCATTTTTAACAGCAAATTGAATGGTATTTAATTAATAATTAAAGGCTACTTTTTAGTAGCTTTTTTATTTGATAATCTTAAATAATTGAATAGCTTAAATTAATTGTGTTAAATTACTTTTTAATAACACTATATGGATTTTTTGCATGGATTCTGAAATTGATTTTTCTACCTACACTTTAGATGAGCTTTACTCATCAGCGAGAGCTATAGATCGCGAAGCTTACCCAGAACGAGCAAAAGAAATAGACGACTTAATTGAAACGCGAGAAGCACAGAACCCATCTGAAAATATTGTATCAAAAGTAGCAGGAGAAAAAGCAACGCGCTCAGATAGGCTAGTGGCTGCTATTGTTGATGGCGTTTTAGGTGTTGCTTGTTTTATACCTGTATTCATACTTGTAGGGTTTGATAATTTAAGCCAACCAACACTTACTTTATCTGCAGGTTTGTTAGGTTATGGCATATTAAGCACGTTAGTGCTTCATGGTTACCTTATGTACCAACGCGGACAAACAATTGGTAAATCTTTAATGTCTATCCGTATTGAAAATTTAGATGGTACACAAGCAAGCTTTACTACAATTTACTTTAAACGGATGCTTTGTATGCAACTATTATCACTTGTCCCTTCGGTAGGTCAGTTTATAGCTGGTTTTGTTAATCCATTATTTATATTTGGAAAAGATAAACGATGTTTACATGATCATTTAGCGGGAACAAAAGTGAGTTATGTAGATTAATCAGGATATTAATTATGGCAGCTTTGCCTAGGCAAAAAAACTACCCGGATTTAAAATAGTCTATAGTTTGGCTTTATCAGCATTATTTATTGTCATTTTGCTATTTTACATGGAAGTAATTAACGAAAAACCTTTATTGCATCAGTTTTTATATTTGTTTGGATTATCTTCTTTAGGAGTGGTTATTGAATGGCTATCTACAAATAATAAGCAATCACAAGCTATTGATATTGCCAATGGTGAATTTAAATTACTTGGTATAAATATAAAGGTATCTGAGCTAGAAGAACTACTTTACTGTCAAACGAAGCGGTTTGAGCATACCTTAAGGTTTAAATTTAGAGACGCGACTTACCGAGACATAGAAATATCAGCCCCTGACTTGATTGATGATTTGCGTTTTTATCACTTTATGGTTGGTAACGGTTTACCAGTAAAAATGACAGACGATACAGGGCGTTTTTTTGAGCGAACTTAACGTTACAGCAAGGAGCGAGTGATGATTAAAACAGCTTTTATGCTAGCAAGTGCGGTCTTTAGTGGATATTCACATGCAGACTCATTTGAAGGATGCTATTCAAGAACAGACAAAATAACTAGCGCGACCCCTATGCTCAACGACGATGGTAGCGAAAGTGATGAGCGTTTTAAATTAAAAACGAGCTATATAAATATATTTAAAAAAGACGATAGATATTTTACAGAAGGTCTTATCTGGGGCTTTAACTTTCATATTTGCACTATCACAGCTCCGTTAGAAGGGACGACAGAACCATTACCTTTAGTACTAAAGGGTAAAAAACTGGTGTTTGAAGAGCAAGAGCCCGAATACGATATTAACTGTAAGTTTGAGCTAGAATTTGATGAGAATGGTTTGAATATTATGGATGAAAACTATCATTGCTCTAACTACATGTTTTACTGTGGAGTACATGCAAGTGTTAATAATATTCAATTAGTTAAAACGTCTAAAGGGTGCAATTAACAAAGCCATTTTTAATATTTTTTGGATTAGCTAGTTTGTATTTTAACTTGTTGGTACAGCTAAGAAGGACTTACCATGCGCAGTTTTTTATTATTTATAGGCTACTCATCTTATATTGGTAGTATGGGTGATGGTCTGCTTGGTTTATATGCCTTATGTGTTCTAATAAGTAATGAATTAGCGCTACTAAGCTTATCGCTTAATGACTTTTTAGCGCAGTATGTTGAGTTTATATTTTGGGTGAAGCGGGTCGCATTTTATGTAATGCCACAAGGCTTTGCCAATTGGTTATTTGGCCTACCAGCTGTTATTTACTTTCCTGTACGTATATTAATGAGCTTAGTAATTGGTTGGTGGGCGCTTAAAAAGGCAGCACAGTTAAAAAGCTGAAGGGTAATTAATAATTAAAGGCTACTTTTTAGTAGTTTTTTTATTTGATAATCTTAAACAATTGAATAGCTTAAATTAGTTGTGTTAGATTGCTTTTTAATAACACTATATGACGGATTTTTTTCATGGACTCTGAAATAGATTTTTCTACCTACACTTTAGATGAACTTTACTCATCAGCGAGAGCATAATATTTTATTGCGGATTTAATAATGTATCAAACGCTGTTTGATTAGCAAAAGTTACACAATGGCGTATTTCGCTAAATTGGTAATATAATTAAAAAACCTTACCGATTTTTTTGACTAGTAACCAAGGATGATTATGAAAAACAACACACAGCTAATTTTAGCACTAGCGGCCTCTTTAATTTGTTACTCAACATATATTGTATTGATAGATAAACCTTTTAGTTTGCAAGCGCTTAACCTGTTTTTATTTCCCGTTATTTTATATTTTGTGTTTATTCGTTCGCGCAATGTTGAGCAAAGCCCGTTAAAGGCTGTACGCGTTGAGGGGCAAATATTATACGTTTATAAGCAAGTGTTTAATATTAACGATATTAACAAAGTTGTCATCGACAAAACTAAAAGGCACGGTGTATTTGCACTACCGTATAATCAAGTTGATGGTAAAACAACTGAGTTTATTTTTAATAAAGATGCGTTTGAATCTTTAAAATCCTACCTTTTACAAAACATTCCAAATGTAAAAATTATTGAATAAAGTAAAGAAGTAACAATGAATTTAAAGAGCATATATTATTCATTGGGTTTCTTACTGCGGCGAAAATCAATGAGGTGATAAATGAGAATATTTAGGAACACAAACGAGTTTGATAAACTGTCGAGGTGTTACGCATGTATTAAATGTGGTACTTGGGTGAGCATAAAAGCCCAAAACTGTATGCAGTGCCAGCATAGTTTTACCAATAATGATAAAAGCTCAATGCAAACACTCTATAATCAAAATAAAGAACAAAACTGGCAACATGCAATATTGCCTATTATTTTTGTAATATTGGTAATAGCTTTATTGTTCATTTAATTTTTGCTTAAAATTTAAAAGTGCTCGACTGCAACTCTGTAACAAAATCCCTCTGTACTTTAACGTGTAAAAACTACCCATAATTAAAATAATTACTCTTGTTAATCCTTCACTAAATATCACATAGCTAATATTTTTTAATAAATGAAATAAGCTTATAAATTTCAGTTACTTAAATTATGAGTTTATTTGTATTTACTTAGTTTTTTGGCACGTAAGTTGATACAACTCCTAATAAACTTTAAAAAGGAATTACCATGACTGCTGAATACTTTATGGTACTAGGGTTACTCGGTGTTGCATTTTTTGCTGTTGCAGGGGCATTGCTTGGGTATGAAAAAAACATTAGTGGCTTTGGCGTCGTAGTGGTTGCAACCGTTACAGCATTAGGGGGCGGTACCCTCAGAGATATACTTTTAAACAAACCAGTATTTTGGATTGCTACCCCAGAGTATTTATATTCAACCTATGGGGCCGTTATAGCAACAATTGCATTTATTCGATACTTACCGCGCGTTAATAACTACTACTTTTTATTGGTAGACGCTGTGGGTATGGCGTTATTTAATATTATGGGGATAGAAAAAGCACTCATTAATGGCTCTGGCATGGTGGTCGCAATTACCATGGGTATCACTACAGGTATATTTGGTGGTCTAATACGCGACGTAATTTGCCGTGAGGTGCCAACTGTTATGCGCAGCGAACCTTACGCCTCTGCGTGTTTAGCGGGTGGTGCAGTTTATGCCGCTTTATTTAGCCTTAATGTAGATTACATTTGGTGTATTTTAGGCTCATTTTTCACGACTATCTTTTTAAGATTAGGCTCTTTGCATTGGGGTTGGCATTTAACTATTTTCAGAAAAAAAGACTTCAGAGATCAAAGCGACTAATTTTAGCTACGAGTAGCTCGCGTTTGCATGTGGTACTCGTAATTATCCTCATCCGTTATAGTAAAACCCAGCCGCTTGTAAAGTCCTAATGCTGGGTTGTTTTTAAGCACGGTGAGTTTAATGGGTTTTGACTGCGCACTTGTAATAACTTGTTCAATAACCGCTTTCCCATACCCTTTATTTTGGTGCAATGGATGTATTTGTAATTGCATTATTTCAACGTGTTGAGCGTGCGTTTGGTATTTTAAAGTACCAATTGGTACCTCATTTATAACTATAAGATGGGAGCAGTCATATTGATCATTAAGCCTTAAAACATGCTGTTGATCTGTTAAAAATAACCCGGCATTTTCTAAGTGTTCAACCATAGTTAGTTTTCTGAGGCTTAATAAGTAGTCTCTGTCTGAATATGCTGCTTTTATGAATTTAAAAACCATAGTGCTCCCTTGCAACAGCCTTAATGTTTATATTTGTAGAACTAATCAAGATAAGTGCGCAGTATTAAATGTGCAAGCCAAGCTAACAAAGGCAATACTACCAATACCCAAGTGCTTTCCACCAAAGCCCGCCAACAATTCCCCATACACTTAAATTAATAACGCTCATTATAAGGCCCATTACCCACCAGTCTTTTAACGATACATAGCCTGAGCCAAACACTATGGGTGATGTGCCTGTTGCGTAATGCGTTAACGACATCATCAGTGATGAAGCGCCAGCTAACAGTAAACCTAAAAATAAAGGCGGAGCGCCAAGCGCTAAACCTGCGGCGTAAAATGCGGCAAACATAGCAGTAATATGTGCTGTAGTACTCGCAAAAAAGTAATGAGCGTAAAAATATACAGCTACCAATATAATGGCCGATACAATCCAGTCAAAGCCCAGTTGCGCAATATTGCTCTCAACAAGTGTTGAAAACCACGTTACCAAACCTAGTTTATTTAAAAAAGTGGCCATCATTACTAATGCTGAAAACCAAACAACGGTATCCCACGCAGACTTTTCTTTAAGTACATCGTCCCAGCTTAATACACCAGTCACTAATAAAACCGATAAACCTAAAAAGGCCACTGCGGTTGTGTTAACTGCGTAGTCAGCCCCTAAAATCATTGCAGGTACGCCGGCCCATAAAACAAGCAGCATAGCAAAAACACCCACCATTATTTTTTCGCCATAACTCATTGGGCCCATTTCAGTTAATTTAGATTCTGCGTAGGTTTTAGCGTCGGGCGTACTTTTAACTTCAGGTGGGTAAATGGCATAAACAACCAAAGGCACAAGGGCAATACATAGCAAACCAGGAACAAGCGCTGCCAGCGCCCACGTACTCCAAGTAATACTGATATTTGCACCGGTAGCATCAGCAATCAGTTTTACAATTAGAGGGTTTGGCGCAGTCGCTGTAATAAACATAGCTGATGTAATAGGGTTTATATGGTAGCTAACTAAAGCAAGGTAGTGCCCAATTTTACGAGAGGTGCCTTCCTCAGGGGAAGAGCCAAAGCTTGTTGCTATCGACTTCATAATTGGGTGAATAATAGCGCCGCCTCGCGCGGTATTACTTGGCGTTACAGGTGCTATAACAAGTTCAGAAAGTGCGAGTGCATAGCCAATACCAACTGTTTTTTTACCAAAAAGAGAAATAAAATTATAGCCAATACGATTTCCCAAACCAGTTTTAGCTAAACCCCGAGAAATAATAATAGCAATACCAATCAACCAAATTAATGAATTAGAAAAGCCACTTAATGCATCTTTAATAGCGCCAGATGGGCTGTCATTAGTTACGCCGGTTAACGCAACAGAAGTAATAGCTAAAATAGCAATGGCGCCAATAGGCATTGCTTTACCAATAATGGCAACAACAGTACCAATAAATAAAGCGAGCAAATGCCATGCGTTTTCGGTAACACCTTGCGGAGGCGGTACAGCAAACCAAAGTAGTAAAACAATGGCTATAGAAATCAGTCCAGAGGTAACTCGAATATCAGTACCCTTCATTAAAATATCCCTAAGTTTTAGAAATGCTTGCATTCTGTTTATTGAAAAGGCGACGTTATTCTACTTCATTTAATAATAAAAAAGATGACGCACATCATATGAATATTAGACTTATTTAATTTTATTAATAAAGAGGAAATAAACTATAAACTAAAGTGATTGATTACATTACCCGATAAGAGCTTACAGTGTGCTTAATTAACTCTGATTTTTAAGAGTTAGCTTGAATTGTTTTATAGGTTCGTAAGGTCTTTATAAACCTCAACGAATACTTGGAAATACAATGAACTTAAAACTAACCAATAACGTGATTACTTTTTTATTAACGACTAGCTTTTTGCTACTTGGCTTGTCGTTTGCGTTAGGATCAAACCCTAATACGTTAAGGGCTACGTTTAGTTTTTATGGCGTTGACTCGCTAATGTCTGTATCTGCATTAGGTTTAATTAGTGGCTCCTTTATGATTGCCTTAGCGTTTGCCACCGTGCTCGCTCACCTTAAACTAATGAAACCTACGCCAGCACTTTTACTTGCAGCAATTATAAGTTTAGTTGCATTACTTACCTTGTTTGCCAGTTACCGTTGGATGGCTCAACTTGGCGGCTTTCCAATCATTGGTAGCGGGCAGGGCATAATTAAATACTTTGCTGTAGTGCCTTTGTATTTGTTTTTGTTTTATAAAGACAAACTTACCGACAAACAACACGTACTTTTAAACTTTATACCGGTTGCTATGGTTTTATTGTGGATTGGCGGCATGAAGTTTTATGAATTTGAAGCAAAAGGCATTGTAAGTTTAGTAGAAACCTCACCGTTTATGTCATGGTTATACACGGTATTTAGCGTACAAGGCGCGTCTAACGTGATTGGCGGGTTTGATGTATTATTTGCTGTGTTATTGGGCTTAGGGTTATTTTTAAATAATAAAAAGCTAATTATTGTAAGTGGCTTAGCGTATTTATGATGACCCAAACATTCTTAATTACTGCAACCGGTGCATTTAGCTCTTCCACTTTACTGGAACGCTTAGGGCAATTTGTAATTAAAGATTTGTGGTATATAGCCAACCTTGTTGTTATTGCTTTTTTAATGGTTTTTAAACCGACTAAATAAAGAGGACGTTATGATCAGTTGCAACCAATACGACTACATCGAAATTGCTTGTATGCACCATTTAAGCATTGAGCTTATATTAAAAAATGGTGATGGTGTATGCGGGATAGCAACTGACACAAAGCGCAATGCTAATAGAGACGAATGCATAGTTGTTAGCGTAAATAGCGAGTTGCAACTCATTGTGCTCACTACAATTAGTATACTTAAAGCGCGTGAGAAAAACCCATACTTTGATCATGTGAATTTTGAAGTAAAGTAAATACCTCACTCATTCGTTTTTATCATAAATATCTCAGCGAGTCTGTATCAATCAATATGTTTATGGCTCGCTTATCTCACCAATGCTTTAGCTAATTACGCGCTAAATACATAAAGCCAAAATTTTCCTACAACTTTCTTTTGTTCTTTACTCGAGTTTTTCACCGAACAAGTCTAAACGCCAACTATTAAAGCGTATAAAAATGCTAAACCAGTATAAGTAAGCCTCAATAAGCCTTAACTAGCCCTTAGTATCCGTCCGTTTGTAAATTATGGTTGTAAAGGTAGCTACATAAATAAAGCTCTATTTTTGTTTTGTCCAATAACATTATTAAACACCGTTTTGGTGAAAAATAATAAAGGGCTTTTTGTAACATATTTAATTACTTGTTTACATTAAAGTTATTTAGTGGAATTATTGAACACTGTAATATACGCCGTTTTGGGGTGCTATAAATCCCCAAAGTGGTGTTCAATAAGCTGTTAGGTGTTTAAGGATAAGCATGAAAAAGTATCTACCTTTAGTCATATTAATAATCTCTGGTTGTGTTGGTATGAAAACTTATAAAGGTGTCATAGTCCAATATAGCGATGTAAGCAAAAACTCTGATGGGACGTATTCAATTGAGGTTCTTGGTCATACCGATCTCAATGAAACAGATATGCTCGAATTGGTAGAGCTCAAAGGAAAAGAGTTATGCAAACCAAGTGATATATACGTAAAAAAATATAAAATGGGTACTTATGGCTCGCATAGTCAGTTTGGTTCTGTCTACCCACCAAAGATTAACGCAACAATTGACTGTAGGGTAAACAATGCATAACAGGCTGTTAAACAAGGACAAAAATAGTTGATTTTGCTCCTTTTTTACTAATTTAACCAACTATTTTCTGCCTGTTAACAGGCTCGTTATATAACTACGTGAGGAGAGATGATGAACAAGGAAACTATAGGGAAATACGTCGCAGTTTTGGGATTATTGCTTTTCTGGGCACCACTTTGGGGGATTGTTGATTCGTATTTAATTATGTCCTCTTCATTTCAAGAGATAACGCTGTTTGGTAATAATGAACCTAAAATATCACAAGAAGAAATGTCATCAACAGCTTTGTCTACAGTAACAGGGTTCATCTTATTTTTAGTTGCGCTTTGCTTTTTAACATTTTCCGTTGTGGGCTTAAACTATCGAACTGAGTGGCTTTTTTGGGCACTAATAATATATTCAACATTGTTACTCTTCATGTTCCCTGTGGGTACAGTGTTAGGAGTAACTGTGCTGGCAGCGCTAGTTTTGAACAGGAAAAAATTTGGACTTGACGGTGACGTTACACAACAAAACCATTAACCGGATTTGTGCAAGAGCGCCACAAATCGGTTATGGCAGGCGTTGGCTTTCTAAGAAGGTTTCGAGTTGAGAACAATATTTAGCTTTATTTTAGCCTCTTTAATTGTTGTATTTTTAGTGCCAATGGCAATTGAAATGAAATTTACTATTATGCCTTTTGGTATATTTATTTGGACGTTAATAGTTGTTCTAATTTTGGTTCCAGTAACAGCATTTCCCATTTATAAATTTATCACTAAAAGCGGTGGTTATTCGCTAAATACAGTGCTCAAATCTTCAGTTATATCTACTTGCTTAGTTTCTTTCTTTTTTGTTTTCCCTTCAGGTTTAGATAGCTCAATTATTAATGGTAAGGTATTGGTCGAAAATGGTTCAATTACGTTAATAGGTTATGGATATAGCTTTTTACAATTGTTTTTATTTTCTATAGTAGGTCTTGTTGCTGGTATTGTATTTTACGTTTCAAAAATAGAGTTAAAAAAAAGCTAAAGAGTTAGGATGAAATACATTCTAACTTTTACATAAATAATAAATTATATCAGTTGGTTAGGTTTTATTTGTCACGCAAAAAGCTGAGCTACAATGAAAGAAAGAGTAAAAAGCCAACCACACTAAACTTTCCCGTAATACCTTCCAAAATGCCAATTAAAACAACAGCTAACTCTTTTTATATTCCACGTGAAATACAGTAAAAGATTGAACCAAAATAGGAACTCAGCTATGGTTTGCTTATCAATAAAAACAAATAAAAAACGATTTAATCTACAAGCTCGTTAGCAGTATTAGTTCTATATGGAATGTGTATTATGGATAGAGGTCAAAAAAACAAAATTAAAGAGCCAAGTCTGCTTGAGCAAGTATTACCGACTGAAATGGGATTAATGCAATCATTAGGTGAATCCAAAACGCTGATTATAATGTTGGTGGTATTTTTAACTTTATTCGGCGGGTTAGGTTTGTTTTTATTAAAAATTTCTACGTGAGGTTAGTGGTATAAACTACTAACAAGCGACTACTAACTGTTTGCTTAGTACTCTTTGCTACACATTACTACAAGTTATTATCAGCCCCTTATGCGGGCGTTGAGATTGTAGAATTACTCTTTTTAAGAAAACAGCCTGTTTAATCGGTAATACATTTATTACATATTGTATTAACATGCTTAGAGTTAATTAAAGAAACTCATTATTTAATTAAATTTGGCTGTTAGAGCTATTCTACAGCCTCGTTGTATTGCTAAAGGATTATCGTGAAATACTCTAGGATTGTACTCTTTTCAGTAGGCTTGTATTTATTGCTAATTGCTTTATCAACAATAGCAACAAATATTGTTGGCTTTGATGAGATGACTCAAAGTACATCATACATTTTTACTCATTATGTCCTCGGATTTTTAACCTCTTTAATCGTGTATTGTTACTTAGGCTATAAGCAAACAGTGAGTCCCTATAAGCAAGCCTTTTTAGTTGCGGCGGTTTATTGGTTTATTGATCTGAGTGTGGGTGCCTTACTATACATTTTGTTAAAAATACCAATGGAGCTTTTGATATATTTAATTTCAGCTTTGCTGCATGTTATTGCTGTTTTATTAGGTACATTACTTGGTATTCAATTACGTCGTAAAAGAGTTGAGCGTAAATAATAAATCGTAAAGCAGAACAAAAACAGCTGGTTTTTGCGCCTTCATCCTAACCTTAGATAACAACCTTACGGACTATTTATTCGGCATAAATAAAAAGGAATTTAAATTTGCTATTCGATTGGTTTAGCTCTGAAAAGCCAAATGTTTATTTGGGATCGTTAGCTGTAGCTAATAACAGCCATTTTTCTAAGGTAGAGTCGTTTTTTTATATAACGGGCGATTCACTACAAGATCATATGCACAAGAAGCTTGAAGATATTTTTTGTCTTCACAGCATTTCGTCTATTAAAGATCCTAAAAAGTCAGATATTGGTTTAGATGTTGTTATAGTTACTTTGCATGGTGGTGATGCATTCACTATAGATTTTGATACAGCTATTATTCCGCTATTTTGGCGACCAAAAGTTAAGTTAGTATCGCGCTTGTATAACATTAAACACAATAAGACGATTAAAACGTTCAGCGTTTCTAAATCTGTTACGTGGCTCGAATTCATAGCTAAAAAATTTAGCTTAAGAGGCTTTTTTCGTTGGGGTCCTTTGTACCATAACGAAGACATGGAAATACTGTTGTATAAAGCATGCTACGAGTTATTAAATAAAATGCGAAAGGTTATTTAACCAGTAGCCAATAAGAATAATTAAAATAAGATAAAAATACATTTTGCTCTTGGTGAACATTATTACAAACAAAATAGGAACTCAGCTCTGGTTTGTTTATCAATAAAAACAAATAAAAAACGAGTTAATCTACAGGCTCATTATTTTTCGAACATCGAGGATATTTATGGAAATTGAATATATTTGGGGTGTTTTAGCGGTTATTGCAGTTTTATTTATATTAATATTTGGTAACTCAATACCTAAACATGGCAGCGTAACTGAAGGTGATGTTATTGTTGCTTTAAAATCAGGTCATAAAGTTAGAGCAATAAAATATTATAGATCTGTTCATGGTGTAAGTTTGAAAGAAGCTAAAGACGCCATTGAAAAATTAACTTCAAAACATGCCCTGAAGTGAGGCCCAAGTAAAATTCAGCCATTAATTGCAAGTTTTAAAAGTGGTGAGCCTCTTCGTTTTCCACCACCTAAATACAAGCCTTATCCATTTGAATACCAGCGATCTAGTAATAAATTGCTCTATCCCCACTTATTTTCACTTCAGTGACATCACCAAACGCGCCGCCCCAAAAACAAATTAACTAAGAATCAAATAACAATATTTTAGTAAACGCGAGTTCATATTTCGTCACGTAATATCCATACAGAACTTTAAGTTAAACATACGTTCGAGCAGCGTTCCCATTTTTATTTGACTCAATTTATTGGACATTCTTTTTATGAAATTAAAGTTATTTATCGCAATTATTTTTAGCACTTCGATGTCGTCTTACGCGACAGAAGCAATAGATAAAACGCAGTTTTCATTCGAAGACTTAAAAGCCCTAGCAAAAGCTTCAGCCGAAAAGCCCTATACGCCAACTGCAGTACCAGCGCCGGAGTTAATCGATAAAATTACGTATGACGAACATTGGAAAATACGCTTTAAAGAAGATGAAACTTTATATCCAAGTGGAAAAAAGGCACCTGTACAATTATTTTACCCTGGCCGATACTTCCCTGAGCCAGTAAGTATTTACATCAGAGACGATGAAAATCAGGTACAAAATGTACCTTTTAGTAATGATGTTTTTGATATGCCTGATGACAGCCCTGCTAACGATCTCCCAGAAGGGTTTGGATTTGCAGGCTTTAGAATAATGCGCCCAGATATGAAACCAGATTGGATATCTTTTTTAGGCGCGTCTTATTTTAGAACTGATGGGCCAGAGGGGCAATATGGACTGTCGGCTCGAGGTATTGCAATTAATACGGGTATGAATCAGCCAGAAGAATTTCCGCGCTTTTCTGCATTTTGGATTGGCCCCGCAGAGAGAAAAGGTGAAAGTGTGTCTGTTTGGGCATTGCTTGAAGGGCCTTCTATCACTGGTGCTTATCGGTTTGGTTTAAGTAAAGATAACAAAGAAGCTAAAGGCCATATCACCTCAGTGAGCGCTAATTTGTATATGCGCGCCGATGTTGAACGCTTAGGTGTAGCACCGCTAACTAGTATGTATTGGTACTCACAAAAAGATAAAACAGAAGCTAAAGACTGGCGCCCAGAAATTCACGACAGTGATGGACTGGCTATTCACACAGGATCGGGTCAATACGTTTGGCGCCCATTAAATAATCCTCAGTCGGTGTCGACCAATAGTTTTATTGATGAGAACCCAAAAGGGTTTGGTTTAATCCAAAGAGATCGTGACTTTAAGAACTACCAAGACGACGGCGTATTTTACGATAAGCGTTCATCAGCGTGGATAAAACCTACTGACGATTGGGGCAAAGGCGCAGTTCAGTTAATCGAGATTCCAACAAAAGATGAAACGTTTGACAACATTGTTGCCTATTGGGTGCCCGAAAAAGAGGCGCGCAAAGGTGATGAGTTTACCTTTTCTTATGATATTGAATGGCGTCCACTCGATCCAAAATCAAAAACGCTTGCAAGCGTTGTAAATACTCGCCAAGGCTTAGGCGGAATTCCCGGCCAGCCTATTCCTGAAGGTGTTAACAAGATGGTGATTGATTTTGAAGGTCCAGTATTTAAAGGCTTAGATAACAAAAGTGGTATAAAGCCGATTGTTGAAGCCAGCAACGGCGAAATACTAGAGCCTATTGGGGTTTATCCGGTAGTTGGTACAAACCAATGGCGATTAGCATTTGACTACAAACAAGCTAACAATAATCCGGTGAACATACGCGCGTATTTAGTTGATAAAAATGATGAAGCTATAACTGAAACATGGGTAAGTGATGCAAAGGTAACGATTAAATAAGTCTTTAAATAAGCATTAAAGTAAAACGGGTGGCTATATTTTGATTTGCTAGGTAATTATAGCCACCATAATGCCTTTTAAAACGCCAATCAAAGCACCATTAAAACTCCCTTTTATATCCCACGTAAAATACAGTAAACGATTGAATCAAAATATGAACTCGGCTATGGTTTGTTTATCAAGAAAAATAAAATAACGAGTTAACCTGCAGCTTGTTAGCTGTTTCGAGGGATTGTATGTTTTTTTTGAGTAAATTATTTTGTTGGGAGCGAGGCCGACAAAAATCAGGCTACGATAAAATGTTGATTTGTGGTGCTACGTGGCCAATTAAATTTGATACTTACTTGCTTAAATTCCCACAAGGAAGTGAAATAGCACCACACACAGACAAAGTTGAATCTGGTAAACACTATCGATTGAATATAGTGCTTAAAGAAGCAGATTTGGGTGGTGAGTTTATTTGCAGTAATCCGATATTTGAAACAAAGCGGGTTAAGCTATTCCGCCCTGATGTAAGTGAGCATCAGGTATCAAAAGTTATAAAAGGTAATAGATATTTACTCAGCATTGGGTGGATAAAAGGGAGCGCTAAATGCTAGATTTAAGACCTAATTGTGAATGTTGTGATAAGAATCTACCTGCAGAGTCCAGTGAGGCTTTTATTTGTTCATTTGAATGCACGTTTTGTTCTGGCTGTGCTCAAACGCTGTTAAATAACGTGTGCCCAAACTGCTCAGGTAATTTGGTTCAGCGGCCAATTCGCCCTTTGGCTGCACTAAAAAATTACCCAGCATCGACTAAGCGGGTATTAAACGAAAATGGTTGTGCGCCAAACACATAAGAACATAAAGTATAATAATTACATTTTCTGGGTATGGAGATCTGATGAGAAAATCCTTTGAATTTACTGTTAAGTCAATCAAAGTTAAAATAATTAACGCTTGGTTTAGTGGTGCTAAATTATATGTGAATGGCGACTTACGAGATACTGACAAAACTTTGTTCGCTTTTAGGAATAATACTTTACTATCTGCAAATTTAGGTGAGTTGGGTGTTCTAGAAATCAAGCCATTATCGGGTTTAATTACCGTCGAAATGGATGCATATTTGGTTAATGGTACAAGCATTCAACATGTATATAGCTCACATAAACGCCTTAGCCTAAAAGAGCAAAGGGCAGCCCGATAAAGCTACTTTAAATAACGTATATTCCTGCATTTACCTGCCTTCAGTAATAACCTCTAAATGACTTTGAGGAGGTTTAAGCCCCTAAGCATACCAAGTTAATATACTTGGTTTACTCGATTACCTTAAATCACTCACACTCTTTCACATAAAGTAAAAGCGCGCTGTACATTACACTGAGTGCCTTTGTTACATCGCTGTCGATAACCGCTTCTGCTGGGTGATGGCTTATACCGCCAGGGCTGCGTATAAACAACATGCCAACGGGACAAATTGGAGCTATAGCCATTGCATCGTGCCCTGCGCCTGAGGCAAGTGGAGGCGATGCTTGGTTATTGAGTTTACATGCGCTTGAAAACAAATGCTGAATTTGAGTATCGCACGCTACGGCACCGGCGGCATGAGTCCATTGCCAATCAAGTGTTAAATTGCGTTTGCTTGCTATAGATTGTGCGCTGCTTTGTATGGCGCTTAGTAAGTTAGCGAGATCGGTGTCGCTTTGTGCGCGTGCGTCTAGGCTTATGGTTGTTTTGCCTGCAATCACGTTTGTAGCCCCAGGGCGAGACTGTATTTGCCCTACGGTGGCAACTTCGCCATTTTTAGCATTACTTGCTAGTTTTTCAATTTCGGTTACTAATTCAGCGCAGCCTGCTAGTGAATCCTGCCTCAAGTTCATTGGGGTTGTACCCGCATGACCGCTTTGGCCTGTTAGGGTAAGCATGGCGCGTTTTGCCCCTGCAATAGCCGTTACAACCCCTAACGCCTGATTAACCGATTCGAGTACAGGACCTTGTTCAATATGAGTTTCCCAGTAACCAAGTAATTCGTTTTTGTTTAGTGCGGCCTTTGCGTAGTCGTTAGGGTTTAGGCCAAAGTCGAGCATGGCTTGGCGCATAGTTATACCGCTTGTATCTTGTATATTTAGCCACTGTGGGTCAAATTCGTTAGCGAGGGCTTTTGAGCCAATTAAAGTGGTGGCAAAGCGGGTGCCTTCTTCATCGCAAAAGCCCACTACATCTAAATGAAAGGGCAGGTCGAGCTTTAACTTATGTGCAAGGGCGGCTATTTCAATACCAAGTAACACACCTAAAATACCATCAAACGCACCTGCGTTTGGTACTGTATCGAGGTGCGATCCTATAATTAAACGTTTAGCATGTGGGTTTGATGATTTAAGCCGACCCCAAAGGTTGCCCACTTCGTCTTGCCACGATTGCATGCCTGCCTCAACCATCCACGATGCAGTAACAGCGTTACACTCTTTGTGCTCTTTTGATAAGTACACGCGGTGAATACCGGCTTGCATTTGCGATAGCGCGCTGAGGGTTTTACAGCGAGATAAAGCGCGTGTTGCGTATTCATCAGCAAGTTCTTTATCTAATAAAGGGCTGTGTTGTGGGCATTCAATCGTCATGCTAAATCCTTTTTTTATTTATAATGGGCAAGGGCGGCAATAGCGGCTTCGCCTTTAGGGCCTTTATAACCGTTGGCATGCAAGCAAGCGTCTAAGCTTGCCAATGTTTGTAATACGGCATCTTTACGGGCGTTGTAACCCATGGTGCCAATACGCCAAATTTTGCCATGCAGTGGTCCAAATGAGGTGCCAATTTCTATTCCAAAATCGGTTAGCATTTGTCCGCGTACGTGATCGGCATTAATGCCCTCGGGTATATACACACCCAGTACGTTGTTCATTTTATGTGTTAAATCACCAAATACATTTAAGCCGAGCGCTTGAATACCCGTTAGCATGGCATCTCCATGTAATTTGTGGCGCGCTACGCAGTTATCCACGCCTTCTTCAATGACTATGCGGGCGCATTCTGAGGCACAGTACAGCATGCTGGTGGCTTCGGTATGATGGTTGAGGCGCTCTTCTCCCCAGTAATTCATGATCATACCTAAATCAAAATAGTTAGAGCGTACAAAGGGTTCTGTGCCGTCGGTATGATCGGCCGTGCGAATGCCTGCTTCTACCTTTTTGCGTTTTTGGATCCAATCAGCGCATTTGTCGCTAAGCGTTAATGGCGCAGACCCAGAAGGTCCGCCTAAACACTTTTGCAGACCAACCGAAAGTGCATCGAGTTTCCACTCATCGGCAGGAAGTTCGTTACCCACAATAGAGGCGGTGGCATCGCAATAAAATAGTACATCGTGCTTTTGGCAAATATCGCCAATATGCTCAAGAGGTTGGTTCATGGTGGTGGATGTATCGCCTTGTACCATAGCAAGTACATGGGGTTTTACATCAACAATGGCTTTTTCGATTTGCTCTGGCGTAAACACTTCGCCCCACGGTACTTCTATTGTGTGCACCTTTGCGCCAACGCGTTCTGCTATTTCAGCAAGTAGGTGGCCAAAGCGCCCCATAATTGGCACAAGTACTTTATCGCCTGGGCGTAAAATTGAGCATAATACGGCTTCAATCCCTGCGCGCGATGTGCCGTCTATTAGCATGGTCCATTCGTTTTTAGATTTAAAAATTTCGCGGTAACGTGCCATGGTTTCGTTCATAAAACCGGTCATTACTGGGTCGTATTGGCCTATAAGCTGCGCCGACATAGCACGTAAAACACGAGGGTCGGCATTAATTGGGCCTGGTCCCATTAATAAACGCTGTGGTGGGTTTAAGGTTTGAACTTGCGTGTTATTAAACATATTTTAGGCTCCCAGAGTCTGAATAAGCATGCGTATGCCGGTTATCATTAATACAACGGCAAAGGCGCGTTTTAGTTGTTTTTGATCCAGCTTGCTACCAATTTTTACGCCAATAGGCGCAAATAAAATAGTCAGCGGAATAATAAGAAAAAAGGCCGGGAGGTTAACCAACCCCCACGTACCTAGGGGAGCATCGGTTGGCGTTGTGCCAATACTTAATAAGGTAATAACGCCAGGTAGCGCAATCAATAAACCAAAAACGGCCGCAGTACCTACTGCAACATGGGCACGTACATTAAATGCGTTTAGCATAGGTACGCCAATAGTGCCGCCGCCTATGCCAATCATTACCGACAAACCACCTACAATACTTGCCATAACGCCTTGACCAAATTTACCTGGTAGTTGTTTTACAAGCGCGGGTGCGCCGGCTCTAAATAGCATGTTTAAACTGACTAAAATAGCAATACAGGCAAACATAAGTACCAGTGCATTACCGCGTATTGAGTGCGCTAAGTAGCTGCCTACAACGGCCATAACTAAAATAAATGGTGCCCAGTATTTTATTAGCGCAAGGTCAATATTCCCTTTGCTATGATGCGAGCGAATAGATGAAAGCGAAGTAGGCACTATGGTTGCAAGTGATGTGGCGGTGGCTATCATCATTGCCGATTCTGGGCTTACGCCAAAACCTTGCAGTAAAAAATACAGCACAGGGACGATAACAATACCGCCGCCTACACCAAAAAGTCCTGCTAAAATACCGGCAAAAATACCGGTTGCTATTAAGGCTACTATAATTGGCCATTGATTTATTATTTCTGACATTGTGTTCCTGCTGTAGTTACTGTTGCACGTCCATCTGAACGAGGATCTGTTGCAGCTTCAAGGCTTGTAGGTGTATCTAAAATCGCCCCAGCGTGCCCCATCATTTCGTTATTATTATCAACGCTTACCCAATCGTGGTCACGTTGATTTAATTCATGTTCTATATGAAAAACTAACCCTTTTTCAATTTTTAAATTTGTACTCGTATCGCCCCATGTGCGTCCAAGTAACCAACGAGGGTCGCTAATTGCTTGTTTAATAGATTTATTTCGCCATGCGTAGCCTGCAAAAACAGCGGCTTGAGTTTGTGGCTGCCCTTCACCGCCCATTGTTCCGTAAGCAAGTCGACGACCATCGCTAAACTTTGCCAGTGCTGGGTTAAGTGTATGAGCGGGCTTTTTATTAGGAGCAAGGGCATTATTATTGTTACTCGCAGCAATATCTTGATTGTTTAAACTAAAGCTTAAACCACGGTTATTCCACACAAAGCCGCCTTCACTCATTAATATTCCGCTGCCAAATTCCCAGTAAATACTTTGAATAAAGCTGACTAATTGCCCGTTTTTATCTCTGGCTGCCATCCACACAGTATCGCCAGGCTCTGCGTTAAATGGCCATTTTTTGGCTTTACTCATATCAATATTGTTAGCAAGTTCGCTTAAGCGATCATCGGTTAGTGCGTTTTTATAATCATCCCCCAACACATCAGGGTCAGCCCAAAGGGTAGGGCGATGGGTAAAGCTTTGCTTAGTTGCCTCAACAATTAAGTGCGTCCAGTCGGCATCGGTTTTAGCTAAATGCTTTAACTTATTTACGGCACCAATTATTTGTAGTGAATGCACGCCCTGTGTTGGCGCGGGTAAGTTGTAGCAATCAATACCACTGAGGTTTGCATTTAGCGCAGTAACTACCTCGGCTTTAGTATTTGCAATGTCACCTGCGGTAATTGAGCTGCCTGCTTTTGCTAAGTCGGCGGCAAATGAGTTGGCAAGTGCGCCTTCATAAAATGCGTTTAAACCATGTTTTGCTAGGTATTCAAACATTGCTGCAAGTTTAGGGTTTTTAAAATGTTGACCTGCTTGTAAGGGCTTGCCATTGGGTATGTAGAGGTTTTTAAACGCGTCATTGGTATTGTTAGCAGTGGCTAGCTTTTCGCAGCCTGCTTGCAAGCTTTTTGTAACGGTAAAACCCTCGCGCGCAAGCTCAATAGCGGGTGCTAAAATTTGTGACAGTGGTAGTGCTGCGTGCTCATCTAGTTCAAGCGCCTTTTGCCAGCCGCGTATTGTGCCCGCTTGAGTAAGTGCGCTTAATCCGCCGCGCTCTGGTATTTGCGTGAGCGAGTTATATGCCGTTGTATTAGTTGCTGCGCGGCCGCAGGCGTCAATAGCTGTGGGCGTTTTTTGGTTTGGGTTATCGATAAGCCAAAAGCTGTCGCCACCAATTGAGTTCATATGTGGGTATACAACGCTAATAGCAGCGGCAGCCGCTACCATAGCCTCGGTAGCTGTACCGCCTTGTTTTAGTATATTTATACCCGCCTCAGTGGCCGAAAAATGAGACGCGGTAAATGCAATGTTGTGTGTGGTCATGCCGGTGTGTCCTGTTTAAAGTGTGCAGCTAGGTGCTTAACGCAAGCAAGTAGGCTTTTATCGTTACCGTGGCTCATCATTAATGAAAAACCATACGGATGATCATTTGCTAAATCAGCTAGCGGTAAATGCACTTGCGCTGAGCCACTAAGCCCTGCAATTGCCGAAAGCGTAATAATTTGCATGCGTAAGGCGCTTGTGTCGGCGCCTAATTTAGGTGCGGTTGTGGGGGTGGTTGGCAAAAATAAACAGCTGTTTGTATTTAGGTTTTTAGCTATTAGTGTTTGCCATTGGGTTTGCACTTTTAGTGCTTCTTGTTCTTCTTGATCAGTTAGGGCAAGCGCCATATCAAAACGTGCCGCAATTGCTGGAGCAAACTGGGGAAGTTGCCCCGGCAATTGAAGCCAATCTTTATGCGTTTTTGCGATTGCTCGCCCTTGCAGTACTCTAAAACTATCAGCAAGTTCATTTAATAAGTTGCTGTTAGGTAGTTCAAATTCTTTATGGTGCTTAAAATTAGGCTTGGTTTTTTCAAGCAATTGTTTAAGTGGGGCTTGTAAAGCAGGGTCAACGAGTTCAAATAGTGCTTCGCAAATAACCAGCGTATTTACTTTATTAATTGCTTGATGTGGTAATAATATATCGCCAACGCTGCTTAATAGCTCGGCGCTTTGGGTAAGCCAACCTATGGTATCAAAAGGGGGAGCCAACGGTATTAGGCCGTCTTTTTCAATCACGTTATGGCTTGGCCTTATGCCATATAAACCACAATAGCTGGCGGGTATTCTAATTGAGCCGCCGGTGTCGGTGCCTAAGCCAATATCAGCTAAGTTTGCAGCAACTGCAGCAGCAGACCCCATACTCGAACCACCGCAAGCATGTCCTTTTAATTTAGGATTTTGCGCAGCGCCATAATGTATATTATTACCCTCTAAGCTATAAGCCAGTTCGTCAGTATGGGTAAAGCCTATAAAGTTACAACCAGCGGTCATGAGCTTATTAACCGAGCTTGCCGTATTTTGAGCCGGTTTAGCTGTTTTAAACCAGTTTGGGTTGCCTGCGCTGTTACGCTCGCCCTTTACTGCAAATACATCTTTTACAGCTAAGCGATTGTTTGCAAGCACTCCAGAGTGGTTTGTTTGCCACAGGGTAGGACCGTGATTGCAAAATATACCTTTGTTGTTTTTTTTATCACTCATTTGCAGCTCATTATTATAAAACTGACCAAGTACTTACTTATTAAGTTAAGAGTGATTAAAAAGCGGGCTGGTTATTATTATGAATACCAATTTTATTAAAAACATGATCATTTTATCGGATTAAATAGCGCACTCACTGCGTCATTTTCTTCGCGTTATAATAGATCACTAATTTAATGCAATTGCTAAAGCTGTGCTTTTTAATCGGTAGTTTTGATTTTATAGTGCTTAGACTAAGCAAGAGGAATGCCATAAATTAAAATCCTGTCCAACTGGTCAGGTTTTATTGGGTTGTATGAGATTTGTAAATGTGGGCTGTAGAAATAGTGAGATTAAAATGAGCTAAAACAAACCAATTTGGTGCGCAGATGCACCAAGTTGGTCTTTATTTATATAGTTTTGAGTGCTAAATAAGGGGCGTTTTACTGATGATTAAACCGTTAATATCGGCGTAAACCCAATCGTTAGGTTCTATGGTGGTGCTAAGCATGGTAACAGCTTGGTTTTTATCACCAAAGCCGCGCTTTAAGGTACTACGCGGTGTAGAGCCTAGCGCCATTACAGGTAAGTTCATCGTGGCGAGTATTTCTATATCTCGGCAACAGCCATTTATTATTACGCCTTCCCAGCCATTACTTAAGGCACGCTCAGCCATAATATCGCCTATAAACGCAAAGCGTTTGCTCGCAAACCCGTTTATAACCAATACTTTACCTTCACCATTTTCATGCAATATATCGGCGGCAAAAGAGTTATCTTCTGGGCAGGTAACGGTAACTACTTTGCCATAAAACGTGGTTTTTTTACCAAAGTGGTAAAGGCCGCTGTCTGCTACTTGCACGTTATCGCGATGATCGTCAAATAAATCGGGTGTAGTAAAGGGTGTCATGGGTTAAGTCTCACTTTGCTCAGGTATTTTAAGACCAATACCTTTTAAAATTATGTGGGCAATTGATTGCGTAATTTGTGCCACATCGGTTTCGTCGTACTCTAATTTGTTCATTACGAGTAAAACCTCAGCCTGAAAGTCGGCGTAATATTGCGTGGTAGACCAAATAGTAAAGAGCAAATGGTAGGGGTCAACCTTATCCATTTTATCTGCGTCCATCCATGCTTGAAGTACATCAACCTTTTGTTTAACCCAAGGGCGGGTATTGGTTCTAAAGTAGTTTTGTAAATAAGGGGCACCGCGCAGTATTTCACTAGCAAATAAGCGAGATTGCATTGGCTGATTTACGGCCAGTATTACTTTGCTTTTAATATAGTTATAAAGCACGGTAGCTGGATCGTCGTTAATTGTGACGTTATCGAGCCCTAAGTTCCAATTAGCTATTATGCGGTCAATTACAGACTCGTACAGACCATCCTTACTTTTAAAGTAATACAAAATATTAGCTTTTGGCACCTGCGCTTCTTTAGCAACCATGCTCATACTTGCTCCGTCGTAACCTAATTGCGAAAACAATTGCTCGGCGGCATCTAAAATTAGTTTTTGGTTTTTCTCGCGTGTGACTTCTTTTTTATTTGGCTTTATTTGTGTGGTCATTATAAAGTTTGCGTGTTTAACGTATTGATTGATTGTAGCTTTACTGACCAAAAGGTCAATTACTAAAAAGTGTGAATGTTAAAAACAGGCGAGAGGTTTAAGCTATTAACTTTAATTGTTTAATTAAATAATTACTGTTAGTTTAGTTTCAAATTTACGAGTAGTACTTTTGGATTGGCAAATGGATTTTATAAGCAAAAATAAATATACACTATATGGAGTCGCTGCAATATTACTGTGGAGTTGCTTAGTTGCATTACTACGGGATATTTCTGAGTTGTTTAGCCCCATTGGTGGTGCGGCGGCTATGTATTCTGTCAGTGCGGTATTTTTAATTTTGGTTATGGGAGTGCCCAAGTTTAGTGGGTTTTCAAAACGTTACTTGGTAATAGGTACTTTGTTATTTGTAGCGTACGAAATTTGCTTGGCGCTTTCTATTGGTATGGCAAATAGTCGTCATCAGGCAATGGAAATGGCGGTTATTAATTATTTATGGCCCACACTGACTATACTGCTCTCTATTATTATTGGCCGTAAAAAAGTAAGTTACTGGGTTTACCCAAGCATGATTATTGCTTTTTTAGGCGTTGCTTGGTGTATTACGGGCGATCAAGAAATGTCACTCGATACGCTTGTGACTAACTTTTCTGATAATCCTGCTACTTATTTAATGGCATTAGCTGCAGCGTTTATATGGGCTATTTATTGCGTAGTAACGCAAAAGCTGAGTAATGGTAAAAATGCCATTACGTTATTTTTTACTGTTACGGCAATGAGTTTGTGGGCGCAATATGGTTTTAGTAATGAAGCGCCATTAACGTTTTCGCTCAGCTCAAGCATAACATTGCTATTAGCTGGTGTAGTCGTGGGGAGCGGTTATGCACTGTGGAATCAAGCTATTATTGGCGGTAACTTAATGCTTTTGGGAACGCTTTCGTACTTTACACCGGTGTTTTCTACTATTATTTCGGCGTTGTATTTATCTATTACGCTGAGTGCTTCGTTTTGGCAGGGGGTTGTGCTGGTAACAGTGGGCTCGCTAATTTGTTACTTTGTAACGCGAGAAAAGCCTAAACAACCTCAAATAGCGTCTGCAACATAAGACTAATTTTATTAAATATAAGCCCTATTATTTTAGGGCTTTTTGTTGCGTGCAGATTATTTTGCATTATTTACCTGCGCTAGTAACTCTATAACTTTTTGTTGACCAAATGTTTGTGCAAATTGCTCTGCTGTTTGACCGGCTTTGTTTTGATGCGCGTTGTCGCAATCAAGTGATACGAGTGTTTTAGCGATACTAAATTCACCTCTAAAAATAGCGGCCATTAGCGCTGTGTTGCCACGGTTATCTTCTAGACAGGCATTAGCGCCTAAGTGTAAAAGTGTATTAACCGTGTTTTTATTACCATGGTAAGTAGCAATCATTAACGCGGTGTAGCCTTTATTGTTGTAGCTGTCGATAGGAATACCGGCATCTACAAACTGCTCTATTACAGCTGTGTCGTTTGTGCGTGCTGCGGCAAAGTAATAAGCAAATAAGCTATCGTATTGAGTTTTTGCAGAATGTTGGCTTTCAACTTGCGTACTGGGTGTTTGTGTATCTGATGTATTTTGAGCGTAAACGCTACTGGTAAAGCTCAGAAATAGAGCGACTATAATTAATAAATTACGCATAACAATTGTCTCTTATAAAAGAGGAAGGGGTTTATTCCTTCCTCATGGTTGTGGTTTAAATAGCTATTTAGTTGGGACTAATTGCTTTTAACTAGTTGCTTATAAGTTAGCGGCTAGTTGTTTAACCATTTTAAGGTCGCCGTTTACAGCTTTAGTTAAGCGTGTACCGTACTCGCTATCAGCTTTGTAAAAGTGACTAAGCATTTTGTGTTTAACACTGCTGTTTTGCACTTTGCCTAAATCGCCTGCTAGGTTATTAATTAGGTTTGTACGTTCTTGCTTGCTAAAACCACGGTATATAACACCTGCTTGCGCGAAGTTTTGCTGCTTTTTAATCGCGGCTTGTTGTACAAAGCCTTTTAGCTCTGTGTTACTTCTACGTGCAATTGGGTTTTCAGCTACGTTTTCTTGGCTTGGCTGATAGTTCACATTGCTTGTTGTGTTACCAATATTCATTGCGCCGTCTTGGTTGTAGTTAACCACTTCAACTTTTGCACGGTTAATTGGCAATTGCTGGTGGTTAGTACCTAGGCGGTACATTTGTGTATCAGCGTAAGAAAACATACGACCTTGTAATAGTCTGTCTTCTGATGGCTCAATACCTGGAATAATGTTTGCCGGTGCCATTGCTACTTGTTCCGTAGATTGGAAGAAGTTAGTTGGCATACGGTTTAAGGTCATTGTTCCTACTTTAGTTTCTTTAATGTCTAACCACATTTTTGTTGCATCTAACGGGTTGTAATCAAAGTCATCAAGCTGCGACGGATCAAGCGTTTTAATGTACAGATCCCACTTAGGGAAGTTGCCTTTGCCAATTTCGCTGTAAAGGTCGCGTGTTAAGTGTTGGAAGTCTTGGCTTTGCACTTTAGCTACTTCTTTTGCGTCAAGGTTATCAATACCTTGTTGGCTTACCCAATGAAACTTAACGTATTTAACATCGCCCGATTTGTTAATCATTTTGTATGCATGTACACCCCAACCGTCCATTTTACGAAGACTTGCTGGTGTACCGTAGTCGCTGTAAACCCACGTTAGCATTTGTGTAGAACCTGGTTCGTGCGAGAAAAAATCGAATACACGGTTAGGATCTTGAATGTTATCAACCGGTGATGGCTTTAACGAGTGAACCATGTCTGGAAATTTAATCGCATCGCGAATAAAGAACACCGGTAAGTTGTTACCTACTAAATCCCAGTTACCTTGGTCTGTGTAAAACTTAGTTGCAAAGCCACGTGGGTCACGCAGTGTTTCTGGGCTGCCTTTTGAGTGAATTACCGATGAAAAACGAACAAATACGTCTGTTTCTTTACCAGCTTGTGCAAACGGTGCTGCAATTGTTAAATCATCTAGCTCTTTTGATGCTACAAACACACCGTGTGCGCCAGTACCACGAGCATGCACAACACGCTCAGGAATACGCTCACGTGCAAAGCGTTGCAGTTTTTGAATTAGTTGCACGTCTTCTAGTAATACACTGCCACGTTCGCCAGCAGTAATTGAATTTTGGTTATCGCCAACAGCTGCGCCGTTATCTTTAGTAAGAGTTGTTGCTGCGCTTGCCGGTAATGCCATTGCAAGTGCCAGTGCAGTTAGTGTTAATTTTGTTTTATTTATTTGAGTATTCATTGTCGACCTCATCTATTTAAAAGTGCCGGCAGTGATGCAGGCTGTTAATCTGTTAACGATAGTATTAATTTTATTAACTTCGGTAAAACTGATTAATTAGATTGATGTGATTTGTAAAACAGATGAAATGAATTTGCAGATACACTTTTTACATTAATGTAATTTTTTTACTACGACCTTAGTCGCAACACGCTTTTATAAAATTTATTAAATACAAAGGTTTTTAGTTTTATCTGGCGGTATTTTCACCAAGCTGGTGCGTTTTATACTTACAGTGTGTTGACATATTCGCGCAATAAAGGGAATATGCTCAACAATTGGGCTTATGCCCACAACTGGGTTGCACTAAAAAGTTGCACAATATTAATCGCGCTTAACTCGTTATATTTAAATTAGCTAAACCAAACAGTGTTAATAAGGTGACAAGATGAATACTAATATTGAGCTAGTGATATTTGATTGTGATGGCGTTGTTATTGATAGCGAAATTTTAAGCGCACAAGTACTCATTAATATGCTTGTTGAAAAAGGCGTTGAGATTGACCGCGCTTATGTACAACAACACTTTTTAGGCTGCAACTTTAAAACAGTAAGCCAAAAAATAGCGGATGCATTTAATGTCACTCTTCCTGAGAGCTTTGAAGGTGACTACCGCGAGGCACTATTAAACGAATTTGAAACCGGACTAACCACGACTGACGGTATAAAAGACGTACTTAACAATTTAGCTGTGCCTATTTGTATTGCTACTAGCAGCAGCCCAGCACGCACCGCAAAAGCGTTGAGCGTAGTGAGTTTAAGTAAGTACTTTAGCGATACGGTTTTTACCAGCAGCGAGGTTAAGCGTGGTAAACCGGCGCCTGATTTATTTTTACATGCAGCTAAGCAAATGGGTGTAAAGCCAGAGCATTGCTTAGTAATTGAAGACAGTAAAGCCGGCGTAAATGCAGGGATTGACGCCAATATGCAAGTACTGCATTACAGCGGTGGGCAACATATGCAAGGCTCTGTTAATCATGTACACAGTGCTTACCCAAATGTTGATCATTTAACGCATTGGCAAGATTTTTTTAGTGCATACCCTGCACTTAAAAAGCAGTAAACACGCAGCTTTTTAAATAAACAAAGTTTTTAACGTGATTTGCTCGCCTTACACACTGACAGGCAAGCAAACGCAAAATATAAATGTAGATGGTTTTGCTTTACTAAAAATAAAACAAAACGTGGCAAAACATCATGCGTTTATAAGCCAAATTATAAAAGGCAAAGTATTTAGGTTCTATACCAATCTGCTTGAATATGGGGTTTATTTAACGATAAGAAAATTGCACTGTAACTAGGCAAAAATTTTTATATCTAGTTGTTCTAAATATAAAATTTTTAACGACGTTATGGGATAATTTAACTCGTTAAATTATCTAAATAGTTATGCAGATTGGTATCAAATGCTTTGCTGTTAACAATAGGAAATACCATGGCAACGAGTCCACACACACAAACATTTAAAGATGTAAACGAAGAGCAACTTCCTGTTGCTAATAATAAGCTTCACGGCTGGAAGCATTTTGCAGGGCTATACGCCGGCGAACATGTTGCGGCTACTGAATTTGTTATTGGTGCAACGTTTGTTGCATTAGGCGCTTCAACCATCGACATTCTACTGGGTTTATTAATAGGTAACCTGTTAGCAATGTGTTCTTGGTGGCTGATTACTGCACCCATTGCAGTAGAAACCCGCTTAAGTTTATATAACTACTTAAACAAAATTGCTGGTAACTCTATGACCAAGCTCTATAACTGGGCTAACGTGGTTATTTTTAGTGTTATATCGGCCGCGATGATCACGGTATCCTCCACCGCCGTGCGGTTTTTGTTTGATATACCTGCGCAACTTGATTGGTATCCAAATAGCTTTTGGTTTGTAGCCATTGTTTTAGCTGTTGGCTCTATTGTTGTATTTGTTGCGATGTATGGCTTTTCTACGGTTGCTGACTTTTCAAAGCTGTGTGCGCCGTGGCTATTTGTTATATTTATTGCAGGCTCGTTCGCGTTATTCCCTGAGCTTTCAAATCACGTATTAGGTTCTACCTCTTTAACTAGCTTTAGCGACTTTATGACCATAGGCGACTCCTCTATATGGACGGGCAACAATGCCGATGGTGAAAAGGGCATTGGCCTATTAGAAGTGATTGGCTTTGCATGGGCTGCTAACTCAATAACTCACTTTGGTTTAATCGACATGGCTATTTTTAGATTTGCTAAACGCAAAAGCTATGGTTTGTTTTCAGGTGTGGGCATGTTTTTTGGTCATTACTTAGCGTGGATCTCTGCCGGTATTATGGGCGCAGGTGTTGCGGTATTACTTAAAACAACTATTTCATCACTTGATCCGGGCGATGTTGCATACCATGCATTAGGTTGGACTGGTTTTGTTATTGTAATTATTGCCGGTTGGACTACTGCTAACGCAAACCTTTACCGTGCAGGCCTTGCAGCGCAATCTATATTTTTTAATCAATCACGTGAACGCACCACCGCTATTGTAGGTGTTGTAACCGTAATTATTGCATGTTTCCCGTTTGTATTTTCTCAAATGCTTCCGCTACTTACTTACGCAGGCTTATTAGTTGTACCAGTAGGCGGCATTGTGTTTGCTGAGCATGTGTTATTTCCTAAAATTGGCCTAACACGTTACTGGGCTAAATATAAACATATTACCCGCAGCGTACCGGCTATAGCATCTTGGGCGTTAGCACTTGTGTTTGGCTTTGGCTTAAACGCAATTGATGTAATGTCGTTTTACTACTTATTTATTCCTACATGGATTTTCACCATTGTTGTTTACACGCTTTTAGCTAAAAAATACGGCGCTGGTGACGATTACACACAAGAAATTGCAGCAGAAAAGCAAGAGCAACGTGATATTAAAGAATATCAAGCAGCTGAGGCTAAAGACATTCCAAAGCCAGTAATTGACAGCTCTGTATTTACCAAAGTACTTAACGCGGTTTCTACTGTTTCGTTGGTTATTATTTTTATATTTGCCAGCCAAGTGATGTTTTTCAGTGAAACTATGAGTATGTACAGCGCTAATAAATCGCAATTCGAAATAGCCTGTTTTATTTGTACTGTTATTTATTTTGTTACTGCGTACTGGTCGTTAAAACGCCATAAAGTACTCAATACAGCATCGTAATTACTTATCGTAATACAGTATCGTAATTTATATTTTATCTTTGTTTAGTAAGGTCACACCATGACACAATACCAACACACTGACGCTCTAGTTACAGGGCTAAACCAACAGAGCTTGGCTCAATTACCAAGCCATGTTGATACACCAACCTACGACCGTAGCGCAGTTAAAGCCGGTATTGTACATATTGGTGTGGGCGGTTTTCATCGTGCTCACCAAGCAGTGTATGTTAACGAGCTTTTAAAAACTCCGGGCTCTGAGCAATGGGGTATATGTGGTGTTGGCCTTTTAGAGGGTAACCGTGGTCTGCGTGATATTTTAAAGCAGCAAGATTACCTTTACACGCTTACTGTTAGACACCCAGACGGTACAATAGATAACAAAGTAATTGGCTCAATGATCGACTTTTTGTTTGCTCCAGAGGACAAACAAGCGGTAATTAATAAGCTAGCGCACAGCGATACTAAAATTGTGTCGCTTACTATTACCGAAGGCGGTTACAACTTTAACCCTGCAACGGGCGAGTTTGATTACAGTAATCCAGATATTATTAACGACATTAATAATCCGAACGACCCAATTACAGCGTTTGGTTACATTACTGCTGCGTTAAAACTTCGTAAAGAGCAGGGCCTAGGCGCGTTTACAGTACAGTCGTGCGATAACATTCAGCACAACGGTAACGTAACACGCAAAATGCTTTTAGCCTTTGCTACAGAGCAAGACAAAGACCTAAGTGAGTGGATTGAGCAAAACGTATCGTTTCCAAATGCGATGGTTGACCGTATTACACCGGTATCTAAAAAGAGTGATATTGATTACGTGGTTGATGCATATGATGTTAGCGACGAGTGGCCAATTACCTGTGAGTCGTTTACACAATGGGTAATAGAGGACACATTTAGTGACTCTCGCCCAAATTGGGATGTTGTTGGTGCTCAGTTTGTTACTGATGTAACGCCTTATGAGACCATGAAAATACGTTTACTTAATGCAGGTCATTCTGTACTTGGTTTATTAGGTTCAATCCATGGCTATGGCACTATTGATGAAACGGTATCAGATGAATTATTTGCCACATACCTACGTGCTTTTATGGATAAAGAAGTAACGCCAAATCTTGAACCACTTGAAGGCATTGACCTTGAAAGCTACAAAGATACGTTAATAGAGCGTTTTGCTAATCCTAATATTAAAGACAGCCTAGCGCGTATCTGTAGTGAAAGCTCAGCTAAATTGCCTAAGTTTTTAATTGCCACAATTAACGAAAACCTAGTACAAGGTCGAGATGTATCACTGGCAACGCTTGTTATTGCTACTTGGTGTTTATACAGCGATAAAGGTTTAAGTGAAAACGGCGAGCAACTTGAAATTCAAGATGCGATGCACAAAGAGCTTAATTCTTACGCGCAAGAGACTCAAACTAGCCCGATTGCATTTTTAAAGTTAACGAGCTTGTTTGGTAAACTTGAGCATAACGAAACGTTTACTGCTGAGTATAAAAAGTCGGTTGCTGCGCTGTATGCACCTAATAGTAAAATTAAAGCCATTATGCAGGCTGTACTTGATCAAAAGAGTAACTAATTATGAGCATTTTAATTAATCATAAATCAGGCGAAAACGTAAGTGTTAGCTGCTTTGGCGAAGTGCTGTGGGATTGTTTTGATTCAGGTAAACGCTTAGGTGGCGCGCCACTTAATATGTGTGTGCGTATTAACTCACTAGGCATTAAAGCCGACATGATCAGCGCTGTTGGTAACGACGAGTTAGGCGCTGAGTTACTAGGCGAAATTACTAGCAAAGGCGTAAGCTGCGAATACATTGCTATTAATAGTGACAAAAAAACTAGCACGGTTGAGGTAACGCTCGCCAGTGGTGGCTCTGCAAGTTATGAAATAGTGGCAGATACTGCGTGGGATAATATAGCGCTTACCGATGAGTTACTTAGTAAAGTTAAAAGTAGCGATGTATTTGTATTTGGCAGCCTAATTGGGCGAAGCGAAGCGTCTTTAGCAACATTAAATCAACTCGTTGATGTAGCAAACTTTAAAGTATTTGACGTAAATCTACGTGCACCGCATTACAAGCTAGAAACACTTGTAGATTTAATGAATAAAGCAGACTTTATTAAGTTAAACGATGAAGAGCTATACGAAATTGCAAAAGCGATGGGTTGTAAGTTTCATTCGCTTGAACAAAATTTAGCGTTTATAGCACAGCAAACAAATACCGATTACTTATGTGTAACCAAAGGTAGCCACGGTGCTTTATTAACAATCAAGGGCGAGAATTTTTATAATTCAGGTTATTTAATTAGTGTAATTGACACTGTTGGCGCAGGCGATTCGTTTTTAGGTTCGTTAATTTATCAGCTTTGTAGCAACGACGACGCGCAATATGCCGTTGACTTTGCATGTGCCGTTGGAGCAATGGTCGCCGAAAGTTCTGGTGCAACACCTACTTTAACGCATCAACAAATTAGTGAGTTTATGAACCCACTTTAAAAAAACATTGTGTGTGAAAGCGGTTATACGTAAAAGTTTAACCGCTTTTTTTGTGCCTAAAATAAGACATAGGCGATAAGTGAGTGTTAAGTGCGCAGGTTGCATAAATAGTGGCTTATATCGATTATTGTATTAGCTAAACGTCTTATTGTTTGAGGGTTAAAGCTTTGTTATCGTTCGTCGATTATTCACGGATTGAAAAGGCGGGGCGACACACAATGCGCTCTATAACTAAAATACAAAAAGAGAAACGTGCTTTATGATCATCTTTTTTATCTGCCTCACTATTTTAATACTGGGCTATAAGTTTTACAGCCCATTTGTTGAAAAACAAGCCGGTTTGGATTCAACAGCTGACACACCACAAAAACGCTTTAGCGAAGGTGTTGATTACGTAGCTATTCACCCTGTAAGAGCATTTTTAATTCAGTTTTTAAACATTGCTGGCGTAGGCCCAATATTTGGCCCGATTTTAGGTGCTTTATACGGACCCGTTGCACTAGTATGGATTGTACTTGGTAATGTTTTAGGTGGCGCTGTACACGACTTCTTCTCAGGTGTAATGAGTATAAAAGAAGACGGTAAAAGCCTACCAGAAATCGCAGGCCATTATTATAACGTCGTATTTAAAGGCTTTATGCTTGTATTTACTGCCATGCTACTGTTTTTTGTAGGTGTAGTATTTATTATGAGCCCTGCAGGTTTGCTAAGTAACCTTGATTTTTTTGAAGGTACAATACTGGCAAACAACACCTTTTGGGTACTTGCCATTTTAGCGTATTACTTTTTAGCGACCTTGCTACCAATTGATAAAATTATCACTAAGTTTTACCCAGTTTTTGGTGCGCTAATGATTGTAATGACAGTGGCAATTGCTATTTCATTACTTATTAATGCACCGCACTTACCGGTACCAAGTGACTTTTTAGCTTACTTTGAAGCTGACCACGCACATGACTTTTTAGAGCCAAACCCAGATGGATTACCAACATGGCCACTGTTATTTATAACAATTACCTGTGGTGCTATTAGTGGTTTTCACTCTACTCAAGCGCCTATTATTGCGCGTTGTTTAACTAACGAAAAATACGTACGTCCAGTTTATTATGGCGCTATGATGTGTGAAGGTATCGTAGGTTGTGTATGGGCACTTGCTGGTATTGCAGCGTTCCCAGATGGTTACGCGGGCTTAAAAGCGTTGCTTGATCAAGGTGGTCCAGGTTTAGTTGTTAACCATGTAGCTAACAGTTACTTAGGCGTATTTGGCGGTATAATGGCAATTATTGCAGTAGCCGTATTCCCAATTACTTCTGGTGATACAGCGTTCCGCTCATTACGTTTAACTGTTGTTGATGCGTTTAATATTCCACAAAGCTTACGTAATCGCTTACTAGTGGCGGTGCCTATACTTGCTATAGCGTACTTTATGACGAAGCTCGATTTCTCATTAATTTGGCGCTACTTTGCATTTTCAAACATGCTGCTTTCTACAAGCGTATTATGGCTTGCCACTAAGTACTTGTTTGACCGCGGTACATTCCATTGGATTGCCAGTGTTCCTGCTGTTATAGCAACAGCGGTAACGGTTTCTTATATTGGCACTGCAGCAATTGGTCTTAACTTATCAAGCGATTTAGGTAAACCTATTGGCGCTGTAGTAACAGTGATTGGCTTAATTGTTTTAGCAATTGTGCACTCTAAGCATAAAGTTAAACCAACAGCGGTTTAATAATCACATAAGTTATTTCAAGCATTAAAAAAGCGAGCTATTGATAATCAATAGCTCGCTTTTTTTGTGTACTAAATTTAGGTATTACTGCGTTGCAAGTTCAAAGTAACTATTATCGTCGAGCGTTTTGCTTATCATCATAGCGCCCTGAAGCAGGCTCACTGTTTGAATAGCTGCTTGAGCGGGGTTAGGCTCACCATTAGTTAAGTGTGCAGCGCTAAGCCATCTTAGGTTTTGATTAAAAAAGCGCTTTACTTCAAGGCGTACTTTATCTGGAAGGCTATCGCTTTCGGCTCCTAGCAACCCGCATAAACACATTTTTTTATCGGTTACTAATGCACGTCTAAAAAGCTGAGTGTACACATCAATAGGATTTTTACCGCTTGCTTTAAGCTCGCTTGGCTCGCCTAACGCTGCTAAAAAAGAATCAGTATATTGATGAGCAAGCTCTGCACCTAAATCGGCCTTAGTCGCAAAGTGATAGTGCACACTGGCGCTTTTAATGCCGACTTCGCAGGCTAGCTCTCTAAAACTAAAATTACTGTACCCGCCAAGGCGCACCTTGTTTTCGGCGGCTTTTAATAAAGCTTCTTTTTTACTCATTTTTAATATTTCCTATCTGCAGTAATACCAGTTTTATTAAAAACATGATCATTGTATCGCATTAAATAACTCACTAACTGCGTTAAAAATTATTCATACAGAATAACTGCATATCATAATTTTCGCCTTGTTATTGCGCTATTTTCCTAGCGCAATAATGAATCACTTATTTAATGCAATTGGCATAGTAAAATTATCGACCAGTAGATAGTTATTTACAAGCGTTTTTACTTTTAAGTAACCCCCTAATTTTATTACGAATTAAGTTAAATCCTATAAATTAGAATAATTTAAACGTTGACTTAAATTTGGTTTAACATTATAAATTACCTATCGATAGGTAGGCTTGCCGTTAATTCACTTCTAAACAATAAAGGTAGAGATTGCTATGAAAATTTATGATGTAGAAAACTTTCCAAATCCACTTCGTGTTCGTATCGCTTTAGCTGAAAAAAATGCCACTTCAAATGTTGAGTTTGTACCTGTTGATTTATTAAATGGTGAACACAGAACAAAAGCCTTTTTAGCTAAAAACCCCTTAGCAGGTGTGCCCGTATTAGAGCTAGATGACGGCACGTTTATATCAGAAAGTACCGCTATTACTGAGTATATTGATACCGCATTTGAAGGCCCATCTTTAATGGGTGAAACCGCAAAAGAGCGTGCAGTAATTAACATGATGCAAAAGCGTGCAGAATCTATGGTGCTTGACGCTGTGGCAACTTACTTTCATCATGCAACTGATGGCTTAGGTCCTGAGCTTGAAACATATCAAAATGTGGCTTGGGGTGAAAAACAAGGCGAAAAAGCGCGCCAAGGGTTTAGCTATTTTAATGATGTACTAGCGCAATCGGCGTTTGTTGGCGGCGAGCAGTTTAGTATTGCTGATATTACATTGTATGCTGGGCTGGTATTTGCTGGATTTGCACAAATAGTAATCCCAAATGAGCTTACCCATTTAGTTGCATGGCAAGAAAAAGTAGCAAAACGCCCAAGTGTTGCGGCTTAATTAGGTTATTAGTTTAAAATTTAAGTGAAGTTACGCTTAGGAGCCAAATATGAAAATTGCTGCCGATTTTAGTAAACGAGTTGTGGTACATAGCGAATCGCTCCCGTGGGTTGCATCGCCAATGGCGGGCGTTGATAGGCGAGCGCTCGATAGAGTGGGCGACGAAGTTGCTCGCGCAACGACCATTGTTCGTTATGCACCTGGCAGTGAATTTTCGCCGCATGTACATACAGGCGGTGAAGAGTTTGTTGTGCTTGAAGGGGTATTTCAAGATGAGCATGGTGACTTTGCGGCAGGTTCTTATATCCGTAATCCACCGCAATCAAAGCACAAACCGGGATCTGAAAATGGCTGCGTTATATTTGTAAAGTTATGGCAGTTTCAACCAGATGATCGAACGCACGTGCGTTTGCAAACAAACTTGATGCAAAGTACGGTGCATCCTAGTTTTAAAAATGTTGCCGTAACCCCTTTATACAAAGACGACTTTGAAGAGGTAAGCTTGTTGCACTTTAAGCCTAACGCTTGCATGATTATAAACGCAAAAGGTGGAGCAGAGCTGCTAGTACTTGAAGGCTCATTTGATGAGCAAGCCGATACCCTTATAAAAAACAGTTGGTTAAGAGTGCCTATTAATAGCTCCGTTAACGTTAAAGCGGGAAGTAATGGTGCAAAAGTATGGCTTAAAACGGGCCATTTAACTGATGTAGAAAATCAGATATCTCGCGTACAAAATGTGTGATTGAGTCGTTTATTTGAGATTATTTATTAATTTAGTTCAAGACTATTTATTGATTTAGTTCAGGACTAATTAATTTTAGAAGGTGTACTTTTACCACTCAGCCTATTTAAGGAGAGCAGTAATGGTACACACAACACATGGTTTATCTATTGGTCTTGAACGTGCGGGAAGAGAGTTTTTTTTAAAACTTAAAGCCGTTGGTACGCTTACTCACGACGACTACAAAATAATTACCCCAATGATAAACTCAGCTCTTGGCGAAGTTAAGCACCCAGTTGTGAATGCATTAATAGACGGTAGTGAACTTGAAGGTTGGGAACTACGCGCAGCCTGGGATGACTTAAAATTAGGTGTTAAACACTCTAAAGAATTTAAAAAAGTAGCTATTTACGGTAATAAAGAGTGGCAAGCTCGCATGGCAAAAATAGGTAACTGGTTTATATCGGGTGAGGTTCAATACTTTGAAAATGCTACCGCAGCCATAGATTGGTTAGACGAATAATAAATCTCTTCTTTCAAAAAATAGCGCTTACTAAGCGCTATTTCAACTCTTAAATAAAGGACTTATAGCGAACGTTTAATAGTTTTCGCTTATTGTTAAGTATCAATTTTATCAAAATACGTTACTAAGCTGTCAATAAATGAACGAAGTGCAAGCGACTGATGTTTCCTGGAGCGGTAAATACCGTATATGCTCAAAGTTTGTGGTTTAAGGTGTGGTAGTAAATGTATTAACTTTCCATTATTTATATATTTCTGCGCAGCAAACTTAGGTTGTAGAGTTATTCCTTGATTATTAAGAGCAGCTTTTAACAGTAAGCTCGAATCATTAGCACTGAAGTTACCAGCAATCGCTACAGATACGGGTTTTTCAGGGTGTGAAAAATGCCACATACTTTTTTCAAACCTTGAATAGTTTAAACAGTTATGGCGACTCAAGTCATCCGTAGTTATAGGCTTAGAGTTTTTTTCTAAATATTCTGGGCTTGCACATAATACTGAATGGCATTTCCCAAGTGGGCGAGCAATTATATTAGGATCTAAGTCATTGGTAATTCTAATTGCTAAATCTATTCGCTCTTCTACCAAATTTGTAACGTGATTACTAATTTGTACATCAATACTGACTTCGGGATGAGCGTGTAAGAATTGTTGCAACATATCTGGTAGTACATCATGTGCTAAAAAAGGCGAGCACGACAACCTAATTTGCCCGTTTAATTTGTTATTACTTTCTATTGGCGCACTGATGTTTTGGGCGATGGCAATGAGCTCTCGGCTATGATTAAGTACTTTTTCACCCTCTGACGTGAGTGTTATTTTTCTTGTTGACCGATGGAGTAGTTGGGTATTTGCCCACTTTTCCATTTGATTCAAATACCGTGTAACCATAGATCTAGACATATCTAAAGCACGGGCAGCACCGGCTAGACTTTTCTGCTCTACAATTTTTATAAATACATCAGCTGCAATAATTCTATCCATTCACTTTGCCTATATGTTCGATTTATGCAACAGATAGTTGCATTCTGCCTAGTTTTTCATTCTTAAATTGCAACATACAATAGCCTCATCTTAACGAAATAACAAACAGGCTACTGAGAATGAAAAAAGTTAAACACGTATTAGCAGCAACAGCTTTATTAGCAAGCACATTAATGCAACCGGTATTAGCGCAAAGTGAATTAGATGTTGATGTATATAACCCACAAGACAAAAGTATTTTTGCTGTTTCATCAAGCATTATAAGTGGTGATAACGAAGTGTTATTAGTGGATGCCCAATTTCAGCGTAATGATGCACAAGCATTGGTTGAAAAAATAAAAGCGAGCGGTAAAACATTAACAGCTGTTTATATTAGTCACAGCGACCCTGATTTTTACTTTGGTTTAGATGTAATTAAAGCTGCTTTTCCAAAAGCAAAGTTATTAGCGACTAAATCAACAGTAGAGAATATTAAACGCTCAATGCAAGGAAAGTTAAATTATTGGGGGCCTATTTTAAAGAGCAATGCACCTAAAGAACTTATTTTGCCAGAAGTAATGCTATCAAATAGCCTAACTATAGATGGGAAAGAAATTATTATTAAAAATTTACAGCATGATCCAAAGCATACTTACCTTTGGATCCCTTCTATAAAAACAGTGCTGGGTGGGGTTGTAGTATTTGATCAAATGCATGTGTGGTTGGCCGATTCGAGCACTGCTGCAGAGCGTCAAACTTGGCAGTCAACATTAGATAACATCGAGAATTTAAAACCACAGACTGTTATTCCAGGTCATTTTTTACAGGGCAGTAAACAAGACCTTTCTGGTGTGTCATTCATGAAAGGATACTTAAATAAAGCGGATAGCGCTGCAAAAAATGCAAAAAACTCAACTGAATTTGTAGAGATCATGACTCAAGCTTACCCTGATTTAGGTGCAAGAAGCATCTTAGAGTTGGGCTCAAAAGTGGTTATGGGTGAGATGCAATGGCACTAAGTGCCCTTGCGTTAAGCAATTATTTAGATAGGAAATATTAATGAAAAACGTAACGTTACATATAATTGTTGACCCTTTATGTGGTTGGACTTACGGCAGCGTGCCCTTGATCACCGCTGCTGAAAATATTGATGGTTTAATTGTAAAAGTACACAGTGGAGGTATGCTAACAGGTGATAATGTCAAACCTGTGACTCCTGCATGGCGTGAATTTGCACTTAAAAACGATAGTGTCATAGCGAAGAAAACCGGTCAGGTATTTGGTAGTAACTATACTGATGGGCTTTTAAAAACCAACGATATTATACTCAACTCGGCTCCGGCTATTACCGCTATATTGGCAGCGCAAAAGCTTGGTATATCAGGTGGGGAAATGCTTAATAGTATTCAACATGCTTATTATGCCCAGGGTAAAAACATTATGCAGCTGCATGTACTGACTGATATTGCATTGGAGCTGGGTTTAAACAAGGCCTTATTTGAAACCCACTTTAATGCGCTAGAAGGCGATGCAACAGATCAACATATAGCACAAAGCCGTGGCTTATTGCACAATATTCATGGGCAAGGTTTTCCTAGTGCAGCATTTGAATTTGACACAGGTAAGTGGCAAAAAGCCGATATAGCCCATTATTATGGAAAAACTGAGCAGTGGGTTACCTACTTACAGCGATCAGTTGGGCTAGTATAGTGTGATGAAATTTCTAAATAATAAAGCTGTTTATATTACAGCTTTATTGAGCTTCCTTTTTATAGTGCAAGGGTGTGCAAAAATGAGCAACATAGACATAATTAAAAGTACGTATGAAGGCAAAACATCACAAGAGAATGGGCAAAATTTAGTTGCTCATGCAAGTGATACTATTACTTGGAAAGAGGCTGACGGTTTTGCTTATGCTGGTACATACCATGGTATGAATGACATTACTGAACATGTTTTTCAAAAGCTTGCAAGCGAGTGGTATAACTACACGTTTACGCCACAAAACTACTTATCCCAAGATGATACTGTTGTAGTGTATGGCACTTACTCTGGTACTTATATTAAAACGGGTAAAAAAATGCAAGCTAGGGTCGCGCATATTTGGCAGCTTAAAAATAAAAAAATAACGCACTTTGAACAAATAGTGGATAGTAAAATGGTATTTGATGCTATGCAGTAACAACGCGTTACTGCATATATTTGAACTTAAAAAACATTAGGTCTATTAAAGTACATCAGCCAGCACAGGTAATGCCGGAAATGCCCCTTTAGCTAAACACGCTTTAGAGCCACATTTAAGAGCAAAGTTCAGAGCGCCTTTTACGCTCGCTTTATCATTTAGTTTATCTGCTAGTGGTAAATCACTTCCTAAGTTATTTAAGTAGTATAAAACCCCCGCTATAAATGCATCACCTGCGCTTGTTGTATCTACGGCGTTTATTTTTGGTGCCGATTCGTTAAGTGTAAATGCGCTGTGGTAAACCGTGGCAGGCTCTGGTCCATCGGTTAAAAACACCAGTTTAACTCCGGTATTTAATAGCATTTGAATGTAATCATCGCTCGTTGTGTCGCTATGCTGGGCTAAAAAATTAAGTTCATCACGCGAGAGTTTTACTATGTCACAATAGGTGTAACAGGCTTTTACATTGCTTGCTATATCGTTTGTGTTTTCCCACAAGCTGTAGCGTAAATTTACATCAAAACTGACGAGCTTATTATTCGCTTTTGCAAGTTCTAGCGCTTTAACCGTTGTGTTGGCAATTGCTGATTCGGTTAATGTGTTTGAACAAAAGTGTAGTGTGCTTATTTCTTGCCAATTTATATGCGCTAAATGCGCCTGGGTTAATAGTACATCGGCTGTATTATGGCGATAAAAGCCAAAACTACGCTCGCCGGTTTCATCAAGGCTTACTATAACCATGGCGGTTTGTGAGCCTGCAATGGTAAATAAATAGTCTGTATTTACATTGTATTGCGCTAATGCATTACTTAATTGATTGGCAAAATGATCGTCCCCTTTACCACCACAAAATGCAGCCTCTGCGCCGAGTTTTGCGTAGCCAACAGCTACATTGGCAGGCGCGCCACCTGGTATAGGTAAATAGGCTGAGTTATTAGCATCTTGTGGCAGCATATCAATTAATAGCTCGCCTAAGCACAGGAGTTTAGTCATTTGGAATATCCTAAAAAGCCTAGCAAGGCTAGGCTAAAAAACGTGAAGGGTGTTATTTATTCATACTTTAAAAGGCGCTACAGTGAATACTCACCGCAGCGCAATACACACATTTAGTTAAAAGCGTATTTTAAAGTTACCGACGTTGTGCGGCCGTTAATAGTACGGGCACGAATAATGTTATTTTCAGGTACTGAACCTTCTTCTGCTTCTGTAATACCTACTGTATCGAAGAGGTTATTCACATTAAGCGCAATATTAAGGTTTTCAGATAAGTCATAGCTTACAAAGCCATTTACCTGTGTGTAGCCGTCAAATTGTAGATCGTTATTATCTTGAGCGTATGCATCGGTAGTACCAATGAAACTTACCCCTGCAGCGCCTTTTTCATAGTTGTAACGTGCCATTAATGAGTAAATTAAATCGGCTTGACGACGTGGCGTATTACCTACAACATCTGGGTTAAGCGCATCTTTTGCTATTTCTGCATCGGTCCAGGTTAAATTACCGCGAAAATCCCATGCATCAATAAAGTAAGTAGATTCTATTTCAATCCCTTTTGCTTCGTATTCACGGTCAAAAAATGTTTGTGATGTTGCTTCAAAATTTTGCTCTTCAGTTTCGGCAAAAAACGCAGTAGCAAACACTGATAATGAATCAAAGCGCTTTTTAACACCAAACTCAAACTGGTTTACTTCATCAACAGCGTCTTCTTTTGCAACAGAGCCGTCGGCGCGTACTTTACCAAATAAAAGACGGTCAGCATTTGCACGCCCACCTTTACTAATACGTGCAAACGTAGCAAGGCTTGGATCAATTTGATAATTAGCACCAATTGAATAAGAAGAATAGTTCCAGTCGTAATTTACTGGGCTGGCGTTTGCTGTATCAATTCCTGCAACGTTTTGCTCAGGGATTGATATTTCACCATCGCGGTTCATATCTACAGTTGATGTTACGGCACCTGCGTAGTTACCGCGAGCTTCGCCACTGTCGTAACGGGCACTTGCATCAATGCTTACGTCACCCAATTTAGTAGAGAATGCAACGTATGGTGCACGGGTGTCGTACTCTGTGTCGTAATCACGTTGGCAACAGTTTCCCCAGTAAGGTGTGCCATATGCATATAAACCATTTTCTGAAAATTCAGTACCGTCAGCTGCAGTAACATTTAATAATGCTGCATTGTCGCCTTTAAGCTCCATAAGGTATGAATTCCATAACCACGACATAGCAATGTTTTGTGTTGACGCGTAATAACCAAAGGTAATGCTGGTGTCATCATCAAACGATTTAGTTAGTTTAAAGTCGTTAACTAATGAATCGAAGTCGTTCATTGTTACGTCAAAGGTATGAATTCGCATAGCGAGGTCGTCGTTAAATGCAGCGCCCGTGTTTGCGTTACTGAGTGTTGCGCCTACACCACCAATGCTCTGTGCAATAGATGATGCGCTGCCAACCTCAGCAGGAATAAGCGAGTTAAAGTTGCCGCTTATTGATGATTTACGAAAACGGTTTTCGATACGCCAATCGTTATCTAAATCAAATACAGCTTCAAACCCAACAGAGTCAACTTTTGGATTCATACCATCGCGAATATCGCCGCTGCTGATTTGGTTTTCACCATTTAAACGCACTGTTTTAGTAAATAATGCTGAGTGAGGTGTGTCTGATTGCGCATCAAAGCCAGCAATAGAGTCACCATTTGAGTACATTGGCATAGGAAGGTAGCCAACACTCTTATCGTCTAAGTGTTTGTAATAAAGGCGAACGTAACCGTTGTCGAAATCTTTAGTAAGATTAGCTTTTATTTGGCCACCTTTATTAGACGTGTAACCTGTTTCGCGCGGGCCTTCGCCTTGTCGAACAAAGCCACCAACATGAAAACGCACGCTATCGGTTAAGTAAGTGCCGTATTCAAAGTCTGTACGAACGCTGTCGTAATCTAAGCCAAGTGTTGTAGATACACTGCCAGATTCGTTTTCGCCATTTTTAGAGATAAAGTTAATAATGCCACCAGGTGCATTACTTGCTGCAGTAGATGCTGAGCCACCACGAATCGATTCGATAGTTTGCACAGTGTTATCTAATCGCATAAAAATATCTGAATTACCAAAAGCGATATCACCGTATTGCAGTACAGGTAAACCATCTTCTTGTAATTGTAAAAATTTTGCACCGCCCGAAGCAACTGGCAGGCCACGAACAGCAATATTTGCATTGCCTTCGCCACCTGTAGATTCTGCACGAATACCAGGGATGATTCTAAAAGCCTCGGCTGTTGAGCGAGGAGTAGACACTTGAACTTGTTCAAGTGATACGCTGCTAACTGAAACGCTTGAAGCCATGATTGTTGTTCGGCGTGGTACGCCGGTAACAACTATTGTTTCAAGACCTTTGTTTTGTGATGCTTCAGGTGTTGCTTGGTCTGTTTCTTGTGCGTTAACGCCTTGACTTACGGCAAGTGCTAAAGCGCTGATTAAATATAAAGGTGTATTGTGTGTAGTCATGTGAACGCCTCGTTGTGTTGAACCCAGTAGGATTTGTTATTTTCACTTAATCGATTAAGTAAAAATAACAAATATTTTACAATAAGCAAATTATTTTGTGTTTAATTTGCTCTTTTATTATTCATATATTGATTTTAAAAGTATTTTTTATTGTATTGAGATACAAGTTTTTAAGCTGTTGGGTTATTTTCTTGTAAAGCACTCATTGATGGGTCGCGTAAATAATTGAACAACATAGCTACAAATAAAATCACGGCAAACCCTGTTGCTAAGTAAAAGCCATAGCGCACATGGCCAAAGTAATCGCTGATCATACCCATAAATAAAGGAGCTAAAGCAGCCGATAATGCGGTAAAAAATAATATAACGCCGGCTACGGCTCCATGGCGCTCAGCAGGAAAACACGATATACCTTTAGAGTTTAAAGTTGGGTAAACCATAGACATAAATAAACCTGAAAGAGGTAGTAACCCTACAGCCCAGTCAACGCCACCAATAAGTGTACCCACATAACAAAGCGCAATACCTAAGCTTAAATAAGCCATAACACCTTGCCAGCTATAACGATTTAGTAACCATACGGCAATAAAACGACCTGCAGCACGTAGTATAAAAAATATAGTAAGTGCATAAGTGGCAAGGAGTGGCCAAGAGCCTGTGTAGTCCTTTAATAGCGTTGGCATCCATACATAAATAGCCACTTCAGTCGCTACATAAAGTGCAATAGCTAAAGAAAAGCCAAGTGCATAAGGGTTTTTTACCATTTTCATGGTGGTGGCCAAAGAGGCTGGCTTTTCTGTTGTTTTAACTACGTCAGGGTAGTCTGCGCGCCATGCTAATAAAGCAAGGATTAAACACATTACGCCCGCAGTAATATACAGGTATGTCCAACTAACGTTTTGCACTAATAAAATACCAACTAGGGCAGGACCTACAATAGCGCCAATGCCAAAAAAGCCCTCAACCTTGTTCATAGTTTTAGTATGGTCGTCGTTACTATGTGAAATATCGCCAAGCAATGCCAGCGCGCCGGTTTTAAATAAACCAATGGCCAAGCCTATGCAGCAAAGCAATACTAAAAAGAAGGTAAAGCTGGTGCTAAATGCAAATAAAAAACAACTCGCAGAAAATATTAATAGACCTAGCATAATGGTTTTTTTACGGCCAAGGCTGTCAGCTAAAAAGCCTAAAAATAATCCACTAAAGGCAATGAGTGCCATAGGAGCGTAATGAAATGCACTAGCTTGAGTCATGCTCAAACCGAAATCTTTTATAAGTTCGGGAATTATCATGCCGACTGCGTCAGAGGTCATGGCAAACATAAAAAACATCATGTATGTAAGCCAGCGTATTTGTTGCAGTGGGTCGCTGCTTACGTGTGTGTGTGATTTTATCATGTGTTTATTCCTCGTTAAATTCTCTATTAATACTTCGTAAGTCAGTCAGTTGCTTACTGTAGTATTACGTGAGACACGAAATTTGTATGTAAAATTATTAAAAATTACTTGTAAATTCTTACTCGCTAGTTAAAGATATATCTTAATCGATTAAGTTTCAACATGGTAATCACACAATGATGAAGAATAAAGTTCAATTGATCACATATGCTGATCGAATCACTGGCCAAAATATAGGCGCGCTAACCACACTTTTAAACGGCCCTTTAAAAGGCGTATTTGGTGGTGTGCACTTATTGCCATTTTACAATCCTATTGATGGCAGCGATGCTGGCTTTGACCCTATTGATCATAGTGAAGTTGATTCTAGAATAGGCACTTGGGAAGACATACAAGTATTAGGTAAAGATCTCGACTTAATGGCTGACCTAATTGTTAACCATGTATCGGCGCAGTCTTTTCAGTTTCAAGATGTATTAGCTAAAGGTAAGCAATCAGAATTTTGGGATTTGTTTTTAACCAAAGATGATGTATTTCCAAATGGTATGAGCGAAGCTGAGCAAAAAGCAATTTACCGCCCACGCCCAGGTAGTTGCTTTACGCCAATGCAGTGCGGCGACGGCCAAACGTACGACTTTTGGACCACTTTTACCGATAACCAAATTGATATAAACGTAAAAGTAGATGCCGGTGTTGCGTATTTAAATAACGTACTTACTAAATTTTCGGCTAACAATGTAAATATTATTCGTTTAGATGCGGCGGGTTACGCCATTAAGCAAGCTGGCACTAACTGCTTTATGCTTGATGAAACGTTTGGCTACCTAGATAACTTATCTAAGCAAGCAAACGATTTAGGCATGGAAACCATTGCAGAAATTCATAGCCATTATCAAACTCAGGTAGAAGTGGCAAAACGCGTAAATATGGTTTACGACTTTGCGTTACCACCGCTTATTTTACACAGCTTATTTAACAACGATGTAGATGCACTACTCAAATGGTTACAAATTTCGCCACGTAATTGCTTAACCGTACTTGATACACATGACGGTATTGGCATTATTGACGCAGGTCCAATGGGCGACAAACCAGGGCTATTAAATGCACAGCAGATTGATAACCTAGTAGAAACTATGCACGCTAACAGCAACAACCAAAGCCGCCAAGCTACGGGCGCTGCGGCGAGTAATGTCGACTTATATCAAGTTAACTGTACGTACTACAACGCATTAGGCGCTAAAGACTTTGATTACTTACTGTCGCGCGCAATTCAATTTTTTGCTCCAGGTGTACCACAAGTATATTACGGCGGCTTATTTGCTTGCGAAAACGACATGGAATTACTGACAAATACAAATGTAGGCCGTGATATTAACCGCCCATATTTAGATGCAAATATAATCGACAAGGCCTTAAATAAGCCTGTAGTAAAAGGTTTAATTGAATTAATTAAAATTCGCAATTCACACCCTGCATTTGCAGGTGAATTTAGCGCCCAAGGTGAAGGCAGTATGTGTTGTTTATCGTGGCAACTAGATGAGCAAACTATTTCACTTACTGTTGATTTTAAATTACGCCATGCACTTATTACGCAAGTAAACGGTGATGAAGAAACAACGATTAACTTAAATTCATTTTTAGCTTAATGTTAAAAGAGTAATTTACAAACGTCATGAAAAGCAAAAGCCAAGCTACTTAAGCTTGGCTTTTTAACACATAAAACTATTACAAGGTTTGTAAGCTAACTACTCGCACCAATCTCTAATTCGTAACTGACTTCCTTAGTTTTTTCTTCTTTAGAAATAAATAATTCAGCGGCTATAACGCCTTTTTCTTGGCTGTTTTGATGAATAGTGGTGAGGCGAGGTACAAACCGGGCTGCTTCATCAATACCATCAAAGCCCACAATACGCAGTTCTTCACCTATTTTTATGCCTTGTTTTATTGCTTCTCGCATTGTGGCAAGGGCAATTAAATCACTCATACAAATAATAACGTTAGGACGAGGGGAGGCACTTAAAACCTCTTTGGCAGCAATAATTGCAAAACGCTCGCTACTTTCAGGAATGTTCCAAATGCGATCGTCAGCCACCGTAATATTTGCCTCGCTTAAAGCGCGTTGATAACCACGTAAACGTTGATGCGAAATAGATTGTCCGGTTTCAAATTCGTGATGCTCATACACGCGGCATAATACGTTTTCATCAAGTAACCTAAGCCCTAATATAGCCACTTTATCGCTTTGATTATGTAGTACGTGTTTAGCAATTTCGTAACTTGCTTGCTCGTTATTAATATTTACAGAGGCATTGCGAGCAATATCAAAATCAATAGTCACTACATGTTTAGACACTGTTTTTAACTGCTCAACTAACGCGTTATTACGAGGGCGGCCATAACAAATAAAGCCATCTACAAAGTCGACCACGTTATTAAGGTTATCGCTATTACCTGAAAACAATAAAATATTAATACCATTTTTTTCAAGCACCGAGGTAACACCGCGCATAAAGCTACTAGCCACAGGGTCTGACACCATGTATTCCACACTATCGGGCAACACTAAAGCCACAATATTAAATGTGCCGTTACGCAATGATTGCGCGGCCTTATTAGGCCCGTAATAGCCCAAAGTTTTACACGCTGCTAGAATATCGTCTCGGCGTTTAGCCGATAGCTGATCAGGGCGATTAAACGCATTAGATACTGTCGCGTTAGAAACACCTAACTCTTTAGCAATACTTTTTAGGGTCCAGCGGGTTTGCTTACTCATACCAATTCTTTACTCAATACTCATGTTAATAAACTAACATATTCAGGGCGTTAGCAAAGGGCAAATTTGCAAAATAGTCTTAATTGTTGGTGATTACACTTAAACTAAAAAGCCTAACTGCTTTAAAGCTATGCTAATACAGTGCTATATGATTTAAATAACATTATTAATTTTTGTGACACTTGGCTGATTGACGATTTTTAATTGGGGCGCCAACTTCATCTATAATTTGTGTTTACGCTTCTTTTATTAGGGCCTTATATAGGCTAAATAAGTGATTGCTAAATTAGGCTATGTATATCCACACACAGCCTAATATCACCTACAAGTCTCTTAAAGCTTGCTGAATAGGGGTTTTAAGTAATTTAACTAAAGGCGACAAAGTTGCAGTTACACACAATATTAGTGTGGTTAAAAGTGCGATAAATAATGCAAGTAAGTCAAAGCCAAGTAAAGTTGATCCAATCAATTTATAAAAAATAAAACACGTAATGAGAGCCAATATAAAAGCAAAGAGTATTTGTTTGCAGCGATTAAAAACGATAAAACCGTCAGTAGCCCCTATAGCTAACAATACACAAATAGATTGTTTATCTAGCCTAAGTTGCGCGAGTACTTGATACCATAAGCCACTAAAGATCCCTGCAAGAATGATCAGTGTAATTATTAATCCAAACCAAAGTAAATCAGTTGATTGTTGATCAAATTTGGCCAAAATATCTGCTAATGTTGCTGCTTTATGGATATTAATATTTGAGGCTTGTTCGCTTAACCAACGATTAAAGTCACTGTTGTGACTAAGTGCGTCAATGTTGCTTGATAGAATTGAAAAATTTTTTAACACTTCCTCATCATATATATTCAAGGGTAAGTATAAAGTGGGCATAATGCTTTGCCTGCGACCCCAATGAGGAATATCCTCACTGATCCCAATAATTGTGAGTTGCTGGTTTTCTAAACCGTAACTAATCGTCGTGCCAATGAGTGAACTCAGCTCTTGCGTACTACTTAAATGCTTAGCAAGGGCGTGGTTGATGATCACACCATTTTGCCAATTAGCTAATTGTTTCCCTTGAACATCCACATCAAGTAAATCAAAAAAATGGCTACTCACATAGCTTGTTTTGATATCCATAGCTTCCTTTGCACCTTGCCCAGCAAGCGTATACTGTTGTAATTTTTCAAAAGGGGATGACAAAATTACTGCTTGCGGGTCTACTTGCTGTATCTTATTTAAGGCTTGGCGCCAAGAAATCGCAAAGTGTCCAGAGTCTACACTTACCTGAACAACAGATAAGTTAATATTGCTGTGTTTATATTTTTGCCACTGAGAGAGAGCAACATTACTCAGCGCATAGGTGGCTGTTAGAGCAACGCTTAATTGAATGACTAAAATTCCTCCGGCTAACGCCTTTTGAAACAACGACACCCGAGTATTTGCCATACGAGTAAACAATGATCCCTTGAGCAAATTTACAAGGGGTATGAGTGAACATAAAATTACGCTCACAGTTATCATTGCGATTGCACTGATAAAACTTACACTATCTACAGACAAGTATTTATCAGTAAATAATAATTGGTAGCTGGTACTGCTAGTTATTAACTGACTAAGCAAGTATAAACTTAATACACTAAGCAAACTTATTACCACGATTTTCAGACATGAAAAAAGGAGCGCAGGTCGAATAAAGTCGTCCGATTGTGCGCCTAACAACTGTAAGGTTTTATACTCATCGGCAAACACAATTGCTTTACTGCTGGAAATTGAAAATAAACTAAATGTTAAAATAAAAAATAGCGTAACAATTAAACCTAATAATAATTGCCATAGTAGTAGCATATGCTGATACGACTTAGGGTCAAAATTTATGCCCGAAAAAATAACTAGCGGCAATGGTGATTTACCAAAAGACATACCTTTAACACTTAAATCTATACTCTCCAATTGTTTTTTTGTTTGTTCAGGATCAAAAGACATTTTTGCAGAGAACACGCCATAATATAAAGGTGCAGCTTGTAAAAATCGGTCTACCATTGAGTCATTGGTAAAAGGAGTGGAATAGCGCAAAATATCTTCTGGTAGCCATACATCGACATGATTAACTCCCACATTATTATATTTTTTATTTAAAACACCAAGAATTTGTATACCTCGCTCAAGGCGTTTATAGGAAAGTATTTTTCCTTTAATATTGGCATCACTTTTGAGTGTTTCTCGCCAAAACTTTTCAGTGATCCACGCACCAGACACTTTGTTATTTTTTAGCACGTCAATCGCTAAATTGTCGGCCATATTAGGTGAAAAAATAGCACTTCTGACATTGCTTAACTTTGCGTTATCAACCGAAAAGTTGAACTCTTTAAACACGAGCCATGACACATCTTCAACCATTGGTAGTGTTTTTAGCTGATCAAGCGCTTGTTTACTAACTGCACTTAAACGGTTATCTTCGCTCAACCTGCCTAGGGTATACAAAGGCTTATTTGTATTGGTCCAGCTTGGGTTTTCATAAAAAAGCATGCTGCCTAAGCGCAACGCGATACTTAAGAGGGCGGCGGTTAAAGCAAATCCAAGTAATAATATAGCCAGTTTTAAATATTGCCCACGCCAACGTCGCCATTGTGTCAACAGCTCAAAGCCTAGATTACTTACCATCATAATCTATCCGCCCATCTAAAATTCTGATCCGGCGCTTGCAGCGTTGTGCAACGCTTTCATCGTGTGTAACGACTATGAGTGTGCTGCCTTTATCACATAGCGTCTGTAATAACGCAATTACTTCATCACCCGTAGCTTGATCAAGGTTTCCCGTCGGTTCATCCGCTAATATCAGCGCAGGTTTATTTACCAGAGCCCTTGCAATGGCAACACGTTGCTGTTGGCCACCCGAAAGCTTATCTGGCGTGGTGGCGTGTTTGTCTAGTAACCCCACATCATTAAGCGCCTCTTTTGCACGGTCAATGTACTCACTAGATTTTATGGCTTTATTAAAGCGCATAGGCTGCACTACATTCTCCAGCACTGTCATACTGGCTATTAAATTAAAGTTTTGAAATATCCAGCCTATGTGGGCATTGCGCACCAAACTCTTTTGTTTACGGGTCAACGCTGTAATGTTTTCACTACGCAGTAAATAGTCACCAGCCGTTGGTTCATCGAGTAAACCAATAATAGATAATAGAGTTGACTTACCACTACCAGAAGGGCCCAAAATGGCGATTGATTCACCATCATTAATTGTTAAATTAATGTCTTCCAATACAGGCTTGGCATTGGCTGAAAATGACTTTGATACTTGCTCTAACGTAATTAACTGCTCCACCGTGCGCTCCTTAGCTGGGGTTGTTGTTTTTATTGTTATACCTATTTTTATTTTTACATCGCTTTTATAATTCAGTTAAATCATTTGGAAGTGTGCTTAATACTAAATCCCCTTCATTTAACCCAGCTAAAATTTCAATATATTGCTCACCCTGTAAGCCTATTGTTACTTCTTTAGCAAAAATTTCTCCCTCTTCGTATATATATACATTTTGTGTTAGTTGGCGAGGGTTTAAATAAATGGGTTTGGCGATACGTAATGCGTTTGCTTTGTCTGCTACTAATACGTTGGCAGCAATAGATAAGTTACTGATTGCAGATGTAGGTACTTGCTGTATAAATGCAGCTTCTAGTTTTATTTGATTCGCCTCAATACTTGGAAACACCCGCACAACTTTTGCGTTATATAAAGTGCCTTTAATTTCAACCTTCACAGGCATGCCTATTTTTATAGTATCAGCTGCGCTTGCGGGGGCGAGTAATTCGGCATAAAGGCTATTTTTATCTGATAGTTTAGCCAGTACCGTTCCTTTACTCACGGCTTGCCCAACATCAATTTCATCAAGCAACTCTGTTAAAATACCACCTTGTGAGGTTTTTATTTCAAGATTTTGTACATCGCTGTATGTGAGGGCGAGCTGTTGTTTTTCAGATTCAAGGGTTAGGTCTAATGCTTTTTCCTCATACTCACGCGCCGTTAAAAAAGCTTTTTCACTGCGTTTTGTTAAATCTAATTTTAAGCGAATTTGTTCAAGCCGCGTTTTAGCTTTTAAAAAATCAAGCTCACTTAGTAGCTGCTGTTTATGTAATACATCTAAAGTGGCAATTTCTTGCTCTGCAAATTTTAGTTCGCTTTGCGCCATAGCAACGTCGTTAGCCAGTTGCGTTGCTTCGCGCTGTAATTTAGCTAGTGCTGATACATGCATTGCTTGTGCTTTTTGCCAGTTTAATTTTGCTATATCGTATTGGCGTAATAACTGCGGGTTAGATAACGTAAGTACAACGGTATTGCTGGCTAAATGACTACCCGGCAGCACATTTAATTGGCTTACATGGCCATCAATTTGTGCCACTAAACTACTTGACACGCGGGGTTTTAACCGACCAAACACGGCAACTTGCTGCTGTACTGCACCTTTTTCTACCGCTGAATATTTGATTTCGTAAGCTTTATCACTAAATAATACCGTCAGCACAAGCCAAATTGTTGCCACTAATAACAATACACCCAAAGCAAACAGTAAAACAGTTCGCGATTTTATTAAGTTAGAATCTTGCTTTGGAATAGTTAACATTTATTGCCCTTTTAGCTACTAAGCACGCATGGCGCTAAAAAATTAAACACTATTGCGGGTTGAATCCTATTAATGGGATCTCAATTAAATACCACGGGATAGTTGCATGCTTTTTCAGAGTAAGTGCAGCACTTTTTCGTCTTTTATTGGCTTCGATTAATAATTTGGTAAAAGCTCCACCTTCTGAATACAGATAAGTGCCGTCTTTTGGGTCAGTTGGTGTATCAAAGTATAAATACAAATAGTGGGCGTTTGCAGGTACTTGTATATTTGTAAAAGCGAGAAACTCTTCACGGGTGATATTAACGTTGAGTTGCTCATTGTTTAAGACACTTTTTAAATCAGGGGCGACTTTAATTGCTTCTTCATAACTGAGCCAATGCGTGTTGCGAATATCAAAAAGGTAGCCGGTTTGGTAAGTTGCGTAACCGCCAGCATTTAAAAAAAACTGTTCGAAGGTGTCAAAGCGCTTGGTAGTACCGCGTTGCCATTGTTCTAATTTATTATCTTGCGCAGTGAAGCTTTTCATTTCTTTCGTAAGCGGTACATCTGCGTAGCTAGTTGTATGGGCAAAAAGTAAAGAGGCTAATAAAATTTTTAATGAGTATTTCATAATTTTTATGTCCTTATAAAAAGAGCCAATAGCGACAGCAAACTGCTACTGACTGAACTGCTGTTTTAGTTGCAATTTATATCGCAAGGGTTTTCTGATGTGCATGTTCTAGTACCACCACCAGGGGTTTGTACTACGCAGGCGAAATCTTTACCTTTCCAGCCACACGTACTATCACCACAAGCTGCATATACACTAATACTCACACTGCTTACGAATACACCAATAATTACTTTTTTGATAGTGTTAGTCATAATTTAATCTCCATATAAAATGTAAACCCTGAATTGGGTACTTTTTATGTTATCGAGCTGTGTGCATTTTGTAAACATTATATTTACTTTTCTTTGTGAAAAATTATTTTGGTTTTTTAAATAAATTCGTTCTATTCGATGAGGTTTAAATTTTTGCGGCTTAAGCCCGATTAATGGGATCTCAATTAATATTACTTTGTAAAGACGCTCAATTGTTCTTCAAGCCAAAGCATAAATGCACTTACGCGCTTGGGTAGGTGATGCCTATTTGGGTACAAAATATTGATTGGTAGGTCGGGCATCGCGTATTGAGGCAAAACTTGTATAAGTTCGCCAGATTCAAGGTATTTACTTATACCGTGAATAGGTGATTGAATAAGCCCGAAACCACTCAGTACTGCGCTTAAATATGCCTCTGAGGAGTTAACAGTAAGCTGGCTTTTCATCGTTATTGATTGCAATTGATTATTGCTATCTAAATATTCGAAACCCGGATCAGGGATACCAAGTGTTTGACTGTAGCGAACAATGTAATGATTTTTTAAATCGTTAAGAGTTTTAGGTAAACCATGATTTTTTACATAATAACGGCTTACGCAATTTAAAACTTTAAAGCTGCCCAAACGTCGTGCAATTAACGATGAGTCGGTAAGTTCGCCCACTCTTACTACGCAATCAAATCCTTCTTTAATGACATCTACTCGTCTATCGGAGCTGCCAAGTTCTATTTCAAGATTTGGGTGCATTTTTAAAAACGAACTTAAGTTTGGAATTATGGTATCTCGACTAACAGCTTGTGGCATATCTACACGTATTCGGCCTGTTAAACCTTTATCCTCACTTACAAATAAATTTTTTAAATCGTCAGCGTCGCTAATAATTCCCAGTGCACGTTGATAAAATAGCTCACCGTCTGAAGTCATATTTACAGTGCGTGTAGTACGGTGTAATAAACGCGTATTTAATGTACTTTCAAGCATGGTTACTGCTTGCGATACACTTGACTTAGGAAGATTTAAGCTTGTTGCTGCTTTAGAAAAACTACTGAGTTGCGCTACTTTAATAAAAATACGTATTGCGTTTAGGTCCTTCATAATACCGTTTATTGTTCGTTTATTTTGAACAGTGTAACTCTTTTCAGCCTGTTTATCTTTGTTGCTTGAAAAAATATACTGGCTTGGAAGTTATTTAACTCCCCGCTTTTATTTTCAACAGGATATAACAATGAACAAACGAATTGCAGTGATCACCGGTGGTAATCGTGGGCTTGGTAAAAGCACGGTGCTTTGCCTTGCAAAGCAAAATATCGATTGCATTTTTACTTACCGTCGTCATGAAAAAGAAGCAAAACAGGTTGTAAAGCAAGTACAGGAGCTAGGCTCTAAAGCGGTTGCATTGCAATTAGATGTAAGTGATATGCTCGGCTTTGAGGATTTTGCACAGCAACTACAAAATGTCCTGCAGACTCATTGGCAGCAAAGTGAGTTTGATTACTTAATTAATAATGCAGGGGTGGGGCTTACTAGCAGTTTTGCAGACACAAGTGAATCAACTTTTGATACGTTAATAAATATTAACTTAAGGGGAGTATTTTTTATTACCCAAACATTGTTACCCTTTATAAAAAACGGTGGTCGTATTATTAATTTATCAAGTGGTTTAACGCGTTTTTCATTACCCGGTCATATTACTTATGCAATGACCAAAGGTGCAATAGAAGTAATGACAAGGTATTTAGCTCAAGAACTTGCACCTAAAAATATTACGGTAAATGTTGTAGCCCCTGGTGCAATTGAAACCGACTTTGGTAATGGTGTCGTTCGTGATAACGATGAAGTAAATGCGTTTATTACATCACAAACGGCAATGGGCAGAGTTGGTGTAACAGACGATATAGGGCCTATGATTACTAACTTATTAGCGGACGAAAACCGTTGGATGACAGGCCAACGACTTGAGGTATCGGGCGGTATGTATATGTAATCATACCAATCGACATGAATCTTTGAGCAATTTAGTGAATTAAATTTCACTATAGCGTCGTCTAAATTTTTATTTAGAACAACTAGGTACAAAAATTTTTGCCTAGTTATAGCGTAATTTTCTTAACGTTAAATAGACCCCATATATAAACAGACTGGTATCACTTATTAAAAAATTATAACTTTAGACAATAAAAAACCGCTCGGTGAGCGGTTTTTTGCATTTTTAAACATACTAAAGGAAATTTAGTTTAGAACGTGTAACGTGCACCAATTGAGTAACGAGGACCGTATTGATTAGCAAATAAGAACTGCTCTTCGTAACGTCCGTAACCTTCTTCAGTGGCATTATTTAAGTTTATGCCATCAAAAAATACCGTTACGTTTTCGTTTACATCGTAGTTAACGCTCATATCCCACTGGCCATACGCTTTAGCATATTGCGGAGGCGCATCAGCTGAACCTTGTGCTTGGCCTACACCAATTAGATACGAGTCGCGCCATGCGTAAGTAATTTTAACTGATAGGCCGTCTTTTTCGTAAAAGCCTTGGAAGTTAGCTGAGTCACTTAAGCCTGTAAGCGGTGCTTGTTGATCAAGGCTTTCGCTATCAAATTCAACGTCGCCATCTACAAACGTTGCGTTAACACCAACACCAAAACCGGTTTCACCAATTAAGTGCTGAACAGCTACTTCAAAACCATCTACCGATTTACTGTCGGTGTTTTGTGGTTGGCTAATATTCCATGTAATTAGCGGATCGTCGCTGTTTGGTTCAATAACGCCATTTGCATTGCCGTAACCGCTGGCAATCATTTGTGCAAAAATAGCGTCGGTTGTTGCTTGCTCACCACGTGATTCAATATCGCTTACGGCTTGTAAGTAACGAGGGCCGTTTAAAATATCGTGCAAGCCATCAATAGTAGTTTGCGTAATGGTGGTTTGAATAAAGTTATCAACGTCTTTTTTAAAGTAACCAACAGATGCGTAGCTGCCTTCTGCGTAGTAATACTCAAGTGATAAATCAAGGTTTGTTGATTCAAACGGCAATAAGTTTGTATTACCTTGGCTACCTGTGCGAGAACCTGGTTTTGGGCTGCCTGTTAAGCTGCGGCCACCGGCTAAATTACCTAGTGGTGCACGCGACATTGTTTTACCCCAAGATACGCGGGCTACTACGTCTTCAGTTAAATCAACACTTACGTCGATTGAAGGCAGTAAAACATCGTAATCACCTTGTTGCTCTAAGAAGTTATCATCGCCGCCAGCAGCGTATTGCATGATCCACTCAGAAGCGCTGATCCAATTAACTTGATCTTCAACGCGTTGACGTACAGTACTGGTTACGTCTGTTTGCTCATAGCGTAGGCCTGCATTTACTTTTACGTAGTAGTTACTTACGTCAAATTCCCAGCTTGATTGAACGTAAAAGCTATTAGTGATTTCTTCTACGTAGCTTTCGCTGTCAATACCATCCATATATGCATTTGCGGCGTATGCATCTGAGCCTGTTACATCTGCTGTTAAGTAAGCAATTTGGCGCGCAACAGCTTCGTCAAAATCGTAGGTATAGTAGTAACCAGGTTGTAAGTCGCTGCCGCCGCCTTCAAATTGATCTAAAAGGCCCGATGTATCGTGGCGAGTGAACATGCTATCTGGGAATATTTCTGTATACGATGGGTTAAAGCCTGGACCACCTACTAAACCACTCCATGCGGTGTAACCACCGGTGTTTTGTTCTGTACGTGATGCGCCAAATTTTACTTTAACTAAACCAATGTCATAACTTTCGTTATACCATGTTGTATGTAGCTGTAATTGTTCAATGTTTGACTCACCCGGTGAGTGAGTAAACTGACTAAAGTTTGAATCAATTTCGCCAGGCGTTAATTCACTTGTGCCATTTAACCAATTAACTTGAGCACTTGGAATATCGCCTGTGCGGTAATCGTAAATTTTATTAGCAAGCTGATCTGAGCCCAAAATCACTTGGCCGGTACTGCCTAGCCCGTCATCGGCGCCGTTATCAGTTTCGTTTTTAGAGTCGTGGTAATCAAGCTCTACGTGCCATGTGTCGTTAATTTCCCAATCAAGATTTAAACCAAGTGAGCGTGCTTTTACTTCTGTAGTACCTTTATTGGCTGTGAAGGACGCATCGTTACCGCTAATATCAGCATAAACAGCTGTACCATTTTCATCTAGTTCGTAGCCATTAATATTGCTACCAAAGTCGTTCCAAATACCCCAACCAATGCTCTGAGAACCTGTAACTGCTTTACTTGCAGTGTAATCAAGTGTTGCTACAAAGCCATCTACCGGTGCATATTGAAAGGTAACTTGTCCGTTTGTACGTTCACGTTCTACATCTTCAATAGAGTAGTTCATGTCTTTAGGGAAATAGTAGTTACCTGCAGGGTCTGTGCGGTTATCAACGACGTTGCTGCTATCTAATTCAGGTAAGTCTACGTTTGCCTGCCAGCCTTGAATATTTGCACTTTGTTTTTGAAAGTCACGCTCTTGGTGCGAAAACGAAAAACCAAAGCCAAAAGTGTCATCTACAAAAGTATTGCTGTAAACAGTAGAAAACTCTGGTGTTACGTCATCGCCAGCTTCGTTTGACGAGTCGTGATTTGCTTTAACGGTAGCTGAAAAGTTTTGACCCGGCTTTTGAAAAGGGCGCGCAGTAGAAATATTTACCGTTGCACCTAAGCCACCGCTTGGCACGTCTGCACGTGCTGTTTTAAACACTTCAAGGGCACTTACGCCCTCAGAGGCGATGTTTTCAAGGTTGTACGAGCGTGTATAACCTGTGCCCGGCATTTGGCGGCCATTTAAGGTTATTAAGTTAAACTCAGGGCCAAAACCACGTACTGTAATTTGGCTACCTTCACCGTTTGCACGGCTCACCGATACGCCGGTAATACGTTGTAATGATTCTGCTAAGTTGGTATCTGGGAATTTACCCATTTCTTCAGATGAAATGGCATCTACAATACCAGAAGAGTCGCGTTTCATATCCATAGAACGAATAAGTGAACCACGAATACCTTTTACTTCAATAACTTCTACATCAGATGAAACGCTTGTTTCTGCTTCTGCCGCAATAGCTGTGTTTAATGTGCTCGCAGCAATGATGAGAGACACAGAAGCCGCAAGTTGGCTCTTTTTAAAATTGAATGTGTTCATAATAGCTCTGCTTTATAAAATGTTGTTGTGTAGCAATAGGCGCTAAGCGCCTATTGGTGTGTGTTTTATGGATTTGCAATAATCACGTTGTCTATACGGTAAAGCGCGCCATCGCCCATGTCCCAGCTAGGAAAAACCATAATTACGTTTAATGCGCTAATGTCTAAGCCTGCATCAAATAATTGCTGAAGAGGGAAGGTGTATGTTTGCCATTCGCCCGTTACAGGTGCTTGGCCTTCAACACTGCTAGATAAAGCAAGCTCTACGGCACTCGATGTACCAATTGATTCAATTTTAAATAGCCACTGAGCGTCAATATCTGAAGGGGCTGATACAACTTTCATATCAAATTGAACTACACCATTTTCAAGTATTGCAGAGGCATCAAACGATACGTCTTCATCAGCTATAAAGCCCATTACTGTAGCAGTAGAACCAATGCTAAATTGCGCTACTGCGCCATGCGCGTCATCATCGGTTTCTGTTGTTGGGGTAGAGCCACCACAACAATCCCAAATACTCCACTGATCGGCAGCTGCATCTTTAAATACAGTAAGCTCACCCGTTGCAGCTGGCGCTGCATTTGGATTATAAATCTTAACGTTATCTACACGGTAAACAGAGCCTTCACCTGCACCCCACGCTGGGAAAATCATCAGTACATCTATAGTACTTACATCTAAGCCAGCAGCTGCAAGATCAGACAATTTAAATGTATATGTTTGCCACTCGCCTGTAACTGGCGCTACGCCTTCAACACTTGCCGTTAATTCAAGCTCTACTGCAGAGTCTCCGCCATTTGACTCAACTTTAAACAACCACGGTGTAGCTGGATCGCTAGGAGTAGAGGTTACTTTTAAATCAAATTGAATAACGCCTTCATCTAAAATGCTACTAGCGTCAAACGATTCGCCTGCGCCTCCTGACGATGTGCGGCTATTAAAGCCCATCACAGTAGGCTCTGCACCAATGCTAAACTCTGCGGTTAGACCATGTTCTTCATCATCCATAGCTTCAACAGGGGTTGAGCCACCACAACAATCCCACATTGGCCATGCTAGATTTTGCTCATCAGTAAAAATAGTAAGTTCAGGTGATACGCCTAAGTTATCTTGAGTAATCTCAACATCGTCAATTAAATAAACAGCGCCTTCACCTGCGCCCCATGTTGGAAACACCATGATCACATCAATTGCACTGATATCTAAATCTGCAGCATCTAAATCTTTTAGTAAAAATGTATAAGTTTGCCATTGGCCAACAACGGGACTTACGCCTTCAACACTGTCTGTAATCGGCATTTCTACTGCGCTAGAACCTTCATTACTTTCAAGTTTTACAAGCCAAGCTGCATCAGCTGTGCCTGGTGCATTTGTTACTTTCATTTTAAAGCGAACGTAACCTTCATCCAGCATTGGAGATGCATCAAACGGGCTGGCTTTTCCTGCTTCGTCAGTAATAAAAATTTCACGGCTAATAAAGCCCATTACAGTGGGTTCTGCACCTACTACAAATTCAACTACATCACCTTGGGTTTCATCTGCAACAATAGCGGGAGTAGAACCACCACAACAATCCCATGCAGGCCAATTTGGATTAAATGACTCACCAAAAATAGTTAGCGGTGTTGCAATGCCTGTCGAAGGTGGGCTAGGAATTGGTGCATCGCCTTCAAGCAAAGCATCGTCTAAGCTATTGTAACCTGGGCGAATAGTTTCACAGCCTTTACCTGTTTCAGGGTTTGATGCACATTGATAAACACGTACGTAATCAATAGCAAAGGTTTGACCGTTTTCAAATGCGCTAGCGTCTACACCTAAATCATTTACGTTTTCAGGCCAGTCACCGCCTACTGCTAGGTTTAGCAATAAGTGAAAGTCTTTATCAAATGGTGCGCTATCCCAATGCGTTGTAAGTTCGCCAGAACCTTGTTCAAAGTATTCTGCAAACCAACCACGATGTTTTAGGCCTACAGCCTCACCACTTGCATTAGTACGAACTTCTGATTGACGCTGAGTTGCATAAAGGTAACCGTCTACGTACCAGCGAATTTCACCTTCTTGCCATTCAACAGCATACGTGTGGAAATCATCTGCCGGGTTAGTATCTTCAGGGAATTTGTATTCTTGCCCTGTGTAGCTGTTATCTGGCCACGCACGTCCGTAATGAAGTGTGCCGTGGATACTAGACTCTATACCGCCGTCTTCATCCGGTGTTTTAAGGTTTACTGATTCTAAAACATCTATTTCGCCAGAACGAGGCCAAGTGCCGTAAACTTCATCAGTTGGCAGCATCCAAAATGCTGGCCAGCTACCTTGTCCTGATGGAAGTTTGGCGCGCACTTCAAAGCGACCATATGTAAAGTCGGCGTTGTAACGCGTATTTAAGCGCGCTGAAGTGTAAGGTTTTTCTGCACCCTCTTCAGCGGGTAGGGCAACAATGTTTAACACACCGTCTGCAATGAATGCATTTTGCTCGCTGTCGGTGTAACACTGTTTCTCGTTGTTACCACCGCCATCGCAGTTTAATTCATAGTTCCATTTGTTTGTATCAATGGCTGAGCCTTCAAACTCGTCGCTCCAAACCATTTGCCAATCTGATACTGGCTCAGAGGCATCTACATTTTCAAAATTTGATTTAGTGGCAGAGTCATCACCACAGCCAGCTAACGTAACTAAAGAGATAGCGGCAAGTAAACGTGTAATGTGCGTTGTTTCAATGTTCATAACTGAACCCCGGTTTCAACAGATTATTGTCAGATTAATTGTTTTTTGAGCTTTGTTTTTCATGCTGTAAGCGCTTACATTTTGGATTGTGTTTTGTAAGCGCTTACAAATGATATTGTGGAGTACGCAAATGGTCAACATATTTGTTTATTTTATTTACAATTAGTTTACGGTAAGAGGCGTTTTAGTGTTACTTAATTGATAATAGGCTCTTTAATAAGAGCCTATTAAATATAGGGCTAATTCGAGAATGTACGCGGTTTACTTATTTTTAAATGGCATGATCAATAAACCCCAAAGCGAGGCGTTTTGCTTTTGGCTTGGATATTCCTTTAAGCCAATATTTATATCTGCGTCGGTTTTTTTAGCTTTATCTTTGTAGCTACCAAATAATTTATCCCACCAAATTACACTAAAACCATAGTTTGAGTTAGTTTCACTAACCACTTGGCTATGGTGAATTCGATGCAATATTTGCGTCATTAATATTAAACGCAGTGGTTTTTCAATGGCATTAGGTAGGCGTATATTTGCATGATTAAATAGTGCTAAACCATTAAGTGCTATTTCAAAAATAAGTACCGCAATGGCAGGTACGCCAAGAGCTGTTACTGCAATGAGCTTTATAAGTATGCTCAGTACAATTTCGATAGGGTGAAAGCGCAAGCCCGTACTTGTATCTACGTGTGCATCGGCGTGGTGAACGCGGTGCAAACGCCATAATATAGGCACTTGATGAAATAATCTATGCTGCCAATAAATTAATATATCGAGTAAAAGTATGCTCAATATAATAATTAAACTGCTTGGTAGGGCTATTTGATTAAATAAGCCAATGCCGTGCTCTTGATTGTAAAGTGCAACAGCGGTTAACCCAATAGGGACCACTAAGCGCGCAATAACTGATGATGCAAACACTAATCCAAAATTAGCAAACCAACGTGTACTGCTTTTAATAGGTGCTTGGCGAGCAGGCTTTTGCCATTCAAGCAGCATCATTATAATTAAAATGCTAAAAAAGCAGCCGAGTCGCCACCATACTTCATTAGTCATTTATTACCTCAGAATTTGCACTGTTAGGCACGTTTTCAGCTGCTTTGTTAGCATCGGCTTCTTGTTGCTTAAGCGTGTGATAACCGCCATGTATACGGGTAAAAATAGTTATGCCACATGCAATAGCAAAAATGCTCGCCATAACCGCAAAGTGCTGCGGCCAAATACAAAATGCAATAAATAGCGCTATTGTTTCAGTGCCTTCGGTTAAACCGTTTAAGTAGTAAAAGCTTTTGTATTTAAATTGCGGTTTTTCGAGTTTAAATTTTTCTGCGGCAATCGCAAAAGCTAAAAAGCTTGAGCCCGTACCAATAAAAGTGGCAAGTAATAAGGAGCCCGCTATCGCGTTTTGCTCAGGGTTTGCCAAAATAAAGCCAAGCGGAATAGCCGCGTAAAATAAAAAGTCGAGTGTGATATCTAAAAAGCCACCCGCGCTTGAACTTTGGTTTGCATAACGTGCTAATGCGCCATCAAGTCCATCTAAAATTCGATTTAAAGCAATGGCCACTAATGCGCCGTACCACATTCCAAACGCCAGTAATGGCACAGCTAATAAGCCAACTAAAAAGCCTACAACAGTGAGCTGATCGGCGGTTATGCCGCGTTTATGCATAAGTATAACCACAGGTGTTAAAAGTGGCTTAATTACAGGGGAGATAAATTTGTCTAGCATGTTTATTGCCTTATGCGTTTAAAGCTATGTATTTAAAGTGCGCTATTTAAAGTTATGAGTTTGCCACTTGCAGCGTCGGCGTCGCTATGGTCATGAGTTACCATAATTGCAGGTAGCTTATGATCGCGTATTTGGCTAAACACGAGTTCGCGTGTATCAACACGCAGTTGGGTGTCGAGTTTGCTAAAGGGTTCGTCGAGTAAAATGGCCTTAGGTTCGCTCAGCAGCATACGTAATAATGCAACACGGGCTTGCTGCCCGCCCGATAAGTTATCGGGGTGACGATTGCCCATATCTTTAAGACCTACTTGCTCAAGTGCGTGTTCTATTTTTTCAAGGCGTTGTTTTTTATTGCCTTTTGGCATTGCAAAGGCAATGTTACCAGCAACAGTTAAATGCGAAAACAATAAAGCGTCTTGATAAAGCACTCCAATATGGCGCAAGTGTGGAGGGGTGTTATCGATATTTTGACCATTAAGCCACACCTCTCCATTGGCCTTAAAGCTACTTGGTAAAGTACCCGTAAGCCAATTTAATAAGCTTGATTTACCACTGCCTGATGGGCCCATAATAGTCAGGATTTCACCGCCATTAACTTGCTCGTTTAAGCTAAGTAGCAGCTCATTTTGGCGATAAAGCTGACAATTTTTAATTTGTAACGATGACTGCATTAAAAAACCTTAACCCTGATAGTGTTAAACATGGGTGCTTTAAATATGTGCACTTTTAAGCACGTGCACTTTTAAAAAAATATTTAGGTAAAACCCATGCCAGTATAAATCCAATAAGTGGCAACGCCATTTGCATAATAGCGTACACGGCACTGGTGCGTCTGCTTGCGCCATTGGCAAGCGTAACGGCTTCGGTTGTTATTGTGGCTATGCGCCCGCCGCCAGCTAAAAGCGTGGGGAGGTATTGTCCAAAACTAATTGCTAAGCCCAGTGCGGCTGCAATTAAAATAGGGGCAAACAACTGAGGTAGTTTTACTTTAAAAAACACCTTGCATGGCGCTGCGCCTAGGTTTGCTGCAACATTCGCAAAACGAGGATCTAAGCGCCTATAACTGCTCGCCAGTGACAAAAACACGTAAGGCAACACAAACAGTAAATGCGTAAGTACCACATTAAAAAATGCTGCTTGGTTATTTACCAATTGTTGTATCCATACTAACCCAAACAAAAAGGCAATACTGGGTACTAATAATGGTAAGTAAATAATTAAACTGGTAAAACGAGAAATCGGTTTGTCACTCAATTGCTCTGATTCTAAACACAATAAAGTAAGAATAATGGCAAATAGTGTGGTTACTAAACCGATTGCTAGGGTATTAAAAAGCGGGCTGCTCATTTGCATTAGCGCACTTTTAAAATGCAGTAGTGTAAATTGCTCAGGCATTGCATCTGGAAAGCGCCAAAAGCCTGCAACCGACCACATAACTAAACCAATAAGTGACAACAATATGAAGCTAATTACTAATGTGGTGAGTACGACCGTTATTTTTTGCCAATAAAATCCGCCGTATTCGCGCACTCCATTAGTGAGAGAGTCGCTAAATAGCACTTTTACGGCCTTTTCTGCGCCAAGCCAAAGGGCTAATAACCCTCCTGTAACAGCCAGTTGTAATAAAGCGCCCGCTGAGGCTTTAATGCGCAGGTTTAAATCAACATCGTTAAACCAATGCATTATTGCAACGGCCAATGTGGGTGGTGTATTTGGGCCTAAAATGAGTGGCATTTCTACACTGGCACTTGCATAGGCAAGCACGGCTAAAAGGGGCAAACGCAGCAGCGGATAAAGGCTTGGCAGTATTACTTTAAAAAAGGCGGTCATTGGGCAATAACCCAAGTTAAGCGCAACCTTATGTTGTTGGCGTAATTTTTTGCCAAGCTCAGGTTGAGCAAGTACGCCCAGTGCCATTAATAATAAAAAGGGAAGCTCTTTTAGTGTTAAGCCTAAAATAATACTAATACCGAATGAATCATGCGGAAACATGCCGTTTGGCGCAAGTTCCCAGCCGCTTAACCAAGGCGACGCTAAGCGTGAAATCATACCTGAAGGGGCAATTAAAAACCCTACTGCAATAGCCGCGGCGGCATGAGGTATAACTAATATAGGGCTCAATAAACGCTGAATTCGGTTAAGCCACGGGCTATTAAAAAACGCAGCTAAAATCATTAAGGTAATGATAAATGCAAGTAAAGTACTTATTAAGCCCGTTGCAACGCTTAAGGTAACCATTTGGGTAAGGCCAGGTGTTTGCCAAAGGGCATTAAAACCTTGCAAGCTAAACGTTGTTTGCTCAAGTACGGGCGCATAACTAAAGGCAGGCAGCAATACGCTAATTAAGCCACCAAGTACGGGTAGTATAAGTAAAGCGAGTAAAAATCGCGGGCTAAATTTTACAATGCGCGTAAACATATCGGTGCTGCACTGCGTTGTTGCTTTGGTATTAATCGGTACACTTTTTGAAATAACACTCATTGGCTTACTCCATAACGAGTTTGCCAACCTTGCATAATGGCGTTTACCCAGCTTGGATGAGGTTCGCTCAATGTGCGTTTAATACTGTTTAAAGGCAGTGCACTTGGATGTGGTTTAGCTGTTTTAAATAAGGCTTGCTGATCAGGCGTTAACGTTGATTGAATAAGTACGCTTTTATCGCCCCATATATGCGCCTTTTGTTTTTGGGCTTGCGCCTCAGGGCTGAGTAAAAAATTAGCCACTAATTGCGCACTTTGCTGGTGGCTTGCATTGTAAGGGATTGCCACAAAATGAGTATTACTTAAACTGCCATCACTCATTGCGTAACTGCGAATGCTATTTGGTAAATCATAGCGTTTTACAGCTGCGGGTACTTCAGGTGCTGAAAAAGTAAAGGCTAAACTCAACTCTGTATCGTCCACAAGGCGGCGCATTTGAGCACCACTTTGCATAAAATGAGTGCCACCACGCCAAAGAGTTGGGTGTAGTTTATCTAAAAAGTCCCACAGTGGGTTTAACACTTGCGCTGTATTTTTAGTTGTAGCTGGTTGGTTTAGCTGCGCTTTAATATTTTCGCTGCTGTGCTGATGCAGTACAACTAAGGCGTATTTTAAAAAGCTCATACCTAAAAAGTCAGGCGGCTTTGGGTAACTAAAGCGACCAGGGTTTTGTGCGCTCCAGTTTAGTAATTCGTTTAATGTCGTCGGCAATTTATTGTTTGCCTTACCATTTATTGCAATGCTGTCGTAATAAAACGTAAGTGACGCTTGCCCCCATGGCGCTTCCATCCCATTGGTAGGTAGACCAAAATCAAAGGTTACAGCAGGGTTATTAGCCGGATCGGTTAATGCAAAGTAGGGGAGTTTATTTGCCCATTGCTTTAAAAGCAGAGAGTGCTCACTCATGGTGGCAAAGTTAGCTCCGTTGATCCACATTAAATCTACGCTGCCTTGGTTGTTATTGTTTGCTGATTTTTCGGCAAGTACACGGCTTACTGCTTCGCTGGTGTTGCTTAATTTTACATGTACCAGGTTAATGTTGTACTTAGTTTTAACTTGCTGCGCTGCCCATTGAATATAAGCATTTATTTGTGCGTCGCCGCCCCATGCATAAAAGTAAACATCTTGATTACTACCAAGTGTTTGAACTTGTTGCCAGCGAGCTCCCTGTTGTGTGTTTATTACTAAATTACTTTTACTATTTGAGTTGATAACGGGATTAGCAAACGCAGTGCTCGAAAAAACAGCTAAATTTGCGATTACACAAACGCAAAACGCGACACAGCAAAAGCTGTATCGCGCCAGTGTTTGCCAAAACTTAATGGCGAACATTTAAATCCCAGTTGTAGTCTAAAAATTTAACTTTCATGTCATCATTTTTAAGTGCTTTTTGCTGAGCGGGTATCAGTTTAAGTGCATCGCTATATTGCAGGAAAAACTGCTGTAGCGTGTTTGCACCTCTAAAACCGTTTTCAAAATCATCGCCGTACCATTTAAATATTGAAGACACGCTTAGCGTATTTTCTTGAGCCATATTACGTGTCATATCTGATAAAAAGCGCACCGTTTGCTCTTGTAGTTGTGCTTCTAAAGTGTCGGCTGTATACGCTTCTTCTCGAAGCGCTGGGCAACCAATACTCGCGCAATTTACTGCAAAGTGAATACGTGGGTCGTTGTATTTACCGCTGCCACGTATTAAACCATGCTCTATATCATCAAGGCTGCGAGTTTTGCCAAGTAATGGCACAAACTCTTTACTCCATGGTGAGCTAAAAAAGCTCCCTAAGTCTTTAATTGACTTAATATCAGGGTACTTAGTCAATATAAGTTCAACAGTCCACGCATTATAAGCATTGATTAAAAAAGCGAGTTGCTTAGGCTTTTCCCACGCGTCAAATTCGCTTTGCGTTACAGCCGTTAACGAATCTAAATACGTTTTTAGCTGTGTATGCTCACGTTTTATAGCAGCGTAATCAACCTCAGTACTGTGATTATGATTAATAGCGACAACATACTTATTTAATAATGCATTCCAGCTATCGTGCATGTTTTGGGCTTGGGTCGAAAATGATGTTGCAAACGATGTTACAACTAAAGCCGAACTAAGTAGCAATGCTTTTAGAGGTGTTTTAAACATAATTAACCTCGACGCCAAGTGTGGTATTTTTCAAGCAAGTTAAGCACTTTTTCAGGTGCATGAGCGCGTTTCCACTCACCTGCTGCGTATTTGTTACCTTCAGCCCAAGTAGGGTAGCTGTGTATAGTACCGAGTATTTTGTTAAGGCCTAAACCGTGTTTCATTGCCAGTACAAACTCAGCAATTAAATCGCCAGCGTGTTCAGATACTACGGTAACACCCAATATTTTGTCTTTGCCTTTGGGTGTAATTACTTTAATAAAGCCTTTAGTGGCGCTGTCGGTAATTGCACGGTCTAGCTCTTCAAATTCAAAACGAGTGATTTCGTAATCTATGCCTTTGTCTTTTGCGTCTTGCTCGTTTAAGCCAACACGTGCTACTTCTGGGTCAATAAACGTAGTCCACGGAATAACACGGTAATCTACTTTAAACTTTTTAAGGTGACCAAATAAGCCATTTACCGCTGCGTACCAACCCTGATGAGCTGCCACATGTGTAAATTGGTATGGACCTACAATATCGCCTGCTGCAAAAATATTAGGGTACAGTGTTTCTAGGTATTCGTTAGTTACTACTGTGCGGTTTGTTTCAATGCCAAGCTCTTCAAGGCCATAACCTTTAAGGCGTGCACTTCTACCAACGGCACATAATAGCTCGTCGTATTCAATATCTATTTCTTTGTCGTTATGTTTAACAACAATATATTTTTTACCATCGCGAGCTTCACAGCGAAGTGCTTGGTGCGATGTTAAAATATTAACACCACTTTCGGTTAACGCTTCGTGAGCAAAAGTAGACACTTCAAGATCTTCTTTGATCATGATGCGCTCCGCCATTTCAATTTGCGTAACGCTTGAACCTAAACGTGCAAAGCTTTGTGCTAATTCGCTACCAATTGGACCACCACCAAGTACTACAAGTTTTTTAGGTGCTTCGTCTAGCTCTGCAAATTTATTCCACAATGTATCGCTTGTTACATAGCCTGTTTCTTCAATACCAGGTAGTGGCGGTACAAATGGGCGTGCGCCAGTTGCAATAACAATGGTGCGTGCCGTGAGTGTTTGCGTGCCACCGTCGTTAAGTTTAATTTCTACAGTCCACGGGTCTATTAATTTACCGTAACCTTTTACAACATCTACGCCTAGGTTGGTGTAACGCTCAACGCTGTCGTGCGGTGCTACATCGGCAATAACTTTATGTACACGTGCCATTACTTTTTTGAACGAAAACTGCGGTGTCGCATTTTCTAGGCCGTAGTTTTCACCATGGCGAATTTGTTCTGCAATTTTAGCGCTTTTAATGACTGCTTTACTTGGAACACAACCATAGTTTAAACAGTCTCCACCCATTTCGCCCGCTTCAATAAGGGTTACTTTTGCTTTAACAGCAGCGGCTATATAACTTGTTACCAAACCACCTGCGCCTGCGCCAATAACAATCATGTTACGGTCGAATTTTTTAGGCTTAGTGTAGTTTTTGTATACGCGACGCTTTTTAAACACGTTTAAGATTCCTTTTGCAATGAATGGGAATATACCCAATAAAGCGAATGATAAGATTAAGTTGAATGATAAAATTCCAGATAAGCTCTCTATTTGCGCCAGTTGTGTACCTGCGTTAACAAATACAAATGTACCGGCGAGCATACCTGCTTGGCTTACCCAGTAGTAAGTCCAAGACTTTATTGAAGTAACACCCATTAGTAAGTTGATTAAAAAGAACGGAAACACCGGCACTAATCTAAGCGTAAATAAGTAAAATCCACCTTCTTTTTCAACGCCTGCATCAATGGCGGCTAATCGCTCAGGAAAACGTTGTTTAATAGTGTCACGTAGTAAGTAACGCGATACTAAAAAGGCAAGTGTTGCGCCAATAGTTGAGGCAAAAGATGCAACCAATAAGCCTTCAACTAAGCCAAACAATGCACCTGCGGCAAGTGTTAAAATAGCGGCGCCTGGTAAAGAGAGAGCAGTTACTACTACGTATAGTAAAAAGAACCCACCAATAACGAGTAACGGTGACTGCTCTTTGTATTGGTTAAACTGATCCATCGATCCTTTTAAGCCATCAAGCGTAAGTAGTTGGTGTAAGTCAAAATGAAAGAACAGGCCGACGGCGGCCGCTGCAATCAATAATAGAAATATTTTTTTAATCATGTTCTCTCTCTTAAAAACTATGCGTAAGGGTTAACTTGGCGTTAATTGGCAACTCAGGAAAAGCTAAAGTTGCACCAAAGTAACCGCCTTCAAATACTGGGCGCCAGTTTTGTTGATTTGTCACGTTGTTCACATCTAATCGTAACTTGGTATTAGGCGTAAAAGCATAGCTAGTATTTACGTTTAGGGTGTACTGATCACGAATTTTTACTGTCGCCAAAAAGTCTAATGGGTAACTCTTTGTATATAGACCTGAAAAACCCGTTTGCCATTTCGAATTAATTGAATAATTTCCGTTAAAGCTGAAAGATTGCTCAGGGATGCCCTGTACACGTGTGTTTGAAGATGCAAACGCGGTAAAGCTAGGTGCGCCAACACTGGTACCTGCAATAATATCTGGACGTGAGTTGTCAAATGCATCTGCTACTTGCGCTGAGTCTTGGCTACTTGCAGAGTTATCGTAGCGAGCATCAATATAGCTGTAGCCAGCACTTAGCCAATAAGGGTAAGCATCATAAAATACTTGGCTTTCAAAGCCGGTAGTACGAATGCCGGTATTACTACCATCACGATTACGTAAACTACGACGTTGGCTAAACACTGCACCATCGGCGTACCAATCACTGTCGGTTGGTGCGTATTTTAAACCGAATTCAACTAAGGTATTTTCGGTTGAAAAGTTTTGCACGCTAATCGTGTTATCACCACCAAGAGACGTACCGCCGGCCATACTATTTGATGTGGCTTCGTTGTAACTTGCTGCACCATAAGTGGTGTAATCACCATTTAATCGGTAATTAAAGCTTACTTGCCCCGAATGTAGCTTATCGTTAATGCTATCGCTCGCTGCAATTTCACCCTCTGGTGCTATTGGGTCGTGCGCGTCTACGTCATAAAAATCTATGCGGTAGCCAACACTTGTATGAAACTTATCTGTCCAATCTGAATCTTGTTGAATAGCAAAACCCGTTTGCCATGAGCGCGAATCGGTAGTGTCTGATAAGTTAAAGTCGCCGCTGCCATCGTTATTAATATCGTACTGACCACCAGGGGATACAAATACACCTGGACTAATTTCAATTAAACGCGCTTGTTGTGCATCAGTTAAAGGAATGCGGCGATTTGAAATTGGGCCAGTTAAATCAATAGGTAAGTCGGCTTCTGTTGTAAATTGGCTGTAGCCTAGCACGCGGTTGTAACGCACATCAAAAGCAAAAATTGTTTGCTGCTCGTTGCTCCATTGGTAGGTCAATTCGGTACGGTTTTGCGCGGTATCGGCACCATCTATAATTTCAACAAAGCTATTTTGTGCAATTTCTTCGCGTTGTAAGTGCTGAAAATACGTAATGTTTTTTATAGATGCATTGTTTGAAAGTTCACGCTTATAAATACTGTGTAGTAAATAAGTAGTGGCTTCGTTTTGATTGTCAGGGTCGGTAAGTACTGTACTACGGTCTATTTTTACTTGCCCAGTAGGTGAAACAATAGAACCTGCTGCGGGTACTGTACTGCCATTGGCTTGCACGCCTTGGCCGGTAATATAAAGGCCATCATCAATTAAGGCTTGAGTAGGGCGGTTAATACCTGCGTTATCGGTAAATTCAACTTGGTATAACTCAAAGTTAATATCCCAGCTGCTCTTGTCATCAGGTAACACCCTAAGTGCTGCAAATAAGCTGTCGCTTTTCGTGCCCGAAAAGTCGTAGTAACTGCCGTTATCAATGTGTTCAGCGCTTACTCTAAAACCTACTTTGTCTTTTACTATAGGTGCACTGTAATCAACTAAAACACTGTACTGATCCCATCGTCCTGCAGATACCGTTGCTTTGCCTTTACTGTCGTCAGTTGATGCTTTTTTAGAATGTAAGTTTACAAAACCACCGTTGCGTTGGCTTGAGCCAAATAATACCGGTGGCGCGCCTTTTACTACATCTATTTGTTCTATAGAGTTGAACGATAACGGCACACCAAAGCCATTATTACCTGCTTGGCGGCGTGTACCATCTTGGAAAAGCTCACCTAGTTGCCCACGAATAGTAGGTAAGCTTGGTGCCCCAAAACCACTGGCTGAATAGGTATTAGGGCTTACTGCAAGTACATCTTGTAAAGTCGTAATATTGAGTTGTTCTATTAACTCGCTTGAAATTGGTGTTACTGAACGGGCTATATCTCGTAGAGCTAAGTTGTCGCCAAAAGGGCCGTCTACAGTGGCATTTTTAACCGAAAGATCTTGAGATTTAATAACTTGGCCTGCCACCTCAATACGCTCAATTGCGCCTTTTTTTGCTGTTTTTGATTCTTCGGCTGCAAAAGCATTAAGTGGTGTATTTAATATGGTGGCTAGGGAAAGTGCTAAATATGCGTGTTTCAAACGTTTTCTCTCTACGGTTAAAATGTTGTTGGCGATAAAGACCGAAAGGATTAAAAATAACTTTCAGTAAAATTTTGATTCTTTTTGTCTTTTAGAACATGACAAAACAGATGCATTATAAAGATGGTAATTAAGTAGTATTTTTTTGTTAGTTGATAAGATATTAATACAGCGATTGTACTAGAGTGAATGTAAATATATGCTTTTAATAGAATTTTTAATTATAGACTACTTTCAACCTGCTAACATTTTAAAAGAGTTAACTTTTATGCAGCATTTTTTTAATTACTTAAATAAGCTTCACTTTTAGTACTGCATGGCTTAACTAATGAATTTAATTAAAAATTTTTGAAATAAAAAATAACTTATACGGTCTAGGTTACTTCTACGTTTATTAATATTCATTTAAGGAAATTTTATGACAGGTTCAATGAATTCTGATGTGCAAAACCGTTTGCAGTGGTCACTTTTATCTTTGCGTTTAGGCGTGTTTATTGTAATGGTTATGTGGACATTCGATAAGTTTGTTAATCCTGGGCATAGCGCACGTATTTTTGAACATTTTTACGGTATTAGTGGCTCTACAGATATAGTGGCTTACATTATTGGTGCGGTGCAGTTAGTGCTTGTTTTAGCATTTTTAGCAGGTATTAAAAAGCGTATAACGTACGGTATCATTTTTGTAATGCATGGCTTATCTACGCTTTCTTCTTACAACCAGTACATAGATGGCTTTAATAACTTATTATTCTTTACTGCATGGCCAATGTGGGCTGCGTGTTTTGCACTTTACTTATTACGCGACCAAGACGTGAAATTTACTGTGAAGTAATCAAGTACATGCAAAAAAATTGGTTATAAGCCATAAGGCTTATAACCAATAAGTACACAGGGAGTGTGTGGAAGTCGGTTTGCGTGTTTACAACTAATGCATAGCGTCGTTGTATTGCTCAGCAAGGCTCTCTTTTTGCCCTTCGGTAAGTGCTTTACCCGCTAATTGAAACACTTCGTGTTCTTCTTCACTTAAATGATGATGTACCAAATGGTGTAGCTTTTTAGCTGCAACTAACCATGCAGACGAGCTCATTTCGGTATCTTCAAGTTGTTCAATTAATTCATCAATTTCGTGATGTTCAGCTACGCTGTGGCGCGCTTTTTCATGAGTTAAGTCATCAAACATAAGTGGGTTATAAAAGTAACGTTCTTCAAATTTTGCGTGTTGTTCTAGTTCTGTTTTTAGCTCATCCATTAGCTTGTGGCGCTGCTCTGTGTCGCCGTGTGTTTGAATAAGCGCATCTACTAATTTTCGTTGTTTATCATGGTCGTGACGTAGTGCTTCAAAAATATTCATAACTAGTCCTTTTACAATTTATTTGCTTATATCATTAACTAGCAAACTAAATGCCAAATATTAAGTTATTGTATTTTAATAAATTTAATTTAATTTTTTTATTCTTTGGCTGCGACCACTGTAAATTTTACAGTGATATGAATGCAATAATTTCAGGCTTTTGCGTAGTTCAATTATAAAAGTAAGTATAAATTCCTACAGAACCTTACAAATATTTACTGGTTGTTTATTTTATAGCAGTGATAAAGTGTCAGTGTTATTTGGGTACAACCTATATATTACTCTCACACATAAATGCAGGTAGCACGTTAACTTAATAGGAAAGTTTAAGGATGAACATAAAAAGCCCCGTCGCCGCATTATTACTGTGCGCTTTGCTGAGTGCATGTAGTACAGCCCCGCGTTCTGACCCTAACTTATGCATTGAAAAGGCTGAAATGGTTGATCGAAATGGCGCTCAAACAAGCTCACAGTTTTACAATCAATGCATTAGCGCACAAATTAAAAAGGATGAAAAAAATGACACTTTTTTTGATGCCATCGGTACGTTCTTTTTTGAATTTTTTGTAATGGTGGTAGAAAAGTAAATAGGCTAACTTGCAACTGTAATTTAAAGTAAATAAGTTGCTTAAAAATAGGATTAGTTATGAAGCAATTATTGATAGCAATTCCACTTTTTTTATTACTAAGCGCTTGTGCGGCGCAGCCTTACGCAGGCTCGGCAAAATGTATGGAACAAGCAGATATTGCATACGAAACCGATACACTTAAAAATGAGACATTAGATAATGAATGCAAAGCTGCAAAAGTAAATACGCCTAATAAAGAGCTTGAGAATCATGGCTTGGTTGATAGAAGCCTTTTACAGCTAATCGTTAGCTTTTTAAATGGCGTATTTTAATAGTAAAAATATAATTAAATAAGGTATGTATGAGGGAAGAACTAAGAGCAAAAATAATTACTGTGTGCGATAAAAAAATAGCAGCTAAAGGCGAAAATGTAGGGCTTTCTTTTTATGCATTTTTTGCCAATAAAAACGACGACCCAGAGCTACTTATGGAGGCCGCTACTTGGTGGATACACACTCATAAATTAGATCACTTTGTAAAAGCACATAAAATTAAACAGATGGTTTTAGATGGACTTTAGTCAATTAACTGAGCAAGTACTTTTAGCTGTATTTATCTAATCAACAACGACTTGATTTCTTCCGTTTTCTTTTGCTTTATAAAGTAATTTATCTGCATGCTTAATAAGAACATCTAGTGTGCTTTTTAAAGGGCTACTTACAGAGGCTCCCACACTAAAAGTGATTTTTGTATTACTAGGAAGGTCTTTTATATTACTACAATGCTCGGTAAACCTAGTGGCGAGCTGGTCAAATATATCTCGAATAGCTAGTTCGTCAACCGAATTTAGTGCAAACAACCATTCTTCGCCGCCGTAGCGGCCAAACTGATGATCACCACTTAGTGTTTCTTTTGCAGCCTTTGCAAAGGAAATAAGAACTAAATCTCCAACATCGTGACCAAATTGGTCGTTAACTTTTTTAAAGTAGTCTAAGTCAACAATTGCTATCGTCATTTTACCTTCATCAAGCTTTGCTTCTGCGGCGCGCATTATTCCTCTGCGATTAGGGCTATTTGTTAGATAATCTGTTAATGAAATATCGTGATATTTTTGACGTTGTCGAGCTTGCCGATAAAATAAAAATAATGAAGCAATCACTAAAATAAACGCTATAGCAGCGCTAAGTCGCCAAATTATTTTTTGTTGGTACTCTTCTTTAGCTTGTAGTTCACTAATGTCTTTTGCGTACTCTAGTTGCTGTATTTTTTCTTCTTTTTCTTTTACTTCAAACTGTACCTGTAGTGTTTTTATATTACTTTCACTGGTAGCTTCGTAGTGTTTTTTTGTATAAAGGAGCTTTTGTTCAATTGCTTCAAAAGCCTCGTTAGTATAGTTGAGGCGTCGCTTTAGCTCATAGCGTTTACTTAAAAAATCGGCTTTATAAATACTGCGGCTGAACTTATCTAATTTTAAAAATACCTCATCGTTTGCTTCATTTGCTTGATCAAGTAAATCTAGTTTTATATATATGTCAGCTAACAAAATGAGCGATGCGAGCTGCATGTCGTGAACACCTGCAGAACGAGCAAGCTCAATGTTTTCTTTAGTTAAAGTTAAAGCTTTATCGTAATTTTCTTGTAAGTACTCAATGCTAGCAATTGAGTATTGGGCAAAGGTTAAGCCTTTTTGCATATTAGCTTTTTTAAAATAGAGCAATGCTTTGTCTAGGTATATTAAGGCATCTTTAGGTTTTTTTATCTCGAGCAATATATTGCCTAAACTCCAATATGCTTTTGCAGTAAAAAGCCCATCTTGTGTTTGCTCATATGCTGCAACCGCTTTTTTTGCATAATATATGGCTTTGTCTTTTTCGTTTAGATAATTATATGCATCGGCTATTTTTCTAAAAAAGTATCCCTGAGATGCTGAGTCGTCATCTTTTAATGCTAATTCTAGCCCTTCTAGTGCAACATTTAGGGTCTTTTTCAATGCATCTGTATCGGTGTAATAGTAAGCAAGTGCTCGTAAAATAATAATTTTTTCTTTAGATAAATGCTGTTGCAAGCTCTCTTCTAATTTTGTGGCTAGCATGTGTGCTGGAGCTGGGTTTGCATCCCTCGCTAGAGACTTGAGTTGTGATTCGAGAAATAATAAATATACACTTTTTTGGTTTGGTAACTCTTTGTTCTTTAAGTAATAGGATAAGTGAGTGTTTAACGCTGCGTATTTTTCTTGTCTAAAAAGTAACTCCGCATACAAAGCGGCCGCTTCTAAATGAAGTTTTTCCCAATTTTGATCTTTGCTTATTTTAAACGCTTGAGTGAGTTTGTCTTCATTTTGAAGATAGTCTAATTCATTTAGTTTTATGTTATTGATGAGAGTTTGAGTCGTGTCAAAGTCTAGCGCATGTGAAGTTGCATTTAATGAATCGCCGTTAGCAGAGGCAAGTTTACTAAAAAGTAAAAATAAAAGGAGAACAATATACTTTGCCCATAAAGTATTACCTAAAATCTTTATTTGTGTATTGTTAGCCATGTTAATCCTTTGCTGATTTATTTTTATTATTGAAATACTTATTCACAGTGCTTAATAAACTTGGGTTTGAACAGTTTTTTATACTCATCATTGAAGAAAAAGACCACAAACAATATCAATTAAATTTAATAAAAACCAACACATTGAATAATATAGCTGTTATAGCAAAGTGTTTTATTAAAAATCAGCGGCTACTTCAAACTCTAATCGTTTAAGCGTAATAGGGTGAGTAAATGCTAAGTATTCTGCATGTAAATGTAATCTATCGGCCTTTTGCCCGTAATGTGTGTCGCCTATAATTGGCATGTTTAAACCTAAGCTGTGCGCACAATGCACTCTTAATTGATGAGTTCGCCCTGTTTTAGGGTATAACTGTAATCGGGTAATATTGTTGTTACGCTCTAAAACCTGCCAGGTAGTAAGTGATGGCTTACCGTGTGTGTAACACACCATTTGGCGCGGTTTATCATCAAAGTCGAGCACTAAGGGCAAATCAATTACTCCGCTATCCTCAGCTACGTTACCATTAACTAATGCTACATAACGTTTATCTATGGTGCGTTCAATAAACTGCTTTTGCAGTGCTTTGTGCACGCGTTTATTAAGCGCAATCATCAATAACCCAGAAGTCGACATATCTAATCTGTGTACAATTAGTGGGCCTGATGCCTCTGGAAACTGCGTTTTTATGCGCATATAAACTGAGTCATCAATATTAACGCCAGGCACTGATAAAAACTCAGCGGGCTTATTTACCACAAGTAAGTCGTCATCTTTATAAACAATACTTAAATCTTTACCCTGAGCAGGGTTGGTAAGTAGTGGGTTATCTTCAACATCTAAACCCTTTAGCATATGACCAAGTATTGGTTGGCATTTACTGTAACAAGAAGGGTAGTAATTCTTATGCTGCCTAATTGCTGATTTAGGTGCTGCTCCCCACCAAAACTCTGCCATAGCAAGTGGCTTTAAGTCATGTTTATAGGCGTATTGTAATAACTTAGGCGCTGCACAATCGCCAGCACCCGAAGGAGGAGTGTGCTCAGGTAATGCTGCGAATATGGCATTTAAGTCTGTAGTTTCACCATTTGCATTTAAAAACTGGTACTGAGCAAATAACTTTTTTTGTAAGCTTTTAGAAAGCGTTTTACGGCGCTTTTTTAAATGAGCAATTTCATCAGAAATATTGATGTGTGTTTGCTGCAGTGACTCGATTATATTTTGCCAATAGGCTTTAAGTGCCAGCAGTTGCTTTTTTTCTACGATGCTTTGCCCTGCAAGCTTATTTTTTAACTGCTCAAAATCACTTTCGCTAAGTTCTAATTCACCTTCGGTACGTTGTATTTTTCGTTGCTGACGACCGGCTTGCATTACCGCCTGTTGAGCTAATAGCGCTTGCTGGTAGCTCTGTGTTGCATCATCAAGTTTGTTATTAACTTCAAGTAGTTGTTCGCTATTTTCTAACTGCTCAATTTGAGCATTAATATCGTTAATTATTTTACTTTGAGCCAAATAGGTATCGTCTTGAAGTTGCATGCTAGAAACAGGCGGCACAAAACTAATATTGCCTTTATCACCTTCAATTTGTCCCGAATAAGCACTTAAAAAGCCTAATTGTTGCTTAGCATTTTGCACCACTAAAACCCCAAACATTTTACCTGCATTTTCTGCTTTTAAATGCGTTAACGTTTCAAGTTGTTGCTGTAATTGTTTAGTGGCTGCTACAGCTAATGGTTGCGGCTCGTAATAAAAAGGGAAAGTAAACTTTTCAGGAAGCGCGAGGGCATCAATATTTTGAGAAAATAATGTAAAGCATGAAGCAGAATTTGGCATAGAAGTAAGAGAAAAGCATTCAGTAAAATAATTGAGCGCATAATAACATATTCATAGTTAAGCCACTAAAAATCTCGCACCAGCATATTCATAAACACTTTAAAGCGGACATTCATGTTTTATGTATCAGTATGGGGCGCAGCAAGCATAGGCGTTTGTTAGTAAAGTCTCAGTAGTAATATAACTATCATTATCAAAATATTTAAGCTTATCGATTCTCAATAATTGAGCGCATTTCGAAACGATGACTTACCTGATAGATCAGAGACGAAAAATCAATTTACAGAATAACTGAATATTTAGGAGTTCTATATTATGAGTCAAAATATCGCAAGTTTTATCACTAAAACCCTTGAACAAGCTGGCGTAAAACGTATTTGGGGAGTAACTGGCGATTCACTTAACGGCATTAGTGAAAGTCTGCGAAAAATGGGAACAATTGAGTGGCTAGGAACGCGACATGAAGAAGTTGCCGCATTTGCAGCTGGTGGCGAAGCCCATTTATCAGGCGAGCTTGCGGTGTGTGCGGGTTCTTGCGGGCCAGGTAACCTTCATTTAATTAATGGCTTATTTGATTGTCAGCGCAATAATGTACCAGTATTAGCAATTGCCGCACATATTCCTTCATCTGAAATTGGTAGTAGTTATTTTCAAGAAACCCATCCGCAAGAATTATTTAAAGAATGCAGTGTGTATTGTGAAATGGTGTCGAGCCCTGAGCAAATGCCGTACCTGCTAGAAACAGCAATGCGACAAGCAATACTAAACAAAGGCGTGAGTGTACTTGTGCTACCTGGCGACATTGCATTAAAAGATATGCCTAAAGCTATTAAGCCAAAATGGAGCGTGCCAAAGCCAGCAACTTATACCCCCGCTTTATCTGATATTGAAGCGATGGCGACTCATCTTAATAAAAGTAAAAAAGTAACCTTATTGTGTGGTGCTGGTTGTAAGGATGCCCACGACGAAATTGTTGCGCTAGCCGAAAAATTACAAGCACCGATAGTGCATGCCATGCGCGGTAAAGAGTTTATTGAATACGATAACCCTTATGATGTTGGTATGACCGGATTTATTGGTTTTGCGTCGGGCTATCATGCAATGCAAGAAGCCGATACGTTACTTATGATTGGTACTAGTTTTCCTTATCGTGCTTTTTATCCCGAAAATACCACCATATTACAAATTGATAATCAGGCTGCGTCACTCGGGCGACACGTGCAAATTGACTGTGGCGTATTAGGAGACACAAAAAATTCAGTGACCACACTGCTTGATTATATTAAAGGTGAACGGACAAGTTCGCACTTACAAAAATGCGTTAAAAATTACAAAGAGTCTCGACAAGATCTTGATGAACTTGCCAGTGGCAAAACCTCGCAAAATTTAATTCATCCGCAATACCTAACACGTTTACTCAACGAACAAGCGACTGACGATGCTGTTTTTACTTGTGATGTAGGTACGCCAACAGTGTGGGCTGCGCGTTATTTATCAATGAATGGTAAGCGCCGCTTAATTGGATCGTTTAATCATGGCTCTATGGCAAACGCGATGTCGCAGGCAATGGGGGTTCAATCTGTTGATAGAGATCGCCAAGTCATTGCAATGTGTGGTGATGGTGGCTTTTCGATGTTAATGGGGGACTTAATCTCGCTTAAGCACCTTAATTTACCAATAAAGATTGTTGTTTATAATAATCGCTCACTCAGTTTTGTGGCTATGGAAATGAAAGCCAGTGGGTTTTTATCAAGCGATACTGATTTAGAAAACCCAAGTTTTGCTAACATTGCACAGGCCTGCGGCTTAAAAGGGATTCATGTGGACGACCCTGAAAAATTACCATCGGCAATGAACGAGATGATGAACCACTCAGGACCTGTTGTTTTAGAAGTCGATACCGCAAAACAAGAGCTTTCAATGCCGCCGCAAATCAAATTAGAGCAAGCAAAAGGCTTTAGTGTTTACATGGTGAAGGCGTTAATAAATGGCAAAGGTAACGAAATTATAGACCTTGCCAAAACTAACTGGTCACGCTAAGTGAGTTACTTCCCTATTGAGTACTTTTGCTCAATAGGGAAGTATAAAGCAATAATGTCCTCTATTATTTGCTTATTGAAAATGTATACCTTTCACGTAATGTAAAAAACGTCTGACATACTTTCTTAAATATTAATAAACCATAGTGCTCTCTTGTAACTTGTTGAACTAAAAGTAAAATAACATGAAGTTTGTATAGAGTAGGTAATAGTAATAACCTATAAGGTCAATTACGTGTTTATAAAAGTAGGTATAGAGCGTTGATTAAAATTGAAGACTTTTCTTTAGCATGGTGCTGGATTAGCTCATCCTATGGTGATTTTTCTAAAGATACACTAATTAAACTCAATCCGTTGAACGAAGAGCAAGCAAGAGCATTAATTGCTACTACACCTATTAACTTTCCGGTCGAAGCAAAAATATTCGACTCCACAGGGGGGGAGTGAGTTAACACGCCAATGGTTAAAGGGCTTAGTAAATGATACGCAAACAGTAACAATCTGCTGGGATCAAGAAACAGGATTAACCCTACCTTGGATAGTTTTTTGTGATCACTGGGATGATTTTTGCTATCCATCAAGTGATGACATAAATCTGTACTTAACCTGTACTCTGGTTAAGAGATTTACTGAAATATTGAATCATAGTGATATTTAAATTTATTTTCTCTAGCCAGAGATTTTTAGTGAAAACAAGGCGAATTTACGCGTCAATAGCTGGCCTATTGCAAGTAAATTCAACGCAGTTAGCGCTGAAAATAGCTGCTTGAGATAGATTTATTATCCAGAGTTTAGGTTATTTAGAAAGCGCTGAACTGTTTTTACGTTGGAATCACTATGAGGTTTTTGAGTTTGACTCAAGTGCAATGTAATGAGCTAAAACACTTAGCATTGGCCTCAATTGCTACTTGGTAGTTGTTTTTAGTTTAACGTTTTACTCGCTTTACTCAATTAAAGTAAAGCGAGCGCTCAGTATCACTTACAAACTCTTTTTAGGCGGAAGAGCCACGTTTGCAAATATTAGCCCTGCAACAAGTGACATAAATATTAAAAACGTTTGCTGGCCTATATGCTCTGCGTATATAAAGTCTTGGCCTTCAATGAGTGAGTTTAAGCCAATATAGGTTTTGCTACCTGGTACTAATACAATTAAGCCTTGCATGGCCACAATAGAGGCTGGCGCATTAGCAACGCGGTTAAACAAGTTACTAAATATACCCACCGATAAAGCACCTACAAACGTACCTAACGTGTAATCAAGGTACATAGCCGAGCCAATACTGGTGCCATAGGCTATAAACCCTGATGCAATAGACCAAACAGCGTGCTTAAGTTTGGTTCTAAAAATAACGATTAAGCTGCTACAAAGTAAAAATATAGCCAGCCATGCGGTCCACTTTGGTAATGGTTCAGGTTGTACAAAGTCAGCTTGCCCAAAGAGTGCAAAGCCAATGCCTATACCAATAAAACCGCCAAAATAGAGTTTAAATAACAGCATAAACGAGTCCATGACTCTTGCTGTACCCGACACTAAATGCCGCGCTGCAAGCTCTGCTAAGCCAAGCGCAAGTGCTAAACCGGGTATAAATACAATAATGGCCGAAAGTACCACCAAGCGTATGTTTATTTCAGGTGTTATATACACGCTTACTGCACATGCAAGTATTGCCGATATTATGGCTACCAATGGCTCAAGCATATGGGCTACGCGTTTTGAGCGTCCCGACCAAAGCACAAACAAATAAACAACTAAAGTAAGAAGCGATGACCAAATAACATCAGTCCAGCTAGTACCCATTAACATTGCAAACGCACCACCAGAAGTTGCAAACGCAACGCCCGTAACAAGTTTATTGTATGGGTTTGGCATGTCGTAGATAGCATCTAGCTGGGCGTCAACTTCTTGTAAAGTTAGCTTGTCGTCAAGCATTTGGTTTACAAGGTCGTCGGTGTCGGCAAGTGAGCCTAAATCGTGATCGCCAGGGTCTACACGCGCAACATGGGTGTACTCGTCTTCGTGGCCATCAGTCCAAATAACAAACGTTACCGAAGTTGGCGACATAACAAACGACGATTTAAGTCCTAAATATGTAGCCACTTCCATTAGGTGGGCTTCTAGGCGGTAAGCAGGCGTACCATACTTGTGAAGCATTTTACCCAATTTAACGATAAATTTGCGTTTTTCTGTAAAGGTTGCAGTTTTCAAATCTTTTTGGACCAAATATTGCGATAACTAAGCTAAAAATATAGACAATACAGCTAAAACTGCCCACGTTTGTTGGGCGCGATTTTAAACACTAATTGGTGTGTGTCTAGTCATTTTTAATCTAATTTTTTATTTTTTTCAGCTATCCATTGCGACATGTATTGGGTGCTGCGCATTGTATGATGTTTGAGCATTTGGCCTGTAAAGTTTTTTTCGCGATGAGCCTCTAAATCGCTACTTATTGAATCGATTTTTTTAATTAACACCGTGCTCAATTGTGCTTTATCGTAAAGCGTATTAAGGAGCGTGTTGCCATCTTGCTGCGCTTGTTCAAAGTCACTTTGATTAGTGTACATTTCAACAGCAGCATTGGCAAAATCGTCGGCGGTGTTAGCTATTTTACCAGGCCATGGTAAATTGTTATGCATGCCCTCTGCACCAATATTAGTGGTAACGCTGGGTGTTTGCATAATCATGGCTTCAAGCAATTTACCTTTAATCCCTGCACCAAAACGAAGTGGCGCTAAACATACGCGTGCGCTTTGCATTACATCAAACGCATTATCGGCCCAGCCTTTTATTAAAAACCCTGTTTTAGGGTTATTTAATGCCGTGGCTTTTGGTGGTGGGTAGGAGCCATAAATATGTAGTTCTGCTTTTGGGAGTTGCTTTCGAATAAGTGGCCATATTTTTTGTAAGTAAAGTACAGCATCCCAGTTGGGCGCGTGTCTAAAGTTACCTATGGTCATAAAGTGCTGGCGCTGCTCAAACGTTTTTGTACTTGTAGGTAATGAGCTTAAATCGACCATAAATGGTAAATGGTGTAATAAGCTTGGCTCTATTTTAAATACGCTGTTTAGTAGGCTCATTTCATAACTTGAAATAATTAAGCTTAGGTCGCAGCGTAAAATAGCGGCAATTTCGCGTTTTGCTATGTCTGAGTGTAAATCGCTGGTTGTAAACTCGCGCTCACCTTTAAACGCTTCGTGGCGTGCATTACGCAAACATTGTAAATCTTCGGTATCTAATATTTTAATGGCATTTGGGCAATGTTTATCGACGCGCCAGCCAAATTGTTCTTCCATCATAAAACGGTCAAACATGACTATGTCTGGGTTATAGGCTTTAACGTATTCGTCAAAGCTATCGCAGTTTAGTGCAATGCTTTGGCTGGTTATACCAAAGTCGTCAAGGTTTACCATGTGGTCGGTGCGCTGCGCGGGCGTTGCAAATTCAACGTCCCAGTTTTGCGCTCTAAATGCATTTAATAACGACATCATGTGCGTTCCCGCAGCAGACGAATTTGGCTCTGGCCATACGTAGCCAATTACCAGCACTTTTTTCATTGGCTAGAATCTCTAATTTGTAAGTTTACATTTACCAGTGTCTTTACTGGCGGGGCTGTATTTTGTAGTAGCTCTTGGAGTATTAAAAGGCACCGCTTAGCTATATCAGTTGTACTAATAGCTACAGTGGTTAAGTGATTATTTATAACCGCGCTATTAGGAATGTGGTGGCAACTCACTACTTTAATAGAGTGATGAGTTAATGAGTTAATAGCGGCAATAACACCTTGAGCAATAATATCGTTTGCACACACCACTGCGTTTAATGTGGGGTTGTGTTTATATGCTTCTATAAATGCATTTTTAGCGCTAAGGGCTGTGTTTACTGCGCAGTCAATGGGTGCTAATGGTGTAATGCTGTGCTGCGCGCATGCGGTATTAAAGCCACTTTGCAGTGCTTGTGAATCACTTAAAGTAAGTTCATTGCCTATAAATGCTATGTTTGTCACGCCTTGTGCGAGTATATGCATACTGGCTACGTGGCTGGCTTTTTTATAATCGGGAAGTACGCATGGCGCTGCGCTAAAGGGCACTTCACTCATTAAGGTAATTACTTTGTGCTGCGCGCTGAGCGCATCAAGCCATTTGGGGCAAGTATTAGCAACGGGGCAAATAATAAATGCAGCCGCGTTGTATTCTTTTAAGCTTTTAACTGCGTTTGCTTGTAGCTCAAGACTATTATTACTGCTTACAATCATGGCTTGTAAGCCATTGTCGTTTAACAAAAGTTGTAAGCTGGTAGCAAGGTGTGCCATAGCTGGGTTAGTTAAATCATTTATTACTATGGCCACTAAGTTAGAGCGTTTTGAGCGCATAGCAGCGGCATCACGATTATAAACGTATCCTAGCTCATCTATCGCTTTGAGTATTTTTTGTTTACTTTTATTGCCCACTTTATCGCTTTGGGTAAGTACCAAGGATACGGTTGATTTTGATACACCAGCACGCTCTGCAACATCAAAAATGGTGACTGATTTGGCTTTGTTATGCATTGTATTTTAAGTACCGCAGTGGTGAATAAATAGCGCTGTAGTTTAGCTTAATCAGCACTATTAAGTCATCTTTTAGAGGTGTTTAACTTACCTTAATACTTTATGAACAAAGCAAAACGTGTTTATATACGCCTATAAGAGTAAAAAATAACAAAAGGATAAAAACATGAGCGCTTTTAGGCTGTTAGTTGCCTTTATTTGTTGTGTGGCATTGGTGCCAACAAGTTACGCCGAGCAGGGCTATCAAACCCCATCACCTGAACTTGCAGCATTGGTTGACGCTAAGTTAGCACCCACTAGTTACTTATCGAGCGATGGCCAGTGGCTAGCGCTTTTTGAACGCAAACGTGTAGTAACCCTTGATGAACTTGCAAATGAAGAGCTTAAGCTTGCTGGTATTAAGCTAAACCCCGCTAATTTTTCGCGCTCTCGTGTGAGTGCCAAATTTAGTGCCGTGGAGCTAAAGCATGTTCAAAGCGGGTCGGTTATTAGCATTAACAACTTACCTAATGGCATTATCCGCTCACCTAAATGGTCATCTAATAGTAAATATTTAGCCTTTGTTGTTGAGCAACCAACCCAAGCCAACTTATGGCTTTACAGCGTTGAAACCAAACAAGCAAAAGAGTTAACTAGTGCTGCGTTAAATTCGGTACTAACTGCATCGCCATTTAAATGGCTGCCAGATAGCAGCGCCATTATTGCAAATCTTGCTGTTAATTTTGGTAAACCAAGGCTTGAAAATAACAGCCAAAATGTAGTGCCTGTTATTCAACAAAGTACTGGCGAAAAAGCGCCAGCACGTACTTACCAAAATTTATTAACCAGCCCGTTTGATGAATCACAGTTTAAGTTTTACGGCCAAGGGCAATTGGCTTACATAACGCTTGATGGCAATACTCAAGCAATAGGCAGCCCTTCTTTATTTAAATCGTTTTCGGTATCACCTGATTCTACCAATATTTTAGTTGCCGGTATTAATGAGCCGTTTTCGTATCAAGTGCCTTACAGCCGCTTTGCAAGCACGTGGCAAATATGGGGTATGCGCGGCTATGCATTAGCAGAGCTGGCAAAGCAGCCACTTGCCGATAATATTCCACAAGGCTACGACAGCGTACGCACTGGCCGCCGCGATTTTGAATGGCGAGCCGATCAAGGCGCTGAAGTTATTTGGGCAGAAGCACAAGATGGCGGTGACATGAAAACCGACGTTGAGCATCATGATTATGTTTACAGCTTACGTGCACCATTTAAACGCGAGCCTAAATTATTTGCCAAAGTAGAACGCCGTTATGCGGGAATGGAGTGGGGCAACGAAAACGTAGCAATGCTGACAGACTGGCGCTTTAGCGATCGCCAAGTACGCACCTTTGTTGTACAACCACGAGATGCCGACAAAAACCGCGTGCTATTTTCAGAGCGTAGTTACAACGATGCGTACAAAGACCCGGGTAATGCAATTTACGAGCGCAACGATTTAGGTGCAAACGTAATTAAAATTGTAGGCGGGCGTTATATTTACCTGCGCGGTAATGGTGCTTCAGAGCAAGGTAATGTGCCGTTTTTAGATAGGTACGATGTTAAAACAAATAGCAGCAAGCGTTTATGGCAATCAGAAGCGCCGTATTACGAGCGTGTTCGCGCACTGCTTGATGACGAAGGTGAGCGCTTTATTACTATTCGCGAATCTAAAACTGAGCAACCTAACTTTTTTATACGTGATTTAGATAACGACACGTTAACGCAACTAACGACATTTGAGCATCCGTACCCTGCATTTAAAGGCGTAACTAAAGAGCAATTACGTTATAAACGCGACGACGGTGTTGAGCTTTCGGGCACGCTTTATTTACCACCAGGGTACGATAAAACACAAGGCCCGTTACCGGTACTTATGTGGGCTTATCCACTTGAATACAAAGATAAAGCCGTTGCATCGCAAGTACGCGAATCGCCTTATGCGTTTACCTACATTGGTTATTGGGGCCCAATGCCTTACCTTGCTAAAGGGATTGCCGTGTTTGACGACCCTAAAATGCCAATAGTGGGTATTGATGGCAGCGAGCCAAACGATAACTTTAGAAAGCAGTTAGTATCAAGTGCGCAAGCAGCTGTTGATGTATTAGTTAAAAAAGGCATTGCCGATAAAAACAAGATAGCCATAGCAGGGCACTCGTATGGTGCATTTATGGTTGCTAACTTATTGGCTCATAGCGATTTATTTAAAACAGGTATTGCCCGCAGTGGTGCGTATAACCGCACATTAACGCCGTTTGGTTTTCAAGGAGAAGAGCGTGATTTTTGGCAAGCACAAAGTGTGTACGCTAATATGTCGCCGTTTTTCCATGCTGAAAAAATTAACGAGCCAATGCTAATGATCCACGGTCAAGAAGACCCTAATTCTGGCACTTTCCCAATGCAAAGTGAGCGCATGTACGCAGCTCTAAAAGGTTTAGGTAAAGATGCTCGCTTAGTAATGCTCCCTTACGAAGCACATGGTTACCGTGCGCGTAAAAGCTTATTACATGTGTTGTG
>NZ_JACJEX010000003.1:0-237182 GCF_014164245.1 Pseudoalteromonas sp. SG43-8 | reverse complement strand
CTCGCTTAGTAATGCTCCCTTACGAAGCACATGGTTACCGTGCGCGTAAAAGCTTATTACATGTGTTGTGGGAACAAGAACAGTGGTTAGATAAGTATTTGTTAAATGATACAGCAGAGCCAGTAAAAGTAATTACCGAACCAGTGGTAAGTGCTGGGCAATAGTAATAAAAATGAGTAAGTAACAGCGCGGCTACTTATAGCCGCGTTTTTGCTTTTAATATGAGAGTAAATTAATGATTGATGTAGCAGCACTTGCGGTTTTTATTCCTACGTTCTTTTTTGTGTCGATAACGCCTGGTATGTGTATGACCCTTGCCATGACACTCGGTATGAGCATTGGCGTGCGCCGCACATTATGGATGATGATAGGCGAGCTGTTAGGTGTTGCAAGTGTTGCCATAGCTGCGGTATTAGGTGTTGCAAGCGTAATGCTAAATTACCCTGAAGCGTTCGCTATTTTAAAGTGGGTAGGCGGTGCGTACCTAATTTATATTGGCGTTAACATGTGGCGAGCCAAAGGAAAAATGTCGGTCGATACCTCAAAACCAAGTGACGTAAGTAGGAAGTCGTTATTTACGCAAGGTTTTGTAACCGCAATTGCTAACCCTAAAGGGTGGGCGTTTATGATTTCACTACTGCCACCCTTTATAAGTGTTGAGCATGCTGTAGCCCCTCAGCTTTTAGTATTGCTTGGCGTTATAATGACCACCGAGTTTTTAAGTATGTTAGCTTACGCAACAGGCGGTAAAAGCTTACGTTTATTTTTAAGCCGTGGTGATAATATAAAATGGATGAACCGTATTGCTGGTAGCTTAATGGGGTTAGTTGGAATTTGGCTTATTTTTGGTTAGTTCAAAAAGTAGTTGATATTATCAATTAATTTGTTATGGTTGATTTTATCATCTATTTAACGCTTAAGGCATGCCCAAAAATGAGTACACCCGTATCAGCAAATCCAGTAATGGTTGAGCCTAAAAAAACACCTGTAATTTATAAAATACTGGTTATGGTAAGTATTATTACCTTAATTGGCGGTACTCTAACTGGCATTATGACTTATGTGAATGTGGGTGTTACAGAGCATTTTTATGCAGATTGGTTTACCTCATTTATAAGTGCAGTATTGGTTATGGCGCCTGTTGGTTTTGTAATGATGACCTTAATGCATAAGCTAGTTAATAAGTTATTGCCTAGTAGTAGCGAGCTAAAACGTAATTTAGTGATTAGTGTTTTTATGGCGCTGATCATGGAGTCGGTTATGGCGTTTGTTACCGCTACTAATAATATTGGCTATGCAGATATGCGTGTATTTGTAACTGGATGGGCTGAAGGGTTATTAGCCGCATTACCAGTAGGTTTAACTATAATGCTGATAATGTCGGTTACGGTAAAACCTAAAATAGAACGCTTTTTAAAAAGCTAATAACAAAAAAGAGCCATTGGCTCTTTTTTGTTATTTAGTGTTTACCTGCTCTTTAAATTGCACGATTCAAAAAAGGTGCTGTTCGGCTTATTTTAGATTGGGCTACCTCTGTAGGTTTCCCTTGCGCTACAATTAAGCCGCCTTCTTCGCCAGCACCGGGTCCTACATCAATAACCCAGTCACTATTGCGGGCTACTTGCATATCGTGTTCAACCATAATGACGGTATTGCCAGCATCTACTAATTTATTTAACTGCGACATTAACATTGATACATCCGATGGATGCAGGCCTGTCGTTGGCTCATCAAGAATATAAAGTGTGTTACCGCGCTGCGCACGTTGCAGCTCGGTTGCTAATTTAATACGCTGCGCTTCACCGCCCGAAAGCTCAGTGGCAGGTTGCCCTAAACGTAAATACCCAAGACCAACTTGCATAAGTGCATCGAGTGCTCGCAGTATTGCAGGCTCATTTTCAAAAAAGGTATGCGCCGCTTCAACCGTTAAATTGAGGATATCGCTTATGTCTTTATCACGATATGTAACCTCAAGTGTTTGCTCGTTATAACGTTTGCCATGACACACTTGGCAAGGTGAATAAACGCTTGGTAAAAACAGTAGCTCTATACTTACAAAGCCAACGCCCTCACAGTTTTTACAGCGACCTTTAGCAACATTAAACGAAAAGCGACCGGCATCGTAACGGCGCTCTTTCGCTTTTTGAGTTGAAGCAAATATTTTACGCACATGATCAAATAAACCCGTATAGGTAGCTAAGTTTGAACGAGGGGTACGGCCAATTGCTTTTTGATTGACGGTAATCAGGCGGCTTATATTATTTATACCTTCAATGATTTTTCCGCTGGTGTGTGTTTGCAGCTCTTGTTCGAGTAAGTCGGCTTCGTCGGTTGGCGCTTCCGTTATTATTTTTTGCCCAAGTGCTTCGTAAACAAGTTCTACTAACGCTTGGCTTACTAGACTTGATTTACCAGAGCCCGAAACACCAGTAACGGTTGTCATAACACCTAGTGGAAATTCTGTATTGAGTTTTTTAAGATTGTTACGATCAATATCAGCCAATTTTAACCACGCACTAGGCTGCCTTTGCTCCTTTTTTTGCGCGCTGTTTTGAGTAGACTCTTGACTGGCGTTTTTAGCAAAAAGGTGGCGACCGGTGTGCGAATTTTTTATTTTTCTTAACCCTTCAACAGGGCCGCTGTAAATAATGTTGCCACCATGCACTCCTGCATCAGGGCCTACATCAACAATCCAATCGGCATGTTTAACAACGCTGACATCGTGCTCAACAACAAATACAGAATTGCCAGCCGCTATTAACTCATCAAGCGCTTTTAAAAGTGCTTGAGTGTCTGCAGGGTGTAAACCCGCTGAAGGTTCATCTAGCACGTAAACCACACCAAATAATTTAGAGCGAATTTGTGTAGCAAGTCGTAATCGTTGTAGCTCTCCGGGTGAGAGCGTTGGTGTTGTACGCTCAAGCGACAAGTATCCTAAACCAAGCATGGTTAGTGCTTCAATACGGGTGAGTATATCGCTGGCAATGCGCTGCGTAACAATGGCTTGCTCTGGATTTTTTGTATTTTTATTTACTTTGGTATTGGCGGCGTTACTTAGCTTTTTAGCAAGCTCGTTTAATGTAAGTAGAGATAGCTCGCCAATATCGAGCCCTGCAAATTTAACACTTAACGATGCTTGTTTTAATTTTTTACCTTGGCAAGTAGGGCACTGCGATATTTGCATAAACTGCGATACGCGCTTTTTTGTACGTGGGCTTTGGGTAGTAGCAAAAGACTGTAAAACAAAGCGTTTAGCGCTTGAAAAAGTTCCCATGTAGCTTGGATCTTCGTTATTTTTTATCGCATTTTGTATTTGCTCATAGGTGTAATCTGGGTATACCGGCACAGTAGGTGTTTCGTCGGTAAATAAAATCCAATCCCGTGCTTTTTTAGAAAGTTTGTTCCAAGGTGTGTCTATGTCATAACCAAGGGAAGTAAGAATACGGCTTAGGTTTTTACCTTGCCATGCTGGTGGCCACGCTTCAATGGCGCGCTGGCGAATAGTTTTTGTATCGTCTGGCACAAGTAGCTTTTCGGTTACTTCAAACACTCGGCCTATTCCTGAGCATTCTGGGCACGCACCTTGTGGCGTATTCGGCGAAAACGCATCGGCGTAAAGTATACCTTGCCCTTTGGGGTATTCGCCTGCGCGTGAGTAAAGCATGCGTAGCGCGTTAGAAATAGTTGTTATGCTGCCAACGGATGAACGAACCGACGGTGCGCCGCGTTGCTGCTGCAAAGCAACGGCAGGCGGTAGCCCTTCAATAGAATCAACATCGGGCTCATCAACTTGATCTATTAACCTACGGGCGTAAGGCGATACTGAATCAAGATAACGGTGCTGCGACTCAGCAAACAGCGTTCCAAACGCAAGCGAAGACTTTCCAGAGCCCGATATTCCTGTAAAAACAACTAATGCGTTACGAGGTAAATCAACGTCTACATTTTTCAAGTTGTGAACGCGTGCCCCTCTTACTTGAATGCTATTACTGGGATCAGATAAGTCCATTGTTGAGTTTTTATGTGTGCTTGCCATACGTTTATACTCCTGTTTAATCGCGCTTTTTACTTTAAGTTAGCTTTGAATTATTTACTCTTATCACTCGTTATCACCCTAAAGTAACGCAAGCACACTGAATGAGCGCTTAGTCTGTAGTGGCGCAGCCAAAGCGCTGGATAAAATTGCGATGATTGTTTGTTTACATAATAGGTATGGAATGCGAATATAATTTAAACAGTTATTGTTATGTAATTCGTTACGTAATTTACTAGGTATTTTACTAGGTAATAAAAAGGAACTCACAGTGAATAAAGCCTTAGTGATCATTTTATTGGTGCTTTCGTGGGCAACCCAAGCAGACTCTATCAACGCGCTAAATGTTGACCGTGCAGTACCAAATAGCATGCACTTATCGTTTGCAAACGATAGCAACATAACCCCTAAAAAAGGGGATTTTAAAATCGTTAATTATGTATTAATGAGCAATGAAGAGGGCGAACGCTGGGCTGTTATAACGCTAACTAACTTATCGTCGGGCAATCGCGAATTAGGCGAGGAGCACTTACTTGCACTTTTTGCTGACGGCAGCCGATTTATGCCAATGGAATTTAAACTCGGTTTTAAAGGCAACGAAACACAATCGGTAACTGTATCGTTTGCCGATTATAAATTCCCTATTTTGAGTGTGTATTCGAGTAACGACCAGTAGCATATTGGATAAGTTAAATATGCAGCAATTGCTTTAACTTATCTGCGCCGGCTCTGCTGGTGCTTAGTTCAGATTTAATATCGTCATTTACAATCACCATAAGTTTGCCATTAAACCAGCGCTGTATTTCTTTAATGTGGTCAATATCAACCAAATAACTGCGGTGGATTCGTACAAAGTTATGTTCCACTAAGGCATGTTCAAGCTGGTCGAGCGTATCCCTTAAATGATGAAATGTATCGCCATTCCACGCCAAACTATTGCCTTGCTCCGATTTAATAAATTTAATATTACTAGGGGAGAGTAAAAATATGCGCTCACCACTTGTACTAATGAGCTTATTTATGGTGTTTTTGGTTAATGTAAATGTTGTTTGCTCGCCGTTTGCGTGATTAACTTGCGTATGCGCACGTTGTTGCTCTAGTTGCTGCTGTGCTTTGGCTAAGGCTTTTTTTAGCCTAGCAATAGGAAAAGGTTTAAGTAAATAATCTGTTGAGGCGTTCTCGAATGCTTCAATAGCAAATTGGTCATACGCGGTTGTGTAAATAATAATGGGCTGGTAGTTAAGTAAATCAATAAGCTCAAGGCCGTTAATTTCAGGCATTTGAATATCAAGTAATACCACATCAAGGGTCAGCTCATTGATTAATGTAATAGCCTCTTTGCCATTTGTAGCCATACCCACCACTTCAACATGCTCCATTAAACTTAATTGATGGCTTAATTTTTCGCGAGCGGGAAGCTCGTCATCGGCAAATAATACGCGCATTTTAGTAATAGTATGTTGCTGGTTTTTGTTGTTCATAGTGCTAGCTCCAACGTAACCACTGCACCATTATTATTGCTAAGTAGTACCTTACTTTTACCAAGTTGTTTGACGCGCTTGAGTATGTTTTTCATCCCTACACCATTGCCATGCCCGTGCTTTATTACATCGCTCGAAAAACCCTTACCATTATCGCTAATTTGTATTTTAACGCCGTTTGGAAGCTCACTCAGGGTTATATTAAGTATTAGCGAAGTTTGGTTGGCGTTGTGTTTAATGGCGTTTTCAATAATTGGCTGAATCAGTAGCGGTGGTAGCGATATGTCTTTAAGCCTATTGGGAATATGGTAATTAACCTGAAGTTTATCGCCAAAGCGTGCTTTTTCAATATTTAAGTATTTTTCTATTATTGTAAGCTCTTGCTGTAAAGGTATTTGCTGTTGCTCGGCGGTATCAAGGGAGTACCTCAAAATATCAGCAAGCTCATGCAGTACTTCATCGGCTAAATCAGGGTTTGTATGAATATAGGCCGAAATTGTATTTAAGCTATTAAACATAAAGTGAGGGTTTAGTTGATATCGTAATGTAGCAAGTTGGGCTTGTTTAAGTGCGTGTTTTTCGGCTGTTGCGCGTTTTTTGTTTTCAATAAAAATACTGGTAAAGTAAATACACGATCCCCAAAGTAAGCCGTTAAATACAACAAATACTCCCATCGATTTATGCCCATCAAAAAGCTGTGTGAGTAATATATCGGTAAGCACATTACCAAGTGCCATAAATACAACTGCAATTAACCATTCAAATGCTATTTTGTTAATGTGTTTATTGCGAAGGTAAAAAATAACTGCTGCCGCACTCCAAACAGGAAGCCAGTAAAAAGTTACGAACCACACAGTTGCAGCGAGTGCACTACCAGTAGTAAAGGGGGCGGAGTTCGCGATTATTAGCCCAAGGGCATAAGCAATATCTACAATAAGTAGAATAAAAAAGCTGTATTTATAAAAAGGATGTTTGAGCATAATAGGTGCTTCTTTTTGTAAGTGATTAAACCATATCAAAAAATAGTCAAAACCCAAATGATTTTGTGTTTTGACTGCTACTCATTTAAAAGTAAGTTAGCTCTTTGATTTGTAATGTGTTTTTTAATGGCTCATTGCTTGCGCCTGACATTTTACGCCACATTAAGTTAACCCCAGTTAATTCTGTTGCTGACCACGTAACTGGGCTACCAAAACCAAATTGTTTAAGTGTAGTGAAGGGAATATCAAGCGTGGTCCATTCATCGCGCGGCTTTTAAAGTACACTAAAGTGATCCCAATCTTTTACATCACTATGATAAACAGACAAAGCAAAAGGCGTGGGAGACCCTTTATACGTTAAGCGCACGCCTTTAAATGCAGAAGCATCAGCCGGTGATGTAAATTTTATTTCAGCGCCTGCCCACGCGCCAAAGCTTGTTAGCTTTGTAATGGTTGTATCTATAGTTAAGCTATTTTTATGCGTGGTAAGCGTTGCCACAGACTGACCACCCATTACCGAGTCGCTTAAGGCTTGCCATGGTGTATCACCGGTAAAATCATCAATAACATGCTGCGCTTGGCTGCTTTTAATTACTTCATTACAAGTGGGGCCTTGTGGCTTTATGGCTTTGTTTTGAGCAATAAGCGCTGGGCGGTCTACTTGTATACCTGCTTTATAAACCTCTGAGATAGTGTGAATATGGTTTATATCATCAAGTGGGTTTTGCTTAAGCAGTATAAAGCTTGCCTCAAAGCCTTTAGCAAGCTTACCAATACTATCTGCTTTATTAATCGCTTGTGCGCCGTTAACCGTTGCCGCATTAATTATTGCACCATTAGTTAGGCCCGCTTTTTTAAGTGCATCTAACTCGTTATGTAACCCTGTACCATGGATTGTGTATGGGTTTCCGGCATCAGAGCCGGTGCCTATAGTGATATTAGCTTTATATAACTTTTGAATATTTGCATAAGCGGTTTTACGTTCACTCCATGCGTGTTCTTTCCATTTTGAAGGCGCAGGCACATTTTCAAACAAGCACTCTTGAAGCTTTTCGGGAATGGTTTTTAGTAACTCGTTTTGTGAGCTAATAGTATGGTTATGCTTTTCATCGCTATGGTTGTGGTACACCGCAAGGGTAGGAATGTAGGTTACATTATGCTGTTTCATTAGCGTAATAAACTCATCATCTATCGCTTCGCTATTAATACCGTGGGCTAAAGCCGTTGCACCGGCCTTAATAGCGCGTTTGCCATCATCTAGTGTAGAAACATGCACAAAATACGGTAAATTAGCCGCTTTAGAGCGCTTACCAAGATCGCTTAATTGGCTATCAGTTAACGATTTACCCACACCGCCAAAGGTTTCAATAACCGCTTTAGTTACATGGGGCTGGGTGCTTATATGTTTTTCCCATAGCGCTGCTATGTCTTCATTTTTGGCAATTTCGTAAGCGTTGCCACCAAACTGCGTGCCATGCCCGCCAGGGTTAGTAAACAATGTACCTGCATAAAAAAGGTTAGGGGTTAGTTGTGCTTCTTCTAATTGAGCGGCTTCGTTTAGGGTTTGCTCAAACGAAAATAAATCAACAATGTTAGTTACGCCTAAATACAAATTAGAATTAAAGTGCGATTTAACCGGCAAATACTGAAACTCAGTAAAGTTACTGCCTGATGAACCCAAATGTACATGTAAATCAATTAAACCAGGTATTGCATATTGGTTGTTGGCATCAATAGTTTTATCGGCGTTTTGTAGTGGATCGGTCGCTTTAGCAACGTTTACAATTTTACCATCGTCAATATAAAGCGAACTCGGCGCAGAAAAGCTTTGCGAATTACTTTGGTATACACGAATGTTGTCGACTCGCAGGTCAATGGCATGCGCACTAAAGTGGCTTGTTAAACTCAGTGCTATAACTGTTTTTGTAATAATGTTCATGACTATATTCCTTATCAAAATAGGTATTTGGCGCTTTGTTAATAAGGAATTTAGCGAATTTTTTAACCTGCTTCATTAATGTTTATCTGAATCGATATTATTTGCCGTTGAACCGACACTAAAGTAAATAAACGTAGTGGTGCGCTCAGACTAACTGAACTAAATATTATGAATTAGCGATAGATCCCTTCGGCGGGTATGCCTATTTTAAGACAGGGTTTTAAAATTTAATCTTGTTTGAATGACTTTTAAAGGCGGCTAGGAGCGATTAACAGCCGCTCAAGCATCTTGTAATTGGAATCCATTTTTCTCTATAGCTGACGTTCGAACCTGCTTTACTAATGCTAACTATTAGCCGAAAGCTGACATTAGTTTTTGTAAAAGAATAAACAGATTATTGGTAATTCAAACCAATATATACTGCATGTTTAAGGGCTAGTGTAGGCTCGTTGCTGCCTTTGAACTTCCATCACTTGATGCTCATTTGAGCCTAAAGCAGTCAGTAATGAATTCGGTTTCAAGATCACTTTGTGAGTATAGAAGACGCTAGCATTTAATTTTTACACAGATTTCTAATGAATTAATCATGTCAAATTACTGAAAATTATTAATAATAATGTAAATTAACAACTTAAATAGAGCAACCGTTAGTCAACAAAATTGACCCATTACTAACATTCTTTTTTTGAGGTGGTTTAACTATGGATGCCCTAGTTATGCTATAGGTGATTTTAGCAATTAAACACTAAACTCTTCCCTAAGCGAGTGACAAAATTGGATCAAACGGGCACCTTTAAAGCTTTTGAGCTGGAAGACCTGCCTGATGGGGAAATTTTGCCATAGATTGACAGCTTAGTTATATTTAGGATGTCTAATTTGGTTGGACTCTCAAAATGAAAAACTAACTTGCTAGCACCAAATAAAATGTTTAAATTTAGCTGTTTAGCCTAATTGCAACCGCTGGTTGACAAACTAACAACTTGACTTGCTGGTCTGCAACTACCTGACTTTCTATGCTTACCGCTCAACAACAAATGAAGGAATGAACTTTATGATTTTAGCAGAAAAGATTGTCAGATTAAGAAAACAAGTTGGTTGGTCGCAGGAAGAATTGGCTGAAAAGATGAATGTTTCTAGGCAGTCAGTGTCTAAGTGGGAAAGCACTAATAGCATACCTGATTTAAATAGGATAATTATGTTGGCGGAGCTTTTTGACGTGTCTACTGACTTTCTACTAAGAGATGAGAATGAAGCTTTTGATTCTCATGATGAAAATAAAAAGCCTGGTATCATTCAAATTAGTTTAGAACAAGCAGCAAAATATATTGAAAATAAGATGGAAGTGTCAGCCTTAATCACTAAAGGAGTTATACTTTGTTTATGCTCAGTAGTACCTTTGTTTTTCTTCTTGGCAATGGCTGAAACCAATCGATTGAACCTGACAGGCAATATCGCAGCAGCGATAGGAGTTGTGTGTATTGTAGTTATGGTCTCTATGGGAATAAATTTTTTTCTCAGAGCCAACCAATATGAAAGCGATATAGCGGTAATAGATAATGAAGCATTTGAATTAGCCTATGGTGTACATGGTGTTTTCAATGAAAAATTAACAAAGTTCAGACCTACCTATAATCGAAGATTATCGTTGGGTATATTTATGTTCATTATCAGTTTTGCACCTCTTATGTTTGCTAGTATGCTTTTCAGAGGCCCAAGTATAACTCTAATGATGCTAATTGTACTTATGCTCATCATAGCCGCTGGGATATACATTGTGTCTCCTGTTGCGGCTAAATACGAGGCTTATAACAATATTCTAAAAGATGAGCCTCTAGATACCGTAAAGAGTAGACGTGTAAAACGTGCTGAAAAACTCGCTGCATTCTACTGGCCTTTGCTAATCGCTATCTTTCTTGGTTGGAGCTTATGGACTATGGATTGGGGCGTAACTTGGATAATTTGGCCTGTAGGGGCTGTACTTTTCGCTGCACTGGTTGGATTAATGGAGTTGCTGGATAAAGAAGAGTGATGAACATGATATGCATCTTTATCAGCGATACAAAAACCTAATCTTAACCAGTAACTTTCTAATATGGCAGAGATTAGGGGGATACAAATAAGTCATCTAAATATAAATACTTGAACAACCGCTATGCTGGCATTTACGATCATCAATCTAGACCTAAATTCAAATACTATAAATGGCACTTTAGCGAAGTTCGGCTGTGAGCGTGAGGCAGACTGTGAGAAATTATGATGTATGAAGTCAATACTCGTCTCCTTGGTTATTACATTTTATGAACGTTCGTTACGAGCGTTCATGTTTTTTACTTTATATAAATGAACTATACCCTATGGTAAGCTTTTAAAAGCATTGTCAATGCTCTTAAGCTACATAGATTTAATAGGTACTCTTAATTGCTTTTGAGGTTTGATGGTTTGCATTAATAGGCATAGTGATACCAAAGCCACACCTATCCAACCAATTATCTTAAACCTTTCACCAATAACGAAAACGGCTAAAACAGTTGCAACTAATGGTTCTATTAAGGTAATTAATGTCGCTTTACTTGCATTTATATAATTCAAGCCAAAACCAAATAATAAGTATCCTAAAAACATTGGAATTACTGCCATATACAAAGATACCAATGCATTGGTTGCGCTTGAAAATAAGTTATCACCTGTAAACCATAATGAAGGGAGTAACAATAAAGCAGCACAACCAAACAGTCCTGACATTGACGATTTCGAATGAACTCCACTTTCAATTAAACTCCTTGCTGCCCATGAATAACCTGCATAGGTTAATCCTGCAATACACCCCAAAAGAATACCCAGGCTCTGTTGATTAATACTGTATGAAGGATCGTTACTCTGATCTCTGCCTAACGTTAATAAAGTAATACCTATAGCTCCAATAACAAAACTCAGTACCCATTCCAGTGATATATTTTTTTTACTAATTAGGCTTTCAAGGATTGCAGCAAAAAAAGGTGCCGTAGCAATTGAAACTACAGTGCCAATTGCAACACCTGATAAACGCATTGAAGTATAAAATGCTAATGGATAAATAGCGACAGAAGCGGCACCTAAAAGTAATACCTTAGGCTGTGAAATCATGAGCTTATAATCTATAAACAACGTTTTTCGTGCTGTAATAACAAGTAGCACTCCCCCTATTCCCATAGAGAATGCACCAATTGCAAACGAACTCACATCAGGGGAATAGCTTGCTGCGGTGCCTGTTGTTCCCCACAAAAAACTAGCAATAATGATAGCAATTACACCTTTAAAACTTCCGTGATGACTTTCCATTGTGAAACCTGTTTTTTATTATTTCAATACAGAAATTGTATGCTAGTGATGAAAGGAGTTTTTAACAATTAAGACGCTATCGTTGACAATAAAGACTAAGTTTACTTTTTGAATTTATTAGGTGGTAGGCCAAAGTATTGTGAAAACTTTCGGCTAAAGGCTGACGGCTCTTTGTAGCCTACTTTTTCACCAATGATTGATAGTGGATAATCTGTGTGTGTTAGTAAAGCTTGCGCTTTTTCCATACGAAGTTTGGTTACGTATTTCATCACAGTCATATTTGTTTGTTGCTTAAATAGTTTCTTAAACTGCGTTTCGCTTAGAAAAGCAGATTCAGCCAGGCGTTTAATGTGAAGTTGCTCTGCAATATTTTGCTCTATGAAGGATATTGCTGTACCAATACGGTTATCTACTTTTGGCAATAAAGGTTGCTCTGCAAGCAGTAAACTGAACATTTCAAACATCGCCTGTTCTAATTGAGCATTAACTTTATTTTCTAATTGGTTTTCGATAAAGGTTAAGTAACTTTTAAGGGATGAGTTAATTGCAAAAACAATACAGTGAGAAGATGAAATATTTAGGGGTAGGTTTTTCATGTCCACAACTACAAATCTAGCTTCAGTATCTGCAGTGAACAAGTGCTCTTCATTGGCTTTAACTACAACACATTCACTTGGCGCAATTTTACCATTGAAATCACCAACGCATATATTTATGACACCACGTAAAGGTAAAACCAATTGGTTAAAGTGATGTGAGTGACGGGTTGGTTTTGTGCTATAAGAACGAATGGATAATAGATATTTCATAATAACAGAAATGTATGGCCTTATTTCATCCTGATTTTGGTTATACATAGTAGAGCAATGGATGACAAAGTGAAGTGTTAGTTTTATTGGCTCTTTAACTTAAACCTCAATGACTGCAATGGTGGCTTAGCAGTCCCACTAAAGGCTTTGAAAGGTAATATCTGCTGTTGGCATTCTCCGCCACTCCACAACATAAAATGTTGATAATAATTGACAAGGTATTTTACTGTGTCGGATGATCCGACCTACACTTACACAAAGCCTCTTATTTGGCGTCTCTTACCGGTAAAATAAAGCGTTTACTCAATATTTATACCTTGCTTTAAAAGGTACTCCACTGCTTTATTAGTATGTGGCTTAAATGCTTTCCAACGGCCGATTGCTTTATTGTTAAGTGGTTGGCGTACTTGCATTTTACTTGCAGTAGAAACTGGTGCGGTGTTTAAGTGAAAATCTATACATTGCTCCTGCCACTCTAGGTTACAAAAGCTGACTAACTCTTTAATTTGTTGCTCGGGCTGTGCGACTAATTCTTCGTATTTTACTAATTTTATATTGCTGTGCAGGGTACTAAAGTGCTGCATTAGTTTGTAAAAACGGCTGTAAAATTTTGCTGTGTCGAGTAAATCGAGCGAGTACGCGTAGTAGGGGTTATTAATGGTAAATAATTGGCGATAGTTGCCAATACAGGTGTCCATTGGATCGCGCAGCATACAAATTATTTTGGCGTTTGGCAGTGCTTTGGTTATTAAATCGATATAAAAAAAGTTAAACGGGAGCTTATCAATAAAGTGTTTATGGCTGCCTGTTATTACGCGTGTTGCGTTTAAATAGGTTGACCCAAGCTGATTAAAATCAAGCTCGTAGGCTTTACTGAGCGTTTGAGTGTCGAGCACGTGAGGTGTTTGTGTTTGGCTTAGCTTTTTAACACTTAGGCCAAAGTCTTGTAATTCACCGGCTGACTGCACGTCGCTGTGGCTCGATAAAATACGCTCAACTAATGTGGTGCCAGAGCGGGGCATACCTAATACAAAAATAGGTTCGGCCGTTGGGTTACCTTGTGTTAGCGCTTGTGTGTGCTGCTCACTTAAGAGTTTAATGTATTCAAATAACTCAGTTGAGCTTTTATGATCAAACGGCTGCACAGCACGTTTTACTACTTTACCTTGCTCTAACGCGTTAAAAGCCTCTGAATATTCACCAATATCTTGATACTCTTTTGCGAGTGCATGGCCAATATGCAGTTTTGCATCGGGGTGTGTTACTTGCTCAAATACATTTTTTAAGCCCTCAATATGATTGTTTTGTGTACTTACTTTAGTTAAATCACTTAATGCAAAATGACTTTGGTGGTGCAGCGGGTTAAGCGCTATGGCATTTTCAAAAGCGTGTTGGGCTTTATCAAATAGCCCTAAAAACTTAGCGCTTACACCGTAGTTATAATAAAACTGAGGTTGAGCTTTGTTAGCTGCTGTAGACAGTGTAATAGCGTGCTCAAAGTAGTTAAGTGCTTGCTCGTGAATACCTGCTTGAGTAAGTGCAACGCCGAGTGTGTCGGCATCAAGTGCTTTAGTTATTTGCTTTAATGGCACCGATAGTGCGGTGTTTTTTGATTTTTGTAATTCGCCAGTAAGTGCGTAACATTTAGCAAGTTGCGCGGTGTATTCAATACTTTGGCCAAGGGTGAGGGCTTTTTCGATGAGCTTTATTGCTTTGTGTATTTGCCCAACAGTTAAATTAACCATTGCCAGCAAAAAATACCCATCAGCAAAGTCTGGTTTGAGTGTAACTAACTCCACTAGGGCTTTGTGTGCTTGCTCTATTTTACCTTGGTTTAGGGAGTGTATTGCGCTTTGATGAAGTTGCTTTAAATTTGGCTGCATGGTTTTTGGTAATTATTTTGTGAAAGAAAATAAAAAGGCTCAAATAAATTTGAGCCTTAAAACATTGTTTAAAAATTACTATAAATTATATTTCAAATTTGTAGTTAAATTTAACACCTACCGTAAGCGGGCGATTAATGTAATGGCCGTAGTTACGTTGTATGTCGGCACCATTTGCTGATGTTATATCGGCATCTGAACGACGAACGGATGTAACCGCGTATTTGTTGAATAGATTATCAACATATAGGGTAGTTGACCATGCATCAGCTGTTAATTTAGCTGATATATTACTTAAGCTGTAACCTGGTAGTGTTTCACCGTTATCACGAAGCCCTACTCTTGAAAGCACGTCGCTTTGCGCAGTTAAACCGTAGTTAATATCAAGCGTTTTGTCGTTAAACACGTCTGTTTGATAGTTTACACCCATCGAAAATTGATTTTCAGGTGAGCCTGGTAAACGGTCGCCGTCTTCTGCGCCATCGGTACCATCGGCATTAAACAAAAATGGTGCGTCTGATGTTAGCTCTGCTTTTGTGTAGGCATAAGTTGCGTAAACTGAAAACGAGTCAGATAAAATGGCACGGGTCGAAATTTCGACCCCTTTTGCATTAGCGCTGCCTGCGTTTGAAAGGTACGTTAATTGACCTATATCTGTAGCGCCAGTGATTTGCGCATCATCCCAATCTACGTTAAATAACGCGGCGTTAAAGTGTAGCTGGCTTCTAAACCATGTACTTTTAAAGCCTAGCTCGTAGTTTGTTGTGGTGTCGGCTTCATATAATAATTCGTCAGGTTTACCACAACCTGTTTGTTGATCCTCAATAATTGGATCAGGACAAGACACTAAACCGTTTGAACCACCAATTCTAAAGCCTTCACTTACTGTTACATAACCCATTACTGAGTCAGTGAACTGGTATTTAGCATTAAATTTAAATAAGTTACCGTTATCGCCTGCTTCGTCTTTTTCGTATGCAACGGTGATTTTGTCAGGATCTACTCCACCATACAATGTATTTGCTAGCGGGAAGTCAAAAGCCGCTTGCGACTCTATATCGTACTTGTAAAAACGGGCACCAATGGTAATATCTAATTTGTCGGTTACTTGGTAGCCAACTTCACCAAATAGTGCAGACTCAGTGACTTTACTTTTTGTAAGCTCTAAGTATTCTAATGAGTCAGGTCTTAGCTGCTCGCCACCAAAGTTATCAATAGCGAATTGGTCAAACCCAGGGGTAAACTCTCTGCTTGACGCTTCGGTTTCTGTTTTGTTGTAAAAACCACCCACAATCCAGTTAAAGTCGCTGTCGCTTTGCGATACTAAACGCAGCTCTTGAGTGAAGGTATCTTCTTCGTCTATTTCACGGGTAAATGTTGAAAACGAAGGGAATTCTTCATAGCCGTAATCAAGGCGAATAAGTAAATCTGTTTGATCGCGTTGACCGTCGGCATCAAAGCTCGAAATACCAGTAGCCGATACTAGCTCTGCAAAACCTAGGTCGGCTTTTAGTTCAAGGCTTAGTAATTGATCTTTTTTCTCGCGCGGTTCTTCAAAGCGATAAGCTGATTCGTATTTACCTATTACATCGCTTAAACCGTTGTTTGCATTAAGGCTGTTGTAATGAACAATCGAGCGGCCTTCGCTGTCTTGGTTTTGGTAAAAGTAGTTAAGCGTACCTTCAAACGATTCATTTGGTTTAAAGCGAACAGAAATACGACCTGTAGTGGTGGTTTCGCCGTTGGCGTCTTTTACATTTTTAAGGTTGTTACTAACTGCTGAGCTGTCGCTCCAATCAGGATCTGGTAACGATACGCCAGGCTCGCGCACTACGTAACCGTAATCGATAAAACCAGGGTCTTCATATACGTTTAAGCTGGCGCGTACTGCAAGTTTGTCTTCAATGAGTGGAAGGTTAAATATAAAGCCGCCTTCGCCACCTAGAGAGTCACTTTCTTTTGTTTGAAACAGGTCGCCGTAAATTTCAAGCGATGTAAAATCGAGCTCAGGTTGTTTAAGCATGTAACGAATTGCACCGCCTAATGTGCCTGCACCATAAAGGGTGCCTTGTGGCCCAATTAATACTTCAACACGCTCAATATCTACTAGGCGCATATCTACCGAAACCGGAATTTCGTTAATGTAAGTAGATACCGTGCCGCCATCTGATGATGGACCAGACGAGTTTGTATTTAAACCACGAACAATTATAGGCGAGCCTGAGCGACCACCTTGATCGGTAATTGTTAAACCAGGCACCCAGCGCGCTACATCGGCAAGCTCATTGATATTTTGATCTTTCATAATATCTGCATCAAGGGCTGTAATATTTAGCGGTGCATTTTGCACCGAGCCGCTGCGCCTTGTTGCTGTAACTTCGATTACTTCGAGTGATTTGTTTTTAGCTGCAACTTCTTCTTGAGCAAGTGCGGCATTAGGCAATAAAAATACGCTGGAAACAGCGCTCGAAATAGCCAAGGTTAACAAGCTTGGTTTAAACATAAAAAGTGATCCCCAGTTCAAATGTTTTACATTAGTAAATTAAGTTAAGCAGTTTATCAGGGAGTGAAGTAGCTTGGAATATTTAAATTGAATTTTAATTCACTTATATAGAATAAATATGGATTATTTGTGGGGGTTTTATTTGGTTAATAGGCAATACAGGCAATGGCTTAGTGTAATTAGGTACAGTTAGGTTAAAAAATACACCCTTGTTTAAAGGTAAATAGTCATTCATTTTTTAAAAATGGCTTTATGATGTGCTCGTTAAACAAATTATTACATTAAAATTGATAGTTTATAATGTCATTAGTTATGCTTTTATCAGCACTATTAAAGTATGTTTTTATCCCCATTAAGAGTGTTAAGTCGGAATTATAAATAACTGTGTAAGTTATTGAGTGAGCGTGTTTGATTGCCGCTTCGTATTCTTTTTTTTGTTTTGTCCGCACTTTTTTGTGCGTGTTTTTAAGGATTAACAATGAGCCAACTATTTTCGCCTTTATCACTTGGGAAAGTAACGTTAGATAACCGTATTATTATTGCACCCATGTGCCAGTATTCAGCAAACAATGGCGCTGCTAGCGATTGGCATACTATTCATTTGGGCCAATTGAGTTTAAGTGGTGCAGGATTACTTATTTTAGAAGCAACAGCTGTTAACCCAGAAGGGCGTATTAGCTACGGCGATTTAGGGCTTTGGAATAACGAAACTCAACAAGCACTAGACAAAAGCCTAAAAGCAGTAAGGCAATACAGCCCTATGCCTATTGGTATTCAGTTAGCGCATGCTGGGCGCAAAGCATCAACTGAAAAACCATGGGACGGTGGCGATGCCATTGCACCTGATGATGTAAATGGCTGGCAAACGCTCGCACCTTCGGCAATTGCGTACGACGCTAACAGCCCAGTGCCAAAAGCAATGAGCCAATCTGATATAGATTCACTAATTAAAGACTTTGTAAGTGCAGCTAAACGCGCTGATGAACTCGGCCTTGATTTAATCGAGCTACATGGTGCGCACGGTTACCTGTTACATCAATTTTTGTCGCCACTTTCAAACAAGCGCGATGACAACTACGGTGGCAGCCTAGAAAACAGAATGAGCTTATTACTTGATGTGTTTAAAGCGGTAAGAGCGGTATTCCCCAGTAATAAAGCAGTGGGTGTGCGTATTTCGGCAACCGATTGGGTTGAAGGTGGCTGGGATTTAGATCAATCGATAGTGCTTAGTAAAGCGCTTGATGAACTAGGTTGTGATTTTATTCATGTAAGTACGGCGGGCCTAAGCCCAGAGCAACAAATACCAGTAAAACCTAATTTTCAGGTACCGTTTGCAACAGCCATTAAAGAAGCTGTGAATATGCCTGTTATAGCGGTGGGTTTAATTACACAGGCGCAACAAGCCGAAGATATTATTAGCGAGCAGCAAGCCGATGGCGTAGCACTAGCTCGTGGTATTTTATATAACCCGCACTGGCCGTGGCATGCAGCTGCAGAGCTTGGCGCTACAGTAACTGCACCTAAACAGTATTTACGCTCAAGCCCACATGGGCAGCCATCACCAATAAAATAAAGTTTAGTTTTTTTGTAGAAACCCAACCCGCGTTTGCGGGTTGGGTTTTATTATTTTTATAAAGTAGAGACACACATGACCCAAACAGGCGTTTCAGCGCAACCTCTTAGCAATACACTCGTTACTATTATTGCTTTGTGTTGCGGTCTTATTGTTGCCAATATTTATTACGCTCAACCTATTATTGAGTTACTTGCCCCAGAAGTTGGATTAAGTTCACGCAGTGCTAGCCTTATCGTATCGCTTACACAAATAGGCTACGCTTTGGGGTTGTTTTTTTTAGTACCACTAGCTGATTTAGTTGAAAATAAAAAGCTTATGTTGGTCACTCTTGGTGTGTCGTTTTTGAGTTTAGTGGGTACGGCACTTGCTGATTCACCTAATGTAATGCTTATTTTGTGTTTGATGATAGGTATAAGTTCGGTTTCTGTTCAGGTGCTTATTCCACTTGCTGCGCATTTATCGTCTGACGAAAAACGCGGACAAGTTCTTGGTAATATTATGGCGGGTTTGTTGTTAGGTATTTTGCTAGCAAGACCTATATCGAGCTTAATAGCCGATCACTTTGGTTGGCGCGCTGTATTTTACTTTGCAGCAGGGTGTATGGTGTTTATTGCTGCTGTAATTTATTTTGCTATTCCAAGTAGGCAACCAACCCATAAAACAACGTATTTTAAGTTATTAAAATCGCTGAAACAATTAATGATAAGCCAGCCAGTGCTACGCCAACGTTCACTTTTTCAAGCGTTAATGTTTGCATCGTTCAGCTTATTTTGGACGAGTGTACCGGTTGTGCTTGCCCGTGAGTATGGTTTATCCCAATCAGAAATAGCATTGTTTGCACTAGTGGGCGCCGCAGGTGCTGTAGCAGCTCCCATTGTTGGGCGTTTGGCTGATAAGGGCTATACGCATCAGTTATCGTTACTGGCCAAACTCATTGCAGCATTGTGCTTTTTACCAAGCTTATTTGAGTTACCTTACGGCATTATAGTATTGGCATTAACCGGTGTGTTTATTGATTTTTCTGTGCAGGCCAATATGGTATTGGGTCAACGTGCAGTGTACGCACTAGAACCACAAAGCCGTGCGCGTTTAAACGCTATTTACATGACGAGTATATTTGTAGGTGGCGCAGTAGGCTCGCTTATTGCCAGCCCATTATATGAAGTGGGTGGTTGGACTGGTATTGCACTGGTGGCTACGGGTATGCCGCTTATTTCGTTGATTGGTTATTTGGTTACAACTAAAAAGCAAAGTAAGGCTGTGAGTTAAAAAATTACCGGATACAACACAATAAAGTCACCATGTTGTATGGTGACTTTATTGTGTTGTTTAGGTTAGTTTGGTAGTTAACTAAGTAGCCTGTTTTTTTGCGTTTGAAAACGAGCTACCAACAGATGCAATAATTACAAGCAAAATAGCGAGCCACTGCCACAAAGTAAGCAATTCACCCAGTATAATAAACCCTGCGAGCGAAGCTATTGCAGGCTCTAAACTCATCATTACGCTAAACCCTTGTGAAGGCATGTTACGCAGTGCAACCATTTCAAGTGTGTAAGGCAGTGCGCTTGATAAAATAGCAATACCAATACCCAGTGGGATAATTTCCCATGTAAACGCGGGGCTTTGCATAATACCGCCGTAAGGCACTAGCACTATAGCGGCAACAGTCATGCCCAATGCGACAGTGGCTCCACCAGAACTTTGTGTGCCGGTTTTTTTACCAAATAATATATAACCTGCCCAACACGCGCCAGCACCAAGCGCAAGCGCTACACCTAATGGATCAAGGCTATCTTGGCCGCTCATATCAGGAAGCAGAAGCAAAATACCAGCAATAGCACAGGCAACCCAAAATAAATCACGTTTGCGGCGAGATGAAAATAAGGCAACAGCAAGCGGGCCTGTAAATTCAAGTGCTACACCAATGCCTAGTGGAATGCGTTCAATAGCGTAATAAAACAAAATGTTCATGCCGCCTAAACTTAAACCATACACAATTATAGGAATACGATTACCCGTAGTGGGTAAGTGTTTCCAAGGTTTAAACACTAAGCAAAGTATAAAGGCAGAAAAACCAAGCCTAAGGGCCGTCGTACCCTCAGGGCCAACAATAGGAAAAAGCTGCTTTGCAAATGACGCGCCCGTTTGAATGGTCATCATGGCAAGCAGTACACACACGATAGCCAGTAAATAACTTTTTGAAGATGCTTGCATTTTAATCCTTGAGTTGAGTAACTCTATCAATTAGTTATGTAATGCAGGGAGTATAAAAGCTAAACCCGCCCGATATTAATGGCGGCATAGTATCTTTTTTTTAATTTATAGGTAAGTGTTTGCGACCAAAAATAGCGCAATTAAAAGTATATTAAATAGGGCAGGTAAATAAAGTAAGAGGTAAAGTTAGCAAACAGGCGTTTGCTAACTTTAATCAGTTGGTTAAAAGGCCTTAGTGGGCACTTTTATTAACTAAGCCATCAAGCGAGTAAAGACCTCGTTTTTCATCATTTTTGCGTTTAATTTCTTCAAGTGCGCGCGATTCTACAGCGTCAAATAAAGCATTAATTAAGCGGTTAAAATGTTTATGCATTGCAGTACGTGCTGCATTTGCATCATGCGACTTTAGGGCTGTATAAATAGCGGTGTGTTCATCCATAACGCACTCGTCATTGTTTTTACACACACTGCCATAGTCAGCAACAATTTGTGGGTTTGTTAAACGTAAATCCCACAAGTTAGACACTGCAAATTCAAGTGCTTTATTGCGCGTTGCTCTAGCTATAATTTCGTGGAACTCACGGTCGGCTTGCTCAACATAAAGGCCTTTTTGCATGGCAATTAATGTTTTATTTAGTTGCTCTAGTTCTTCTTCTGTAATGCTTTGAGCAGCTAAAGCGGCAATTTCGCCTTCAATTAATGCGCGAGCTTGAGTAAGTTCAAATGCACTGATCTCTTTTGATTTTATAGATGCATTTTTTTGTTCTACTACGTAAACACCAGAGCCAGTTTTAACTTCAACTCGGCCACGTACTTCTAATGCGATAATAGCTTCTCTAATGGTAGGGCGGCTTACATCAAACATTTCTGCAAGTTCACGTTCAGGTGGTAAACGACTCCCAGCAGAAAATTCGCCTTGATTTATTAAAGACTCAATTTTATCAACTATGCGCCAAAATAAGCGACGATTACCCATACTTTACCTTCATTACCTTAAGGAATAATGGCCTCTGGGGCCTATAAGTCAAAACCAACTGTTAATATCAGAGGTTACCTTAAAATTCACTATTATGTCAAAATTCTAACGCGATGTTAGGGTTAAAAACCACTATACACCAACGGTTGTATTCTTGTATTACCAATTTAGTTTAAAATAATGTAATTGGCCAGCTTGATTGGTAATGTTTTTATGTGTTAGGTTAGATTTAGGTTATGGAGTAATAAATATTGGTAATAAACCGAGTTGGGTTGTCAGTGTTAAGTTTGTTGTAGAAGTATTTGATTGCCCATGGATGGGGATCGCTATTTTAAAGTGTTTTGTAAAATGTGTCGTTGTACGAGAGCTATTTAAGCTTTCTTCTGGGCGTTAGCTGTCGTTGGTTAACGCCCATATTTTATTTAATTAGTCGTTAGGGTACACAACCCCAAGCTGTTTGCGCGCTTCATCAAGAACGCTCATTACGTTACTGGCTAAAATGTGCGTATTTACTGGTGACTCAAGGATATTTTGCTTCACTAATGACATAAAATGCTCAACTTCGTATTTCATAAAGTGCTCATCAAACGGCTGGGATATAACCTCTACATCACCATTATCAGCAATAAACTCCACCTTTTTAAGTTGCGATACCGCTTCTATACGTATGCGCCCAAGCTCGCCTTGTATTTCGGTTATGTTGTCGCCTTGCGATATTTTGGAGTAACTAATAACGGCTTGTTTATCTGCATAGTTTAGTAATACATCGCCCGCACCATCTACACCAGTATTAAGCAATACGCCACTGGCACTCACGCTTTTTGGTGCCCCCCAAAGTGCAATTAATAAATACAGTGGGTAAATCCCTAAATCAACTAAAGCACCATTTGCAAACTCGGGTAAAAATGTGTTTGGGCGTTCGCCATTTTTATACTTATCGTAACGCGATGAGTATTGACTGTACTGGCCAATATATTTACGTGGTGTGCCAATTTTTACCATTGCCTGTTGCAGCTGTTCAAAGTTAGGCAAGTGAGTGGTCATCATGGCTTCCATGTAAAGGCGCTGATGCTTTTTTGCTGTAGCTATAATGCTTGCAAGCTCTTTAGAATTGGCAGCTGATGGTTTTTCGCCAAGGACATGTTTACCCGCTTCTAGACACATAACGGCATATTGTTTGTGTAAGCTATTAGGGGCGGCTATGTAGACAGCATCGACATGTTTATCTTGGCAAACTTGCTCGATTGAGGTGAAAATTTTTGCTTGTGCATTTTGTGGGTGTTTGGCTAAAAATGCTTCGCCGCTAGATACTGCGCGCGAGCACACCCCATATAAATTAAAATCGTTTAACGTATTTGCAGCGGCTAACAATGTGTCGCTAATAAAATTGGTGCCAACAATAACAAAGTTCATGCTCACTCCTTAGCTTAAATAAAAATAATAAGAGTATTTAGTTTAACATTTTTTTAGTTCTATATGCTCGAGGAGAACATCCAAACCAGCGTTTAACATTAACACTTAGTGTTGCTTGTTCCTGATATCCTAAAAGCTCAGATATGGTTGAGATTGTAAATTGGTTTTGCGCTAAATAGTGTGCAGCTAAAGCGCGGCGAGTGGCATCTTTTAGTTTTACAAAACTCGTATTATGTTTGATAAGTTCTCGATGCAGAGTACGCGGGTGCATACCCAGCGCAGCTGAAATAGTTTGGTTACTACATTGATAAATAGGAAGCATAGGCCTAATTAGCGCACTAACTTGGTTGGGCAACGGTTGTGTGTGTTCTTTGTTTTTTGCCAAGAAGTTTAGCGCTGCTTGTACTTTATTTAGTTTAGGGTGATCAAGCTCAAGAGTTAAATCACTTTTTGAGATTACAATGCCAGCGCTGTTGCGATGCTCTACAACGTTACAACCAAAGTAAGTGTTATAGGCACGAGTATTAGTACTTAACTTTTTTGGCAAAAATATATTAATTGGTTTGCAGCGGTTATTACTCAGCTTTTTAATAACAGCCAATGCCAAACCAATGGTTAGCTCAATCACTTGGTTAATGTGCGGTAATGGTTTTAAATTAATTTCGAATGATAAAAACAAGCTTTTATCATTCTCTAAAGGGTGCGAATTTAAGCTAAGTGCAGGGCTGTGTAAGTGAAGGTATTTAATAACCCAATTAAGTGCATCATCTAAATTAGTACTACTTTTGGCAGCTATTGCAATATGTCCTAAAATATCAAAGTTTTGTCTATTTGCGAGCTTAAGGCCAAAACTAGAGCAATTGAACTTACAAGCACAGTATTCTAAAAGCTCAGCGTAATCTCGATAAGGTAAATATTGGTTGTCGAGATTTTTAAAGTCAACGTTACTAATATTACAGCTTTGCATTATTTCATGCGGATCGCCGCCAAATTCGCTAATTAGCGTGTCTATACCTTGTAATGACGTGGCTCTGATTAGGCTGCTCATGGTTAACCCCAAATAAGTGATGTCTAAAAATATCAAGTTTTATTGGGTTTTTCTATGCACTATTACTGTTAAGGCCGTTTAAAACTTTTATTAAGGTACACCATGAACAATACAACATTTGATTACATTGTGATTGGCGCAGGCAGTGGCGGCTGCGTTATGGCATCGCGATTGTCTGAGGATAAAAATGTCAGTGTGTGTTTAATTGAAGCTGGCGGCAGCGATAAAAGTGCATTTGTGCAAATGCCAGCTGGCATAGCAGCGAGTGTGCCTTATGGCATAAATAGCTGGCATTACAATACGGTGCCACAAAAAGAGCTTAATAACCGCTGTGGTTTTGTGCCGCGCGGCAAAGTATTGGGTGGGTCAAGCTCTACCAATGCAATGGTTTATATTCGCGGTAACAAATACGATTACGACCAATGGGCTGCTAATGGCAACACGGGATGGGATTTTGAGAGTTTACTCCCGTACTTTATTAAAGCTGAGAACAATAAAGCGTTTATAAATAATGAGCTGCACGGAATAAAAGGCCCGCTACATATACAAGAGCTAAGTAACCCAAGCAATGTAAACCAATATTTTTTAAATGCCTGTGCTGAGCAGGGCGTTAATTTAAGCGACGATATAAATGGTGAAGAGCAAAGCGGCGCACGTTTATCGCAGGTAACTCAGCACAATGGCGAGCGTTGTAGTGCAGCAAAAGCATATTTAACACCGCATTTAAACCGCCCAAATTTAACGGTATTAACCCATAGCCACGTTAATAAAATAAATATAACCAATAAGATAGCGCAAGGCGTGCAAATAGAGCGTAATAAAGAGGTTATTAATTTACGTGCTAAAAAAGAGGTAATACTTAGTGCTGGCTCTATTAATTCGCCGCAAATATTAATGCTTTCAGGTATTGGCCCAAAAGAGCAGTTAAGCGCACATAACATTAAGGTTCAGCACGTACTTGAAGGTGTTGGCGCTAATTTACAAGATCACTTAACGGTAGTGCCACTTTATAAATCAAAAACAAATAAAGGCACATTTGGTATAAGCCCGCTTGGCATTGCCAGTATTTTTAAAGGGTGCGTTAATTGGTTTAGTAAACGAGAAGGGCGATTAACCAGTAATTTTGCAGAGTCGCACGCGTTTATTAAATTGTTTGAAGGCTCGCCAGCGCCAGATGTGCAGCTAGAATTTGTAATTGGGTTGGTGGACGATCATAGTCGTAAATTACACACTGGGCATGGTTACAGTATACACAGCAGTATTATGCGCCCCAAAAGCCGAGGTACTATTACATTAGCTGATAACAATCCGCGTAGTGCACCGCTTATTGACCCTAATTATTTAAGCCATCCAGATGATTTAACTGTAATGCTTGCTGGTCTTAAAAAAACACTCGCTATTATGCAAAGCAACGCTTTTGATAACATACGCGGTAAAATGCTCTACCCGCTTGATATAAATAATGATGAGCAGCTAATTGAGTTTATACGCCAAACTGCAGATACCGAATATCACCCAGTAGGGACATGTAAAATGGGGCAAGACTCAATGGCAGTAGTAGATACTAATTTACGAGTACACGGGGTAAGTAACTTACGCGTAGTTGATGCGTCGATTATGCCTACTATTATTACCGGCAACACAAATGCGCCGGTAATTGCGATTGCTGAAAAAGCGGCTGATTTAATTAAACACGAAAACGTATAATTGAATTAACAATAGCAGGGCTATTAATTAGCGATAAAACTCATTTAGCCATTGTTGCCAATCGCTTTCAAGATGTAGCATTTGCTGATGCTTTTTAGCGTTTAGATGCTTGGCTTCGTCCTCGCTTGCCACATAAGGCCCAACGCGGCATAGGGGGCAATGGTTAGATGTTAAGTATGCAGGCTTTGTAAGGCGTGAGCTTAATTCGCTAGTATGTTTATCGAGACTTTTTGGGCTGAAAACGTAAGTTATGCCGCTTGTGTCTTTAACGTGTTTGTCGCGGTCAACATTACGAATTTTATAACCTTCAAAATGGCTAATATCAAATGGGATTTGGCCTAAATAATCTGCGGTTAAACCGTTATTTAAACTCCCCTCTATATTCCATTCTCGATAAGGTTTTACATCCTTTGAGGTGATGTAACAAAGCATTGGCCCATTTTTATCAAGCGCGTATTCGTTAGCGTATTTAATAAATTGGTGCAGTAAAGCGCGGTTTAATACGTTCATGCTGGTTTGGCGCGTGTTGTTTTCAAACGCTTCACGGCCAACAAATGCAGGTATAAGCGGAAACTGAAAAATAACCACATCAAAGCTGTGCTGGTTTTCACTTAGAGCTTGCCAACATGCATGGTTTGTTACATCAAAACTATTAAGTACCTCAACGTTATGCGCTTTTAAGTTGCTAAGTGCATTGTGCTGGTATTTTTGCTCAATAGTAGTTTGGTCATCGTAAGTGGATGCAACCAAAGCTTTTGGCGATAGATGAGTGTAAATAGCATTCGAAAACGATAAATCGCCATCGCCTACGGTGAGTATTCGCCATTGAGGATTTAAATACATATTTTATTTAGCGTTTATGTTTGTAGCAGTATTATTTATATCGCTATTTGTTTGTGAGTCTTTTGCTAGTAAACGATGAAACGCAAGTCTGGTTTTTAACCCTTCAATAGCGATTTGTTTAATAATAAGATTAAAGGTAATTAAAATGGCAAAGGCAATATGAATAGGGCCGTGAGTAAATCCTGCATCTGTATCGTACAGTGTTAAACCGAATAGCAAAAATAAGACGACTAAAAATATTTCGAGTAATTGACTTGAATAAAAGCTTAAACGACCTTCGCTTTTATGATCTTTTTTAATGCGAATAGCACAAAAAAATGGGATCACTTTGATTTTAAATGCAGCGTTTTTTTCTACGTAGTTTTCGCCAAGTTCGTCGAGTTGTTGGCGTAGTTGGTCAATCATGGTGTGTCCTCAAATAGCAGTGCGCGGATATTACCTTATTACCACGCAATATTTAAGTTTACAGCTGCTATTTAGGGTAAATACCCATACCAATAGTCAAAATGTGACAAACAAATACAACAGAGGTAAGTACAAAGCGCATTTTTTGATAATCTTTATGATAGGTTTGCCATTGCGGCGTGGCTTTTTCAAATAAAAGTACTAGCCAAAAACTAGCACCTAACCAAGCGAGTGCCCACTCAACAGGTAAAAATGATAAAAATGGTATAGATATTACAGGCGCAACAGCTTTTATAGCATTGCTATAAGTTTGCTCTCCGGCGCGCCATAAGTTACCCGCCATAAATGCTAAAATGGCGATACTGTAAAAAGTAAAAAACTCCAAGTTAAGGCTATTACTGCCAAACATGAGTGGCCAACCTACACACCCTAAAAACGGGATTAAGCCTAGGTAACCTAGCTGTATATGGTTAACAAATTTTTCCATTACGGTGTGCCTTATATTTAATGACTTATTTGAAGCGGGGCTATTGTAGCAGTATTGCGATTAGCGGTCTTAATAATTCGCCAGCGTTTACAATTCAACTAATGCTTACGATGACAATGATTATATAGTTCAACCCAAAAAATCGATTGTTTTAATCTAAACAATCAATTTTATTTAATTTTCCATTGGCCTTATTGTATTAATCAAGCCAACGCAGAAGGTCGTTTAAAACGAAAGCGTTGATTACTTTTAAAATACATAAACACAGATGAGGAAATACCATGAGCACTTCATTAATCAATACAAAATTACAACCATTCAATGCAACCGCTTACCACAACGGTGACTTTGTAGAATTGTCTGAAAAAGATGTTCTAGGTAAATGGTCTATCTTCTTCTTTTACCCAGCAGACTTTACATTTGTATGTCCTACCGAATTAGGTGACCTTGCAGATTACTATGCACAACTTCAAGAAATGGGCGTAGAAGTTTACTCAGTATCTACTGACACTCATTTTACTCATAAAGCATGGCACGACACGTCAGACACTATCGGTAAAATTACTTACCCAATGATTGGCGACCCAACAGGGCGTATTACACGTAGCTTTGGTGTAATGATTGAAGAAGAAGGTTTAGCACTTCGCGGTACATTTGTAATGAACCCAGAAGGCGAAATTAAAGTAATCGAAACTCACGATTTAGGAATTGGCCGAAGCGCTAAAGAACTAGTTCGTAAAGTACAAGCTGCACAATACATTGCAACTCACGATGGTGAAGTTTGCCCTGCATCTTGGCAGCCAGGTGAAGACACACTTGCACCTTCACTAGATTTAGTTGGTAAAATCTAAATATAGGTTTACCACTTTTATAAGGGCAGGTAACTGCCCTTAAATCAACGAACATTCGTTTGTTGGTGCCTCCTATATCAATATACTTGTTTAAGCACATGCATTATTTGGCATGGGAGGCTTGCTGTTTAAATTTTCCTAAAAGGGTTAAGCCATGTTAGATAACAACATAAAAAATCAATTAAAAAGCCATTTCGAATCGCTTACTCAACCTGTTGAGCTGCTTATTGCCTTGGATGACAGCAAAAAATCAGCAGAAGTAGAAAGCTTAGCAAACGATTTAGCCTCACTAAGCGATAAATTTACTGTAATAAGCAACCCTGATACAAGCGCACGTCGCCCATCAATGGTTGTACATTCGCCTATTAAAAACACTCATGTTACGTTTGCAGGCGTACCTATGGGTCATGAATTCACAAGTTTAGTGTTAGCACTTTTGCATACTGGCGGACACGCAAGTAAAGCTAAAAGCGAAGACATTGAGCAAATACAATCGCTTACTCAAGAGCTGAACTTTGAAGTATACATAAGTTTAAGTTGCCAAACGTGCCCGCAAGTAGTGCAAGCACTTAACACTATGGCAGCGACAAACAGTAATATTAAAGCCACCATGATTGACGGTGCATTATTTCAAGATGAAGTAGAAGAGCGAAATATTTTAGCTGTACCGGCTGTATATTTAAATGGCGAACTATTTAGCCAAGGTGCACTAAGCCTTACTGACATACTTAATAAAGTAGATAGCAAAGGGGCTGCTAAACAAGCAGCAGCACTAAGCGAAAAAGGCGAGTTTGATGTACTTGTAGTTGGTGGCGGCCCAGCGGGCGCGTCGGCTGCAATTTACTCAGCACGAAAAGGGTTAAATACAGGCATTGTGGCTGATAGATTTGGTGGACAAGTTGCAGATACATTAGCAATAGAAAACTTTATTTCGATTAAAGCGACTGAAGGGCCTAAATTGGTTGCTCAGCTTGAAGAGCACGTTAAAGAATACGATGTAGATGTAATGCATAATCAGCGTGCAGCGGCACTTGGTTATAACAATGGTTATGAAATTACACTAGAAAATGGCGCAGTACTTAAAGCTAAGTCGCTCGTACTTGCAACTGGTGCACGCTGGCGCGAAATGAACGTACCAGGGGAGCAAGAATATCGCGGCCATGGTGTGGCATATTGCCCACATTGCGACGGCCCTTTATTTAAAGGCAAACCTGTTGCTGTAATTGGTGGTGGTAATTCAGGTATAGAAGCGGCAATCGATTTAGCTAATATTGTGCAAAGCGTTACGGTACTTGAATTTGCAGACACACTACGAGCCGATGAAGTGCTTATTCGTAAAGCTAAAAGCATGGCTAATATTACCATTATCAAAAGTGCACAAACAACCGAAGTACTTGGTGATGGTAAAAAAGTAACTGGCTTAATGTACACAGATAGAGTGTCGGGAGAGAGCAAAGAGCTTGAACTTGCCGGTATATTTGTACAAATAGGCTTAATACCAAATACTGAGTGGTTAAAAGACAGCGACCTTGAATTAAGTAAATTTGGTGAAATACTGATTGATGCTAAAGGCGCAACTTCATTACCAGGAATTTACGGCGCGGGGGATGCAACCAATACTCCGTTTAAACAAATTATTATTGCAATGGGCAGCGGTGCAACAGCAAGTTTAGGTGCATTTGATTATTTAATTCGTCACTCTGAAGAAGCTGATCAAAGCGCTGCTTAATGTAATTAGTAAAAACTCTCTTGATATAACAGCAAGGCTACACCCATAGCTGTTTGTTAACCCAAGCCGCCCTTCTCCAAAGGCGGCTTTTTTAATGCTTAAGAATTAGCTCACGATTTAATCGCACCCACCGCCAGAATCACCGCCGCTACAATTTGTATGAGAATGCGATGAGCTACTGCTAGAGTAAACTGCTGAGTCACTGCCAGTATAAGCAGATGATCCACGTGATGACTTAGCACTGATAAATGTAACTAACAGCAATACGCTTGATACGATAACTATTGTTATTGATGAGCTCCATTGTCCAGTGGAAACGCCTTTAAATACTGCAACAATAAGGACAGTTAGTAATATAGTTCTAATTATGTTTTTCATTGTTAATGCCTTATCTAACTATATTTAGCACGCGGTTAAGTGTGCAAAGCTAATATTTTTAAATCTTTAGTAATTGCGCCGCTGACGCAATAGCGACTTCTAAAGAATGCATTTTAAACGGTTTTGAAATAAACATATCCATACCTGCTTGTTTGCATGCTAATTTATCTTGCGATGAAGTATTAGCTGTAAGGGCAACAATATAGGTTGAATCGTGCGGACAGATACCTTTTGAACGCAGTTGTTTTGTAGCCTCAAAACCATCGAGTATAGGCATAATACAATCCATAAAAATAAGGTCGTAATGCTTTTGCTCGCATTTAAATATGGCATCTTGCCCATCTACTGCAAAGTCTGGCTTTATATTGAGTTTATTAAGCGACGCATCAAGAACGAGTCTGTTTATGTCGTTGTCATCCACCACTAAAACAGAAAGCTTAGAAGCGTTAATGTTTATTTTTGATAGTGGATTTAGCTCTACTTTTTGCTCTTTACCGAGCTCTATAGGGATACTTAGCGAAAAAGTAGTTCCTTGATTTACTTTACTACTTACCTTGATTGTTCCGCCCATGTACTCAACAAGTTCTTTAACTATTGCGAGGCCAAGTCCTGTGCCTCCTTTACTGTTTTTAGCATCTACTTCTTGAGTAAAAGGGGAGAATAAAGATTCAAGAAATTGGCTAGTCATGCCTCTTCCCGTATCGGCGACTTTAATGTTTAGCGTTAATTTATTATTGTTATTAATCACAGACGTGTGCAGTTTTACACAACCACGCTCAGTAAATTTTAACGCATTACTTAATAAGTTGGAGGTAATTTGACTTAGGCGTGTGTTATCACAATATGCCCAGCAGCTATCAGAAATTTCATTTTTTACTTCTAGTTCTACATTGCTGTTTTTAAATAACGGGGTGTACAAAGAAATGAGATCAGTAAATGTTGTATTTAATAAAACATCCGTGGGTTCTAGTTTTAACTCACCGTGGTTAATTTTAGAAAAATCGAGTACTTCGTTTATTATGCTCAAGAGTATATCTGCGCTACGCAGCGCGACTTTTATTTTTTCGGTTCTCTTTTGTTCGTTATGTTCATCTATTAACGTAGTAAGCATGCCCGTAATGCCATTTAGCGGTGTTCTAAGTTCGTGGCTTATTTTTGCAAAAAGCATGCTTCTATCTTCGAGTAATCGCTCGGCTTGTTCTTGTTTATTTTTAAGCTCTTCTCTTAAAGCCACTGCTTCGGTAATATTTTGAAAGGTACCAAACAAACGTACACAGGTATCACCGTCAAATTCGGCTTCACCAAATGTAGATACCCAAATGGTCTGATTTTTGGCTGTAATAATTTCAAGCTCTAGATGCCACTTTTCGCCGTGTTGTATAGCAAGCTCAACTGCTTTACTTATTTCGTCTCTGCTTGTACCTTCTTTATAAAAGTTAACTGCAGATTCCATTTCAGGCTGATAGTTTTCATCAACTTGATGGATTTGTTTAGTTTGCTGACTCCAATAAATTTTATTATTAGTAAGGTCAACTTCCCACGTGCCTATATTTGCTATGCTTTCTAGTTTTAATAAGCTATTGCTGTTTTTTATTAATTTTTCTTTAGTGATGCTGCGAGCTAGTTCTGCCCCTAACCACTGCGCAAATAGCTCAATATAGTCGTAGGCGGCATCTGTAAATACTGGAGATTGATTGGCAGAAGAAAAATTTACAGTTCCAAATATATCGGTACCTATTTTAATAGGTGCCCCAATATATGACTCAAGTTTAAAGTTTGCATAGCAAGGATGGTCAGCAATTGCGCTTTGTGAGACGTTATGAAATGCAAGTGCAGAACCCGCACTAAGAGTGTGTACACAATAGGTGCCATCTAAATCAAATTGAGTACCTATTTCTAATGCATTATCTGGCGTAATGGCATGTAGCACGGTATAGCAGTTTTTCTCGACCTTACTAATAATAGCTAAATCAAGGTTAAACACTTTAAGTCCAAATGCTAGTAGCTGATGGTTTTTTTCATCAAAGTCTAAGCTTTGGTTAGATACTATGTCGTGAAATTGCCTAAGAAAATTCAATAGTAAACATCCTGTTGGTTTTAGAACTGAGTCTATAGCTTGATAAAGCACTAGTTTAACAAAAAAATTAAATATATTTAGTTAATTATAACTTTATATAAACTTTCTCTAATTAAGCACAACTGATTTAAACACAAACTGCGAGTAAGTTGCTCGCAGCTTATTGTGTATATTAGTACGTTGAGTTTGGTGTGTACTCAGGGTTGATATCGCCGCCTACTTCCTCTGGGTCAACATCGTTAATAAGCAGTGTTTCACGTACAGCTTCAATGTGATCAAGTACGCTTTGGTAGCGCTCGCCATATTCATACTTTGTCACTTCAATCGCTTTAGGCATGTAAGTAAAAGCTATTTTTAGGGCGTGGAGTGCTTCTTCGTTTATTTTTTCGCTCATAATGTTCTCTTATGTGTAGGCTATGGCTAACCTGAGTTCTGAATAATAAATCTATCTCAAGCAGCTATTTTTAGCGCTAACTGCGTTGAATTTCCTTGCAATAGACCAGCTATTTACGCGTAAATTCACCTTGTTTTCACCAAAAATTTCTAGCTAGAGAGAAACAGACTTAAATATCGTTATTATTTATAGTGTTTTTAAATCTCTTAACCAGAATTTAGGTTAGTTAATAAAATAACACCAAATACGATTCGGTAAAGACCAAAACTAACAAAAGTGAAATTTTCTAGAAAGCGTATGAATAGTTTAATAGTAAAATAAGCCACTATAAAAGACGTTAAAAAACCTACAGCAAGGGCAGTTAGGTCATCTAAGCTAAACAGTTGGTAATGTTTAAGTAAGTCGTACCCTGAGGCTGCTGCAAGTACAGGTAAACCAAGTAAAAATGAAAATTCAGCGCTGGTTTTTCGGTTTAAACCACACAACATGGCACCAACAATAGAGCTCCCAGCACGACTAGTCCCCGGAATTAACGCAAATACTTGTGCTACGCCAATCCAAAGTGCTTGTTTATAAGTAACTTGGGTTACATCGGTAGTTGAGCAGTGAGCCTCTTTATAACTGCGCTCTAATAGTAAAAAAATCACACCGCCTACAATAAACATAACACCTACTACCTGTACGCTAAACAGTGTTTTTATTACATCACTAAATATAAAACCAATAATGCCCAAAGGAATAAATGCAATGGCAACTTTAATCCATAAATTAAAATGTTTAGGGCTGAACTTATCTTTATAGTTAGCTAGTACCGCTAAAATGGCGGCAAGTTGGATAATGACTTCGAAGGCGAGGTTAGTGTCTGTTGATTCAATGCCTAACCACTTTGACGCTACAATTAAGTGCCCAGTTGATGATATGGGTAAAAACTCTGTTATTCCTTCAATAATACCTAAAATAATCGCGTTAATTATATCCACGGTTTACTGCTTCCTGAAAAATTAAAAAGCCCGAACTCGGCTTAACTGAAATGACGCATTACTGCGTACCTAAATTGCGAGGCGTAGCATAAAAGCTCTTAAAGCAAACCAACAGTATTTTTAGAATTAATGTGTTTAATAAATTGCATTAAGTGTTAAATGCACAATATAATAACAATTGTTATCATTTGCATATACTGTTTTGTATATGTTTGGGCAAATTTAATGAGCGAATAATGCATAATAAAAAAACGTTTACAGCTACACGGCGAAGGCACCTAATTGCATGTGTGTTAGCGCTAATTACTGCGGTAATAATGATTCCGGGTATGACAACTTATTTACCGTTTCAAATGAATGAACAAATATTACTGCCTATTTTACTCTTTCCTGTTATTTGGACTGCGTTGTTTATTTATGCGTATTTGGCGCAAAAGGTATGGCAACCGTTTGTTGTAATGATTGCACTGTGTGTATTACATGGTTTATTGAGTTTTTGGGCGTTAACGCAGGGGCAGGGATGAAGTCGATTACTTTAAAAAAGCTATTTTTATTACATAGCTGGGTAGGAATTATTACTGCTGTACTGCTATTTATTGTTGCATTTAGTGGGGCGTTAGCAGTGCTGTCGCGACCTGAGTTAAAAATATGGGCAAATCCAGAGCTACAATCTAGCCAACACGTTGCCAGCGCGCAAATTAATCGACTAGTAAACGAATACCATAAACAGGTGCCTAGTGAATTTGGCGAAAACATTCATGTGTTTTTACCAAGTGGACATAACTTTCATTTATTAACGTTGGTATTTGAATCCCATCATGGCGATGAAAACTATGACCAAGAGGTGGCCAGAGTATTCCAGTTTCATCCGGATACTTTGGCGCTGGAAAATACTTACTATGGGCCTAGTAAAGAGTTTTACGCTAATAAAAAAACAGATGCGCCAACCTACATAGGTGAGTTTCATGCAGATTTGCATTTAGGGCGACCAATTGGGTTAATTCTCACTGGTTTTTTAGGTTTAACACTTTTAGTAAGTGCAGTTACAGGCTTGTTTATTCATCGTAAATTGATAAAAGAGCTCTTTACGTTTAGGCGAGATAAAGGATTAGATATTGCAGTGAGCGATGCTCATAAGGTCATAGGTATTTGGGGCAGCGTATTTAATATTGTAATTGGTTTTACAGGATCATTTTTAGGGCTTGCGACCGTTATTTTATTACCAGCTGCTGCGTTTGTGAGCTTTGGTGGCGATCAAGATAAGTTAATAGAAACGTTTACCGCAATTCCTGAGCCGGTAGTTAGCCACATTAAGCAACCTACAAAAATAGACACTATTTTATACAATGTGCATAGTCGTTACCCTGAAGCAATAATTAGGGATGTCACAATAATGGCGCATAACGATGCGAATGCGCAGGTGTATTTGCGTTTGTTAGGTGGCGAGGCTGTTGTTTCTCAATTACTGCATTATAAAGGCAATGGTGAGTTTGTGCAGTCGATGAGTCGTTTTGGTGATATTTCCGGTGTTTCGATAAAAGTAATTGAGTTGATGTTTCCGCTGCATTTTGGGAACTTTGCAGGGGTGTTTGTAAAATTACTTTGGGTATTGCTTGGCTTAAGTACTGCGCTTTTACCTATTTCGGGCATGATGATGTGGCTAGCAAAGCGTACACGTGGCAGTAGCCCGTCGCTGAGTGTGCAGGCATATGCACGCTGGAATCGTTTTATTATTGGTAGTTGTGGAGGCTTGGTATTAGCAAGCTTTGTGTTATTTCCTTTGCAAGTTGTACTTAATTATACCGTTATTGGTGTGGCGCAAAATAGCTTTTTTGGACCCGTGTTTTTTTATACGTGGTTGGCATGGTTACTCTTAAGTGTATTGCCTGTAGGTTATAAAAACTATTTTAAGCTGACTCTTTTGCTATGCGGCGCTTCGCTTGCTTTGGTGCTGCCGCTCAATATTATATTTGGCGTGAGCAATGTTATTAACCTTAATAGCTCGCTTGCCGCGATAGTAGATATAAGCTTTATGGTGGTGGGTATCGCGTGTATTTTTGGTGCCTTAAAAATAAAAAACACACAAAAATTACAAGCAGAGGTACAACCCGCATGAACGAACTACTAATTATAATTGCCATGGTAAGTCTATTATTAATGATGCTCAATATACGCAAAAACACACTCACAATACCTACTAAAGCTTTTTTAAGTACACTGCTATTTAGTTTAGCGCTGATATGCTTTATGAGTGTTTATGGTATTTTAGGCGGTGCAATATGCACCGTTGTAGGAGCTATGTTAGCAGGGTTACTAACTGCAGTTATTGCGGGTAAAGCGCCGCAATTATTAGGGTGAAAAATGCAGTTATTTAGCTAAAAAGGCCTTAGCAGCATCAATCCCCATATTGTAACCACTATTAAGTATTTCAAACTTTTTAGTGGTTCGGCCAACTTTAAAATTAGCTGGTGGAGCAATAATATTGATTTTGCAGTCATTTGGTGGATTCATAATAAAATCGATAGACTTATTATAAAAATTAGCCCTATCTAAGGTCGCTTGAACTAATGCAGGATAGTTTTTATACATTTTTTTAGTAAGCCAAGGTGCCTTACTTGGCTTTTTACGATAGCCTAAACATTGAGACAAAATAACAGTTATTTCGCGAGCGCCCATTTCGTACGCTTTTATTACCGGAATAGAATCCGCAACCCCGCCGTCTGTCATCGCTATGCCATTAATAATAGGGTAGTCACGGTATGCAATAGGTATAGCGCACGATGCTTTTAATTGATCCACCATATCGTCGCTGGTGGCTTTTAAATAGTGTGCTTTGCCCGACTCGATTGCCGTAGATACAATATAAAATTCGTGTGGAGTTTGTTCAAATACCTCTGTATGAAGGCGTATTTCGCGAATAGTTTCTTGCCATAACCAGTCTAAATCAAATAAATGACCACCTTTAATAAAGCGCGCTAAATTAATGAATTCAGGACGACATGAATAGTCGGTAATTACTTTATAATTTCGCATTGGTTGTTTGCATAAAAATGCGGCTATATTAGTTGCTCCAGCTGAAACACCAAAATAGCGTTCAAATGGCTGGTATTGCTGTTTTAAAAACTCATCAAGCACACCTGCGGCAAATATACCGCGCATTGCACCGCCTTCAACGACGAGTGTGTTTTTATTATTGTTGTTCATGGCCAATCCTTTTTATGAAATTTGATGTTATCAACTCAGTCTAAAAAATGCGATAGAGATTACTGAAGATGATAAAAAATTAAAGCCGGGTACACATCGCGAAATTCACTGTTTTCTGGTAAGGTTTAGTATTACAAGGCTTTGTTAATAATAAAGAATAACTACTTATGTTTGATCCTAGCGTAACCATTTTTGAAAGCACACAGAGTCAGCTTGCAGAAAGTCCTCTTTGGCATCCTATGCTGAACACTTTTTTTTGGGTCGATATAAATAAAAAATTACTTTTAAGCAAAAATATACACAGCAAAAGCCAACTAAAAACCGTGAATATGCCCGATACGCTCAGTGCAATAGCGTGGATTGATGAGCAGCACTTATTGCTAGGGACAAGTACTGGTATATACAAATACCATATTAATTCAAGCACTCGCCATCTTATTCTTAATATTGAAAATACACAGCTAAATCGACGTTCAAACGACGGCCGTGCTGATCCATGGGGTGGCTTTTGGTTAAGTACAATGGATGTAAATGCTAAAAAAGGGGATGGTAAAATATACCGTTATTATAAAAACCAGCTTAAAGCCGTTGTAAGTGGTTTGAGTATCCCAAATGGATTGTGTTTTGATAAGTCCCGTTTACGCGGTTATTACTGCGACTCTTTAACGAGTTGCATTTATGTATTAGATTTGGATGAGAAAACTGGTGAGGCTTGCGCTGAGCCACGTGTTTTTTATCAATTTAATAATACTGATGTTGACCCCGATGGCTGCGTAACCGATAAATTAGGTAATTTGTGGCTAGCTGTTTGGGGAATGGGATGTGTTATGTGTTTATCCCCAAGCGGTGAGTTAATTAAAACAATAAAGCTTTGTGCATTAAAACCGACGTGCACCGCCTTCGGTGGTGAAAATGCTGAGTTACTACTTGTTACATCGGCATTTGATGAAGCGATTAATAATACTGTTGGTGAACAAGGCGCTGTATTTCAGATCTCCGGTATAAAAAACGGGCAGTTTGAGCCGCCAGTTTTACTGTAACTTGTACTTTTCAGTGATGATTAGCTTTTAGGCGTACCCCCATAACACCCACTTCTTTTTTGGTTACTAAAACCTCAGTACCGGCGATAATTGGTTGCTCACTTTCAACGCCTTACTTAGCTTACTACGCGTAAATCACTAAGTAGTTGTATTGTTTATAATTTCAGGTGTATGGATTATCACTACAGCAAACTTTAAACCACTAAAACTCACTGCAGTGCGCCACCTTAGTCGGTTTTTAAAAACTAGCTATTTTATTTCTGCCTGTTTCTTTTGCGTTATAAAGGGCTATGTCGGCGTTAGTTATAACCTCTTTGGGTTTTGTTTTGTGATTGGGTATGAAACTATAAAACCCAATGCTTAAAGTGAGGTATTTACTGACAGTTGAAAAGTTATGTTCAATTGCGAGTTCTGCGATTTTTTCCTGAATAAGAACAGCAAACCTTTGACAGTGATCTGTGTCGACTGCAGGTAAAACTATCGCAAATTCTTCCCCCCCGAAACGAGCTGCAAGATCACCTTCCCGTTTACAAATATTGTGTAGCGCTTTGGCCACTCGCTTTAGCACTTCATCGCCAAGCTGATGTCCATAGTTATCGTTATAACGCTTAAAAAAATCAATATCACACATAATTAAACTAATGGGTTCCTTATTACGTGCACAGCGCTTAATTTCGCATTTTAAAGTCTGATCAAAACAGCGTCTATTAGCAATGTTTGTAAGGCCATCAGTATTGACTTGTTTATTGAGTTTTTGGTTGGCGTTAATGAGTTGCTGCTGAGTTTGTTGAAGCTCTTGCTTATAATTTAAATTTTTGAAAGCATTAGCAAGCATTTCACCTACTAACCTTAGGCGAATAAGGTCTAAATCTGTCCAATCTCGCTTTTGAACAACACAATCACAGCCAATAAAGCCAACCAATTCTTTGTCATAGCGTAATCCAATGCAAAGTACCGATTTTATTTCTTGTTGCTGGAAAATCGTTTTTTCGCTCATTGCTTGAATGGGGAGCAACGTTACATCATTCACTCTGAATAAGTGGGTACGGGCCATCGAACTAAAAAAATAAGGGAGGTCGCTTTTTAAAAGGTTTTGTAAGTCGTCTTTAAAAGCTTTGATACCATCATTGACCCATTCGTGAGTGTTATTAATAGTTTTACCATCTTCGGCAAACTTAAAAAGATAACTCCTATCGGCATTGCAAACCGTACCGACTGCTTTTAATGCATAGTTGATATGCTTATCAACATCGTCATTTTGAATATCAATTAAGTCAGTTGAGATGTTCGATATAATATTATCAAAATCATATTGTTCATCCACGTTGTTATTTAATATATCGATAATAATAATGGAGTTTGAATTAGGTAAATTTGCAAATTTTACGTTGAGTAGCAATTTGGATGATTGTTTCGATAAAATAAACTGGCATTGGTTATTTGCCGTAAAATAATCAAAGAATAGCTCCTCGATCAACAGATTTTTTTTACTGTGATGATTGGTTAAAGTGATGTGTGAAAAATCAGTTTTATAAAAATGTGATTGGTCTTTTAAGTCAAACAACTCCTGTGCCTGGCTGTTAACTTTAAATATATCTTCATTTGCATCATAAAGTAATACACAAAACGGCAATAACTCCAAGTTTTGCCATGCTTCTTCTGATAGGTTATTACTCACTCAACTCTCCATGTGTCCAAGCCATAATTAAATTCTTTTTCTTTACTAACTATTAGCACATTTTTTTTGATTTACTAAGTTTTTAGTGCGTTTGCGGGCAGTACGTATTATAATTGATACTGTATATCATTACCCATTTCTACTCTAAGCCATCTTTGGCTTATTTGCACTTTAAGTATAGGTTATTCAAGCATTTCATGACAGAAATCACTACACACCAAGCTTCTCGTCGTCGGTTACTCATTGCGCTAGCAATTACGTGTTCGTTTATGATAATTCAGGTTATAGGTGCTTATTATTCTAATTCGCTTGCTGTTCTTGCTGATGCGGGGCATTTGTTTGTTCACAATAGCTCGTTATTCATCGCACTGATAGCATCAAGTCTCGCTATTCATTTTGCCAAAACCTATAACGATGGCCATCAACGAGCAGAGCTTTTTGGTGGCCTAGTGAACGGGTTTTTATACCTAGCAATCAGTTTAATTATTTTGTATGAAGGTGGTGAGCGCTATATACACCAACATGAAGGAAATGAGCTGGCTATCAATAGTTATTTAATGTCGGTTATTGCTGCTATTGGTTTTTTATTTCATGGGGCTGCTGCATGGGTTTTATATAAAGGCCGCAAAGCGAGTATTAATGTGTACGCGGTATTTTTACATTCATTCTTTGATCTGATTTCTACCGTATCGACATTTGTTGCCGGTATTCTTATATATTTCACAGGCTGGGTTGTAATCGATATTTTATCGAGTATGTTAATTGCTTCTTTCGTATTATTCACCGGTATTAAGGTCATAATTAGTTGTATAAAAGGTTTACGCCTAAATAAAGCGAAACTTCCTAAAGTTACTGATATTGAAAGTAAAATTACAGATATGGAACATGTTCATAATGTCCATAACGTCACAGTAACGCGCAAATATAATGGTATTGTAGTAGGCGCACACGTTGTCCTTAAACAACATTGTACGATTGAAAAACATGATGAAGCGTGTCGTATGAAGGTAGAGCAATTATTAGCCGAAAAATTTAATGTACGTAATAGTGTATTACAAATCGAAAGCCATGAATGCCATCATATCCATTAATAGCATCTAATTAATATAAAAGCGTGTAATAATGATTAGCACGCTTTTAATGTTTCAAATCAAATCAAATCAAATCAATGATATTGCTAAAACAATCGCTTTTACGTAAGTCTTTAGCATTCATTGGTTTTGCAAAGTAATAACCCTGTAATACATGGCAGCCAACCTCAGCTAAAAAGAGCATCTGTTCACGCGTTTCTACTCCTTCTGCAATGCAGTATAGATCTAAGTTTTCTGCCAATGAAAAAATAGTTTTAATAATTGATTCATCTCCCTTATCTATACCAATACTATTTACAAAGCTTTGATCTATCTTAATAACATTAATAGGGAATTGGCTTAAGTAAGTGAGTGATGAGTATCCTGTACCAAAATCGTCAAGTAGTAATTTAAATCCAGCAGCTTTTAGGTTTTGCAGCTGTTTGGCTGCTTTAAGCTTATCTTCTAATAAAATACTTTCTGTTATTTCGAGCCTTAATTGTCTTGGATGAACTTGAGAGTCCGCTAATATAGCCATTAACCGCTGTGTTATGTTTGTTTTTAAAATGTGTTTAGGCGATAAGTTTAAAGATATATAAAACAACGGGTTTTCGCTGAGTATAGGCGTAAGTTCAATTAGTGAACGGTGCAAGGCTTGCTCAGTAAGAAGTTCTATTAAACCGGTTTCCTCAGCTACAGGAATAAAAAGAGCTGGAGATATTAACTGGCCTTCATTTTTCCAGCGCATGAGTAACTCCACGCCATTTATTGTTTTCTCTTTTATGTCGATAATAGGCTGGTAGTGATTAAAAAATCGGTTGTCTTTTACTGCATCTTTTAAATCATTTTCAAGCAGTAACTTTTGTTTTATTAGCTCATTCATTTCATCGCTAAAAAACTTAAAGTCGTTTCTCCCGCCTTGCTTAGCGTGCATCATTGCAACATCGGCATTACGGATGAGTATATCTGTGGTTATAGCATCGAATGGGTACAGAGCTACGCCAATACTTGCTGAAATATTAATAGAAAAGTCTTCAATAATTACTTTATTAGCTAATTCATTACTAATTTTTCTTACGGTATCGCGAAGAGATTGGAGTGATTTTATATTTTGAATCAGCACTAAAAATTCATCACCACTTTGGCGGCCAAGTATAGCGTCTTCGCTAAGCATGCCGCTTACTCTTTGGGTAATATTACATAACAACTTGTCACCTACTGCATGACCAAAAGAGTCATTAACAGGTTTGAACTTATCTAAATCAATAAATAATAATGCGCATTGGGTATTGTTTTTATCGGCATATTTAATCGCCTTTTCAATGTTTTGATACATTAAACTACGATTAGGTAGATGTGTAAGAGGGTCAAAATTAGCCAAATAGCGCAGTTCGTTTTCAGCACGTTTTTGTTCAGTTAAATCTGTAATAACAATCACATAGTAACTTGCAGTGTCTTTTGTTACAGCTGTGGCACTTATATGTATTGGGTGTTCGTTATTTCTTGCTGTTCTTATATAAACATCACTTTGCCAGTTTTCAGTTGGTTTTAATTTTTTTAAAATACTAGCAAACTCTCTGCACTTATCTTTACCAATTGCTTTAATAAACAATTTAGGGCTAATTTTGGTGGTCGTTTGCTCGTTTGAAAATGTTTCAATAAAACTATTGTTCGCAGAAAATGGCATTAAACGCTTATCGAGTATAAGTAACCAATCGTTTATTTGGCTAAACGCTTCACCTAAAATTTTTGCTTGTTGCTCATTAGCTCGTTGCTCGGTGATATTGGTATATATGCCAGAAACATATAGAGGCTCATTTGTTTGAGGATCGTATATAACTTGCCCTGTATCTTGATACCAGAGCCAATGGCCATTTTTATGCTGTAAACGGTAAGTTGCTTGCCAGTTTTGTTGTTTTTTGTACTTGAAGTAGTTTTCCCATTGGTTTTCAAAACGACGTCGATCGTCTGGGTGTATAAGCGCTAAAAATTGATCTATATGCACGCGTTCAGGTAAGTCTGTATAGCCTAATTCACTTCCTCTGAGCGTATTTACGGAAGCGTCTTTAAAGTTATAATCCCATACGCCGCTTTTATTATTTTTAAGCGCGAGTTCTGTTTGCTTTTGCGAATGAATAGTCGCTCTATGGGCTTGTTCAATTGCAACTTGGCGGCTGCGGTATTGCCAAAAAATGAAAAACAACACGGCAATTATTAAAACTACATAGGCGACAATAGCAAAGGGCGACTTCCATGGTGCGTAGGCCACGTTGATATTAAGTGTTGCAGGTTCGCTTGTAACAATACCATCGCGATTATGTGCTGATATTTTTAGTGAGTAATTACCAGGTTGAAGCTTTGTGAAAAACACTTGATTAGATTGTAAATCTTCATATGTAAGAGACGTAGGCCCTGAAAGGATTACTTTATAATATGCTTTATCAATATTAGGGTAAGAGAAGTTAGAAAAGCTAACCGTCAATCCCATGTCTTCATAATTTAATTCAAGTGGTTTGCTAAGGTATTTATGAGGATTGTAATTGAGTTCGCTAGTAAGGAGGCTAATATCAGTAATGGCTAGATTACTTTTTTGTAGTTGTTCTTTTTCATTAAAGTCTATCGGGTCAAGAAGTAAGGCTCCAGCATTGCTACCGAACATAAGCCTGCCATCGCTTAGTGTTGCTGCCGCTATTGGTGTAAATTGGTTTATATTCAAACCGTCTTTTACTGAAAAACTCACTACATTGAGAGTATCTAGGTCTATTTGATATAGACCATTGTCGGTACTTGCCCATAAAAAGCCGTTTTCATCAGGAAGTAGTGAATAGATAGAATCAGTATTAAACGAATTTTTTAATCCTATATAGTGCTTTCTTTCATACGTAACGGGGTCAACGCCGAGCAAACCTTCGTGAGTGGTTGCTAACCATAAAATGTTTCGTTCTGAGTCTAAGTAAAAGTTCTCTACAGTGTAAAAAATATCTTCTTTAGGATTAAAAGACTGAAATATAGTCGTTAAAGTTTTTGTTTTTTCGTTGTACCTAAGGAAGCTTTTTGATGTGCCAAGTACAAACTCTTCAGGATGTGTGTCGAGGTGTTTATAAAAAGCGTAAGAAAATAAAGGATCGACTTGCTCTTTGAGCCCCTTAATAATTCTTGTTTTTCCTGTTGTTTCATTAAAAACATAAAAATTATCATCCGACATAAATGCATATGTGTCTGCAGATAACTGGGCAAAGCCAAATAAGTTGGATTGGTTAATTACATCTTTTTCTGTGTCTTTATTTTCAATAATTTTACCCGTTTGTTTATCAAACAGTTTAAAACCATCGAAAGTAACAAGCCAAAGGAATTGATTATCACCAATTGAAGACGCAAAAATATCATAAACGGCAGATGCCCCGTATATTGCTTTTGAGTCGGTTGAGCTCAGATATACATCACTTTTATTTGTTGCTTTGTCGTACCGTGCAATTCCATCTTCTGTTCCTAACCAAATAATATTATTTTTGTCTTGGTAGGTGGCATGAATAGTATTGTTACCGGGTAAAGTAATGTGTTTAAACCGTCGGGTTTTAATTGGCCATGTAAACACGCCCTGGGTTCTAGATGCGAGCCAAAGTACGCCGGACTTATCAACCATTAGATCGTTTATTGAGTTTTCATTAATATTAAACTTACTTTTTTCATAATTTAATACGAATTCTAGTTCTTTGGTTTCGCGGTGATAACTGAACAATCCACTTTCGGTTGCTACAAACTCCCCGTAAACAGTATTGACATAATCCCATATATTATAATTAGGAATTAAAGTTGTAATATTTGCTGCAGATATATTTTTGGTATTATCGAATGCTAATTGATACATGCCTTCAACAGTACCAACAAGTAATCCTAATTCATTATCAACACTTAAGAATTTGACGTTTACATTATCTACCGTATTTTTTTCAGGGGGATGAAGAGGTATTTTTGCAAGTTCTGAATTATCTATATTTGCAGTGTATAAACCATCATTTGTACCAATATATAAAGTGTTTTTATATATTGTTAATGACCGAATGTAGTCACCTTTACTTGGCAGGGTTAGCTTAAATGTGAAGCGTTTACTCGTCTCATCAAATGTATATATTTGGGCATCTATGGCGAAGTAAAAAGTACCTTGTTGCTGAGTCATTGCAGAGATCGGAGAGAACATTTTTTTTTCTTTATCTATTTGACCAGAATAGATTTTTTCGGTTTTTAATGTGAGGGGATCTATTATATAGGCACCAGAAAGATCTGTTGAGACAATGATTTTTCCGTCATCGGCTTTAAATAATGCATAAATATAGTGTTTATCCAGGCCAAAGCCGCCACTAAAAGTTTTTACATTATATCCATCAAAACGGTTTAAACCCTGTTGGGTTGCTATCCAAATATAACCAATATCATCCTCTTGAGTCTGCAAAACGTAACTTTGTGATAGGCCTTCGTCAGTAGAAATTCGTTGTAATTGCTGAGCATAGTTTTGTGATGCAAAAGTGCTTTGGATGCATAGTAAAAAAGTAATGGTGATATGAAAAAAAAATTTGCTCAAACGCACTTATAAACACTCTCAGTGGAAGATAGGATGATGCTTAGCTAGATAGTAAATATAGCATAAGTTTTTATTTTTTAATTACAAATAATATACATAACGCTAAAAGTTCTATTTATAAATAGTGAGCTACTCTATACAGATAATAGTAAATGCTTATAAGGAGAGTATAGTGGTTTTCTCTAATGTTGATGCAAAAAATAGCGTGTTATTAGTTATAGACTTACAAGAGTTGCTTGCTCCTGTAATTAAAGATTTTCCGAATATTTTAAAAAGCACATTGCAGTTAGCACAAGCGGGTATTATTCATGGCGTTCCATGTTTAGTAACGGAGCAATATGTGAAAGGTTTGGGCGAGACTAATCAGCAAATTAAAAATACGTTACCTAATGCCGCGTATTTTCATAAAACGTACTTTAGTGCGTGTGCAGAGCCTGGTTTTGTTGATACGTTAAAAAGCCATGGTAAAAAGCAAGTTGTTGTTGTGGGAACTGAAGCACATGTGTGTGTTTTACAAACATGCTTAGATTTAATAGAAAATGACTTTGAAGTTATTATTGTTTACGACGGAGTTGGTTCGAGAAACCCGCAACATAAAAATTTGGCGATTGAGCAGCTACGTCAAGCTGGAGCTGTAATTTCATGCGCTGAAATAGTAATTTTTCAATGGACAAAAAAAGCTGCTACGCCTACGTTTAAAAAAATACTGCCTATAATTAAGTAGACTGCATGTATATAATGTAAATTAAATGTATTATTTTTGATGTGTCGGTAGTTTATTATTGTGTTCAGTAAACTGAAACTCGTTTTAATACGTATATTGCAGACTGCTTTATAAAACAACAATGCAAACAACAATTTTAAGGTTCTTATGTCTAGTATTGGCCGGTTATTTACAATTATTTTTAGTCTTTTGTTTGTCGAATCTATCGCTATTGGCTTGTATTTCGACACATTAGCGCAGGCCTTTATGATAGGTTTGCCATTGTGTTTATTACCTATATGGCTTTTAAACACACAAGGGGATAGTCCTGTTACCCCGCATGTGGTAGCTGCCGCTATAATGATGTTTTCTTTTTTGCACATTCAACAAACTTTTGGGTTGATTGAAGTCCATTTTGAAATATTTATTTTAATGCCCATTTTAATTGTTTTTGTACAGTGGCGAGTGTTTATTACCGCTATTATTTTTGTAGCGGTTCATCATTTATCTTTTTATTATTTACAAACTCAAAATACGGGTTTTTACGTATTTGACCCTGATAGACTCGCTTTTACTACGGTGCTAATTCATGCTGGATACGCAATAGTTGAAGTATTAGTTGCAGGCTATATTGCAAAAACGCTGCAACGGGAACGTCGTGCGGGCTTATCTTTAAGTTATGCGACAGAACAAATAATGAAAGATCCTGAAAACATTAAACTCTCTCTTCGCGCGGATGACACTAAAAGCGAGGCTGTAGCAGGATTTAACACATTACTAGATTACTTATCTGATGTTATTAAACAGGTACAAACTCAATCAGAGTCATTGCAAAAAAACTCACAAGAGCTTATTGATGTTCACGATCAGTTAGCGAGTGGAGCGGTTCAACGTACGCGACAAACCGATGATATTGCTAATTCTGGCGCTCAAGTTGCCAATGGCTTTAAACTTGTAGAAGAAGAAAGTGAGGTGCTTAAGCGCCAAGTTGACCATATTACACAATCTGCAGGTGATGCATTAAAAGAGGTGCTTCAAACAGACGCTAAAAGTAGAGAGTTGTTAACACTGCTTAACCATACCGAAGAAAAAATAAATCACTTAGTGGCAGCGGGCGATGTTATTTCAGGACTTCTTAATGAAATATCAGGCATTGCTGAGCAAACAAACCTACTTGCTTTAAATGCAGCTATTGAAGCTGCCCGCGCAGGCGAACACGGTCGAGGTTTTGCTGTTGTTGCTGATGAGGTAAGATCTTTGGCTAACCACAGTAAAGCAACAACAGATAAAATTAGTCTTACATTAAAAGATCTTGTTAATAATAGTAAAACGTCAACGCAATCAATGAGTCAGTGTGTGAGTTTTGTAGTTGATTTAACAAGTATTAGTGCTGCAATGAAAGAGAATATTTCAGCAATGAGCGAGCAAATAGCCGCAGTATCTTCAAGCTCTGACTCAGTTGCACAAGTGGTAGCGGAGCAAGCAGGTAATACCGAGTTAATAGCAAGCAGTACTGATACTATGCGCCAAAATCAGTACCAAGATACGCAAATAGTGCAGCAGTTAACCGCTAAGGTGCAGTTAATCGATGTAAGTATTGATGTATTAGAGCAAAGCATTGCCAAGTTTAAATAAATCTAACTCTTTTGTATTTTCGCTTATAACTATATGGCTTGTTTGTGTTGTTGCAGGGTTAGTTTATTTTCAGTTAGAGCAGCTTAAACCGTTTGATAGCTCAAAAGTTTTATTGCAAAAGCACTGGTTTAATAACTTTAAAAAGCAATTGGACTGGGTTGACACTAATGAAGCGTCGTTAGTGCTTATAACTGAAAAAAATTGTGGGTGCACCATACAAGCCAAGCCGCATATTTCATCGTTAAGCTCCTTTGCTGCCAATAAAGCTATGAAGGTTGTACAAGTTGAATTAACACCAAAGCTTAAACTTGTTATTCCGGCAACGCCTGCCGCCGTTATTATTAATAAAAACGGTGATTTTGTTTATGCCGGTCCGCTCTCCGAAGGGTTAGCGTGTGCCCAGGGAAGTGGCTTTGTTGAAACTGCGGTCACTAATTTAGCTGTTGGTTTTAACTCAAATCTCTTAATTACACAAACCAAGGGATGTTACTGTGTAAATAATGCATAAATAACGTATCGATAAACTAAAGCTCGCACTTAAATCAACAGTTGCGAGCTTTAATATTGATTAAATTGTAACTAAGCCATAAATACCTAATGACACAAACACAAAAGCAGCAATAGCACGTACGGTGTTTAGCGATATTCTTTTTAGTAGTGCATTTCCGGCGTATATAACAGGCACGTTAGCAATTAACATACCTAACGTGGTTCCTACCGTAACCCAAAACACAGACTGATATTGTGCACCTAACAACACCGTCGCTATTTGTGTTTTATCACCAATTTCTGCAATGAAAAATAATACAAAAGCGACTAAAAAAGCCCCGTAGCTATCGTATTTACTACTCACAGCTTCGTCTTTGTCTGGAACTAATAGCCAAAGACCAACAACAATAAAGCTGATGTTTACAAGCCAAGGTAAATATTCAGAAGAAAAACTATTACTTAACCACTGCCCAAACCACGCTGATAGGCCATGATTGAGTAAGGTTGCGGCTAAAATACCAAGAATAAGCGCGCTTTTATTACGAAAACGGGCAGCTAACAGGAGTGATAAAAGCTGGGTTTTATCGCCAATTTCGGCAAGTGTAACAGTGACGGTTGAGGTTAAAAAAACTTCCATTATTGATTCTTACAGGCGGGAATACTAAACCAAGGCAAACAACTATCTCCCGCCATGAGGATAGTGTCTACCTAGGTCTCGCCGATAACGCTTGCTACAACATTACAAACTTACCATGCACATGAGGTGCAATTATGTTGATAAGTTTACTCATTACTGAGCGGGCTACTCCCCTAAGAGGCGGGCATTATTCCATAAAACTTTTGCGTGGTAAATATTAAGAATCGAATATAGTTAATTTATTCGGGAGTAATAAAGTTAGCTTTTGGCAATTAGTTGATAGTCAGGGAAGAGCGAAAACCTGTCATTGAGGTTGGCTAAATATAAGTAAATTGATTGTTCAAATTGTTCTTTGCTCATATGCTAATAATATATGAACAATGCACGCGTATTATTCTATTAAACTTACTTTAAAGTTTTAGAAAACTTAGTGATAGTAATACCTTAAGTAATTTGTTAAAACTATATAAAGTAGATAAATGAGCGTTAAGTCGTCGGAAATATGCGCGATGAGCGCACTATTAAATTGGTTAGCCCCAGGAGGTTTCGTGGAAAGAGTTCCCGTTTACTTGGATAGTAATGTCATCATTGATATGGCCGATGGGCGCGAGAACGATCTTCTTGGGCTAGTCATGAGGAGCATTTATGAAGGACCATACTGTTATCCATTTTCCGCAGAGCAAATTTCTGAAATTACAGACAACGAAAGGCAAGCTAGAAACGAATCTAGGCTGATGCTGTTATCTGACTTAAGCCGTAATGTTTATTTTGAACACAGTATCAATAGTCTTCAATTTCGTACTGAGTCTACTACTCAGGTTTATGAAACAATAAACGAAGTTTCATTATCTCAAAATTGGGAAGCTGATTTTGCTAATTTTATTTCTTTCGAGCAGCAGTTAGAGGCTAGAACTGCTTATGGCCTGTCAACGGATGACCTAAATAACCTATCAGCTGAAGAAGCGATTACCAAGATAAACTCGGCGCTATCAAATTACGAGTATGAGCGTGAAGAAGGACAAATAGATCCTCCGAGAACGCTTAACGATATGTTGGATTACTCTGAGCAGAATATGCGAGAGCATTTCTCCCAGGTATGGGAGTCAATGGGCGCAAATATAGAATCTCATCTACGGAACTGTAAATTAGTTAGTTTGTTTTCATTTATCGATACATTCGGCTTCTGGAGTGACTCAAAGAGGACGTACAAAAAAGGTTCACGCTTAGCTGATAGTCGTCACGCATTTAACGGGTCCTATTTTAAGTGTGTAGTATCGAGGGATAAACGGCTTCTAAAAAAATCAGAGGCAGCATATAAGTATTTAGACATTACGACACAATGCTTTCATACAGATGAATTCAAAGCGCATTTATATGATTTGCTTTCGGGACAAAGCTAACAAGGCCAGGCACAGCGACTACTTTTCGTTGCGGCTTCGCCACCATTACAAAACCGTGCGTGCTGGCGGCATTAAGTGTTCATGAGGTCAGTTAAAGAATGAGTTTTAAAATTAATAGAATTAGCAGTAACAGTCTTGGGACACATTATGGCATTTTTCAAAATGGAGAGTTAACCCATCAAGAATTTAGTCGGACGGCTGCAGAAAAAGTACTCGGAAAATTGCAGATTGGAAAAACGATTGAAGAAGCATTAAAACCTGACCCAGCCCCCAAGCCTGAACGAGTGACTGCTCGACTTGTGACACCTCAAGTTTCATCGACTAAGCAACATAAAGCTCTTTTCCCTACAGCGGTAGCAGCTGAAAGAAAATTCAACTATGACCCGGTGGTCTACCGCCAAATTGCGCTCTTTAAGGTAAATGAAATCGTTCAGATGACGAATCGAAAGGGGCACAGTTCAACAATACACATTACAAATATAGTGAAATTGAGCTGGCACCAACTCCAACTGTTAGTCTCATGTGGTAACACTAAGTTCGAGAAACAGTATTTACTTTATAAGGAGTACAGTACAAAGTATAGAGCAAATAGCGTTTTGAAAGGGATGAGTTTAAGCCAAGGCGAGAATTCAGAAATTCAAAAATATATAGGTATCTTTAAGGCAAATGGGTTCTCAAAACACACACAAGTAAATGATTATATAACTAGCAATAACTTGTGGGGAAACTACCCGACGATTCGGTCACTTAACGATCATGGCGAATACAAAGAAATTGAAGGTATTGAGCCTCAGTATTTTGAAGTTGTTTGCCGTATTTTAAATATATCCAGTGAAGGTGGAAGAAGCTTAGATAACTTCAAAAAGTACTAATTTAGAACACACCTAACACAATTTAAGAGGGGGTCGGCACGCATGGCATTTTTACTATGCGTCGGTTTTAATGATTAAGGGGTATGTGACAGCATCAGTATCGTGTGTCTTACACCTTAATTGAGCGTTGCTATCAATGTCCGCAATTGGCACTCTCCAGCCACTCGACAACATAAAATGTTGATAATAATTGGCAAGGTATTTTACTGTGTCGGATGGCGCTTCGCTTATCCGACCTACACTGGCATAAACCGGAAATAACCGACCCGTAAATTCCGTATTTATACATTAAGGTTTTTAAAGCCTTAATGTAATTAATTTTCAACCATTCAAATATTTGCCTAAACCTAACCTTACTTAGATTTAAGGTGAACTTTCATTAATAAATCTCAATCTGAGTGCCACACCTTGCTTAAAATTAAAACTATTCTCAAGCTGCCGCGAATTCTCAACTTAAGTGGCGCTGGCCAAAAAAATTTTTAAATAATACATATTAGCTAAATAACAATTGATAACCATTTTCGTTTAGATTAGTATGTACGCACTAAATGAAATTGAGAGTGGTTTGTATTCATGTATATTTGTCTATGTCACGGTGTGACTGATAAAAAAATTGAGCAAACAATTGACGATGGTGCAACGACCATGCGTGAATTAACCAAAGAGCTTAAAGTAGGCAGCCAATGCGGTAAGTGTTGTGGTTGTACTAAAAAGATCCTTAATCGCAGACTTATTCAAATTGCGGATGTAACGGATCAAGTTGCTTAATTACATATAAAAATTTAGATATAAAAAAAGCAGCTTTTTAGCTGCTTTTTTTATGCTTGTTACTATTTACAGTTGAGACTGCAAGTAGTTTTTAATACCCGTATTTTTAATAAGCAATTGTTGAGTTTCTAACCAATCAATTTGCTCTTCTTGCTCATTTAAAATGTGATCAAGGGCTTCGCGGGTAATGTAATCTTTTTTGCTTTCAGCTAGTTTTACAGCGCTTCGTAACTCGTCAATAGTATCGAGTTCAAAATTCATGTTAGCAGCAATCATTTCTTCGCTGTTTTCACCAATACGTAATCGGCCTAGGTCTTGAAGATTTGGTAAGCCTTCTAAAAACAAAATACGCTCGATTAAACGATCGGCGTTTTTCATTTTTTGAATTGATACTTTGTAATCTGCTTTGTCTAATTGAGTGAAACCAAAATCTTTAAACATGCGTGCATGTAAAAAGTATTGATTAATACCAACAAGCTCATTAGCGAGTACTTTATTAAGCGCTGCAATAACGTCTTTATCGCCTTTCATAATATGCTCCTACTAAGCCATTTGTGCTTGATGATAATTTTCAGAACCAATTTTATCAATTAGACCAAGTTGTTGCTCTAACCAGTAAACATGATCTTCTTCGGTATCAAATAACAGCTTTTCTAAAATGCTACGAGATTGATAATCTTGTTGTTCTTCACATATTGCGATTACGTCTTTAACACACGCAACTACTTCAAGCTCTAGTGTTAAATCGTTTTGCATCATGCTTTTTACATCGTTACCGATAAGTAAATCACGGCGCTTAGTCATATTTGGTACACCTTCTAAAAACAAGATGCGCTTAATAAGCCAGTCTGCGTGATCTTTTTCTTCTTCCATTTCGTGGTTAAGGCGCTCGTATAGTTTGTTTAAACCCCAGTCGTCATACATGCGCGAGTGTATAAAATACTGATCGATTGCTGCTAATTCGTTAGCTAACAATGTATTAAACGCATCGATTACTTTTTGATTACCTTTCATGATAAATCGCCTCAACTATTTCAATTGTATGCAGTGTAGTACATATAGCCTATATTGCAAGTTTTCTCTATAAAAATCATTGCGTTACTATTGGTTTTGATTCTTATTTAAGTTTGCGTTACTGCTTGGTTTATGGACAGTTTTTTATTTGTATTAGTATCTGAGAATGATTACTAGAGGTATTTATAAACAATAAGTAGAGATACTGCTTTTCATATTATCTTTTTAAATAAATAGGCATGCTGATGCCTATTTATTGAGTCTATTACTAATTAAAACTGGTATTTAGCACCTAGGGTAGCCGTTGTGCCTAATCCTTTGATGTTATAGCCGCCGTAAGTGTAAGATTGTGCGCGGGCAGGGTAGTAATCGCTATTGAACAGGTTTTCGATACCAAAATAGCCACTCCAGCTGGCGTTAACATTGTATTGGCCACTTAAGTTAAATGTGTTGTAGCTACTAACAGGGCCTTGATCGCCAGAGTATTGGCCCTGTGCATTTTTATCAAAACGCTTTCTGTCGCCTACATATAAAAAACTCATTGCAAGTGATAAATTTTCGTTGGTTTGCCATGTTAAATTAGCAGTGGATTTCGGCGGGCTGATTTGTTTTGCCCCTAAATATTCATCCGCTTCGGTGTTTTTACCTTCTACGTAGCTATATGTAGCACTTAATTTAAGATCTTGATTAATAGTATAATTAACTAAACCTTCGTAACCCCATATTTCTTGCGGTGCGCGTACGGGTTCGTAAACACCCGTTACTTCGTTAAATTCATTACTGGTGCCAAGCTCTGAAGTACTTCTGTACAGTGCAAATTCAAAACGAACGTTTTCAAACTGTGAAGTAAAACCAACTTCGTAGTTGTCAATTATAGATGCTTGTGTCTGAATAAGTGCAATATCGTCAACGGTTGCAGCGCGAAGTAAGCGGCCAATATCAGAAATATCAGATCCCTGTGAATAACTAAAAAATGGGCTGAATGCATCTGTTAAATTGTATTTTATGCCTGCATTATACGTTGTAGCGTCATAGTTTATGGTATCACCACGCACATTTAATGGGACTGAGCATTGCGAAGGTGTTCTACACAGTTTTAATGTTTGGTAATCACTTACGCTCAAATCAATACTTTCGTTTCTTACACCTGCTTTTACAATAATATCGTCCTTTATTACCCATTTGGTTTGTAAAAAGCCAGCCACACTTTCCATGTCCATTTCGGGCACCCATACACGGCCATCTACTAAAGGTTGCGATGTTTTATCGTTTAAGGCATCAATACCGTAGATTAAGGTTGCTGTTACGTTTTCAAAATCAAACTGACTATTAAATGTAGCCCTTGCACCTTGCTTGTCTGATTTAATAACGGATTGGCCACCGGTATAGCCTTCATCGAGGTTAGCTAGGTTAGTGGAGAAAAAGAATACGTTTTCTATATCTTGTTTATAAAGATCGAGGGTCATTTGTGTGTTTTCAAACAACGCGTAATCAACATATTTTAGGGTTATATTTTTGTTGCCTTCTGGGCCTTGCGGCTTACCTTGTTTTTGAAGCTCTAAGGGGACATGTATAGCGTATGTTTTTTCTCCTATATTGCCATCGCCAGTAACATCGCCTAAATCAGTTTTTTGCTGTGAGCTGAAATAGTTATAGCTAAACTGCAGTTGCTTTTCGTCGTCAAAATCATAAGTTAGTTTGGTAAAATAGTTTTGAGTTTCAGAGTCTGATAAACCATATTGCAAGCCTAAAATATCGCCCTGTGCATCGCGTTGTACGCCGTTTTCTTCATAGCTTGCCGTTAACAGGTAGCTTAGTTGGTCGAGCTTACCGTTTACTGCGGCGGATACTCTACCGCCACCACTTTCTGCTAATTTAACAGCGCTAAAGCGGCTTGAAATACTTATTTCACCTTCCGGTTTACCATCACTACGCGCTTGTTTTGTTATGTAGTTAATAATGCCACCTGAGGCCCCATTACCATAAATAGACGTTGCGCCTTTTATTACTTCAATGCGCGCTATGGCACTTGCATCAAGTGTTTTTACGCCTAAAGAGCCATTACGAAGAGGGGTTGATTGCGGTACACCATCAATCATTATTAATGGCGCACGGCCGCGTAGTGTTTGTCCTGAATTACTTGAACTGCCTGTATCTGGGGCAAGCCCTGGAACCATTTGCGCGAGTAAGCTCCCCAATTCTGAGCTTACTTTTAAATGCTGTTGTATTTTTTGCTGATTAATAACGGTAATAGATGCAGGTACTTCGTCAATGCTTTCTGATATGCGGCTGCCTGAAACAATGACATGCTCAAATTGATCAGAATTGTATTCATTTTTATTATTTTCATTTGCTAACGTGTTAGTACTTATTGCAACAGCAATAAGGCAAAGCGAAGTTTTTAACATGGGGTGTCTTAGTCGATAATAATTTACGTAATGGTAATTATTATCAACTAATGACGCAAGTGTTAATGAGATTTATTTCCATTTATGGCGTTTTAACCAAAAATATATACCGCTTACAATAAATAATGCGAGTGAAAGGGCTATTAATAACCATAAAAACTGCACGATAGGACCTGCAAAATCACCAATGTGAAACTTATATTTGAAGTTCCATGCTTGTGTTGTGAAGTTTGTTTTACTGGCGTCAAATGAGTTTAATACTTTACCCGTAAATGGGTTAGTCCAAACCCAGCTGTAAGCGTGACTTTCGCCAGGGTTTTGCATTCTCAGTGCAATTGCTTCGTCATCCTTTTTAGGTAAGTAAACTCTATATAATTTACCGTCTGGAAATACGTCCTCTGCATTTTTAATTGCTTCATTGTAGTTTAAAGCAGCTTGAGAAGGGGTTATTACTTTTGGTGCTTTAGGTCTTTGTTCTACCTTGTTTAAGGTCACAAATTCTAATACCGATTGAGTTTGTGTTTTCCAGTTAAATGCCATACCAGTAAAGGCAATCAGCATAAGCGGTATAAAAAAGTAAACACCAAGCACTGTATGTAATTGATACATGAGCACTCTAAATTTGGCTTTTGGTTTTATAGCTAAACGTTTAACTCTGTTTTTGGGCTTTACCCATAAATAAAAGCCCAGTAATACATTTATTAAAAGTAGCAATGCACATACTGACATCCAATTTCGAAAGGTTTTTTCACCTTTACTGTTTTCAAATAACAGCCAACGATGTAATCCCATAGCAAACCCATAAATCGTATCGGTTGATTCATAGATGTTTAGTACACTCCCAGAGTAGGGGTTAACACTGGCGTAGTGTTTATTGGCTAACCGAAATTGCCATGCTGCGTTTGGCGCTTGTTCGGGCATAAAAAAGGTGATTTTTTGCTTAGTTTGAGCTTGTACATTTTGTATAAGTTCATCGTAATGCATTAAGTTTTTTTGGGGTGTTACTTGCCATTTTGCAGGCTCTATTAGGTGCTGTATGTCTTTTGCATAAATCATAACAGCACCGGTTAGGCTCACTATTAATAAAAATAGTCCGCTAATTAGGGCAAGGCCTAAATGAATTCTACGTAACCAAAGTTTCAAAAACGGTATCTCATTATGAGTTAATGACAATATTGTAAATGATAATACGAGCTGTTTTCAATTAAATAGTTATGTATTTGGTTTAGCTTGTTATTAAGAACATTAAATTAGGCTTTTATTCGCGATTGGTCGGATTTCTATTATGCAATTTTCGATATTAAAATTGTTGTGTAAAAAACTTTTAACTGCGGCTAAATCAATTACGTGCTGAGTGCTAATAATAAGCTCGCAATAATTTTCTTTATCGTCTAGTTGCCAAAGCTTGATGCTCATTACCGATTCGATATTAAATTCATTACTAATAGCATGTGATATTGCATCTGTATCAATATTGCTAGGCGCTGCTTGCATTAAAATTTTGCAGCTTTGCTTTAATAGTAAAATGCCATGATAAATTACATAAAGAGAAATAAGCACAGTGGCAATTAAGTCAACGATATACCACTGGTATAAAATAATTAAGGTGCCCGCAATAATAACAACAATAGATGCCATTGCATCTGATACGTTATGAATAAAGGCCGCTTTTATATTTATACTGTGATTTGCGCCAGCTCGGTAGGTTAAATATGCGGTTGCTAAATCAATAATCAATGCTATTGCTGCCACCCACACAACTATCCAACCATTGATTAGTTGAGGGTTTAAATAGCTCGAAATGGCTTCAAAAATTAAATACACACCAATTAATATCAATGTACTGCTATTAAAAAGTGTGGCAAGTATTTCAGCGCGTTTATAGCCAAAATGATGAGTGGTGTCAGCAGGTTTATTACCAATTTTACGTGCAACGAGCGCGATAAATATAGCGGCAGCATCACTTAAATTATGAAGTGCATCGGCTATAAGTGACAAACTGCCCGAAAATACCCCGCCAATAACTTGGGCTACGGTTAGCAATACATTAATAACCACAGCGACGGTTAGCTGTTTATCGCTCTGGTTTTCGTCTACATGACTATGTGAGTGATCGTGCGCCATAATGACCTCAAATGTATTAATTGAATATTGCTTATATCATGGCTGGTTTAAAACCGCTACAGATGTGGTAGCGTCAATAAATCTAATTATAAGTTAGTAATAAAGGCGTATATTTTAAAAAGTGTGAATTTAATATTGTAACGCTAAACACCCATTTTTTAAGGAGTTTACCGCTCAAAACTTGCGTCTTTATATATTTAGTGCATTAATGTAAGTAATATTAAATGATTATAAGTTGCTGGATATTAAGCATGCACAAAGGTTTAAACTTTGGTGAATTAACAGGTAAAGGACAGTCTGTTCGAAGTAAGTTAATTATAACCTTTATAATTATAGCCTTAGGGCCACTTTGTATACTTACTTGGTTTAGCCTTGGACATGTAAATAGCACGCTTAAGCAAAATGCAGACGCTGAACTTAACGAGCTTAATAATATAGGTAAGCAATTTGCTGATATTTGGTTTGCAGAGCATGTTAAGGATCTATATTTGCTTAGGGCGCAGTTTGATATTAGCCCGACTAAAAAACAACAATTAATAGCGCAATTTGTTGAGCAGTACGACTTTGTTAATAATGTAGAACTTATTGATGTAAACCTCGTTAAATCACTACCTTCATCTCCCTTTATTAATATTATTAAAGATCAACGTTTTAATAACATACTCTCTGGTATTAAAAATACAGGTAAAATCCAATTTCAGTCAATGACAGTCTCAGGGCGTGAGTATCATATTATTGGCTTACCGTTAGTAAATACCGAAAATAAGCTACAAGCCATATTGCTCGCAGATATAAATTTAAACGGCTTATTAAATAATCTAAGTAAAATACACGCTGCAAATAAAGACATAACATTTTATGTTATGCATAATAATAAAATTCAAAAAAATAATAATTCAGAAGATTCTCAACCATTATTTTTCTCTCAAAACGGCTCCCCAATGCAACGTGTCTTTTCTTACAGTAATAAAAATGAAGAGACTTTATACGGGTATATTGATTCTCTAGAGTTTTTAAATGAATCTGGATGGCAGTTACTTGTAACAAAACCAAAAGAAGTTGCACTACAAGGTGCTAATTTTTATAAACAGCTTGCTTTATTAACAAATGCGGGGGCATTACTGCTTATATTAACGTCATCGTGGTGGTTTGGGCGTCGACTTTTTAGACCTTTAATTAACTTAGCTAAAATTGTTGAAAGTATTACAAAAGGAGACAAGGTAAAAGTCCCTGTAATAAACGACAGTATTGAGTTTAACCAGCTTTCATTGGGTTTACGTAATTTAGTAGCCGTAAAAGAAGAGCAACAAAGTATATTACAAAAGCAACGCTCTGCACTTCAAATTGCATTAAAACAATTAGCCGAGCAAAAAAGTGCATTAGATGAACACGCTATTGTTGCTGTAACTGATTTGCATGGCACCATCACTTTTGTAAATAAGAAATTTTGTGAGATTAGTGGCTACGATGAACACGAATTAATAGGTCAAAACCATCGCCTTTTAAATTCAGGAAAACACGAAAAAGCATTTTTTAAAAATATGTATAAAACGCTTAAACGTGGTGATATATGGAACGGGCAAATATGCAATAAAACTAAGCATGGTGGCATATATTGGGTAGATACGACAATTGCACCATTTTTAGATGAAAATGGAAAACCGCAAAACTATATTGCTATTCGTAATGACATTACAGCCCTGAAAGTACAAGAGCTAGAGCTTGAGCAACACAAAACACAGTTACAGCTAGTGATAGACTCAACAGCCGTGGGTATTTGGGATTGGTATATTGATACTAATAAAGTGACGTTTAATAACCGCTGGGCCGAGATAATAGGTTACAAACTCAGTGAGATTGAGCCTTGTACTATAGATACTTGGTATACATATGCTCACCCAGACGACTTAGTGATATCAAATAAAAAACTTCAAGAGCACTTTGCCGGTGAGACTGACTATTTTGTTAGTGAAGCCCGCATGAAGCATAAAAATGGACATTGGATATGGGTACTCGATACTGCAAAAGTAGTTGAGTGGAATACCGATGGCTCTCCAAAACGTATGATAGGTACGCATTTAGATATATCAGAACGAAAATCTACAGAGCTTGAGCTACAAGGAAGCCGCGATAGGTTTGCATCTTTGGTATCAAATATCCCTGGCATTATTTATCGATGTAAGTTTGATAATAAATTAAGCATGCTTTATATGAGCGAGCAAGCGAGTGGAATAACAGGTTATTCACCTGATGAGTTGATACATGATGAACCCCCCAGCTTTTTTGATTTGATATGCGAAGACGATTCTAAAAAAATAAAAGATGAAATTCTACGTTGTGTTAGCGCTAAGCAGTCATGGTCTGTTGAGTATAGGATTACAGCCCGCGATGGCTCCTTACATTGGGTAAATGAAAAAGGCCAAGCCATTTACGCAGATGATGGCAGCATATTGTATTTAGATGGATTTATTTTTGATATTACAGAGCGTTACAATACACAGTTAAAAATAAATCGTCAGCAAAGCCTACTTGAATCAATGAGTAAGCAAGGGCAGATTGGCGCATGGGAGATGGACTTAGATGCGCATACACTTTATTGGTCTGATGAAGTTAAAGTTATTCACGAAGTACCAGAGGACTTTGAACCGAGCATAGATACCGCTATTAACTTTTATAAACCAGGCATACACCGAGATACTATAAGTACCTTATTTGAGTGCGCAGTGACTTTAGGTGAAAGCTGGAGTGTAGAGCTTATTATTTTGACCTATTCTGGGCAAGAGCGTTGGGTTAAATCGATGGGCCAAGCTGAGCTTAAAGACGGTAAATGTGTACGTGTGTTTGGTTCATTTCAAAGTATTGATGCACATAAACGACTTGAACTTGAGAGCGAAAAAGCAAATCGTTATAACAAAAATTTAGCCGCGCTTACAGTCGCACCTGAGGTGCAAAATAGTGATGTAGAACAGGTTAAAAAGCTAGCCGTTAAATCTATGTGTGAAGTGCTAAATGTTACACGAGCTTCGATATGGATCTTTAACGAAAAACGAGATGTGATGACGTGTCATTGCTTATATATAAATGGTCAAGGGTTTGTAGATACCGACGCTATTTTAACTGCTAAAGACTACCCAGCTTATTTTAATGCTATTTATAAACATAATTTAGTGGCTATTGATGATGTTTATACTCACTCAGCAACTGTTGATTTTATTAAAGTATATGTAACACCACTAAATATTAAATCGATGCTTGATGCTGTAATTGCAACAGGCGATGGTAATTTAGGTATTTTGTGCGCTGAAACAGTAGGCGAGCATCACAACTGGACGCAAAGTGAAGAAACGTATCTTCGCTCATTAGCTACTTTAGTGGGAAGCACTTTAGTTTCTCAAAAACGAAAAGTAATTAGTGAGGAGCTAAAAGTAGCACTTGTAAAAGCTGAAGATGCAGCCATTGCTAAGAGCCAATTTTTAGCAACCATGAGCCATGAAATTAGAACGCCAATGAATGGCGTACTCGGTATGCTAGAGCTTGTTCAATTAGAATCGTTATCTAAACCAATAGAAACAAAAGTAGATATAGCCAAAAAAAGTGCACATTCTTTATTGGGTGTAATTAATGATATTTTAGATTTCTCTAAAGCTGAAGCAGGTAAAATCGAGCTTGAAGAGATTAACTTTAATGGACGTGATTTAATTGGTGAAGTTGCTGCCGCACAAGCATTTACAGCTCAAGACAAAGGTATTGAAATTATTTTGGATCTGGTAGCGCTAGAGCCTTCGCAGTTATGCGGCGATCCTGGGCGCATTCGCCAAGTTATTACTAATTTATTAAGCAACGCCGTTAAGTTTACGAGTCAAGGCGAGGTTGTTGTAAGCGCGAAAATTAATAAAGTAGCTCAAGGTATAGAGTTTGTTGTAAGTATAAAGGACTCAGGCATAGGAATTAGTTTAGAAAAACAAGAGCAATTATTTACCCCTTTCTCTCAAGTCGATGCATCAACAACGCGTGAATATGGAGGCAGTGGCTTAGGGCTGGCTATTTGTAAGCAGCTTTGTGAACTAATGGGGGGAGCTATCTCTCTCACTAGCGAAGCCGGTAAAGGGAGTACTTTTACTGCCACTATAATGCTGACTCCGGGAGATCAAAAAGAACGTTATATTCCTAATATTAATATGGAAGAGCTAACCGTTTTGGTTGTTGATGATAACGAGACAAATCGAATTGTAATTTCACAGCAGCTTGAGCACTGGGGCGCTAAGGTTGCGCTTGCATGTGACGCACGCGAAGCTCTTGATATGTGCGCGCAGCAGTATAAAAGTAACAATTGTATGTATGATATTGCAGTGCTTGATATGCAAATGCCAGGAATGGATGGTATAGAGCTGTGTAAAGCACTAAAAGCACATGAACATTATAAATCAATGCCACTTGTAATGATGACCAGTATTGCTGGTATGGAAGGTGCGCAGCGCTATTCTAATGCAGGCTTTCAGGCATATTTCCCCAAACCTGTAACTACTGCCGATTTAATTTCTGCACTGTCAGTCATAACAAGTAATGATTCAGATGAGACACTCCCACTTGTTACTTCAGGCTATATTTCCTCTCTTAAAAAAGAAAAGGTGCAGGAACCTACCCAAATATTACTTGTAGAAGATAATCCAATTAATCGGCAAGTGGCTACATTAATGCTCAAAAAGCTTAATTGTGACGTTACAATTGCCGAAAATGGTCAATTAGCGATAGATATATTGGAGTCTCACGATTCTGGTTTCTTTAAGCTCGTTCTTATGGATTGCCAGATGCCTGTTATGGATGGCTTTGCTGCAACTGCAGCTATACGTAAAGGTATGGCGGGTATACAACACAAAAACATTAGGATCATTGCTATTACGGCTAACGCAATGGACTCTGATAAAGAGCGTTGTATAACCGCTGGAATGGATGACTACTTGAGCAAACCGATTCAATTAGATATTTTAAAAGATAAATTAGAGCAGTATATTTAAGGTAAAAATACAATGAGCCAACCCGTTATAATACGTGATGCAAAACCAAGTGATGCGAAAACAATTTTGCACTTTATTACTGAACTTGCCATATATGAAAAAGAACCGGATGCAGTTAAAACAGACGAACAGGCTATTTTAGATACGCTGTTTAGCGACGGTGCTACTGCGCACAGCATAATTTGTTTAGAAGGTGATGAGCCAATTGGTTTTGCGGTCTATTTTTATAATTACTCTACATGGTTAGGTAAAAATGGCCTATACCTTGAAGATTTATACGTAAGCCCAGATAGCCGTGGCAATGGTGCAGGTAAAGCCATTATGAAGCACTTAGCTAATAAGGCGATTAGTAATGACTGTGGTCGTTTTGAATGGGTAGTGCTTGATTGGAATAAACCCGCTATCGATTTTTACAATAGCATTGGTGCAAAGCCTCAAAACGAATGGATAATATATCGCTTAACGGGGCAGGAATTACTAGATTTTGCTAAATAGTTAATGAAAATCATTTGCATTTAGGTTTATGGGTGTGTAAGTTAACTACACGCCCATAAATAAACGTGCAGATGATTATATGATCTCAAATCAAAAACAATCCCACTCAGATTTACTTTGTCTTGATCAAGCATTAAGCCCTTGGCAGTCGAATATAATGCAAGGTAATTATGCATTTGAACAAGGTGCACTTCTCGAAGCCCGCGATAAATACTTATTAGCTAAAACACTTGCAGATCATCTTCTTCAGCAGTTTTTATATGCTCAGATTAATAACAATGTCATCCATGCTATTGAGCATTGCATACCCGCACTTGTTGTTGCGTCGCATAATTTAGCTGATACCTATATAGCTATGCAACAGCCTGAAAATGCATGCAAATGGCTATGCGAAGTACACTTAACACTCTGTTCGCTAATTAAGCATACTCATTACGATATACAAATAGTGAGTAAGCATCATTACACTAAAACATCCTCTGAACTTGTATTATTTGCAAGACGCTATCATTTTTTACCTGAGCTAATAGAGCAAGTGAATTTTTGCTTATGCTCAGAGAGCACTACAAACAATCAACTGCACTAATTTAAAAGAAAAAGGAGTATTTATGGCTTTTACTTTGCCTGCACTTAACTATGAGTACGATGCGCTTGAGCCTCATATTGATGGTAAAACAATGCATATTCACCACACATTGCATCATCAAACGTATATCAATAAAGCCAATGCTGCTTTAGCAGATACTGTTTATGCAACCGCAAATGCTGAAAAATTACTTAAGGGAATAAACAGCCTGCCTAGTAATTTACAAAAAGCAGTACAAGAGCATGTAGGAGGGCATTTTAATCACAGCTTATTTTGGCAAGTAATGAGCCCTCAAGGAGGAGGTGAACCTGAAGGTAGTGTAGCCCAGGCAATAAATGAACAGTTTGGCAGTTTTGATAAGTTTAAAGACCAATTTACTGCTGCTGCAATTAGTCAATTTGGCAGTGGTTGGGCGTGGCTATGTGTGACCCCAGATAAAAAGTTGATTGTAGAAAATAGTGCTAATCAAGATTGCCCTTTAATGCAGGGAAATACCCCTATTTTGGGACTTGATGTATGGGAGCATGCCTACTATTTGAAGTATCAAAATAAGCGTCCTGACTATATTGCTGCTTTTTATAGTGTAATTAATTGGACTGAAGTTGAAAAACGCTATCTAGCCGCAGTAAGTTGAGTGCCGAATATGGCTAGTAATACAGTTTATTTTCTATAAGCTAGGCTCTATTAGATTAATTTATAGAGCCGTTTATGGACACTTCACATTGGCAAAAAGCACGTCAGAGTCGCGATCCTCGTTTTGACGGGCTTTTTTACGTAGCGGTAAAAAGTACCGGTATTTATTGCAGACCAATTTGCCCTGCACCAACGGCTCACGAAAAAAACGTTGCTTATTATCAGTTTGCCCATAACGCGGCGCAAGATGGTTTTAGGCCATGTATTCGTTGCAGGCCCGATAGTGCCCCTGGCAGCGCAGCATGGCAGGGTACAAAAACAACTGCACTTAGAGCAAAACAGTTAATAGATCAAAATGATGAACACGACTGCGAAAAATTAGCAGCTCGTTTAGGCGTAAGTAGTCGTTATTTAAGGCAGTTGTTTAAGCAGTATTTTGGCGTGCCGATTACGCAATATCGATTATTTAACCAATGCCACTTTGCTAAAAAACTGATTCAAGAAACACACTTACCCCTCACCGAAATAGCGTTTGCCGCAGGCTTTAAAAGCATTAGGCGTTTTAATGATGCATTTTTACAGCAGTTAAATATAGCTCCGTCAAAGCTGCGCAGTGGCGATAAAAAACCAACATCAACACTCAGGTTAACGCTACCATTTAGGCCGCCTTATAATTGGCCTGCTTTGCAGGGCTTTTTACAAAGGCGGTTGATTAAACCAATGGAGTGGATAACGCAAACGAGCTACGGGCGTACTTTTGCAAGTGAGAAATATAAAGGAAGCTTTACCGCTGAATTTATAGCGAGTAAAAACCACTTTAGTGTATCTATCAATATAGACAATACGGTGTACTTACAACCTGTTATAAACAATATACGCCGTGTGCTTGATTTAGATGCCGATATTAATTTAATTGAAACGCATTTAAGCGCCAATATAAACAATGCGTTTACAGTGTGTGAAGGGCTCAGACTTCCGGGGATTTGGTCAAGTTTTGAAGCCGGTATAAGAGCTGTACTTGGGCAACAAGTGAGTGTTACTGCGGCGCATAATTTAGTAACAAAGTTAGTTGATGAATTAGGCGAAAAAGAGGGCGATGCCGTTTATTTTCCTACGGCTAAAATTGTTGCTAATAGTGATTTTGCATTTTTTAAAATGCCACAAGCACGCAAAAATGCGCTACACAACTTAGCCCAGTTTTGTGCACTAAATCCTGAAAATGACGATTTAGACGAATGGCTTAGCTTAAAGGGAATTGGCCCATGGACAGTAAATTATGCAAAGCTGCGAGGACAAAGCCAACCCGATATATTACTTGATGGCGACTTAGGTGTTAAAAAAGCTCAAGCGGCGGCAAACCCATTTGAGCCTGCTAATTGCGCTCCTTTTCGCTCTTACTTAACGTTTCAACTTTGGCAGCAATTATAATGATCATTCAAACATCAATTTCGAGCCCTATAGACGACATAATTATTCAAGCGACTGATAAAGGTGTGAGTTACGTTGGTTTTTATCCACCAGTTGAATACTCTTATACGCCATTTGAGCAAGTTACTAACAAGGCGGTGCTTATTTGCGCAGCGCAGTTAAATGAGTACTTTGCAAAAAAACGCACTATGTTTGATGTACCACTTGATACAACCGGTACAGTATTTCAGCAAAGTGTATGGCAAGCACTATTAACAGTACCTTTTGGACAGTCACAAACATACGGCTATATTGCAAACCAACTCAATAACCCAAAAGCGGTGAGAGCGGTAGGCGCTGCGAATGGTAAAAACCCGATTAGTATTATTGTGCCGTGTCACCGAATCATTGGCGCAAATGCAAAGTTAACGGGCTATGCTGGTGGGCTTGATAGGAAACTGTGGTTGCTGAAACACGAAGGATTAATGTAAATTATTTGATAAAATATAGTCAGTCTGCTTAACTCAACCTATAATTTAAATAACTAACTAATAAAAATTATTATGCGTATTAATAGCTTAGTGTACTTTTTTATTGCCAGTTTAATGTTTACCGCTACTGCATTTAGCAAGCCGCAAAGTCTCGTGTTTTGTTACGAAGACAAAAATATAGCTCCTATGTTTTTAGGTGAAGGGCGAAATACGCCAACGGATAAACCCGGTGCATCAATCGAAATACTTCAAAAACTTGATTTAGCATTGCCCAATGTAGCAATATCATTTGTTAGAAAGCCATGGCGTAGATGCTTAAACGATTTAGAATTTAATCGAGTTAATGCTGTTATTGCAAGTTACCGCAAAGGGCGAGAAAACGTTGCTGTTTACCCTGTTGATGAGAAAGGTAAGTTACAAGATGACTACGCAGTAAGTGAATTTGGCAGCTGCCTTATAGGGCGTTATAAATTTCATAAGGAATGGGAGACTCGTGAAGTATTTCAAAATAAAGCATTTACGATAGCTATTCCTAATGGTTATGGGCTAAATAGCGCGTTAAAAGAAGAACCATTTTTTATTCATAATACGTTTTCTAAAAGCAAAGCTTTTGAGTTGCTAGATAAGGGGGTAGTGCAAGCGAGCGTTGATCTATGCCAAGTAGATGGCTTAAAAGTGTCGAGTTATCCGTATGAGGGTAATAATGTTAAACCTATTTATCCCCCTTACGAAACCAGCCATGGTTATCTTGTTTTTTCAAAAAAATTCTACGAAGAAAATAATGCTCTAAGCTTACAAATGTGGCAGTGGTTATCAAAATTTGAAAGTGCACCTGTGTATATTAAATACTTACAAACACTTAAATAAACAGGCCCTGACAAAATAAAATTCGCGTTTGTAAATTGGTATTAATTTAATATTAAGGTAGCATAAGCGCACTTTTTATAAAATGGCACCGCAATGGCTCAATTATACTTTTACTACTCTGCAATGAATGCAGGTAAATCAACCACGTTATTACAATCTGCATTTAATTATAAAGAACGTGGTATGGAACCTGTGATCCTGACTGCTGCCATTGATGATAGACAAGGCGTGGGTAAAGTATCGTCTCGTATTGGTTTGCAAGCTGATGCGCATGTATTTGATGCCAGTAAAGATGTTTTTGATCTTATTCAATCACTCAATAATGATAAGAAGCGCCATTGTGTGTTAGTTGACGAGTGCCAATTTTTATCAAAAGAACAAGTAATGCAATTAACCGATGTGGTTGATGAACTCGGTATACCGGTATTGTGTTATGGCCTGCGTAACGACTTTAGAGGCGAGCTATTTATAGGGTCGCAATATTTGCTTGCGTGGGCTGATAAGTTAGTTGAGCTTAAAACTGTTTGCCACTGCGGGCGTAAAGCTAACCATGTACTGCGTACCGATGAAAATGGCGAAGCAATAGCCGATGGTAACCAAGTAGAAATTGGCGGCAATGACCGATATGTTTCGGTATGCCGCAAACATTATAAAGCCGCGTTAAATATGGGCCGATAAAGCATTTAAAAATGTATCAATATCTTCGCGGGTTATATCTAAATGCGTAACTAGCCTAAGCTGCTTGCTTGGGCTAAATAATATGCCTTGTTGTTTAAGCGCTTCAGCAATATCTTCAATATTTATACTGCTACTGTATGTTGCGTAAACCATATTAGTGGTGTTAGTCATATCGACAGTAAAGCCACTGATTTCACTTAATTGTTGAGCCAAATAACGTGCATTTTCATGATCGTATTTTAAGCGCTCTACATTGTGCTCAAGTGCAAACTGCCCGGCAGCTGCAAGCATTCCGGCTTGGCGCATACCGCCACCAAGTACTTTTCTCCATCGTCTTGCTTTATTAATAAATGCTGGTGAGCCTAATAATAAAGAGCCTACGGGCGCACCTAAACCTTTAGATAAACATAAAGAAACTGAGTCAAAGTGCTTTGTAATTTCAGTGATATCAACTTTTAGCTCAACAGCGGCATTAAAAGCACGTGCGCCGTCTAAGTGCAGCGCTAAACTATGCGTATTAACAAAGTCACGTGCTTGGGCTAAGTACTCAAGCGGGAGTGCTTTTCCGCCAATGGTATTTTCTAAGCTGAGCAATCGCGTTTTTGCAAAATGGCAATCGTCTGGTTTTATAGCCGCCGCTATTTTACTAAAAGGGATGCTGCCATCAGCTTCGTTTTCAATAGGCTGTGGCTGAACAGATCCTAATACAGCTGCGCCGCCGCCCTCAAACTTATAATTGTGAGCATTTTGGCCACAAATGTATTCGTCACCTCGCTCACAGTGCGCCATTAACCCAAGTAAGTTGGCTTGTGTGCCTGAGCTACAATAAAGTGCGGCTTCAAAATTAAAACGCTTACACGCATAGGCTTCTAGTTGGTTAACGCTTTCATCATCACCATATACATCGTCACCAACCGGTGCGTTGTACATAATATCGCGCATTCCTTTTGTTGGTTTTGTAACTGTATCAGAGCGAAAATCTATCATGATTGTCTTATCCTTTTTATTATTTTTAATAAAATTGGTATTAATCAAGCTCGCTACAAATTTGCTCACGAGTGTCTTTATCAAAGTAGGTCCATGCAATAAAGCGGCTAATTTTTTGACCTTGTGCCATATCAACAATTTTATACTGTGCTATTGGGTGAGCTTTTAATACTTCTTCAAGGGCTGCAATATTATCTTTTTTAGAGACTAACGACGTAAACCACAGTACTTGCTCTGCAAAGTCTTCGCTTTCTCTAATCATATTAGAGATAAACTGTACTTCACCGCCTTCACACCACAATTCATTATTATGGCCACCAAAGTTAAGCGTGCTACTGGGTGTTTTTCCTAGGTTTTTCCATTTACGTTCACTGCCTTTACTTGCCTCTTCTTCACTTGCATGAAACGGAGGGTTACAGAGCGTTAAATGGTATAGATCTTTTTGATTTATAACGCCTTTAAAAATATGTGATGCGTTTTTTTGTTGTTTTAGGCTTATTTTTAAACCATTAAACTGAGCAATTTGCTTTGCTATTTTTACTGAGGCTGTATCAATATCAGTCCCGGTAAAATGCCACTTATATTCACTTGTACCAGTAAGCGGGTAAACTAAATTAGCACCAGTACCAATATCAAGTACTTTAATTTGCTTACCTAAAGGTATTTGTTGTTGGTTATCATCACTTAATAGGTCGGCCAAGTAGTGAATGTAGTCAACACGCCCAGGTATAGGCGGGCATAAGTTGTGCTCGGGAATATCCCAAAAATCAATATTATAATGTGCTTTTAAAAGAGCTTGGTTAAGTGTTTTAACGGCTTTGTTATCACTAAAATCAATACTTTTAGTCCCTGCAGGTGTGGTTATAACAAAGGGCAGTAGAGCAGGATGCTCTGTTGTTAATAAATCGAAGTCGTACCCATTTTTATGTAGGTTACGAGGGTGTAATTTTGAACGTGCTTTATTTTCTTTCATGGCTTCATTTTAACAACAGATATGATGTGGTGATTGTAACAAATGCTGATGAGTAAAGTGCAGACATTTCCTTTGGTATATTTAATATTACTGGTAGGATGAGTTGAAAATAATAAAAAGGAATAACTGTGGCAATTTCTCAGCAATCAATAATAGTTGATTTAGACTCTCAGCAAACTCTTCATTTACGCCGTATTAGCGATGAAGATCAGCAAGGGCCCATCGTATTTTTTATGCATGGAGCAATAGAAAACGGTAAGATTTTTTACACGCACTCTAATAAAGGACTTGCCCCTTTTTTAGCTGAGCATGGGTATAGATGTTATGTGGCTGATTTACGTGGCCGAGGTGATAGCAAGCCAATCATTTCGAGTGAGTCCGAACATGGACAAACTGAGTCTATCCTAGAAGACATCCCTGCCTTTATTAAGCAAATAGAGTTGATTGAGGGCAAAAAGCCAGACTACTGGGTTGCTCACTCTTGGGGCGGGGTATTGATGAACAGCGCGTTTGCACGTTTTCCAGAATATATTAACGACGTTAAAGCATGTGTGTATTTTGGCTCTAAGCGTTCTTTATTTAATAATCATCCTCAAAAATTATTACAAGCCAATTTAATTTGGTATTTTATGGCGCCTTTACTTGCTAAAAAACATGGCTATTTAAATGCTAAAGGTTATAAGTGGGGCAGCGATAACGAAACTCAAAAGTCGCATTATCAAAGTATGCAATGGGCTAAAAAGAAGCCATGGATAGATTCTGATGATAATTTTGATTATGCAAAAGCGCTAAACAACCTGCATTTACCGCCAACGCTTCATATTGCTGCGGTAAAAGATAAAGCATTAGCGCAACCAATCGATATTCAAAAATTTATGGACGAATCGGGGCTAGGCATTCAGCAAATGCGAATTTACGGTCGTAAACACGGGCATAATTTTGATTACGATCATATTAATATGCTTACCCACCCAAGTGCGCGTGATGATCAATTTAAAGATTTACTTAATTGGTTTAAAGCACATCCGATTAATTAATTCTCATCAAGTAACTTTAGAAGAGGTGTTTTGTAACGCTCCCACTTAGCAATTGCGGCATTATTAATAGGTTGGCGAATAGCATGTTTACTCAAGGTCGTTACCGGTGTTTTTTGTTTATAAAACGCTAAGCAGCGCTCTTCAAAACTACAGTTTAAAAAACCAAGTAACTGCGTTAGCTGCTCTTTTGGGTTATTCACTAAATCTTCGTAACTGACATCATAAATTGGCATCTCTTTAAAAGAGTGCCAATGGCTCATCAGTTTTTTATACAACTTATGATAAAGCTTAAACTCAGGTAGTGAGCAAAAGTAAGGCTCGTTTTCAGCAAAGTAATTAGTGAAGATAGAAAATGCGGTGGCATTAAAATCACGACTTAAATTTATAAATTTAGCATTTGGAAATAGAATATATATAAGTCCGAGCGACTGATAATTACTCGGCAGTTTATTTATTATAAAAGGTCTGATGGGCGATGCTGTTTTTAATGTTGTGATATACAGCTCGCGGGCTTTTTTGATTAAATCCGGCGTTAAATGTGCTAAACATTGCGGGTAAGTCACTCCCGTTTTTTGTTCGATAAAAGCAACTGCGTTATTACTAATACTCGTGCTCTCTCCTAGGCTCGAAAACTGACTATGGCTTGCCAACATTTGCTCCACAAGGGTAGAACCACTACGAGGCATGCCAATAATAAATACAGGTGTGATATTACCCGTAAACTTTTTATCGGCAGAGGCTATAAACTCCTCGGTGTTGTATTTTATTATTTCATCGTAAAAAGGGGTTAAATCTTTAGTGTTAAATTCACTTAATTTTTTTTGTAATTTATTCGCCAATATAAAATAATTAAATGCTTGCTCGGTATCCTCAAGTGCATCGTAACTGTTTGCTAATGCGTAGTAACACACCATTTTTAAACGTAAATTACTCGTTTGAGTTAATAAGTGGTGCAAATTACTTACATAATTATGTTCTTTATCAAAGCGACCTAATTGTACAAGTTCAAATAAAATATAGGCTGTTACAGGGTATACACCAATGCTGAGTGCATAAGCAAAAGTTGTATGAGCTTTATCTAACTCGCCATGTGTTAAATAGTGCTGTGCTAAGTAATAATGAGGTTCTGGATTATGACTTGCTAATTTTTTTGCGTATTCAAGCACCGTTAGTGCATCGTTTGGCGAATGAACACCGTTAAATGCATCAGCAAGGGCATGTAATGGTTCAAGCATATGAGGCAAGCGCTCACAAGCTTTTTGGAGTAGGTATACAGCAGCGTCGTAACGTTCTAGTCGTAAGGCAATTCTGCCTAAGCCAAATAAAGCCTCACCATTTTCAGGGTTACTATTTAAAATTGCTTTAAAATGGAACTCGGCTTCTTTGAGTTTATTTTGTTGCAGTAGTTGGTTGGCTTTTTCAAGTAGCATAGTTATACCAATTTTATTAAAAAATAATCATTCTATCGCATTAAATAGCGTACTCACTGCGTTAAAAATTATTCATATAGAGCAACTATATATCATAGTTTTCGCCTTGTAATTACGCTATTTTCTGAGCGCTATAATAGAACACTTATTCAATGCAATTGGTATTGTTCATTATTATTTTTATTAACTATAAAATTAAAAAGGCGAAATGTCTTTAACATTTCGCCTTTGGTTCTTCATGAAAATAGTTTAAAAAGTATATGTTGCTTTAGCGTAGTAAAAGCCACCGTTAATACCAAACGGAGATGTTTCGTAGAACTGACCACCCCAGTTGTTATTAGGGATGCCCGTTGCATCTGCAAAATCAAGTTTTTCAGCATCTTGGTCGAATAAGTTTTGAGCGCCTACAGAGAAGCTAACTGATTCATTTAAAAAGTAAGTTACTTCAGCATCAATAGTGACTGCAGCATCTGCTGTTTTAGCTGTTGCATCATAATCAACGTGAACACCTTGGTATTCGCCGTAGTAGTTTGCACGAGCAAATGCAGAAACTGATTCCCATTGTTGAGACAATGTGAACGTTGCACGATGATTAGGTAAATCTTCTTCTAAACGCTTAACTTTAAACGCACCTGTAATTTCACTAAATTTAGTTACTTCAGTATCATTCCAGTTATATGCAAGGCTAAATGTAGAGCTACCGCCCATTAATTCAGCTGTATAGTTTGCAACTAAATCGATACCTTGTGTTGTTGTGTCAAAGTCATTTGTAAAAAAGCTTACCTGAGCAAGGCCTTGTACATTAGGTACTCCTGCTGCTGCAAGGGTATCTTTGTCTGCTTGGCTTAAATTGATTTTATCTGATTGGCTAATACGGTCATCTACTTGGATGTTGTAGTAATCAAGCGTTAAAAATAATTCGCCAATTGTGTATACAGCACCAAGCGTATAACTTTGCGATTCTTCCGGCTCAAGCTCTGTACCACCTAATTGCACTGCAATTGGGTTTGTTGGTGGAAGAAGCGCTGAATCTTGTAATACACCGCCATCTAAACTTGTTTGTACATTACTTACGTTAGCTTGACCAACTGTAGGTGCACGGAAACCACTGCTTACAGAACCACGAATATTTAAATCTTCAGTTAAATGGTATTGAGCCATTACTTTATAGTTAGTGGTAGTGCCAAAGCTGTCGTAGTCTTCAAATCGAAGTGCTACGCCCATTAAAAAGTCTTCAGTAAACGGTGCTTCAACATCAACATATGCTGCATAGTTACGGCGAGAAAATTCACCTGCTTGTGATGGTTTAAAACCAGGGAAACCATTAGAGCCAATACCAAAACCTTGTGCTGTTAAAGGGCCTGCAGTGTAAGATTCTTCATCACCAGAGACGATAGTAAATGTTTCTTCATGCCATTCAAAACCACCGGCAATGTTTACATCATAAGCTAAACCAAAGTCGATACCTTTTGATAAATCAAAGTTAAAGTTCTTCTCTAGTTGTTCGTATTTACCCGGGCTGAAGTCTCGTGGTGTATCTGCACCTAAAGAGGCATTAACCGTGTCGTAAATAAAGTAACGTGATTCATTTAAGCCAACAGTGCCGCTTAAGTCATAGTAAGTATCTTTTAAGAAGCCACCAGTGAATCGACCTTTAGTACCAATAGTTAAAGAAGTATCTGTAATGTTGCCGCCAAAGTTAGGTGTAAAGCCACCTGGAAGCATCTCATTAAAGGCAAAACAATCTGGGTTGTTTGCTACACCATTTATGTAAGCAGGATCATCTAGTACATTGCCGTCTGTTATTGTGATAGTTGGACAGTTAGCGCTCATATCAGGTGTTGTGTCGGCAACAAGTAGTGTTTCGCCACCATCATTTGAGTAAACACCAGAACGTGTTTGCGGGTTACGGTAATAAAAACCGCCACGTACATCACGTTCAGAGTAGTTACCAAACATGTAAAATTCAGAGTCGTTTGTTAGCTCTAAACCCACATTACCAAAAATAGTAATATCGTCATCTACTTCTGGTGCACCCCATACTTGTGCAAGAGAAGATACTTCAGGCACACCGGCAGCTGAAAGTGCTGCAGCATCGGCACGTTGAACTGAACGGCTTGTTGCATCAGCTGTTTTATATTGAAAGCTTAAATTAGCAAAACCATTGTCGGTAAACGGTAAACCTACGTTACCCGACACTTGTGTTGTATCGCCATCACCTTCATAAAATTGACCGTGGCGGATTTCTAATTTACCACCTTCTGAAGCGTCTTTTAGTTGGAAATTCATTACACCGGCGATTGCATCAGAACCATACTGCGCAGCCGCGCCATCGCGAAGTACTTCTACTTGTTTAATCGCAATGCTTGGAATAACTGAAATATCTGCGCCTTGCGCGCCATCGTTGATACCACCGCCTAAAAATGCGATTACAGAAGCACGGTGACGACGTTTGCCGTTTAAAAGAACCAATGTGCTGTCTGACGGTAAACCACGTAAGTTAGCTGGACGAACAAGAGAAGCCGCATCACTGATAGGGTTTTGGTGTACGTTAAACGATGGTACTGCACCTTTTAAAAGCTCAAGCATGTCAGTGTTACCTGACTTTTCAAGCTCTTCGCCGCCAATAATGTCGATTGGAACCGGTGAGTCACCTATTGAACGAGGAGCTGAACGCGTACCTACTACGGCAATTTTTTCAACGTTTTTATTTACTTTAGTTTGTTCCTGCTCGTCTGCCGCAATAGCAGATCCAGAAATAAATAACCCTGCAGTGGTTGTAGCTAAAGCAAATTTGATTGCTTGGTTTAGCGCATTACTTTTTAATTTCATTCTAATTTTCCCCAGTTAGAATAATTCTTATTTTTGATGTGAATTTCACATCATTTGTTTTAACTTAATTTTTTGTTTCACATAAGTTTGAGGTTTTAGCTCAAAAGCCTAATCAATTAAGCTTACTTCTTGTGAAGTCCTATCTACAGACTATAGATAAAAAACAGGAAGGGCAATTACTAATTAACCGTTTGATAACAAAAAGATTCAATTTAAGAAAAAATGCAACAGTGGTGCAAAGTGAATCTAAAATGAACTAAATAAGTGCAAATAAGGCTATTGAGGGGAATATTAATGCGCTAACTGCATTTAAATGTTATTTATTTGTTTCTTTTTTTGTGGGGTTTTCAATGTTTTGTGCGTACCGCCAAGCTTCTAATTTTTCTTTGTATTCATCCCATACGCAGGGATAGCAACTGCCACCACCGCAACATTCATCAGATTTTGGTTTTTCAGGTTTTTGCGGTAATTGATTTGTTATATTCTGCATTGTTGTATGTATTTAATACTAATTTGGTGCAAAGGGTAAGTTAAAGGGTGTTGAAAGTAAATTATTCTTTGTGAACCTGTGCTGCTGTGTGAAAATAAAAGTTATGCGATTATATAAAGTTATTCACCGTGCACCTTGGCGGGTAGTTAAAATTAGTAAAAAACGCCAACAGCTGCGTTTTCGCCGTGCTATGGTGGCGCTTAAAATCGCACTCGCCCAAGAAAAACAAGAAACTAAAGAAATGCTCTCTATTTATAGGCGTTACACTCAAGGCCACACAAGTAAAGAAGAGTTAAAACGCGCAAATGAGCAATTTGTTGATATTTTAAAAGGGTTAGGGCTCGGTGTATTTGCTGTATTACCATTTGCTCCGCTTACAATTCCTTTAGTTGTTAAATTAGGGAGTTTGGTGGGAGTTGATGTACTGCCAAGTTCGTTTAATATGAACAAATCTATTAAAGAACTAGATGCTAAAATAGATCAAGAAAATCAAAAGCAAGAATCTAAAAATAGCTTTAAAAAGTAGCTAAAATCCCTTCAAATTAGCGATACCTTTTAGGTGCGCTTATTGATATGCTCTTAAGTACCATTTTTATATTATATGAGCTTTTTAATGAGTGCATTACTACGTCATACATCTTCTGGTATTCCTTTATCTTTTATTCTTAAAAACGAATTATCTGACTGGCAAGCACAGCAGCCTGCATTTATACAAAATTGGTTAACTAATACAGGTTTTGAAAAGCAAGGTGTTGCTTTAATTCCTGATGCTAAAACGGGCGAGTTAAGCCAGGTATTTTATTTAATGCAAAGCAGCGATGATTTTTGGGCTGCGGGTAATTTAGCAAATACACTTCCTACAGGTACTTATCAAATTCAAGGCGACAGCGCTTTTGTAGAGCAGGTTGCTTTAGGGTTTGTACTTGGTGGTTACGAATTTAGTGAATACAAAGAAAAACCAACAGCAAAGGCGCAATTAGCCATTAGCGATAAAGCGTTATATGAACGCATTAGCCAACAAGCTGATGCCATTACACTTGCACGTGATTTAGTTAATACTCCAGCGGTAGATATGATGCCGCAACATTTATCGCAAGTTATGGAAGATTTAGCTGCAACTTACAATGGCGAATTTTCACAGTGGGTTGGTGATGAGTTACTAGAGCAAAACTACCCGACTATTCATATGGTGGGTCGTGCAAGCGAAAATAAACCGCGTTTACTTGATTTAAAATGGGGCGCGACAGATGCTCCATTAATTACACTAGTCGGTAAGGGCGTATGTTTTGACTCAGGCGGACTTGATTTAAAACCGAGCTCTGGCATGCGTAACATGAAAAAAGACATGGGCGGCGCGGCGCATGTAATTGCACTAGCGCAGCTTATTATGGCAGCTAACTTACCAATTAGATTACGTGTACTTGTACCAGCGGTTGAAAATGCAGTATCGCGCAATGCATTTCGCCCAGGCGATGTTATTAAAACGCGCAAAGGTATTATGGTCGAAATTGATAATACAGACGCTGAAGGCCGCTTAGTATTGTGTGATGCATTAAGCGAAGCGCAAAACGATAATCCTGAGCTAATTATTGATTTTGCTACCCTCACGGGTGCATGTCGTGTTGCACTGGGCACGGAGCTTCCGGGCTTTTTCTCAACAGAGCGCGATGTAGCAAATGGCATTATTGACGCCGGTTTAAGTGTACATGACCCTGTTTGGCAACTTCCGTTGTTTGAGCAATACAAAAGCTTACTAAAAAGTGATGTAGCCGATATGGCAAATTGCGCAAGCACACCGTTTGGTGGTGCTATTACCGCAGCGCTTTACTTAAAAGAATTTGTTGAACCAACAACACCGTGGGTACACTTTGATGTAATGGCATGGAACTTACGCGCATTACCAGGTCGTCCAACGGGTGGTGAAGCATTAGGTATTCGTGCTGTATTTAACTACTTACAAAATCGTTTTAATAAGTAAGTCTTTGATTCAATAGTAAGAAATAACTTGAGCTTTAAACCTCATAAAGCTCAAGTGGCAAGTTGTCTGGATCGGCAAAAAAGGTAAACTTTTTGCCGGTTATTTCATCCACTCTAATATCCTCAACGTTTACATCGCACGACTCTAAATACGTTTTTGCAATCTGTACATCCGCTACCTTAAAAGCTAAATGTCTTAAGCCTTGTGCTTCTGGATAGCTGGGTCTTTCGGGCGAACCATCAAACGAAAATAGCTCTATTTGGCTACCATCGGGCATGGCTAAATCTAATTTATATGAATTACGATCAGCTCTAAAGTGCTCATTAATAACGTTAAGTTTAAGTACATTGCTATAAAAGTGTTTAGAACGTGCATAGTCACTACAAATAATCGCAGCGTGATGAATACCTAAAAGTTTCAAATTTAATTCCTTAAAAAGCAAAAACGCACTTAAATAAGTGCGTTTTAAATGTGGCTTATTACATGTTGTGCTAGCTAGGCTGCGCTTCTTTACATGCTTTAACGGCCGGTGCTACAAGCTCTAAACCAGTTTTATCACACGGTGGTAAAGCAGCATCGCTTACACTAATAGGCGTTACACGTTCGCCCCATTTTATGTAACTTGCAGCCCACGTAAGGCCTGCACCAAATGCTGCAGACATAATGTTTGAATGCGGTTTAATTAACCCTTGCTCAACCGCTTCACATAACGCAATAGCAATAGTCGCAGCAGAGGTATTACCATAGTCACCAATGTTAACCATTACTTTTTCGTCAGGTACTTTTAAGCGATGCTGAATAGCCTGAATAATACGTAAGTTAGCTTGGTGTGGAACGAGTACATTAATGTCGTCAAGGCTTAAGTTGGCCTGTTGCAGTACGTCGTCGCAGGCTTCACTCATACCTTTTACAGCACGTTTAAAAATTTCACGACCTTCAAATAATAAATCAGAAGGACCAATTGGCTCATACTTATTTAAATCGCTACCAAAGTTGGTGATGTGTAAAATATCGCGGTCTTCGCTGTCACAACCGGTTTTGGTACCAAGTAAACCCGCTGGCGTATCGGCAGCTTCAAGTATTACTGCACCTGCGCCATCGCCAAATAAAACAGCGCTGTCGCGACGTGCCCAGTTTACATACCAGGTCATACGTTCAGCGGCAATGACGACTGCTTTTTTGATCATACCCGCTTGAATTTGTGCTGTAGCAGCTTGCAATGCATATAAAAAGCCCGAACATGCCGCGTTTGTATCCATTGCGGCAGCGCCTGTTGCACCAATGTTTTTTTGCACTTGTGAGGCGGTATTTGCCACAACAGTAGAAGGTGTACAGGTTGCTAATATCACTAAATCAATATCTTTAGGATCAATGCCTGCGCACGCAATAGCATGCTTAGCAGCAACGGTTGCCAGCTCAGCGGTACTTACATGACTCACTCGGCGAGATTTAATGCCAGTACGCGTGGTTATCCACTCGTCGGTGGTATCAACTATTTCACTAATTTCATCGTTGCTAATGCTTGCTGGTGGAATGCATTTACCCCAACCAGTGATATGTGCGTAAGGCATAGTATGTTCTCTTAAGGTGGTCTGACATGTGTTACTAATGGGGGAGTTATACCAAAAAACGGCTTTCAAGACTAGTTTATAGCATGTTTTGTATCGTAAATATTCGCAATTACAGGTTATTTAAGGTAATGCTAGTATAAAAAAGGAGCAAGTATGAAAACAACACTAATAACAACATTCACTTCAATAACGCTGGCATTAATAACAAATGGGGCTTTTGCTCAACAGCATAAAATTATTTATGCTGGCAGTTTACTTGCATCCGAAGATCAAAAAGTAAAAACAGAGCAAACGTTAGTCATCACAGATAATACAATAACAGCCATTAAAAACGGCTACCTCACAAAAGCAGAACTTAACCTACCTGATGCCGATATTATCAATCTTAAAAATCAATTTGTAATGCCTGGTCTTATTGATATGCATGTTCACGTAACGTTTGAGCGAGATGCTAAAGCAAACCTTCACCGCTGGGCTACAGAATATGATGCCGATTATGCTTTGCGTTCAATTAAATATTTACAACGTACGCTCGATGCGGGTTTTACATCAGTGCGTGATTTAGGTAGCGATCACAAAGTAATATTTCCGCTAAAGCGCGCTATTGAGCGAAATGATATTAACGGCCCACGCATTTTTGCAGCGGGTAATACAATATCGCCTACCGGCGGACACGCAGATATGCACGGATATCGAAAAGATATTACAGATGCGGTTACAGGCGGGATTGGTATATGTAATGGCGCGGATGATTGTAGCCGTGCGGTACGCGAGGTAATTAAAAGTGGCGCTGATGTAATTAAAGTTACTGCCACGGGTGGGGTACTAAGTAATACCGCTGCTGGGGTTAACCAACAACTTACAGATGCAGAGCTGATTGCAATTGTTGATACGGCTCACCACTTAGGACGTAAAGTTACAGCCCATGCACACGGCACACAAGGTATAAAAGCGGCCTTAAAAGCCGGTGTAGATTCTATTGAGCATGGCTCTTATTTAGATAAAGAGGCAATAAAGTTATTTAAAAAAACGGGGGCTTATTTAGTACCGACGCTTTTAGCGGGGGCAACGGTAAGTGAAGAGGTGCTTACAAACCCAAATATGCCACCGGCAATAGCCGACAAAGTGAGTGAAGTGACTCCAAAAATGCAGGCTTCGTTTAAACTTGCACTGAAAAACAAGGTTAATATAGCTTTTGGAACAGACTCTGGGGTGTCGCGTCATGGGCTTAATGCTAACGAATTTAGTTTAATGGTAAACAATGGAATGAGCAAAGCCCAAGCTATTAAATCAGCAACCATACATGCAGCTAAACTGCTGGGGCAAAGCGCACTCATTGGCGACTTGAGTGTTGGTAAACAAGCAGATATTATCAGTGTGGATGGCTCACCGCTTAAAAATATTGACGTACTTAAAAACGTACAATTTGTTATGAAAGCCGGGCAAGTTTATAAACAATAGGGAAGGTTATGAGCAGCAAAATAAAAGTGTCGTTGTTTAATCATTTGATTGACGCTGAGCGCCAGTTACTAGACCCAGAAGTTCGCCAATCTGAGCGCGCATTAGACGCTTTACTCGATGATGAATTTATCGAAATTGCTGCTAATGGCACTACATTTAATAAATACCAAGTACTAACTCGTTTACCTACCGAGGTTGTGCCACAGTTTTATAATCAGCATTTTAAGGGCCGAATGCTGAGCGATGATGTAGTGCAACTTAGTTACCAAGCTGCTTTTAGGCGCTCTGCTCGCGCTGAGTTTAATTATTCATTGCGTATGTCGCTTTGGCGTAAAAGTAATGAACAATGGAAAATGGTGTTTCACCAAGGAACGCCTTGTGCGCCGTTTTCAATTTCGATGGATGATGATTAAAAATCATATAACCGTTAAAATAACCTTATTAAACATTTGATTGGGCAATAACCTGTTGTTAATGCGTACCGACCCCACCATTAGTCGATTATTAATGCTGCGAAGCGGCGCTATTGCCGTGCAATTAATTGCGGTACTTAGCGTTTATTTTTTACTAGAACATCAAATTGCATTACTGCCTTTACTTATTGTTATTGCCGTTGAGGCTGTGTTTCAGCTTATTAGCCTATTTGCTTATCGTAATGTAAGTCGCGCAAAACCTTTGGGTATGTTGATGCAGTTAACTGCAGACGTATTATTTTTAACGGTTTTACTATCGCTAAGCGGCGGTGCAACTAATGCATTTGTTTCGCTGTTATTGCTCCCGATAATGATCGCTGCTGTTACGCTGCGAGAAAAAGGATTAGCTTATATTGCGGTATTAGCCATTGCCGCATACAGTTTGCTACTTATAAAGATGCCCGATCACAATATGCATCAAATGAATATGAGTGGTCATTTTATTGGCATGTGGGTTAATTTTGTTTTAAGTGCCAGCGTAATCGCACTTGTTATTGGCGCAATGAGCAGGGCACTTAAAGAGCGAGAGCGAATTATTGCAAACGTGCGTGAAAAACAATTGCGTAATGAACAGCTTGTTACCCTTGATGGGGCCGCTGCACAAATCACCCATCAACTAGCGACCCCAATTGCAAATTTACAGCTATTGTTTGAAGAGTTATTAGAAGACCAACCAAACAACCCTATTGTAAAGCACATGCAAGCGCCGCTTACTCAGTGTAGTACGCAACTTAACGACTTTAGAAAACTCTCAGAGCAATTACGTCTTAAAAATTCACAAGAGCATACCACAGTAAAGCAACTGCAAACGCAAATTACAGATACGCTTTTACTGCAATACCCTGATCAGCACATTAAATGGATTACGCCACCTATTGCGGCAACGCTATTGAGTGATGCGATGTTATTGCCTGCTATTTTAAATTTATTGCAAAACGCCGCGCTCGCTAATCAAAAACAAGGTAAAACTCAATTAGAGCTGAGTTGGCAGCAAGATAACTTACATAGCGAATGCGTTTACTTGTTAATTCGTGATTTTGGCCGTGGCTTTTCGTCATCGCAATTAGCAGAGCTGGGTGGTCAACTTATGCCAAGCGACCAAGGAATGGGGCTTGCTGTGCTTTTATCAAACGTTACTTTTGAGCGTTTAAATGGCTCACTTACCTTGTTTAACCATGCAGATGGCGGCGCTGTCGCCAAAGTTAAACTTGCTATTGTAAACACTGAGAATAACGCCTCATGAAGTTACTTATAATTGAAGACGACATAAATTTAGCCAGCACACTGGCAAGGCGCTTAACTAAACAAAGCTTTACCTGTGAGGTGGCGCATAACCAAAGTGATGCGTTACTTGCTGCGCGTAAATTATTACCCGACTTTGTTTTATTAGACATGAAACTAGGCGACGATAACGGACTGACACTAATAAAGCCGCTGCGTAGTTTGCTCCCCCAAACTCATATTGTTTTACTAACTGGGTTTGCAAGTATAGCAACCGCAGTAGAGGCAATGCGTTTAGGCGCAAACGATTACCTTACTAAGCCGGTTGATATGGCAACATTATTAAAAGCGCTTAACACCGATCCTGTGGCATCGGCATCGAATGTTATTGATGATGTGGTTATGTCGCCGGAGCGCTTAGAGTGGGAGCATATTCAACAAGTATTACACAGTAATAATGGCAATGTGTCGGTTACCGCGCGGCAACTTAATATGCATAGACGTACTTTGCAGCGCAAGTTACAAAAAAAGCCGGTGCAGCAGTAATTTATTACTTAATTTAAGGAAAGTGTTATGAGCGATGATGCAGTGACAATAATGCAAAATCAAAAAATTATATTATTTGATGCGCAATGTAAGCTGTGCAGCGCGTGGTGTAACTTTATTATTGCTCACGATAAAAATACTATTTTTAAATTATGCAGCGTGCAATCTCCAAAAGGAGAACTGTTGTTAACACACTTTGGTTTTTCAACCAGTGAATACGCTTCAATGGTGCTTGTTGAAAATGGTAAAGCATTTACACAAAGCCATGCTTTTTTTAATGTTGTTAAGCAGCTAGGTTACCCATACAAACTAGCAAACGTATTTAGTATTTTGCCAAATAGTTTTAATAATTGGCTATACGATAGGGTTGCTTTAAACCGCTATACGTTATTTGGTAAATATCAGTACTGCAGAATACCCAACCCAGATGATGCTAAACATTATTTATAAATTAGGCGTTAATACAATGCAGTAGCGTTAATACACTGCAGTATAAGTAGATGCTAGGTTTATAGGGTTGTGTTAAAATCGCCGCGTTTAATTTTAGCTAACGGTATAAAAGGCTTTTTTCATGGCAAACACAGCACATGCACTTCACATTTTGGTAAAGCACAAAGAGATTGCAGAAGATATTATTAAGCAATTAGGTAAAGGTGCAAAGTTTCAGACCTTAGCTAAAAAATACTCATCATGCCCATCGGGTAAAAAAGGCGGTGACTTAGGTGAATTTAGACGCGGACAAATGGTTCCACAGTTTGACAAAATTGCATTTAAAGGCGCAATTTTAGAGCCTCATCTAGTTAAAACTAAATTTGGCTGGCATGTAATTAAAGTACTTTATCGTACTTAGTTTACTTTTAAGTAAAGAAGTAACCTTCGCTGTATAGAAAAAGGCTGCAATGTGCAGCTTTTTTTAGTTTTAGTTTTAGTTAGTTATTATTTTGCTAAATTAAAATCTATAGTCATTTCTAAGTCTTCATCAACTACCGCAATACCATTAACTACTTTAGGTGCATAACGCCATTTAGAAAGAGAGCGAATCGCTGCTTTATCAAAAATTTTCACAGGCTCAGCTTTAATCACTTTAATATTAACTGGCTTACCAGATGTATCTACATCAAAAGACATTGTCACACTACCTTCAATTTTTTCACGGACACTTTTAATTGGATACTCCGCAGGACTGGGCATTATCAGTGTAGCGTTAGGGCTATCAGGTAGATGTGTTGTCGAACATGCGGTTAAAAGAAACAGTGACGTCAATGTTGTAATTATATATTTCATTATAAATCCCTTTGTAGGTATTATTATCGATTTTTTAGAGGTCGTTTCTATAATGACACCAAAAGAGATTCAAGGTAAATAATAAATTTGTCTTTTTTGAACTGATGAATATACAAGAAAGGCTGCAATGTGCAGCCTTTCTTAATTTTAAACTTTATTTGTGTATAAAGCGTCTTGCTTGGCTTCTTCTTCACTAATTTGTTTTAGTGCTTGAATGAATGAGTCGCTTGGTTGTCCGCCAGTAAGTGCATATTTATCGTTTATGATAAATGTAGGGACGGAAGTAATACCCATTTGTTTAAAGCGGTCTTGCTCTTGGCGTACGTCTTGTACGTATTTGTCTGAATGTAGAATACCGCGCGCAGTTTCTTTATCAAGACCTACTTTTTCAACAACGTCGAGTAGTGCTTCTTCTTGATTTAAGTATTTTAAATCAGTGAAGTGCGCTTCAAAAAAGGCAAGTTTTAATTCGGTTTGCTTACCTTCTTCACGTGCCCACATTAATAAACGATGCAAATCAAAGCTGTTGATCATGATGCGTTTGCCATCAAAATTAAAGGTAAACCCAGCACGTTGACCAGCTTCGAACATGTTTTTACGATTTTCGTCGCCTTGCTCTTCTGTTAGGTTGTACTTTTGCATTAAATGTTCGTTTAAGTCTTGACCTTCAATTGGCATATCTGGGTTTAGTTCAAAAGGATGCCACGTAATATCTGCGCTCATTTCGTCTTTGAGTTGCTCTAGTGCAGTTTCTAGGTTTTTATAACCCACTACACACCAAGGGCACATTACGTCTGAAACGATATCAATTTTAAAGTTTTTCATATTTATCCTTTTGAGGATTGCTTTGGTATAACAGGGGATATTGGGATGAACTGCACTTTATCAATGCCAAACTAAAAAGAGCAGCTAAGCAGCTGCTCTTGAAGGTATTCAGTTTTAAGCGTTAAGGCCAAATGGGTCGTCAATACTATAACTTGGTTGTGTAAACCAATGAGGGCCGTTGTCGGTCATGTAAAAATGATCTTCTAAACGCACGCCAAATTCATCGGGTATAACTAACATTGGCTCGTTACTAAAGCACATGCCTGGGGCAAGTAGGGTTTTATCACCGCCAACTAAGTATGGCCATTCGTGAATATCTAGCCCAATGCCGTGCCCTGTTCGATGCGGGCAACCCGGTGTTTGGTAATGCGGGCCTAGCCCTTGCGCTGCTAAATAGTTACGTGCGCCCGCGTCAACGTCTTCGCACGTAGCACCAATTTTAGCGGCGTTAAACGCGGCCATTTGCGCTGCTTTTTCATGATCCCAAAACATCCGTTGGCGCATTGTCGGTTCGCCAAATACATAGGTACGGGTTATATCTGATAAGTAATCGTGTACTTTACAGCCAGTATCAATTAGCACCATATCGCCTTTTTTAAGTATTTGGGCATCTTTAACACCGTGCGGGAAAGACGTTGCAACACCAAATAAAACAATACAAAAATAGTTACCTGGTGCACCTACTTTTTGGTGTGCTTGCTTAATAAAAGCTTCTACTTCGGTGGTGGTTATCCCCTCATAAAGCATGCTTGCTGTGGCCTGATGTACGGCTAAGGTCATGTCCATCGCGCGTTGCATTAAGCTAAGTTCATGAACTGATTTATGCATACGGCAATGCGCCGTTACAGGTTGTGCATTTATGAGGGTTAAACCCATTTGTGCTTTATTAATGCCGTCGAATATAAAAAATTGTGCGCTTTCATCAATGCCAATAGTTGCGTTTTCATTAATATTTAACTTTTTTAATACTTCGACAAAAAGTGCATAAGGATTTTCGTGCTCTTGCCACCCATGAATAGGCCCATCTATTACTTTAAACCCATTTAGTGAACCAATTTCGAAATAAGGCGCAATGTACTGTACTTCACCAAGGGCGGGTAATATCGCGCCAACCATACGTTCGCTCGCGTACCATTTCATGCCTGTAAAGTAGGTAAGGTTGGTGCCAGCGTTTAAATAAATTGCATCTATGTTGTTTGCTAGCATATACGCTTGAGCCTTGGCTATGCGCTCTAAATGTTCGTCAGCTGCGATAGGGGTCAGCGTTTGCGTCATGTTACTTAGGCTTGCCAGCGCTTGCTCGCTTGATTGTGTACCAATACCGATGGTGGTCATATTTTTCTCCTTGGATTTTTAGCTAGTGTGATTAATACCAAGGTAAAATTCAATGTTATGCGATAAGAGGCTATTAGTTTATAGCCTCTTAAAATGGCATATTATTTTTTAGCGTAAGGTAAACGCGTGAGTTTATTACTTGTGTGGTAGCTATCAAGCCCGGTTACTGCCACGGTTTCAATAGCCTGTAAATCTAAAAAGCCATCACTTTGAAGTGCTACTTCATCTAAGTACACGTCAGTAATTTCACCGATTACAAGCTCTGTGCCATTGATGGCTAAATGTTGGTTTTCTACAAATTTAACCGAGTACTTTAAGCGGCTTTCTTTAACAAAAGGAGCTGCAAAGTCATTTAAATATTCGGGCGTTAAACCTGTCGCTGTAAATTCCGACTCGCCCTTATTGTAGCGGGCTGATGTTTGATGAGCTTGCTTATAAATGGCCTTATTAACCTGATTAATAGTGTAAGTGCCGGTTTCGATTATGTTTTCGAACGTATGGCGAGGCACGCTATTTGGGCGCATTATCATGCCAACTAGCGGCGGGTGAGCACCTAAATGAATAACTGAGCTAACAATGGCGAGATTAGTATTGCCTTGTTTGTCTTGCGTGCCAATTAAGTTGGCGCTTTTAAAACCTGAAAGCGAATTAATTAAATGAGTACGAGTGTGTTTTTCAAGTGCGTTTATGCGTTCTTTAGTAAAATGCATTAAAGGTCCTTACCACGGTATGGTTTTGCCTTGCCAATCTAAGTAGGCAGGCTCACCATTGAGTTCTAAATGAAGGTTATTAAAAGTAAGTGTAAAAAGCTGCTTAGCTACAAATTCAGCTGTAAAGAGTTTTCCAGCGGGTACGTTTTTTTGAAATGGCTTTGAAAGCGCAGTATCAGTAGTCCCTGGGTGAAATAAAACGAGCTTGGTATTTTTAGCTCGGCGTGAAAGCTCAATCGCTGCGGTTTTAAATAGCATGTTAAGAGCTGCCTTAGAGGCGCGATACGTATACCAACCGCCTAATTTATTGTCGTTAATGCTGCCCACACGCGCACTGAGTGCTGTAATAGTACAGTGCGTTTTATGTGTTAAGAGCGGCAAAATACTCTGCAAGCAAAGTAGGGGGGTTAGGGTGTTTGAATTGAGAAGTTGGCTAAAATACTCAGCGTCTAAATCCTCCAGCTTTTTTTCGGGCATATGGGTTTCGTTGTGCAGTGTACCATTGAATATAATAACTTGTTGTATATCGGCATTTTGCTCTTTTAGGTAATTAGTGACGCGCACTAAACTTTGTTTTGTATAGTCAGTATGCAGGTGGACAACACTAGAGTCAGATTCAATACTTTTTGAACTAATACAAACTATCTGATGAGTAGGCGTGTTTATTTGTAGATGTTCTATATATGCATTTGCTATGGCACTGCTTGCGCCGAATAAAACAATAGTTTTCATTTATCACCTTTTGCTTTTAGTCCACATTGGCCGTTACTGCACTGAGTATTTGGCATTAAAAAGCGACTGATGGGGTGTCGATACTTAGCAAATAACAGGTATCCGCAGTCAGCGAAAAAGCGAATTATTGGCAAGCGAAAAATTTTCAACCAGCTGTGTTTACCCACTATTTTCCATGCTTCGTACGTTACATCAAGCCCGTAAATCATTTCACCTGATTGCTTTTGGGCTTGCAGGTAGTTCATTGCTTTGTCTTTATCAATATACGAGTAGCGTTCACTAAAGTCGCTCGCGTTAAGATCTTCAAGCGTAATTAGATTTTTAGAGTCTGCGTGTTTTAGTTGCTGCATTTCGGTGCTACAAAGTGGGCAGTTTCCGTCGTAAAAAATGATCATGTAATTGCTTTGTGATTATTTTATATATACTTTTTTACGACAAGACATTGCAAATGGATCTATTAAATATCTCTTCATGATGATATTAATAGTGTCCTACGAAACAAAGGAGAATGAGAAATGAGTGAACAATATGCCGCCTTGCGAGGTAATGTAAATTTACTTGGGCAATTACTAGGACAAACTATTAAGGATGCTCAAGGCCAAGCTATTTTAGATAAAGTAGAAGAAATTCGGGCTTTATCTAAATCATCTCGCAGTGGTAATGAAGACGACAGACAAGCGCTAATAGACGTTTTACATGCGCTTAGTGATGAAGAGCTTTTGCCGGTTGCCCGTTCATTTAATCATTTTTTAAACCTTGCTAATGTAGCAGAACAATTTCATACCGTTTCGCGTTTTAATGACGTTGGCCTTGGTCAACAAAACCCTCTCACTCAAACATTAAAAACGTTAGTTACAAAAGCAGAACAAGGCCAGCTAGATAGTAATCATTTGGCCGAAACACTCTCAAAACTCCACATAAACTTAGTATTAACCGCCCACCCAACCGAGGTGACGCGCCGTACTATTATTAACAAACATGTTGAACTAAGTGATTGCTTAGCGTCATTAGAGCGAAAAGATAACTTACCGCTAGAGCGAGATGCTATTTTAAATCGTATTGAACAGCTTATTAGCCAGGCTTGGCATACCGACGACATTCGCCGCTCTCGCCCAACGCCAGTTGATGAAGCTAAATGGGGTTATGCGGTAATCGAAAACAGTCTTTGGCACGCTGTTCCGCGCTTTTTACGTGAATTTTCAGCCAATGTGAAAGAGCAATTAAGTTTAGAGCTACCAAAAGATTACAGCCCGATTGAGTTCACATCTTGGATGGGTGGAGACCGTGATGGAAATCCATTTGTAACATCGCAGGTTACAGCAGAGGTGCTTGACCACGGTCGTTGGATGGCGCTTAACTTATATATTCAAGATTTAAAAACGTTATGCGCTGAATTATCTATGTCAGACGCCAGTGAAGAGCTTATTGAGTTGGCAGGTCAAGACTTTGAACCATACAGAGCGGTGATCAAAAAGCTTAAAAACCAAGTTGCAGAGACCGTGGCTCACCTGGGCGCTAAAATTAAAAATAAGCGTAGCGATTCACAAGATTTAATTACTGATATTAATCAGCTTAAGCACCCTGTAGAGGTCTGCTACCGCTCGTTATTAAAGTGTAATATGAAAGTAGTTGCTGATGGATTACTGCTTGATTTACTGTACCGTATTAATAGCTTTGGCTTGCGTTTAGCTAAACTCGATGTGCGCCAAGATTCGTCTCGTCACAGCGATGTTTTTTCTGAGCTGACTCGTTATTTAGGTTTAGGCGACTACAACCAATGGCAAGAGCAAGATAAACAAGCTTTTTTACTTACTGAACTTAACTCTCGCAGACCGCTTATTCCAAAACATTGGCAACCAAGCCCTGATGTTCAAGAAGTGCTAGACACCTTTGATGTTATTGCTAAGCAAGACGAACAAACATTTGGCTTGTATATTATTTCGATGGCGCGAACAGCATCAGACATTTTAGCAGTACAATTATTGCTAAAAGAAAGCGGCTGTAGCTTTGATTTACCAGTAGCACCCTTGTTTGAAACACTCGACGATTTAAACGCAGGCAGTGATGTAATTACTACATTACTTGATAATGTTTGGTATCGCGGGCACATTAAAAACACCCAAAATGTAATGATTGGTTACTCTGATTCTGCTAAAGATGCCGGCATGATGGCAGCAGGTTGGGCGCAGTACGAAGCTATGGATAAATTAGTGCAGCTTGCTGATGAGCGTGGTATTGAACTTATTTTATTCCACGGACGTGGTGGCACAGTAGGGCGTGGTGGGGCACCTGCTGCACAAGCGCTGCATTCACAACCGCCAGGTTCGTTAAAAGGTGGTTTGCGTGTAACCGAGCAAGGCGAGATGATCCGCTTTAAATTTGGTTTACCCGATGTAGCACTGCAAAGCTTAAATATTTACGCAGGTGCAGTACTACAAAGTAACTTATTACCGCCGCCGGAGCCAAAACCGCAGTGGCGTGAAGTAATGAAGCTAATAAGTGAGGAGTCGTGTGAACACTACCGTAATGTAGTTCGCCACGATGAAAACTTTGTACCTTACTTTAGAATGGCAACGCCTGAGCTTGAGCTGTCTAAGTTGCCGCTTGGCTCGCGTCCTGCAAAACGTAATCCTAATGGTGGCGTTGAAAGCCTGCGTGCTATTCCATGGATTTTTGCGTGGAGCCAAAACCGCTTAATGCTTCCTGCATGGTTAGGTGCGTTAACTGGCTTAAAAGCTGCGCTTAATAAGTACGGCGCAGAAACACTCAACGAAATGAGCCTAAAGTGGCCATTCTTTAGATCGCGCTTAGAAATGCTAGAAATGGTATTTAGTAAAGCCGATTGCTGGTTGAGTGAGCATTACGATAATGCGCTGGTGGAAGATATGTACAAACCATTGGGTGTAACACTGCGTAAAGAGCTTCAAGAAGCGATTAGCTTGGTGCAATCACTTAGCCCACAAAAAAGCCTACTCGCCGAACAACCTTGGATTAAGGAGTCGATTAGTTTACGTAACCCGTACACCGATCCACTTAACCTATTACAGGTTGAGCTTTTACGCCGTGCTCGCTCAGAGGAAAAACGAAACGAAGGTGACATTGATAATGCGTTAATGATCACGATGACAGGTATAGCTGCAGGTATGCGTAATACCGGCTAACACTTTATTTTGTTAGGGATACCTATTGGTATTAAAAGGGAGCACGCGATGTGCTCCCTTTTTTTGCGTTAAATAGGCTGGTATTTAATACCCTAACCTTTTAAACTACTTAGCCATTGAATAATTAAAAAATATTATGGCTTCAGCAACTTTTACTGTACAGCAAGATACAGCACTTACAAATTCGCACATCACATTAAGCGTAGCGCAAACAGCGTCATTACGTAGTCAATTAAAATCACAACGTGGCATATTAAATTCTAATAATATTAAAGCGTTATGCACGCAACTCAATGTGTCTGATGATGTATTACTACAAGGTTTAGTACCTTTAGCTTCTGAGTATGCCGTTGCGCCAGTGTCAGGTTTTCATGTAGGCGCAATTGTTAAAGCACTTGATGAAAAGGGTGAGGTAAACTTTTACTTTGGTGCAAATGTAGAGTTTGATCATCAAGCATTGAGTTTAGTGGTTCATGCAGAGCAATCGGCTATAAATAACGCATGGTTAAACGGCGCTAAAAAAATAGTTAAAATTGCTATTAGCGATGCGCCTTGTGGGTATTGTCGCCAGTTTATGAACGAACTAGCTGATGCGAAAGAGTTTGATATTTTACTTCCTGATCAGCAATTTAAACTTGCTGAATTACTGCCGCATTCATTTGGACCTACCGATTTAGGTAACGAATTTAGCTTATTTAACCCAAAACCACAGCAAGGTAATTTTAGCTTTGATGGCCTTGATGAAACCCTTGCGCGTTTTGCACTTAATGCTTACGTGCCTTACAGCCACAACTTTAGCGCCGTAAAAATAAGTACATTTAGTGATGGTGACTTTTACGGAAGTTACGCCGAAAATGCAGCTTACAGTCCAAGTTTATCGCCACTACAAAGTGCACTAAGTCAGTTCTTTTTAGCTGGGCTTAGCTTTAACGAAAGTACGGTGAAGGGAATAACATTGCTCGAAACAGCGGGTCGTGAAAACCAGTCGCAAGTGGCAAAAGCTGTACTTGCCAGTTTTACGCATTTACCTGCACTTAAAGTAATTAGCGCACCACTTAAATAGTAGCTTGCATACAATAAAGCACAGCCAGAGCTGTGCTTTATTAAAGCGAGTCATTCTATCGAATTAACTCACTGACTGCTATAACCTGTATTAATCAAGTAATACTTTAGCTGCTTCTAATACTACTGCTACAGATTTACGCTCAATTTCACCGTGGTCTACATTTGGTATTTCTTGGCGAGTACGGTTAACAAGTACGCCTGCTACACATGCTGCTTGTAATCCAAGGGCTGCACACATAGTAAATAATGTTGCCGATTCCATTTCGTAGTTCATCACGCCCAATTTTTGCCACTCTTCGCAGCTACCTTGTAGTGATTTAGGAACGTAACCAGAGTGCGTATCGTAACGCTCTTGCCCTGGGTAGAATGTATCGCTTGATGCAGTAATACCAATATGAAAATCGATATTTAGGTTTTTACATGCTTGTACCATAGCTTGTGTTGCATAAAAGTCAGATACAGCAGGGTAGCTAAGTGGTGCAAAATGTTGGCTAGCTCCATCTAAACGTACAGACGCTTGGCTAATTAAAATTTCGCCTTCGTTAATGTGTGGCTGAATTGCACCGGTTGTACCAATACGTAAAAATTTACGCACGCCAAGTTGTGCTAATTCTTCTACTGCAATCGACGTAGATGGACCACCAATACCTGTAGAACATATAACCACAGAGTGGCCGTTTAATTGACCTAAATAAACATGAAACTCGCGAGTTTGAGCAAGGCAGGTTGGGTTGTCTAGGAATTGTGAAATACGTGCTGCACGATCTGGATCGCCTGGTACAATCGCAAGTTTTGCACCTTTAAGATCGTCAATACATAGTCCTAAGTGAAATACCTTTTCCATAGCTAAGCCTTTTATAATAATTTGTTGTCAATCTAGCATGATTGCTAGAAACGTTTATCAAGTACAGGACGATTGTCCGTTTTATCTTAACTCTTCCAATTAAGCCTTAATAATTTTAAGGGCTAATTTGATTTATTCACCAACTATGAATATTCACTCAAGTACTTATATACGTAGCCTTGTTGCGCTGTTGACATGTTCAAGCAGACATAATAAGTATCACTCAAGCGCGTAACTACGATTAAATGAATGATTACAGATTTTCATTAATATCAAATAAATTCAATTACTTAAATTTGTAGTGAACACGTAAAAACTAACGTGTTTACTTATATTAAGCACTGACTTATTTAGCAAAGTGGCATTTATTTGAAGTTTAGGCATTTTTAGTGATTTTGCATAACTACTCAAAAGTAATTAGCTACGTACAGAATAAAAACCGAAGGAGTTTATTATGAGCACACAATTTGAAGCATTTAAAAACAAAGTTGAACACTGTTTGTGCGCACCAGGCGATGGCGTATACACAGTAAATACTGCAAAAGAGCGCAAAGCCGCACTGCGTAATAAACTTTACGGACAAACTGAAAACGTTGATAACTTGTGGCGCGAGTCTTTAAACGAATTACCAAACTCACCACATAAAGCCGTTATGTTAGGTATTAGTTCAGACTGTGGCGGTGGGATATTACGCGGAGCAAACTGGGGGCCACTGTTTGTGCGCTCAGCTTTAATTGATCAGCAACCTCAGTGTCATTCGTTTGATTTAGGTGATGTACGTGTAATCCCACATTTACTTCATGACAAATACCTAAATGATGCAACCATTTCTAATTGCCAAAAAGCCTTATATGGTGATGAAGATAACGATTATTACGTAAGCCCGTTATCAATCACTGAAGATGTGTGCGACAGCTTTTACGCAACGTTTAAAGATAAAGGATTATTTGGTATTGGTGGCGATCACTCAATTAGTTACCCACTTACTAAAGCGTACTTAAAAGCAAAACGTGAGCAAGGTAAGCGCACGGCTATTATTCACTTTGACGCGCATACCGATTTACTTGTGGAGCGCTTAGGTATTGATTTATGTTTTGGCTCGTGGTGTACACATATACTAGAGTTTTTACCGGCGCCGCATCATTTAATACAATTTGGTATTCGCTCAAGTGGCAAGTCTAAAGCGCATTGGGAAAATACTTTTGGTGTTAAACAGCACTGGGCACATGAAATCATTGAACGCGGCGCAGCAGCGGTTGCTGCCGACGCTATTGCACAGTTAAAAGCCGATAACGTTGATGAAATATACGTAAGCTTTGATATTGATGCACTTGATGCTGAATTTGCATCCGCCACAGGTACGCCAGAGCATCACGGTTTAACGCCTCAGCATGCGCTTGATATTTTATCAGCCATTGCGGATGAGTTCCCGATTACGGGTGCAGATATGATGGAGATAGCGCCATTTACCGACAGCTCTTTAGTTGGCCAATCAAGCTCAGAAACGACACTTAGAGAAGGCGCTAAAATTTCAGCCTTTTTAATTAGTGCGATGAACAAGTAAGCTGTAGAAGCTATAAATACTAGCACTATCAGCGTATAAGTGTGCATTACACGACTAAAAACTAGCAGTTCATAAAGCCTCAGCTATATTTATTAAATACATATAATGAGTTAGTTGAGGCCTCGCTAGATGAAATTGTTGATCTTTTTATTGTTCATTAGTTGTATTAAAGTTGATGCAGCTGAAATTACAATAGTAACGGAAGTATTTCCGGACTTTCAGTATATTAATGAAGATAACAAACTCGTTGGCCGCTCTGTCGATAAAGTTCATAAAGCGCTAGAAGGTACAGGTATAAACTACACTATGTTGGCTCATAGTTGGGCCATATCCTACAATGCAGCGCTACGCGATAAAAACACCTGTATATTTTCGATTGTTCGATTACCTAATAGAGAAAGTAAGTTTAACTGGGTAGGTGAACTGGAAAGCTTTGACTCTGCCATTTATGGTCTAAAGTCCAGAGGTATAAAGTTAAACACTCTCAATGATGCGAAAAAATATAAAATAGCAGTACTGCGTGATAACTTTAGTCATCATTATTTGCTTGAAAGGGGCTTTAGTGAAAGCAAGCATTTATTACTCATCGATAGCCTAGATAAAATAGATAAACTCATAAGCACTCGTCACCGTATACTTGATTTTGTTATCCTCAACAAAAAGCAATTTAACTATCGAGTTAAAACAGAGCCTAAGCTTGAGTTACTAGAACCATTACTTGATTTAAACACAACTCAGTCTCCGTTATTTTTTGCCTGTAATATAAATATGGATCCGGCTTTAGTTTCTCAATTAAAAGTTGCCTTTAATAAAATTTAAGCACTTTAAACTCACTGTTTTACCTCTTAAATAATTGAAAATTAATAGCTTAAATATATTTCGTAAATATAAATTGCTGCGTTTAAAAAACCGATTATAATCCAGCTGCTTTTTGTTTAAAAAAGCGCTAACTTATTGGAGCGTTAAATGGGTGATTTAATCGGGATTAGCTTATTGATCTTGATCAGTGCGTTATTTGCTATGTCAGAAATAGCAATTGCAGCGTCGCGTAAAATAAAACTGCGGGTGATGGCAGATGAAGGAAATATAAAAGCAGCAGCGGTATTAAAGCTACAAGAAAATCCAGGGGCTTTTTTTGCCATGATCCAAATAGCACTCAATGCAATAGCAATATTGGGTGGTATTGTGGGCGAGCAAGCTTTATCGCCTTATGTTGAAAGTGTTTTAGTGCTTTTTTATCAAGGTGCACACTTAGAAAAAATTAGCTTTTTATTCTCATTTTTTACTATTACATCTCTGTTTATCTTGTTCGCCGATTTAATGCCAAAGCGTTTAGCGATGATCATGCCAGAAGCTGTCGCTGTTAGAGTCGTTACAATAATGCGCTGGGTAACCTTTGCCTTAACTCCGCTAGTGATGTTTTTTAATGGGGTAACTAACTTTGTGCTGCGCTTATTTAAAGTCCCTGCTGAGCGAGAAGACAACGTTACAACTGAGGACATTGTTGCCATGATGGAAGCGGGTGCTGCATATGGTAGTTTGCAAAAGCAAGAATATGAACTCATTGGCAATGTGTTTGACCTAGAAGCGCGGTTTTTATCAAGCGTAATGACGCCACGCGACCAAATTGTCTATTTTGATTTAAACGAATCTAGCCATGATATTGCGACCAAAATTATTGATCACCCTCATAATCACTTTTTAGTAGTGTCAGGAAATTTAGATAAATTGCATGGCTCTGTTGAATCTAAAGATATTTTACGACAAGTACTAAAAGGCGAAGCCGCCAATATAAACGATGAGCTGATTGATAAAGATGTTTTTTACTTACCTGAAACATTAAGCCTATCAGAAGCTTTAAATGCGTTTAAAAGCGCAGCAAAGCCATTTGCTGTTGTCGTAAATGAATACGCGCTTTCGGTAGGTATTGTAACGGTAAAAGATTTAATGAAAGGGTTTATGGGTGATTTAATTACTCATCAAGGTGATGAATTAATTATAGAGCGCGATAAAAATTCATGGCTTGTAGATGGGTTAACTCCAATTACCGATTTAGCAAAGGTACTTGATATAGAAGAATTTCCTGATCAGATGCACTATGAAACTGTCGCTGGATTTTTAATTTACAGTATGAAGCGAATCCCTAAACGTGCAGAGCATTTAACTTTTTCAGGCTTTAAGTTTGAAGTTGTTGATGTAGAGGGCATTAGGGTAGAGCAGTTGTTAGTTTCAAGAGTTATTAATCCACAGAACGACAACCCCCTTTAAAAAAGTAAGATAGTCGTTTATATAACTAGCCAAGCTGTTTTTTGCTTGGCTTTTTTGTGTCTATTTAAAAGTTCTGTGCTTAAAATGAGTGGTTATTTCAATCTGTTTAATTGCTTTATTTTTCAAACAGCTTTGATTCTATTTTCATCAAATTAACATTAAATGCTACCTAAGGCGTATATTATATTCAATAGTGTAAGTTTGTGTAAATTTCTCCTTATTAAGATTCATTATCAGCGCATTTTAATTTAGAATGATCGTTCACTCTAAACTAAAAGGTATTTAACATGCAGCGTTCCCGCATCGCTTTATTTGTATTGTCAGCCCTCGTCGGTTCTGTTGCTTTAACTGGTTGTGATCAGGCTGCTGAGCAGTCACAAGCTTCAGCTCCTAAAGCTGTCCCAGTGGGTGTAATTACAGTAAAAAGCCAAGCGCTTACTCTCAAAAAAGAACTTCCTGGTCGCATTAGTGCATTTCAAATTGCTGAAATTCGTCCACAAGTAAGTGGTATTGTGCAATCTCGTTTATTTGTTGAAGGTAATGAGGTTAAACAAGGCCAAGCACTGTATCAAATAGACCCTGCTACATTTGAAGCAGACTTAGCAGCAAGTGAAGCAAGCGTAGCGCGCGCAGAGGCAAGCATTGCCAGCTCTAAATCAAAAGCATCGCGTTATAAAGAGCTTTTAAAAATTAAAGCCGTGAGCCAACAAGATTTTGATGAAGCAGATGCCGCATACAAGCAAGCTAATGCTGAATTATTAACAGCTAAAGCGCAGTTAAAATCAGCGCAAATTAATCTCGATTACAGCCACGTCTCTTCTCCTATTAGTGGTCAAATTAGTAAATCAAGCGTAACAGTGGGTGCACTTGTAAGTGCCAATCAAAGTACAGCACTTGCTACAGTAACTCAGTTAGATCCAATTTATATCGATTTAACACAATCAAGTAATGAGCTTACCCAGCTTAAAAAAGCATTATCATCAGGTGCTCTAACTGTCGATTCGGCTAGTCAAACTGACGTTGAACTTATTATGGAAGATGGCTCTATTTATCCTCATAAAGGCACATTACAGTTTTCTGAAGTGACCGTTGATCCAAGTACTGGCTCAGTAACACTGCGTGCTAAATTTTCAAACCCAGAAAAATTATTACTGCCTGGCATGTATGCCCGAGCTTCTATTGTGGAAGGTGTTAAGGCGGGTGCTATTTTAGCTCCGCAACGCGGCGTTAGCCGTAATTCAAAAGGCGAACCAACAGCAATGGTTGTCAGTAAAGACAACACAGTAGAAAGCCGCGTATTAAAAGTAGATAGAACTTTTGGTTCTGATTGGCTTGTTACTGATGGCCTAAGTGATGGCGATAAGTTAATAGTTGAAGGTTTACAAAAAATCCGCCCTGGTGCACCTGTGAACCCATCTGAAATTCAATCGTCTGCTAAAGCCGATCAAGCGCAATAACGGAGAGTTTTAATGTCACGATTTTTTATCGATAGACCGATATTTGCTTGGGTACTCGCTATTGTAGTGATGCTTGCAGGTATTTTGGCGATTAGGAGTTTACCTATTTCGCAGTATCCTTCAATTGCACCACCTGCAGTGAGTATTACTGCAACGTACCCTGGTGCATCTGCACGAACACTTGAAGATACGGTAACGCAAGTTATTGAGCAAAAAATGAAAGGGCTTGATGGCTTGCTTTATATGTCATCTACGTCTGAGTCGAGTGGTTCTGCTACGCTTACACTTTCGTTTAGTGCTGAAACTGACCCTGATATTGCACAAGTTCAAGTGCAAAATAAACTAGCTACAGCGACTCCACTATTACCAGAAGCCGTACAAAGGCAAGGTGTGGTAGTTGCAAAATCAGCGCGTAACTTTTTAATGGTTTATGCTTTTGTGTCTAAAGATGGCAGCATGACCAATATTGATATTGGCGATTATGTTTCATCAAACGTGCAAGACATTGTCTCGCGTGTTGAAGGCGTAGGTGAAGTACAACTGTTTGGTTCTCAGTACGCGATGCGTATTTGGTTAGACCCTGCAAAGTTACAAAATTATAAGCTTACACCTGCTGATATTAGTGCATCAATTAGTGCGCAAAATGCACAAGTATCTGCCGGTCAACTTGGCGGTATGCCTGCCGTTGATGGTCAGCAACTTAATGCAACAGTAACGGCGCAAAGCCGATTACAAACGCCAGAGCAATTTAAACAAATATTAGTTAAAACCAATCCAGATGGCTCTTTTGTACGTCTAGAGGACGTTGCTAAAGTAGAGCTTGGTGGTGAAAGCTACCGCGTTGTTGCTCGTTACGATGGGCAACCTGCATCAGGTTTAGGTATTAAATTAGCCAGTGGCGCTAACGCACTTGATACCGCAGAGGGCGTTAAAAAAGCAATTGAAGAGCTAAAACCGTTTTTCCCTGAGGGGTTAGATGCCGTAATACCTTACGATACAACTCCGTTCGTATCGTTATCTATCGAAAAAGTTATTCATACATTAATTGAAGCTGTTGTACTTGTTTTTGTAGTGATGTATTTGTTCCTACAAAACTTTAGGGCAACGCTTATTCCAACAATTGCCGTACCTGTGGTTTTACTAGGTACATTTGGTATTTTATACACCTTTGGTTATTCAATAAATACGCTAACGATGTTTGCGATGGTACTTGCCATAGGCTTATTGGTAGATGATGCAATTGTTGTTGTAGAAAATGTTGAGCGTTTAATGACCGAGGAAAAACTCTCGGCACTTGAAGCTACACGTAAATCTATGGATGAAATTAAAGGCGCGCTGGTAGGTATTGCCATGGTGCTTTCTGCCGTATTTATTCCAATGGCATTCTTTAGTGGCTCTACCGGTATAATTTATCGTCAGTTTTCTATAACACTCGTATCGGCGATGGGGTTATCTGTTTTAGTGGCTCTTATTTTAACGCCAGCATTGTGTGCAACGCTTTTAAAACCAAGCCATGTACATAACAATGACACGTTGTTTGGCCGGTTTTTTACAGGCTTTAACCGTGGTTTTGATAAAACAAATTCAGGTGCACAAAGCTTTGTAGGGCGCATGCTTACTCACTCTAAACGCTACTTACTTATTTATGGCATGATTGTGGGCGGTATGGTTTATGTATTCTCAAGCTTGCCAACGGCATTTTTGCCTGACGAAGACCAAGGTATTTTGTTTAACCAAGTGTCATTACCAGCGGGTTCTACAACACAACAAACGCTTGAGGTTGTTAAAAAGGTAGAAAACCACTTTTTAAACGATCAATCTGAAGCAGTAAACGGTATTTTTACCGTGACTGGTTTTAGTTTTGCAGGTTCTGGCCAAAACTCAGCAATTGCCTTTGTAAATCTTAAACATTGGGATGAGCGTCAGCGTGACGAGTTATCTGTTCAAGGTGTTGCAGGTAAAGCGATGGGCTACTTTTCAACGATAAAAGAAGCATTTGTTTTTGCCTTTCCGCCACCTGCAATTGTTGAACTGGGAACCGCTAATGGCTTTAATATTTTCTTACAAGACCGTGTAGGTCTTGGCCATGACGCACTTTTAGCTGCACGAAATCAGTTATTAGGTTTAGCAAGCCAAAGTCCAATTTTAGCGGGCGTGCGTCCAAATGGACAAGAAGATATGCCAGAGCTACAACTTGATACAGACCTTGCAAAAGCCGAAGCGCTTGGTGTGTCGCAAAACGATATTAACAGTACACTTTCGACAGCATGGGGTAGTAGTTATGTGAATGACTTTATTGACCGTGGTCGAGTGAAAAAAGTGTATATGCAAGGTGATGCACAATCTCGCATGGTGCCTGAGGATCTAAATAAGTGGTATGTACGCAATGATAATGGCGATATGGTGCCGTTTTCAGCGTTTGCTAGTGCCTACTGGACGTATGGTTCGCCGCGTTTAGAGCGTTACAATGGTTTTTCAGCAATGGAAATTCAAGGTAGTGCAGCGCCAGGTTACAGTACAGGCCAAGCAATGGATGAAATGGAGCGTTTAGTTAAACAATTACCAAATGGTATTTCGTCTGAGTGGACCGGTATTTCATTCCAAGAGCGCTCTAGTAGCGGTCAAGCACCTTTATTATATGGCTTATCGCTGTTGTTTGTATTTTTATGTTTAGCCGCGCTTTATGAAAGTTGGTCAGTACCGTTTGCGGTAATGATGATTGTGCCACTGGGTATATTTGGTGCGATTATGGCAGCGCTTGGCGGTGGCTTATCTAACGATATTTACTTGCAGGTAGGTTTGTTGACCACCATTGGTTTAGCATCTAAAAATGCGATACTGATTGTAGAGTTTGCGATTCATAAAATGGAAGAAGGGCTTGGCTTAGTTGATGCGGCTATTGCAGCTGTTCGCCTACGTTTGCGTCCAATACTTATGACTTCGATGGCCTTTATTTGTGGTGTTTTACCGCTTGCTATTGCCTCAAGCGCGGGTTCTGGTGCGCAAAATGCGTTAGGTATTTCGATTATTGGCGGCACACTTGCATCATCAATATTAGTTGTTGTTTTTGTTCCGTTATTCTTTGTGTTAGTTCGTCGTGTATTTCCTGGCAAGGCTAAAGAGACAACGAAGGAGAGCGCAGAATGAGCATTAAAACATTCAGCCTAAGTGCAATTGCTTTATTGGTGCTAAGTGGTTGCCAATTAGCGCCAGAGCAAAAAGACCTTGCTCTACCAGTATCTGATACTTATGCATCAGATACTGGGCAAAGCGCTGCGCAGCAATTAAATTGGCAGCAGTTTTTTAATGACGAAAAACTACAAACGTTAATTAGTCAAAGCCTTGAGCATAACAAAGACATGCAAATTGCAGTGCTTAATGTGCAGCGTGTGCGTGGTTTATATCAAATTGAAGACTCTGCTTTGTATCCATCCCTTGATTTAATTGCCTCAGGCACGCGCCAGCGTTTACCGGCTGACTTATCAGGTACTGGCGATGCAGCTATTAGCTCGCAATACAGTGCAACAGTGGGTATTACCTCTTACGAGTTAGATATTTGGGGCAAGGTAAGTAACCAATCAGCGCAAGCACTGCAAAACTTATACTCTACAGAGCTTAGTCAATACAGCACGCAGGTGTCTTTAATTTCAGAGTTGGCAAATGCGTGGCTAAATTATGCAACTGATTTGCAACTGCTAGAGCTTGCAAAAGAAACGCTTACCTCTCAGCAGGAGTCATTATCGCTTACGCAAAAAAGCTTTGATTTAGGTGCGACGTCTTCAATTACCCTTGAGCAGCTTAAAAGCACAGTTGCTACGGCAAAAGTAGACATAGCAACGTACAAACGTTTGTTAAAGCGTGATAAAAGTGCCTTAGATTTATTAGTAGGTAAATCTGTTTCAGCTGATTTACTGCCTAATAAAGACCTGACTAACTTGATCAGTATGCCAGAAGTACCCGTTGGTTTACCGTCTGATCTGCTATCACAGCGCCCTGATATTAAAGCTGCTGAGCATTTAATGCTTGCTGCTAATGCCAATATTGGTATTGCTCGAGCGGCGTTTTATCCAAGCATAAGCTTAACAGCCAACGCGGGGTCTGCTTCAAGTGACTTAAGTGGCTTGTTTGATTCAGGCTCGGGGACATGGAGTTTTGTGCCGACAATTAGCTTACCTATTTTTAATATGGGACGTAACCAAGCAAATCTTGATGTAGCAAAAGCAGATCAAGAAATTGCAGTGGCAACGTATCAGCAAAAAATTCAAAATGCGTTTCGCGAAGTTGCCGATGCACTTGCTGATAGAGAAGGTTACCAAGAGCAATTAAGTGCCCTTGATATGCTTATAAGTAGTCGACAAATCACGTTTGATTTATCAAAAATGCGTTACGAAAAAGGGGCAGATAGCTACTTGCAGGTACTTGATGCTCAGCGTACGTGGTACGGCGCGCAGCAACAGTTAATTGCGGGTCAGCAAGCGTATCTTGCGAGTCAAATTAACTTGTACAAAGCGCTTGGTGGCGGATGGAAAGTAGCCAGTGAAACAACTCAGGAAGAGAAATAATATTTGCGGCTTTTAAAGCCGCATTACATATTTATATAGCGAGACTATTTATAGCTCTTGCTTTACTGAGTTTATGACTTGGTAGTGGAGTTGAACATGAAGCCTAAAGCAAAAAGGCAAACAGATCCCGCTATAGCACTTGCTAGGCGTGAGCAAATTTTAACAGCTGCTGCAGAGTGTTTTCGCCGTAAAGGTTACCACGGTGCAGGTATGGCAGAAATATCTAAAACGGCAGGGATGAGTGCAGGCCATATTTATAATTACTTTGAAAGCAAAGAAGCTATTATAGAAAGCATTATTGAAAAAGACATGGAAGAAATGTTCTCTATCTTTCAAAAGTTTGAAGATCACCCTGGTGATGTTTTGGCGGCTCTTTTAGATGGCTTAAATATTGGCGTGCAAAGACACATGGATACAGGCTCATGTGTTATCGATTTAGATATGATGGCAGAAGCGGGTCGTAATATTAAAGTCGCTACTCTTTTGCGTGAAACCGATATTCAAGCAAGAGGGCGCATGAGGCAGCTTTTAACAAGCGAGCGAAGTGCGCTCAAAGACATTGATGAGCGTGAACTTGAAAGCCGAATTAATGTTATTTTTTCGATGATGGCAGGGTTATTACTTAGAAAGCTACTCTACCCTGAGCTAACCGAAGAAACGGTACTCATAGCACTTCGCCCTGCGATGAAAACATTACTGATGCCATTTGATAAAGCGTAGTAACGCTAAAAATAAATAACCAAAAGTAAGCTAGCCAATATTTTGGCTAGCTTTTTTATTTATACTATTTAAAAACGCTCGATTGACCACTGAAGTGCAACAATTGCGATAGCAACGGAGCCCATTGGCATTAACCATTTTTTATACCAAGTGTAGTGTCGTACATAAATGAGTATTGGTAAGGCTATCAGTAGTATACTAAGTTGACCGATTTCGACGCCTAAATTAAACGCCAAAATACTGAGCAGTTGATAGTCGCTCGACAGGCCAAGTTCGCCAAGTACGCTCGCAAATCCCATACCATGTAGTAAACCAAAAGCAAAAGTAAGCCAACCTAAACGAAGTACCAACGGCCACACATTATTTAATGCTGCAAATAAAACAGATATAGCAATTCCAAGCTCTACCCAGCGACTATTTGGTGATACAAGGTTCATAGCGGTGGCGGTAAGCGTAATAGAATGCGCAAGCGTAAACGCGGTTACTATCCATGCTGTGTGTTTAATAATGTGTTTTTTAGAGCTAATACCTTGCCATGCTTTATCGCTGCGTTTTAAAACACAGGTAAGTAACAAAGCGATTAAAAATAAAATATGATCAATACCAATCCAAATATGTAAAACACCTTGGTAAACGTATTGATTAAAGGTACTTAAATAACTTGTTTGTTCAAAGCTGAACGTTTGTTGTGCCTCATTGATATTAAATACACGAGATACACCGTTAATATTTACGATGGATTTATGGTTAGCATCAGTTTTAAAAAAAGCGGAGTAGGAAAGGGTGATTGCTTCATTGTCATCACAGCTAAACTGCAGCGGAATCACTAAATAAGGTTGGTTAAAATGGTTATCTAGCTGATAGATACCTTCACTTTTTAAAGGGCATATTTGCGCGCTTTGCGTGATATTTAAATTTTCTTTAATGAAGTTATTAATTGAGCTGCGTTTTGCTTTTATTTCTGTCCACGAAATTTGGCCGTTTTTATCTAAATCCAGAGGCACTGCGTGCTCTAAGTCGGCAATATTTATTTGCCAAGTACCCGTGTATAGATTTTTGCTGGTGTCGTTATTGTTTTCGCTATTTAAGGTTATATAACTTGTACTTAGTTGATGGGCAAAGCTGTAAGTTGAAAAAATGCACAGCATTAAAGTGAGTATAAATAGATAAGGCGTTTTCATAGTGTATCTCGTTGCATCGCTTTTGCTTGAATAAGTAATTGCTCATCGGTGCTCATTTTAGCCTGCTGCCAATTAATATGAGCCCAGTAAAGTGCTTTTTCGCGATTTGGTTGTACATCAAGGTAATATTTAGCTAAGTCACTTGCATGAAAAGAATCTTTACGAAGCTCTCGTAGCGTAACTCTTTGCGCCATTGTATTTTGCCATTTTTTATCGCGTTTATTCAGTTTTTTTTCTGCGATTGAAAGTCTTAGCAAAATAGCGTCCTCTAAATTACCTTTATCAGGAAGCAGTACGCTTAATGTATTTAATACTTGTTGTGGTTGGTTTAGAGCAATTTGAATATCGGCCCATAAAACAATTAGGCTCACAGGGGCTTGAACTAAATCTACACTTTGTAAGTGAGACAATGCTTGTTTGTAGTTATTTAAACGATAGCTCATTTCACTTAAAACATGGTTTGTAGCTAGGCTAGTTTGATTATTATTTATAATTTTTACTAATGCTTGGTAGCTGTCTAAAACGCTTTCATGTTGGCTTTGTACATCAAGTACACAGGTGCTAGCAGTAATAGTACTTACTTGCCCAATTAAAGCGACGCAGTGTTTTTTTGCTTGTGCAAACTTACCTTGAGTCATAAATATATTGGCTAGCAATAAATGGCTATTACTATGCTGTGGCTCTTTAATCAAAACGTTGTTAGCAATATCAATAGCTTCGTTGAAAAGGTGCTCTTTTTGTAAAACGCGAGCATATAAGTAACCAATTTGAGATGAGGGTGTTTGTTTATATAGCTGGGCTAAACGGGTTTTAAGTAGCCCCTGTAAACGCTCTGTTTGGCCTACATATTGGCTGTTAGTGACTAATGTATTTATCTCCTCAACAGACAGAGAAGCACTAAGCGTTGAATTACTGTTAGCAATAACTGCATCATCTTTTGGGGTAAAAGGCGCAGCGCTTAATGCAAAGGTCGTTAGGCATAAAGTAATAAATGCGACGGACTTAAAAATTGATAAATGCATTATAAATATCCTTTGAAAAAAGCCATCCATGGCCTGTCAGCTTAATTACTTGGTTAGTTACCGTTTGTTGAAATTAATCCATCAACATCGGTATCTGTGTTTGTAAACACCCGACCGTTAACAGTTAACGGCTCTGCATTTGGCGCTTGATTAAATGCATCGGTTGCAAATTGAGCAAAGTCGACTTGTAGTGCGTCAATTGTAATGTTTACTGTTGCAGTTACTTGCGAATTAACGCCATCACTTACACCAAACATAAAACTATCTGAACCTGTCACTTCTTTATTTGGTGTATAGGTAAAGTTACCGTCGCTATTAACGGTAACAGTTCCAAGAGTTGGCTCACTTGTTAACGAATAAGTAAGCGAATCGCCATCATTGTCGGTTGCGCTAAGCATATCGGTAATGCTTACCTCAGTTTGTGTAGTTAGCATTGCATCACTTGCGGTAGGCGCTGTATTTACAACCGGTGTAGGCTGTTTTTTATCATCATCGCTACTACATGCTCCCAATGTTAATGCACTGAGGAGAACACAAATATGGGTAGTTTTTAAATTACGCATTATTTTACTCCTTATTTAGAGCCAGCAAGTGGTGTTGCAAGGTATGGGAATGTTGAGTCCATCATTGTTGCATCAATAGGTGCGCCGTCTGTAAATGGCACTGTGCCTGTATTAGCATCCTCTGGTGCACAAAGTCCTAAATCAGTGTCTTCACCATTTACAGGAATCGGATGACATAAACGACCCATCACAACACGAAGTGCAATATCAACCACATCATCACCCGGGCGACGACCATTTGGGAAGCCGGCTAAATCATTACCCGCTACACCAAATGCAGATTGATCAGCTTGCGCTGTTGCTGCAATGCCTGTATTTAAACGTAGCATTTCTGAAGGTGTTACAGTTGCTTGCTGATTAACTCCTGCAAAACCTGTTAAAAATGCAGTGATTAAATCAGTACGCGGGAAGTTTGTGGGTGCCAGTGTTTCTAAGTTTGCTCCAAGTGTCGTATTAACAGCATCTTTAAACAAAATGTTTAATAACTCTGGTAGTGCTGGGTGAGATACATAATCTAAAAATTGTGCATCATCTTTAGGGTGAGCAGTGGAGAATGTGTCTTTGTCTTTAATGCCAATTACAAGCTCGTTTACAAGCGGGCTACCCAAGCGTGAAACTTGTGTTAAAGCACCACCATTAACACCATTATTAGCAAATTTAGCATTAGGATTTAATACGCGAGCTTGAGGTAGGCTTGCTGTTGTCCATGAACCTATTACGCCGTTACCTTCACCAACAATACAGCTTTTAGGTATTTCGATAGCAATTGATGTTACGTTTTTATCTGCAAGGTCGTCGTTATCAGCTGATTGTGTTATGCCACCAGGAAAACCACCGCCGTCACCAGCACCTGGGGCGCTATCACCCTCTACAGGTACATAGTTTACTAAATCAAATGTTTTACCTAGGTTAACTACAAATGGGTCTTTACGTTGCCCTACAAAAACTTGTGCCATGCTTTCACAGTTAGGAATTGAAACCTGATACACAAATTGGTCAGCATAAGTTTGATAATCGCTCATTGAACCAAATGTTTTATTGCCCACATAATCAAGCGGTTTAGAAAATGTGCTGGAGTTTGATGCAGTGTTATTTAGTAGCGTTGTTTCGCCAGTACGCTGTGCGCCGCTTATCATGCTTATTGTGTATGATTCGCTAAAATTTACAGCGCTGTTATCTCCGGCAGATACACCGCCTACATTTTTAAGCGGTACAGACACGTTGCGTTGATTACCTTCAGGTCCAACAGTTAATTGCACACCTTGATTATCATTAGGAAGCATGCTTTTAAAGTTAAACGCAAATGTAATATCTTCAACAGCATCGCCGTCGTTATCTATATGAATGCTGTAAGTAGCATCTGGGTCCATTGCAAAGTAATTAGGACCGCCGTATGCATCTTGCAGCGGGATGTAATTAGCAATTAATGTGACGTAATCATCACGACCTTGCTCGTAACTATTAAATACATAAAAATCGGTTGAATCTAAAGTCGGGAAACGGCTTATATTTGGCGCTTCTCTGTGGCTAGATGCTTCACTTGGTGCACTTACAAACGTACTACATATTACTACTGCGAGTATTGATGGAGTTAAAGCTTTCATGACTTTGTCCTTTAGTTTTGATTGAAGTCATAGCTAATAACGGGGCGAGATTTAAATTGGATGCAAAAAAGTTAAATTATTTTATTTTTTGTTAAAAAAGTTAGAGAGTAGGTTGGCTGCTTTAAGTAAACAGCCAACTTTGGTCATAATAGTCGGGTTATAAAAGTACCAGCTCTGTGGTGTAAAGCACTTCAGTGGGAGAGCCATTTGGTGAGCCACCAATAGGCTCTAAGCTCACTGCTAACAATGCGATATCACTTGCGTTGAAGCGGTTATCTTTAAATAATATTTTACTGCCTTGCTTGGGCAGTAAACCCAATGAAATAGGTGCATCTTGACCTTTTAAAATCATCCACAGCTCATAATCTTTATTAGTTTGAGCAACCAATTGGCTGCTAGCTTTAATTGAGAGCCCTTGCTCGCTTACATCAATAAACCACAATGATTGTTTATCTTGATTTTGAACCAAAGCAATTTGCTGAGTTTGCATAACATTGGTACTAGGCTGAATAACCAAAAAGGCTAAAACAATGCATGCGGCAGTTGCCACAAAAGACCATGTACGCCAAATTGAAGGCTTGGTATGTATGACTGTTTTACTTGTTTGTGGTCTGTTCTCAATACGCTGTAGTATATTTACCCATACATCGTCACGTGGCGTTTGCGGTGTAATAGCACTCGCTAAGTTGTTTAGGTTTTGCTCCCACATATTTGTTGCTTCACGTGCTTGATATGAGTTAAGTAACAGACGCTGAAAACGCTTTCGGGCAAGCCCTCTAAGTGTGCCAAGCACGTACTGACCAGCAAGCGCGTCTAATAGTTCGGGTTTATTATAATTCATAATGTTAAACACCTTTGTAGCTGCATAAGCCCACGCCTGATCCAGCTTTTAACTGTACCTAATGGCGTTTCTATATGATCCACTAACTCGCTATGACTCAGCCCCTTATAATAAGCTAAGTGAATAGCTTGTTTTTGTTGCGGCTCAAGCTGTTCGATACAATTGACCAGTTTCGTTTCTTCATCGTAATTAACGTCGATACTTTCATTTTCATATTCGTCATCGCCTAACGACTGCTCTTTTCGTACTTTGTGATAGCGAAGTGAGTCAAGACTTCTGTATCTGACTATACTTATCATCCAACTAATAACGGTGCCTTTAGAGGCGTTATATTCAGATGCGTTATGCCAAATTTTTATAAAAGCGTCTTGTAGTGCCTCTTCCGCATAAGCTCTGTTAGTGAGCATATTTAAGCTAATAGCAAAAAGTTTGCCGCTAGTTTGTTGATATAAGCTTGAGAAAGCATTTTTGTCTCCTTGTGCTGTTGCGCACAAAAGAGGGAGTAAATCATCATTATCCATAGGGGTCCTGTTTTTCTTATTATCATTGAGTAAACGATTGAGGGTGTGATTTGGATGCAAAAAAATTTAATTGCCTTTTAGATTAGCTGCTTTATACGTAAGTACAAGCAATAACCGATCAGTGTTTGAAATTTAGACGTGTAAGTATAATTTATTCACATGTTTGTAAAAAATGCACAAAGAGCGGTCTGTAGTAGATTTTAGTTTATTAATTACTATAGATATCAATGGCCTACTGTTCGCGTTTGAATTTTAAATGGCATTTATATGGCGTGATATTTGCAAAAGACTACTTAAAGCCGTTTAAATTAAGATTATAAATCGGCATTATTTTCACAAAGGAGAGACTATGTGGGCTGCAATTAGTTATTCACTATTAGCACTACTGCTTATTTTTATTGGTTGGGAAGTGAACTCTGTTTATTTTGCTATTGTTTTTTATTGGACTGCGCTGTCACTTTTATTAGTGAGTACCGCGTATATTTTTAATACAGCAAAAATATTTAGAAAGCGTGAAAATGGGGTGATCCCATTTTATATACGGTGGGCGTTTGTGCCATTTTTATTCGGTGTGCAAATTTATAACGCCTGGTCACGTAAGCGCGATAAAGTGCCGCCCATTCAACAAATAAACGAAAACCTATTTTTAGCTTGCCGATTATTTCCCTCAGATATAGACACATTAAAAGATAACGGGATTACGGCGATTTTAGATGTTACGTGTGAATTCGACGGACTCGAGTGGAGTTCAACACAAGAGAATATTAATTATTTAAACATTCCGGTGCTCGATCATAGTATTCCTACCCATTCTCAGTTAAATCAGGCTATTAATTGGATTCATCACCATATTAAAGAAGACCATCGCGTAGTCGTTCATTGTGCTTTAGGGCGTGGGCGCTCTGTTTTTGTCATGGCGGCTTATTTACTGAGCCAAAACAAAAATGCAGATGTGCATGAAGTACTTGCACAAATAAAAGAAACCCGCGAAACCGCAAATTTAAATAAGCATCAACTTCGCCATTTAGCTAAGCGACATAAAAAAGGCGAATTACTGATTAAAAACAAAGCCGTTTTAATTGCAAACCCTGTATCTGGTACACGATTATGGGAAGAAAAAGAGCACTTAATTGTTGCGCGGCTATCGGATTATTACGATCTGAAAGTACTCACTACTACAAAAGAAGTTAACGGTATTGAGCTGGCTAAACAGGAAATTGCGCAAAATCCGGATATTATTATCGCATGCGGGGGAGATGGTACGGTGGCCGAAGTTGCAAGCGTACTTGTAAATACACAATGTAAACTAGGCATCATCCCTATGGGGACTGCAAACGCCCTTGCGCATGTATTGATGGGTATTACCTCTAAATTTATTCCTGTTGAACAGGCTTGTGACTTAATTATAGATGGTCAAACAAGCATAATAGATACTGCTTATTGTAATAATGAATTAGTACTACTGCTCGCGGGTATTGGTTTTGAGCAATCAATGATAGAAAAAGCAGATAGAGAGTCGAAAAATAAGTCGGGGCAACTTGCCTATTTAAATGGTTTTTTTGAAGCGTTTGGCGAGCAAAAATCGCAGTTACTTAAAGTAAAACTCGATGATAATGAACCAAAAGAAATATGTACTAATAGTTTTATTGTGGCCAATGCTGCGCCTTTTACAACGTTATTGGCTCAAGGTGGCGGGCAACCTGATCATAGTGACGGGCTACTCGATATAAATTGGTTAACACCAAATAATGAAGATTCAACCACAGTACTAAGTATTGCAGAGCTGATGTTTAGTAGCTTAACGCAAACACATTTAGCTATAAACTCTCATCATACAAATGCCAAAAGAGTAGAGGTTACAGGCGAAGGAGAGCTTAAGTACGTACTAGATGGTGAAGTTAAAACCGCTCAAAAACTGGTTATTACTATTGAGCCGGCTTCATTAAATGTGATTTGCAAAGAGCAATAAATCGCGCAAGTTATAATCAAAAAAGGAGCTAAATTAGCTCCTTTTTTTACATCACTTTTTAATTGATGGCCAAACAAACCCTGTTGTATCCGGCGCTTGAGAAGATGTTTCTCTTGGTGCACTTTTTGGTCTACGAATAGGCTTATTATTTATAGTGTGAATATAAAGTGCTTCCACTTTATCGCGAGCCCAAGGCGTTTTACGCAAAAACTTTAAACTCGATTTAATGCTGGGTTGATCAGTAAAACATTTAATTTTTACTTGCTCGCCAAGTGTTCTCCAGCCAAGTCGTTGTTCTAACTCAACAAGTATTTGTTCTAATGTTACCCCATGTAGAGGGTTTTTAGGTTGATTATTCATAGCCATACTACTTATTTAAACTGCATGCATTGTAGCTTAAATCAGCTTTTAGCGCTAATTCACAGTGATTGTTTTAGGAGCTGTTGGGTAAATAGCATTACCTTGCTTATCTATTTTAAGCCAAATGAGTTGGCTGTTACTGTGTTGGGGTGTTTTAGCACTACACAAAAGTGTAAAAGAATGAACTTGTATTAATGCCCCTTCGCTATAGCGTTTGTTGTCGTACCAACAGTTAGCTTCTTCATTTACAAACTGGTTTGCATCAATAATTGAATGGGTTTTTAGCGTTGTCGCTTCACTAAGTATTGAATACGATAAGCTGCTAAAACAAAAACATAGAATTAAAAAGTTACGCATTAGAGGCCTTTAAATAGGGAGGGTTAAAAATAATACATTAAGCTAAAAAACGTGCTAGTGTAAAGTACACAAAGTGATTTTAAGTATAAACTTAGTTATTCACAGAACAATAAAAAGGTGCACACAATGCAATTTAATCAAACAATGATCGAAGAATTCACACTATTAGCAAAGTTTCCTCGCGACAGTAAAATGCAGGGTATTAAATTACATTCAGACGCAGAGCCAAGCTTACTTAGCGCAGCGCAACGTTTATTTGAAAAAGGGATTATAGATAGCCCAGATGGCGGATATTTAACTGATCTGGGCTTAGATTTAATTGAGCACGTTACGGTTATTCATAGCGCGCTACAAAGTTAATCTAAATTAGCTTAATTTGCATCGGGTTGATTTTGTGGTGCAGCGTCATTAAATGCAGCTAATTTATTACAATGTTCGTAAATGGCTGCAATTTTTGGATAAGCGCTCATATCTACGTTAAAACGAATTGCATTAAATACTTGCGGCACTAAGCAAATGTCAGCAAGTGTTGGTTGGTCACCAAAGCAGTAGCCATTATTTTCGTTTAGCATCAGTTCTATTTTTTCAAAACCCACTTCTATCCAATGTCGATACCACTTATTCTTAGCCTCGTCATCAACACCTAATTCGTTTGATAAATACTTCAGCACGCGTAAATTATTAACAGGATGAATATCGCAAGCAATGGCAAAGCTTAAGTTTCTTATTTGCGACTTTTGCCACGCAGTCCCTGTAATTAATGGCGATTGCGGATAAGTTTCATCTAGCCACTCAAGTATTGCAAGTGATTGTGCTAAAACACCATCATTGGTTTCAAGTGCCGGTAGTAAGCCTTGCGGATTAGTCGCTAAGTATTCTTTCCCAAGCTGCTCCGATTTTAAAAGGTTAACAATAGCAAGTTCATGATCGATTGCTTTTAAGTTAAGCGCTATACGCACTCTATAAGCCGCTGATGAGCGAAAGTAGCTGTATAATTTCATAATTAATCCTGTGAACCTGTAAATTGTTTTTTAATTGTGCGCCAGCAATCGGTGTAATTTGGTTGGCGCTCTTTACCTTCTAATGCATATTTTGTCGGTGAAATTATATAGCGCGACTCAAACATAAAGGCCAATGTGTTTTCATATTTTTGTGGTGTAAGCTCAGTGTTTGAGGCTTTTTCAAATACGTCGGCTTCAGGTCCATGTGGCGACATACAATTGTGTAAACTTGCGCCACCAGGTACAAAACCATGCTCTTTTGCATCATACACACCTTCAATTAAGCCCATAAATTCACTCATAATATTGCGGTGATAATACGGCGGGCGAAATGTATTTTCGGCTACCATCCAACGCGGTGGAAATATCACAAAATCGACATTTGCCATACCCTCAGTAGCAGAAGGAGAGGTTAGTACAGTGAATATAGAAGGATCGGGGTGATCAAAGCTCACTGTATTCATTACATTGAAACGCGATAAGTCGTATTTATAGGGCGCACTATTACCCGTCCATGCAACCACATCAAAAGGAGAGTGCTTAATTTCACAGCTAAATAAATTACCGTTAAATTTAGAAACAAGCTCAAAGTCACCCTCTTTATCTTCAAAGGCCGCTACAGGGTATTGAAAGTCTCTGTCGTTGGCATAACCGTTTGCACCAACAGGTCCTCGCTCTGCAAGCTCTAACGCATGCCCATAATTTTCACAAATATAACCACGGGCTGTATTATCAATTAAGTCAACTGAGAACTTAATTCCTCTGGGAACTACAGCAATTTCACCTGGTTTAATGCTTAACTTACCGCACTCGGTGTGAATTAATAACTCACCTTGCTGAGGGACAAACAACATTTCGCCATCGGCATTGCAAAAGTAACGCCCTTGCATTGACTGATTAGCGACATATACATGAATGCCAATACCAGATTGCCCATTAGCACTGCCATTAGCAGCCATCGTTACTAACCCATCAATAAAATCAGTAGGCTGTGAAGGCATATCAATAGGATTCCAACGTAGCATTGTTGGTGGTGTTACGGCTTCAGTGATTGGGGCTGTTCTTATTAGGCCGTTATCAATTGCTTGGTAATCACCTTGCACTACAGACGGACGAAGGCGGTAAAACCAAGTGCGACGATTTGAAGCGCGAGGAGCCGTAAATGCAGTCGAACTAAATTGCTCTGTGTATAAATCGTATTTAACTTTTTGTGGGCTAAATTGTCCTATTGGCAGTGCACCGGGTAGCGCTTGTGTTTCAAACTCATTACCAAAGCCGGTCATATAACTTAATTGTGTCGCCATTACTGACTCCTGTGAGAGGGGGTTGGTTTAATATTATTTTTATTTCAGTTAAGATACTCTCAAGTGAGACTAATATCAAATGTGCAACTACGCATCCGTGTAAATATTAATGAACACTAAAGTAAGCCTTATAAAGCTGGGATAACTAAAAATGAAAATTGATTTAGCAACGTTTTTACCTTATCAATTAACGAATGTAGCAACACGTGTAAGTAATGACTTTGCCGAGGTTTATCAAACTAAATACGGTTTAAATATTCCGCAGTGGCGAATACTTGCTAATTTAGCGCAATATGGTCAGAGCAACGCAAAGGATTTATGCACGCAAGCAAATATGGACAAGTCGACAGTGTCGCGTGCGGTAAAAGTTTTAATAGATAAAGGTTTAGTGAAAAGTGAGTTAAATGCACAAGATAAACGCGCGGCCTTACTTGTACTGAGCAAAGCAGGGCAAAACTTATATGAGCAAATAGCACCCGATGCACTGAATTGGGAAAAACAATTACTGAATACTTTGACTAATGAAGAATACGAAGTGTTAGTGGGTATTTTTGAAAAGTTAAATAACAAATTAAAGGCATAAAAAAGCCCACCAAAGTGGGCTTTTAAAAGATGTTTTAGGCTACAGTTCTAAATTAGAAAGTGTAACGAACACCTACACGCATTTCCCAAAGAGATGCATCACGTTGAGTTGTGGTGCTTGCGTTATTCCCGTTAAAGTTTGAATAAACGTAACGGCCTTGGTCATCAATATCTGTTGAAATCATACGAGCACCAACGAAAGGACCTTTTTTCAGTACACCCCAATCATCGTTTAACATATTAGTTAAGTTATCGATTACGAAGAATGCTTCACCTTTATGGCCATCCATGAACCCAGGTACTTCTTGAGTTAGCTTAAAGTTAAACTTAACAAACCAATCAGAGTTTTGAGCGTTACGACCTGAAATTTCACCACGTTTTAATCCTTCAGATGCAATGAACTCATTAAATTCATTAATCTCATCTGCTGACATGTTATAAACAACGTTAGGATCGTTTACTAACGGTACATAAAGTAGTTGGCGAGAATCATTTGAATTAAAATCACCAAATGTATCTTCATCGTTACCATTAAATGTGAAGCTGTAAGGCAAGCCTTTGTATGCTTCACCAAATAAATTAAAGCGAGTGCTATATCCATCGATAAATTCATGTGTGTAAGCAAGGTTTAATGTAAAGCGATGAGGTATTTCATAATCTGATGAAGATACACCAGGATCTAACGGGTTAGACGTTGCCAAGTTACCGTAGTTAGAGCTCGCTGTTGAACTTGTCATTGGGTTAACATCATCAGCATCTGTATAAGCATATGATAGTTGTACTTTAATACCGTTATCGAATGCTTTGCTTACAGCTGCAGAGATAATTGAAGTTTCACCACTGTCACCATTAACATTTGTTAAAAGTAAATCACCGTCACGTCCTTCAATAGAGGTTAAAATTGGACGACCATCAAAAGTAGTAGTACCACTGTCAGTAAGGGCTTGGTCCATTAACGTTGCTGCATCACGCTTTTTGGTGTAGAGATAATCTAATGAGATTACATATTCGTCTTCTGTTGTATAAGTAGCCCCTACTGAATATTTCCATTCCGATGGGATTTCAAAATCAGAAGCTACGGCGTTCGTAAAGCTATCTCCAGAACCAATTACTGTGTTAGCTACTTTATCAAACTGTGATTGTGGTACATCAAAACCTGGTTTTCCACCATTCACATTTGGTGTAGCAAATAAATCAATAGATCCAAACTGATTTGCGCTAATATTTGTGATGCCGTCGTTTGAATATGAGTTAGATAACCACACATTCGGATTACCACCTGAAAATAAGCCCAAACCTGCGCGAACTTCAAGTGCATCAGTTGCATACCATTCAAAGCCAATACGTGGTTGAACTAAATCCACACCATCAAATGTTGATTGGTTACTGAAACCATAACGTGCAGTATAGTTTTCATTTAAAGTAGGCTTGTCATCGCTAGTGTAACTGTCGTAACGAAGACCAAACGTTAGTGATGCATCAATGTCTGAGAAGCTATATTCATCTTGAATATAAAAAGTATGTTGAGCATATGAGAAGCTAGCGCCGGCATCTGCAGCATTATTCGTACCTGCGGCATTATTGTAGAAAATTGCACTTGCAATTCCTGCTTCGTAATCATCAATACTTGCAAAACTCCATTCACCTTGCGTGTGTTGAACGAATTGGTTAAATACTTCTAGCTCTTCATACTCGTAACCAGCTGTTATCGTGTGCTGGTCAAGGTAGTAAGTACCAGCAAGTTTAAATGTAGTTGTATCGTAATTTAAATCGTTTGATTGACGAGAATCATCTGGACCTAAATATACTCGACCTCCATCCGATGTGTTTACTTGGAATTCACCAAAGCTGCTTGCAGCATCAAGTGATTCAACACGTGCATCTAGTTCCGATTTACCTAAACGAACTTCAGTTGAAAAATCGTCATTCCAGTCTGAGTATATTGAACCGATGATTGAAGTAAATTCTGCACCTTGCTCATAAAAGTGACTATCTAACGATAGGCGAGTTGAACCAGTATCTGATTGAGATAATGTAAAGCCGTCATTATAGTTATAAACTAAGTTAGCACGGTGAGAATCGTTAATGTTCCAATCTAATTTAATTAATATTTTTTCATCTTCTACAGGTGCACTCGAAGGAGTGGTACCTGCATCATAACCATACACATTTTGTGAAATTTGTTGGATACGAGCTAAGTCGCTTTCAGAAACACTTGAACCTAAAGGGTCATAATTGAATTGTGCTACCCCTTCTAGCTTTTCATATGAAGTATATAAAAATAATGAATCTTTAATTAGAGGTAAGCCAACATTAAAACCGTAGCGTTTTTCATTATAACTACCGTTATCAACGTCTTCGCCTTCAATTTTATCACCTTTCATTGAATCATTTGTGTAATCGAAAAACACGCCACCATGAATTTCGTTGCCGCCAGATTTAGTTACAGCATTGATGTTACACGCTGTAAATCCACCGTACTGAACATCAAATGGTGCAAGTTCTACAGCTACTTGCTCAATTGAATCAAAAGAAAAAGGTGCGCGAATAGTAGGGTAACCATTTGAGCTTAAGCCGAAGTTATCGTTCATACGAACGCCGTCTAGCGTTAAACTATTAAATTTTGGATTACCGCCACCACAGTTAATAGTGCCGCGGCTATCATCTATTGCTACTCGTGGATCAACACGAATGATATCTTTTAAATCACGGTTAATAGCAGGCTGATTCTCTAGATCTGTAAGTGTGAAAGTAGACGCCGGGCCAGTACCGCCAGACATAGAGCTAATTGGCGCGCCAGAAACTACGATTTGTTCCATGCTTGATTGTGACTCAAGAGAAACGTTTACTGGATAATCGTTACCAATATTAAGAATAATGTTATTGAATTCTTGGTCTGCATATACATCTGAATCAACAATTACTTTATAAGGACCGCCAACTCGCAGGCCTTTAGCTGTAAAATAACCAGCGTCATTTACTTCAGTTGTTTTTACTGATCCAGAAGGTACGTGTAAAATTGTTACTTTAGTGCCGGCTGCTGGGTTGCCGTTAGGCCCCATTACTTGACCTTTAATTGCAGAGGTCGTTTCGTTAGCCATTGCAGCGCCACTTACACCAACACATGCTGCAATAGCAAGTGAAAGAGCTGTTTTGCGTAATTGAGTTTTCATTTAATTTTCCCGTGTAGTTATTAATTAAATTTTTATATTTTTATTTTAAAATTTTTCAAAATAAACAGTTAAAGTTCATTTATTCAAAATCCGTTACTAGTGTACCTTATTTATTCGTTACAAATAAAATACAACTGCAATATATTTTTAATAAATAGTACTATTTTTGTCTATTTGAGTGTTTTTTTGAGCAATAACTCTATATCGGGGTATATATTACGTGCGCTTTATGACAAACATGTGAAATTGGGGTGTGAAAAACAAAAAACCCATTACAAATTTGCAATGGGTTTTGTTAACAAATAACTTAATGTGTTATTACTTACCTATTAAGGCTTAAAACTTGTAGCTAATACCAACTTTAGCCTGCCAAGCTGATGACGATGAATTGATTTGTGAGTAATTACGCACATCTGCACCGCCAAAGCTGTTGTCTATTTTATATCTGCCTTGGTCATCAAGGCCACCAAAGTCATAAATAGTTTGGTTAGAGTAACCTAAGCGTTTTTCTACACCCCAGTCGCTGTTTAGAAGGTTTGCGAAATTATCAATCATTAGATAAACCTCACCAGTGTGACCTTCAGCAAAGCCTGGTATTTCTTGCTTAATGCTAACGTCCATCGTAGTAACCCAAGGTTGAGTTGCTGTATTTTTACCTAAAATACCACCACGCTGAGATATACCAGCACGCTCTAGTAATGGTTCTAACTCAGCCCAAGTCATACCTGATTCATCCCAGTTTACATTTGGATCATCAGCACCTGTAGGTATATATGGTAAGTAAGCACCATTACTGAAGAAACTACTCGTATCACCCAAATCACTGTCTTTATACATGTTCATTGTATAACTAAATGGACGACCTGAACGACGTTCAAAATACACGTTAAACTTAGTCGCATACCCTTCAAAAAACTCTGTGTTATATGCTAAGTTGATTTTAAAGCTATGCTCAACTTCGTAAAAACCACGTGCTGCAATATCTTCATTACGATTTACTGTAATATTATGCTTGTAGTTACCTTCCGCTTGAGAAGCTGAACCGGCTGATGACTCGGTAACATCCTGGTGAGCATAGCTTGCCGATACAAACAGGCCATTATCCCACTGTTTAGCAATACCTGTTGAAATAATAATTGAACGTCCATCATCAGATGAATTCGTCATTTCTATGTCAGCGTTATCAGCTAAAGAGCCACTATAAATAGTTTCATTTATGACGCGTTCACCATCAGCTGCAATACCGATTGGGTTAATAGATGTATTATGCCATACCGCCTCATTCTCTTTTTTATGATAAGCAATCTCTGCTTGCCATTTAAAGCCATCACCTAATAGTTCAGAATCAAACTCATATTCAAAACCTATTTGGGTGCGAATGCTTGAAGGCAATTTAAAATCAGGGTCGATATAAGCAACGCTACCAGCACCTTGTTCTAATGAGTTTTTAATTTCATCAGGCACCTGAGTAATATCGGCAGTGTTATTTGCATAGTAGTCGTTAATTACATCGTTAGGAGCAGATACTAATGTAATACCATCGCTTTGGAATGAGTTGTTATACCAAACATTTGGAATACCACCTTGGAAGCGACCAATACCACCGTTAATAGTAAGGGCTTCTGTTACGTAGTATTTAAAGCCAACGCGAGGAAGTATAATGTCTAGACCATCTAGATTTTCTTGGTTAGTAAAGCCATACGTATTCGCAAAATTTTCATTTAGAGTTGGTTTATCATCTGATGATAAACGTTCATAACGAACACCTGCTGTAACTTCTAAATCGTCACCTACATAAAAAGTGTCTTCAATGTAGAGTGCTAGTTGGTTACGTCTTACATCATATGCTGTATCAGCTGAATCATTAGTGTAAGCATTCTGATAAGAGAAATCATAAGAACCAATTTCACGGTTTTCAAAATTCTCTAAGCTATCAAACTTCCACGTGCCAAGAGAGTTTTCAGCAAATAAGTTATATAAACGAAGTGACTCATATTGAGCACCAAAGTTTATTTCATGCTCATCCATTAAATAGGTAGCATCGAGTGTGAAAGTTAAATTTTGCGTTTCAGAGCGGTTAGCATGACGATATTGATCTGTACCAAAGTTGTAAGAAGGGCCATTTCGACCATCTTCATCAACTGAAATACTACCTAGGTTTGAGCGAGTTGCGCTATCAGAGGTAACATCTTTATATGACACACCAATTTCAGTAGAAAAATCTTCAGTCCAATCAGAGTAAAGCTTTGTTGAAAAGTTATTGAACTTCGTTACGTAGGCGTAGGTGTTCGATGTTAGTACAATATTATCGCCACCGGTGCTAGTGTTACGCTCATCTTGATCGTCTTGCCATTGGTAAGTAAAATCTAAACGATGGTCATCACTTGCGTTCCAGCTTAGCTTAACTAACAGGTTTTTATTTGTATCTTCTGGCGCACCTGCTAATGAATCAGTCAAGCCATATTCATTATTTAAAATAGAAATGAAACGGTTATAGTTAGCTTCTGAAGTATTAAATTCGTTAGCAGCACCAGAGCCGTCAAAGCCGTAATCAAGATCTAATTCGCTTGACCATTCTGAATAGTTAACGAAATAAAACAGTTCGTCTTTAACAATTGCGCCACCAACGTTAAAACCAAATCTTTCTTCAGTTTTAATCGGCTCTACTTTATTTGTAGAATAAGTTTTATGACCTAGCTCATCAAGATCGTCTTCTTGTACAATATTATCGACATCGCCAGCTATCTCAGGAGTAGATATTTCATAAAAGCCAGAAAATTTAAACTCATTTGTACCAGATTTTGTTACTGCATTAATAGTACCGCCACCAAAGTTACCTTTAGAAGCTGAGAAAGGAGATACATCAACAGAAACTTGTTCAATAGCATCAAGTGCTACAGGAGGCTGAGAAGTAGGGTAGCCACCAAAGTTCAAGCCAAAGTCATCATTTTGACCAATACCGTCAACAGTTAAACCGTTGGTACGAGGGTTACTACCTGCAAACGTTAGCTCGCCATTACCATTAATACTGGCAAGTGGGTTTAAGCGCGCAATATCTTTAATGTCGCGGTTAAAGCTTGGCATATTTTCAATAGTATCAGAACCAAATGAGCTGCTTGAGCCACCAGATTGCTGAACGATTTTATAACCAGACACTTCAATTTTTTCAATGTTTAGCGGAGCAAGCTGCGAACTTAAGCGGTATGTTTCACCCAGATTTAGATAGATATTTTCAACAGTTGTATCATTAAACTTATCAGAATCGATGATAACCATGTAAGGACCACCTACACGTAAGCCATTAGCGATAAACGTACCACTTTCGTTTGTAGTTAGCTCGCTAATAGTTCCCGTTGGTTGGTGAACTACTTTAATTTTAACGTTTGCAGCACTGCCACCTGAAGGCGTTGTAATTTTACCACGCATTGCAGATGAAGTATCAGCAGCCATTGCGCTTGTAGAAACACCTAGAGCTAAAATTACCGCTCCAGTTAATTTCGAAAGGCGAAGCTTAGTCATAATGTTGATTTCCCGTGTGTAGGTTATATAAATTTAATACTGTTTATTTGTCAGTCGTCATTTTTAGTGCCGTTTCTAACTCTTTTGCAGAAGGGTCAAATAAGGCGTTCAATAGTCCAGCTAGTCGAATACCCGCTTGTTGTAGGCGTGTTTTAACAATTGGAGTGTTGTTATAAATGTAGCTGTACCCAACTTCGTCGTTGGTGTACTTATAAATTTTTGTTGCTAAATTGTGTGATTCTTCAACCCAAGTTTTAGGTGAGCTTTGTAAATACTCAGCAATTAACTCGCTGTTATTTGTATCAATAAATTGAGCGTATTCAGTAAACGACAAGTTCTCGTTCTCAACTAACTTTGTATCCCAAAGGCTGTGAAGATTTGTTTCTTCGTTAAAAAATGAAACCTTAATACGGTTACCACCTCTGTCTTCACCTCGACCGGCATGAAATGGCTGATGGCTATCGCCTACTAAATGCACTAAAAAACGCAAACTGAACTGCTTAGCATCTAAGGTGCTATTTTTATTAGTGAGTGTTTGCATTGAATAGTGAATGCCTTCTAGGATATTACTTACAGATTCTTTGTTTTTAGTGTGATCGTGATTGAAGCTGAAAGATTTTCCTGGTGCTGCATTAATATAATGCCAACGAGATGATTGCTTTTGCCAAAAGTCGCCAGGAGCAGAGCGCATTTCATCAGGCCACGTTGATATTTGCGCAAGTGACTCACCATCTAAATAAGGTTTAATTGCTGCTTTAGTTGTTTCGCTTATATGAGATTGTGCAATCTGCCCTACAATACGGTGGCCATTTTGACCCCAAGCGTGTGAGTTAGTGCTTGTGAATATCGCACTAATCAAAAGCGCAGAAGATATCGAGTACTTTATATTGTTATGCATTAAAACTTCCTAAATGAATATTTCATGGGGTTGCTATAAGCTAATGCGGTCAATTGTCCTCATTTTTAACGTTGATAGGAAGGACTTATTAAAATTCATAGTTTCTTATTAAATTGAGTTTAAAATCAGTCTCTTATATTTAACAGGTAAAATTACTTGTTGTAATGGGTAAGCGAAATTGTTCAAATACACTATATCGTCTATTTTTGGGTGGCATTGCTTTGAATTATAAAAATATTGTGTTGCACAAAATGTTATTTGTTACATTTTTGTTTCTATTATTGGTCGTTACGTGGGTTTGCGGTCAAGTTAGTGTATACAATGATGATTTACATTTTCCGGTTATGATCGAAACCTCAACAGAGTGTCAAACAACTGCTACAAGTAATAAAGGCCAATTAATTGTTTTTACACAATCAAAAAAAATAGCCAAATTATTAACACAAAAGTTATGCTCTGATAACGTAGTAGCTAAGCAATATGGCTCTGTAAAAGGGTATTGGGGGTATAGAACGGCAGACAGCTTTGAGTTTGTGGGTAAAGGAATTGCTGACTTAATTTTGGCTAAAAACAATATTATGGCAGCCTTTAAAGCAGAGTCGACATATAACTACCAGCCCGTTGTTGGTTTTTCTGACTACACGGCTTTTTTTATATCTTCTAAAGAAAAACCTCGAATTACTAAACAATATTTTTTAGATAAACGCATAGGTTTGCTTGATTATCCTACCAGCCGATCAGGGCATATTTTACCAAAGCAAATGTTTAAAGAACTGGATATAAATTTAGCTAATTTGAAAATCACTTATGCTAGTTCTCATAACGAATTACGCGATTTACTCGCCGACGGAAAAGTAGATATTATTGCTTCGTTTTGGAAAGAGAGTGACGAAAAACGTTTTTCAAAAAACTATATTACGCCTTTGAGTAATAATATTACTGGAACAAGATGGTATTTAAAAATGCAGCAAAACAATACTGATTTATTATGTGCAGTACAGGCAAATTTGCTTGATATGTCTAAAGATCAAAGTTTGCATTATTATCAAAATGCACAATCGTTTTGGAGTTGCGGTACTAGCTCAGTAAACTTAAAAGAGGAAGTTAGTGATGAGTAAATATAAACAACTACTTGTTTTACTATGCTTATTTTTAACTTTATCTTCTGTGTTTTATATTTCTGTAATTCAAAAAAGCCAGCAAGTGACTAAACAAAAAATAACGCAGATAGAAAGGCAAATAGCACTCGACTTACCATTACTTGATTTATCAAATGAGCTGCTAAAGCATTCAGGGAATAAAGATGCGGTTAATAGCTACATTAAAACCTTAAACAGCTACATTAATTCGAATGATCTTAAAGTTGTTGCTATTGCACCAAAAGGCGAAATACTAGCACCTGTAAACTTACACCAAATAACACGTAGTTTGAGCACTAATAACGGACCTGTATTAGTTGTATTTAACGTTCAGCAAACCGACTTTACAGTGAGCCATCTTATTTACTATTTTATATTTTTAGTATTAAGTGTGTTGATTAGTTTTTGGGTAAAGTTTGCGTTTATCAAACAAAGCAATAAGCAGTCTAATAATGCACAGCATCAATCAATTGCAGAGCCTACGCCGCTGATACTTATAGTCGATCTTAACGATAAGACATTATCAAGTAGTTGTAATACAGAGCAAAAAGTGGGTTTAGCTAATAAGCCATTATGCTTTTATTTAGCACTTGTAGAGTATTGTACAAATAACGATGATGTAGCGCTTAGCCATAACAAAGATGTACCAGAGGAGCTTCTAGAGCTCGCTAACAAGTATTTTTATAGGTTGGTCGAACTTGGTCATACAGTTAGAAAAAGGCCTAACTTTAATAATAGCCTAGAAAAAACGTTGAGTGAGATACGTGCAGCATTAGATGAAGTACTTAGCGAGTCTCCTGAAGAAAAAGAGTTATATTACCCACCTAAAGCCTATGGAGAAGGCTCTCGTTCTCGTTTGCATAGTTATGGGCTGGCAAATATTAAAAAAGGTAATATTGAAATAAGAGGAAAGTAACTAGATTACTTTCCTCTTATTCTTAGAGGTTATTTAGGGGTAAATTCAGCCGCTTTGAGAGGGCTATTTTTTGATATAAAGTCTTGAAGTGCTTTAGCATCTGTTTCGTCTGTACTTACAAAGCCTTTTTTATTTGTAAGTGCAGGATAACCATCACCGCCTGATGCGTTATAGCTATTTAGACTCATTCTGTATGTTTTATTTTTATTAAGCGGTTCGCCATTGATCAAAACATTAACCAACTGATTATTTTTACGCTCAAACGATATTTTATGGTATTGCAAATAAGCACCAGCATCCGGTGGGAAGCTCGTTACTGTATTTAAGTAATCCCATAAATCACTGCCTTGCCAATCCATATAAGTAATGCGGTTTTTAAAAGGATGTACTTTTAAAATATCTTTATAGCTTACTTTACCAGCCTCTATTGAGCTGCGAATACCACCGCCACTTATTAATCCAAAGTCTGCATTTACTACATCCATTTGAGCTTGAATAATTACACGTGCAAGGTTTGTTTGTTGGTAACGAACTTTGTTTCTGTCACCTTCTAAGCGAGCATCTACTTCACCAATGGTACCTTCAATTTGTTTAGCGCCTTTAGCTTGGTATACCGCTAAATAAGATTCAAGTTTAGGGTCTGGTTTAATGTACTCGTTTGCTAATACTGCTTTAGTAGAGCCATCAGCTTGAACTTTATCTACATACAAATTAACAGGCATGAGTTTGTAGTCTAGTAACGTTAATTTTCCGTTTTCAAGCTTAAACTCAGCTTTACCAACATACTTACCCCATTCATGGGCTTGCATAATGTAAGTACCGTTTTGCTGGTCTGGCTTACAGGCAAGGCCAGGTTTAAAGTTGTCGTCATTTACATTTGTATCACTCATACACACAGGTTCTTGTGAGTGACCGCCAATGATCATATCAAGCGTGTTTGCAGGAAGTGAGCGAGCAAGTGTTACATCACCTGGTGCATTAATGCCAAAGCTAGCATCAACATAATGACCCATATGAGTCAGCGCAATGGTAATATCAGGGTTGTACTTAGCTTTTATTTCTTTAGCTAGTTTTGCGGTAACGTTAACAGGGTCTTTAAACTCTAAGTGGCCAATATACTGAGGATTACCAATTTTAGCTGTGTCTGTTGTTGTTAATCCAATAACAGCAATAGTTAAGCCATTTTTTTTGAATATTTTATAGCTATCAAACGCATGTTCGCCTGATTCTTTTTCAAATATATTGGCTGATAGAAAAGGAAAGTTCACCCATTTTTGCTGTTGCTTCAATACATCAATAGGGTTATCGAATTCGTGATTACCTAATGCCATTGCATCATAACCAATCAGCGACATACCTTTAAAGTCAGGTTCTGCTTTTTGTAAATCTGACTCAGGAATACCGGTATTAATGTCACCACCAGAGAGAAGTAAAACGGCATGACCTTGCTTTTGGGCGTCATTACGTAAAGAGTCAATTAACGTTTTGCGAGCGGCCATACCGTATTCGCCTTTTTCGTTTTGCCAAAAACGGCCGTGATTATCATTAGTATGAAGAACAGTTAAATATTCAGTAGGAGTACTGTTAGAGGTTGATTCAGGAGCAGGAGATGTACATCCAAGTACACTAAAAATAATCGAAAATAAAATAATTATACGCATAAAATACCTATGGATTAAGGTCTACTTAATTTATCAAGCGGGTAGTTTAAACTAGTTTTATGCTAAAAAAACGTACTTATTGACATTTTATTTAGAAGGTACAGTTAATCGATTTGTGGCGGCACTTTCGCGACGCTTTAACTCTGCATCCGCATATTCCCGCTTAGTATGGTTTATACCTACCATCCACGTTAAAAAGCTCGCCGGTAGTTTTGTGTATGGTTCACCTTTGTGTAAACCAAAGTCGCAAATTGTTTGTTTAGTGTGTGGCATTGTTAGATCCTGTTGTTTGTGTTTTTTTAAGGTAACAAATAAGTGACCACACTTTTAAGATGATTTAATTTTAAATAGTTAGATTTATATAGCAAAAAAGAATATAAATAATGGCATATGTAATTAATTTGTTATCAACACGGTCTTAATTGTATCAACTCACACTTTAGAATCGATTTTAGTCGCCGATGGCATTAATGTGTTAACGCATTAACTAATTATTTAAAAAATATAACAACAGGAATAAAACATGAAAAAACTTTTACTTGGCTCAGCACTTGCTGCAGCAAGTTTTACAAGCACCGCTACTATAGTTGAAATGAACACGAGCCAAGGTGTCATAGAAATTAACCTGTTTGATCAACAAACCCCCAAAACAGTCGCAAATTTTTTAAGTTACGTTCAAGACGATTCATATAACGAAACAGTAATTCACCGCTCTGTTAGTAACTTTGTTATTCAAGGTGGTGGATTTACATTTTCTGATTCGCTAGATGCGATTACTACAAAGCCTGCTGTAGAAAATGAGCCCGTTTTTTCTAATGTTAAGGGCACCATTGCGATGGCTAAATTATCGGGTGATGCTAATAGCGCAACAAGTCAGTGGTTTTTTAATATTACAGACAATAGTGCAGCACTTGATACGCAAAATGGTGGCTTTACTGTGTTTGGACAAATTACTGGAGCAAGCCAATCAACTTTAGATAAAATTGCAGCGTTAGTACACTGTGGTGAAACACCCGTGGTGGATATTACTGCTGAGCAATGTGCAAGTACTGATGTAACAATTAGTAGTGCTAACTTAGTGACTATTCAAAATGTGGCGGTAATGGATGATGATCCTAATTCAGCAGCAGGCCTTACTGTCACTGAAAATACGTTAATTGATTCTGACACATCAACAGGTTCTAGTAGCAGTTCTGGCGGCGGGTTAATTTGGCTTTTAGGTGCTTTTTTACTTGCGGTACCTCGTTTAAAACGTGCTAAATAATTAAAATTAACGGTAATGTGGATGGCCTAAACCAGCCGACCACATTACTATTATTAAACTTTGCTGTTTAAAATAGTACTCGCCAAACCATTGCTAGCCAAATTGAAAACACACAAATACAACCCAGTAAAAACACTTTAAAACGTGCGCGTACGTTATTTTCACCTAAATGAATAACACTGTGCACAATACGTGTTGCTACAAATAAACAGGCCAGTATTGCCACAAGTGTACTGGCGCTATTTAGTTGCAGTGCAAGTAAACACCCCGCGTAAAAAAGCACAGGTATTTCAAACTGATTTGAAAAGTTTCTATCTGCCACCCTAATAGTGTCGCCAGCCTTATCTAATTGCATTGTTTTAAAATCACTTAAATCTAGTTGTTTGTTTTTAGCTGCGGCAAAGCGCCTTTTACCCATAATGAGCATGACAACCAGTGAAAGCGTAACTTGTGCAAACATGGCAAGTATGATGATTTTTTCCATTGTTTTTCCTTATTATTATTTAGAATTTGCGTATTTTTTGATATTGAAAGATTTTTAATCTCGCAAGGTTGGCATACTCCCAACTAGTAGCCGATTATGAAGACATTTTTCACAATGTGTTACACAAAATAGCGTTATTTTGTAGAAAGTTATTAATTGAAAATGTTAGTTTAGCTTAACTATATTGCTTTGAATTGGCGCACGCTATTTTGCGCAATACTTTTTAATGGAAAACAAAAATGAAAAAGATTATTGGTTTTAGTGCTATCGCACTTGCAGTTTTAAGTGGTTGTTCAAATACAGCTTCGGTTTCAGTGGCGCCTCAGGCCTCTTTACTATCAGATACGTTAGTTGTAAGTCCTAACGATAACCGCGAATATAAAACACTTAAGCTGGCAAACGACATTGAAGTTATTTTAGTGTCAGATCCAGGGGCTGAAAAATCAGCAGCAGCACTAAGCGTTGGTGTTGGTTTACTGCACGATCCAATGTCGCAACAAGGTATGGCGCATTATTTAGAGCATATGCTGTTTTTAGGCACTGATCGTTACCCAGACACAAAAGGGTATTCTGATTTTATGACCAAAAATGGTGGCGCGCACAATGCTTACACGTGGCTCGATATTACTAATTACATGTTTAAAATTAACAACGACGCGTTTGATGAAGGGCTAGACCGTTTTGCTGACTTTTTCAAAGCGCCTAAGTTATACCCTGAATACACAGATAAAGAAAAAAATGCAGTAAACGCAGAGTGGTCAATGCGCCGCGAAATGGACTTTTTTGGTCAATTTAAACTCGCGCGTAAAATGATGGGCGATCACCCAGCTAATCGTTTTTTAATTGGTAACCTAGAAACGCTTGGCGATAAAGAAAACAGTTCACTTCATAAAGAAGCGGTTGATTTTTATAATAAATATTACTCTTCAAATATTATGAAAGTTGCGCTTATTTCTAATTTACCTATTGCTGAAATGGAGCAAAAAGCGCAAAAATATTTTGCTGATATTAAAAATAAAAACATCGAAAAACCAACAGTAACTGCAAAACTGGATTTTGATAACGCTGGCGGAAAACGCGTGTTTTATGCACCAAATGAAGATGTAAAACAGCTGCAACTTGATTTCACCATTGCTAATAATAATAGCGAATTTGCACTTAAACCAAACCGGTTTGTAGCGTATTTACTAAGTAACGAAATGCCGGGCAGCCCAGCACAACTTCTTCGTGATAAAGGATGGGTGTCTCAGCTTTCAGCTTCAGCTGCACCAAATCAATATGGCAACTACGGTTCGTTAAATGTAAATGTCGAGCTTACAGATGAAGGCATGAAAAATCGTGACGAAATAGTTGCGACTATTATGCAGTACATCGATTTAATTAAAAAAGAAGGCGTTGATAGTAAGTACTTCAACGAAATTCGTACTTCTCTTAATAACCAGTTTAAGTTTTTAGAAAAAGGTGATGAGTTTAATTATGTAAGCTCGCTTACGCAAAGCATGCAAGACTATCCGTTAAATCACGCTATTAATGCACCTTATTATTATGCAAAGTTTGACGCTGACGCTGTAAACAATGTACTTGAGCAGTTAAATGCCGACACCCTTCGTATTTGGTATGTATCGCAGCAAGAAGAAACAGACTCACAACTACACTTTTACGACGGTAAATACCGCATCAGTGACATTAGCGATGATGAAATTGCCAGCTGGAAAAAACCAAGCGAATTTAAGTTAGCACTACCGACTGTAAACAATTTATTGCCTGAAAATTTTGCAATAAAAACGCAAGCATTTAAAGAGCAAAAACACCCAGAACTTGCTTACGATAAAAATGGTGTAAAAGTATGGCGCCAAGCAAGTCAAAAATTTGCAGAGCAGCCAAAAGGGCTTGTTGAAGTTTATATAAATACTCAACCAGGTTTGAACGATATCAAAGCAGAAGTCCTTTATTCTGTTTGGGCTGATTTATATAATATTCAACAAAGTCAGTTAAGTACCGAAGCAGCAATCGCCGGTATGAGCGTAAGCTTAGCACCGAGTAATGGTCTTGTTTTATCTATGAGTGGTTTTACAGATAAGCAAGATGTATTGCTTAAACAAGCTTTAACCGGGTTAAAAGCCGATGAAACAGCACAAGCATTTAGCCAAGCGGTAGATCGTTTTAAACGTAATTTACTAAACCAACAAAAGCAGTTTCCGTATGCACAAGCATTTGGCGAGTATTCAAAACTAACGCGTACAGGTGGCTTTGATACAGATGCGCTTATTAAAGCCGCTGACTCACTGAGTGTTGCCGACTTAGCACAATTAAAATCAGCTACGTTTGCACAAAACGATTTACGTGTATTTAGTTACGGTAACTACGATCAGCAAGATATAGACGCGATTGCAGACGAATTAAGTGCAACATTACCAAGTAATCATAAGCGCAGTGAATTTGCACGAAGCAAAGCGTGGTTGCCACAACCGGGCGAAACGCTGGTATTACAAAAAGATATCGATGTAGCCGATGTAGCGGTGGTCGATATGACCGTTCACCCTGTTGCGGGTTACAAACAAAAAGCAGAAGCAGCTGTATTACAAAGCCACTTTAGAACAGTTGCGTTTGATAAAATGCGTACTGAGGAGCAACTTGCATACGCAGTAGGTGCGTTAGCTCGCCCAATTGAAGATTACTCAGCAATTGGTTTGTATATTCAAACACCGGTTAAAGGACCAAAAGAAATACAAGCTCGTTTTGATAAATTTAAAAAAGAGTACGCAGTTGAACTTGATAACATGAGCGAAGAGACTTTTGAGCAGCTTAAAAACTCTACCCTTGTATCACTTAAAGAGCAGCCTAAAAACTTAAGTGACGAAATGAGCCCACTTATAAACGATTGGTACCGTGAAAACTTTACCTTTGATTCTAAGCAAAAGCTGATTGATGAAGTTGAAAAAGTAACGCTTGCAGATATAAAAGACTACTACAAGCAAACAATGCTTAACCCTAATGCCGCACGTTTAAATGTACAATTACGCGGGACTAAGTTTTTAGAAAGTGACTTTGCCGATTTACCAAATCAAACTAAAATCACAACGCTTGATGCCTATTACAATGGTATTAAATTACAAAAATAAGCTTTATTTATGTAGCTAAAAATAAACCCCAATGTATCACTACATTGGGGTTTTTATTTATCTCACTATATTTACTAATAATACCAATTCGCTTAGTTAAGTGATCTATTTTGAGGATGGAAAAACGGGTTGATAGCTAGGCAAAAAATTCGCTATTTAGTTGTTCTAAATGAAAATTTTTTAACGCAGGTAGCGACTCGTTTAGCCCCGCAAAATGATTAAGTATTATTGCGGATTGGTATAATATTTAAGCCATTATCAAAAAGCCTATAACAGCTAATGCCGCAGCAATTAGCGTGTAAGGCAATTGTGTAACAGCATGGCTCATTAAATTACAACCAGAGCCTTGCGCTGCGAGCACCGTTGAATCTGAGTAAAAACAAGCTTGGCTACCAAAAGAGGAAGCCGATAATAGCGCCCCAATTACCAGTGGTATGTTTGCATCAACCGCATTAGCCAGTGGCATAACAATGGGAATTGATACAGCAAAAATACCCCAGCTAGACCCCGTTGCAAACGCTAAAATAGCCATTGAAATAAATACCACGGCTGGTAAGTATGCAGCGGTCATATAAGGGCTTAAGCTGCCAATAACAAACTGAGGCAAACCAATTAAGTCGCATACATCTTTGAATATAAACGCCGCTATAACAGTACCAATAGCGGGGATCATACTTTTAAAGCCATCAAGCATGCGTTCAATCATTTCACTTACGCTCATTAATTTTTGTAGAGCATAAAACGGGAGAGTGACCGCCATTGTTGCTAATAAGCCTTTGTATACGTCTATTTCAAAGTAAACAGTAAATGCAACCAGTAAAATAATCGGCACCAAAAAGTTACGTAATTTACCTTTAGGATCAGCATCTTCAAAGTTCTCTTCTACGGCTTTTACTGCATATTCATCCGCTGTTTGAACATCATTGTATTGGGCTGGATCAACTTGAGCTTGCTCAATTTGTGCCATTTGCTCTGCTTTTTTCATTGGACCAATCGCAGGAATAATACCCAGCACAACAAGTAAAACAACAAGCACTGCAAACCACGCATAAAACATATACGGTATGGCTTGGATATAAACCGCAATCCCTTTGCCTTCTTCAGCAATACCGTTATCTACAAGTAAGCCACCAAAAAAAACCGCCCAGGTAGATAAAGGGACAAGTACACAAATTGGTGCAGCAGTAGAGTCTACAACATAGGCAAGCATCTCACGGCTCACTTTAAATTTATCGGTAATGCGTTTCATGGTTTCACCCACGGTAAGCGCATTTAAGTAGTCATCAATAAAAATAACTACACCCAAACAAAAGGTCATAAACAAAGATGAGCGTTTACCTTTAGTGTATTTAAGGGCTAACTTGCCAAAAGCCGATGCGCCACCTGTACGCACTAATAGCGCGATTAAAGCGCCAAAGCCACCACATACAAGTATTAGCCAGCCGATGGTTTCGTCTGTCATCACTTTTAGCGATGTACTCGAAAAGTTAGTAAGTACTTGTGCAGGATCGGCGATAACTAAACCAACTAAAGCACCAATAAGTAAAGATAAAATAGGGCGGCGTAATACAACAGCCAATACAACTACCACCAACGGTGGCAGTAAACTTAACGCAGAAGGTTCAAGCATTTAAGTATTCACAAAATTAAAAGCATGTATAAAAATTAAAATAGTATTAATTTTTAAACTGCTTATACAAAAACAAAGAAGATGATAAGTTTGTTGTAAAATCATCTTCCAAGTCACTGCTTTTGTACGCGAGGGAGGGACACATAAACAGTTATGTTAAATAGCGGCTTAAGTGAAACGCGTTGGCTTTGGCGCCAGACGGTGCAAGGAGTGCAAACCGCTATTGTTGTGCCTGTAAAAACATCGGCGCAAAAATAATCTGCTTTTTAATTTCAGTCAACAAAAAGTTACATGCAAAACAAAGTTTTTTAGAGGAGCTTATATTGAACGCTGTATTTAAAACAAATCGATTGTTGTTGCGCCATGCAAATGAGCTTGATGCAGCTATTTTACTTAAGCTAGTTAATCAAGCGAGCTTCATAGAGCATATTGGTGATAAAGCAATTTATACCCTTGATGATGCCAAGTCGTACATTATAGGGCCTGTTTATCTTTCGAGGTTAAATTTGCAGCAGTATGTTTGGTATTTAGGCAAGGCAGAGCCTATGTAGTGTGGTTATTCCCCATAAATAGGCGATAACACAGCATAAATGCCAAACATGCGCTGCCCGAAGGGTTCTACCTAGGGGCAATTAACTCTTTGTTGGTCGGTTTTTACTTAGCCCACTAGGTTACAAACCTCACGCCGCGATTAAATTGCCCCTAGATTGAACAGATTTTAATCCTGAAAGGTCAACAGGCCCTAGTCATTTATTGCTTCTCATGTACGCCAAGGCTTTGGGCCTTACATTATTACTTTGCATAATGCTGTAGTGGTTGGCGTTGTTGGGTTTTATAAACGCGCCGCGTTACTGCAACCTGATTTAGGTTTTGCACTTGTAAGCGGTTTTGAAAAAAAGGGTTATGTTTTTGAAGCGGCCAGCGCACTTTTGCAACATAAGCATGAATTTGGAATTACAAAACTGTGTGCAATAACATCACCAGATAATAGGGCATCGCAGAATGTGTTGTTAAAATTGGGTTTTAAAAGAGAGGGCAAGGCGGTTATCAATGATGATAAAACCGCCGTGATTATATTGTCACTTAACGATTAAAGTCTTGCTTGTTCTATTTGTTTTGCAACATTTAGGTTTATATTTAGCCATGTTGCTTCAAGTGTTGAAACTAAACCGTCATAGCCATCATCATCAATAGGGACCAATTGCGAAAAATTATTAATACTTATAAGGCGTCGGCCTGTTTCAGGGTGTGTGTAATATAAACGCCAAAGCCCAGAAATATCAGCGTTACCTTGCATATCGCCATTAAAGTGGTGAATTTCGTATTCAAGCTCATAAAACGTTTGTTGATCAAGTTCAGTAATGACCGGTAAGCCTTTTATTACCATCCAGTTGGGCATAGCATTAAAAAGTGTTTGCTGGGCTGTTGCAGTAAGCATTACATCCGGCGATTCGCCCCACAGGTTATAATTTGCAGCATGAATTTGGTTGCTATCTATTTTCATCGCAATGCCCAAATTATTTAAAGCGCCTCTAAGTACAACAGTTTGTATTCTTAGTTGCGCATCTGTATCTGCAACGTTTCGAGACGATGCACCTATAGGCTGCTCAAACTGGTAATACTGTGTCGCAGTTTGTATTGCTGAACTACAACCTGCCAATAGTAATAATAAACTTGCGGTTAAAAATAACGATTTCATTATTGCTTCCTTGGTTTTGGATCTGCTGGTAATGATTTATCAAAAATTAGCATATTAGGTTGCTCGTTTAATCCGCGAGTTAGAGGCTGTAGGCCCTCACTTAAACGTTTAAACTCTTTTAATGTTTGCTGTATTTGATGATGAAGTTCAGAACCGGCTTGGTAACTGGCCATGGTTTTATCAAATTGGCGCATAGTGACTTCAAACTGCTCCATGCTTTTTGTCATCTTTTCGAAATTACGGTTAAAGTCGCCAGGCAAGTTTTGTGTATCTTTTTGGCTTAGCAGCTCTCGCATTTCATTAGCAAGCGCTCGGTAATCGGTAAAAGTAGCTTGCATTTGTGCCAAGCTATCTTCAACTTTTAAGTTATTTACCTTATTAAGTACGTCAGAAACTTGATCTGCTAATACAGTTATACCGCTAGAAATACTCGGAAAAACATCATACTGCACAAGTTTACCTAGGTGTGCTTCTGGCGCGTCGGGGTATATATCAAAATCTACATACACAGCACCCGTTAATAAATTACCAGGCTTTAACGAGGCGCGCATACCACTTTCAATCCAGCCCTTTAAACTGCCTTGCCAATACTCTTTTGCTGAAGCACTGTCATGATACAAGCGTCCGTATTCTACTTTTATAAGCACTGGAACCGCCGTATTATGGTTTCTAAAGTGGGCAGGTTTACCGTCAATAATTACATTGGCAGGTGTTTCAACAACAGTACCTACACGCATACCTCTGTATTCGACAGGTGCACCTGTGCGTAGTCCTCGAACTGATTGTTCAAATTCAATTAGGTAGTAATCAAAATCATAAAAGCGCTCTTCTAACGCCTCTTTATAGCTTTGGCTTAATGAAAAGCTATGCCCATCTTGTGCTATTTCACCCGGGGCCTGTTGTTCAGGTAAACCAACCGAAATACCGCCTTTTAATAGTTTACTCAAAGAGCCCGTATTAATATTGATGCCATCGGCAGATAGGTCAATTTCAATTCCTGCGTTCACCCAAAAAATAGAGTTCATGGTGATCAGATTTTGATAAGGGGCTTTAATAAATACGCCGTACTTCATTGCCTGGTTTTCCCAATCAAAAGTGGCGGTTTCTATTTGACCTATTTTGTAATTTTTGAAAAATATACCGGTACTCACATCAAGCACTTCAGCGTTATAACTCATTAATTTGAAACGACCACCTTTCACATCTTTACCAATGAGGGCGGGTTCGTCTTGTAATTTAAAACGCTCTTTTAGCTCTTTACTTTCACCGGGTGAAAACTCTAAATATACACCAGACAATAGCGTACTCATTCCGCTAATACCCGTTTCATCAATGCGTGGTTTTACGACCCAAATTTTGGCATCATCAGTTAATAAGTTATTGTAGTTTTTGTCTATTTGCGCACGGGCAATAACGCTGTCTTGGGTGTCTGATAGTCGAACATGATCAATTTGGCCTATTTTTACGCTGCGCACTTTTATTTCAGTCTTACCTGCAATAATACCTTCTGCTTGTGGCATTTCGATAAAAATAGTAGGGCCTTTATTAGCTTGGTATTGGTATAACATCCACATGCCCACTAACAGCGCAATTGCCGGAATGATCCAGATAGCGGAAATTTTCGGTTCTTTTGTTATTTCGGCGGTTTCGGTCATGCTTTGTTCTCTGATTTTTTGTTTTTAGGGGAATCCCACAATAAGCGTGGGTCAAAGGCATGGGCAGCCATCATTTGGCATATTACCATAACTGTAAAAAATACAATGCCTAATCCTGGCGTTACTGACATTAAATTACCCAGTTGAACTAAGGCCACTAAAATAGCAACCACGAATACATCTATCATCGACCATTTACCAATAAACTCAGTCAGTTGATAAATTCGGGTGTAACTTTTTGTATGTTTATTGGCAGGCCTTGTAACCATAAAGCATAAAAAGCTCAATACAAATGCCTTAGCAAGTGGTACAACCACACTGGCTAAAAATATAATAGCGGCAATAGGGTAGGAGCCACTGTTCCAAAGAGTAATAACACCACCAATTAAAGTTGAAGGGGATTCATCCCCAAGGCTAGTGGTGTGCATAATAGGTAAAACATTTGCTGGAATATAACAAACAACAGAAGTAATTAGCCAAGCTGCTGCTTTTTGTACGCTATAAGGATTTCTAACGTGCGTTTTTGTATGGCAACGCTGGCAAATATTACCGGTACATAGTTGATGGCACACATGGCAGGCTTTAATATTTTCATCTATTGCACGTTTAGCATGCTCTGCGCCTTCGAGTACTTTTACAGGCTTTATTTGAGCCCATAAGCGTAGGCGATTTAAGTGAACAAGTGCAGCTATGTATAAAATAACAAACCCCACATAAGCCCAAAAACTCGTGCCGAAGCTAATATCAGCCAGCGACATGATTTTAACCATACTAACAAGTACGCCAATTAAAAATATTTCCGACATAATCCAAGGCTCTAACGCCAAAGTGAACTTTAGTAGTCGCCTTGCAATACTCTCTGGTAATGCTTTTAAAAGCCCAAGATGCAAAGGAATTAAAATAACAAGCAAACCCATGGGCAGGGCAATAATGCTCAAATCAATAAATAAGCCAAGTAGCTCACTATCATAATTAAACAAAATTCGAGCCGCGTCGGGCAGTGTAATAGTTTGAGTTATACCGCTACTACTAAATGAAATAAAAGGGTAAAACATACTGCTGAGCAACATTAATAGTGCGCTAAAGCTTAGTGCAACTATGCGACTGTCGTGATTAACATCGGCTTCGCAAAGTTTATGGTGACAATGTGGGCATATCGCCATTTGTTTTGCGATTATGCGAGGTATATCTATGATCAGATCACAACAGGGGCAGACAGTTTGCAATTTAATACCAAGCAAGAAGAATATTTCTTCAATTTTGCTATATTTAATACATTAATACAACGCGTTCTGCCATCAAGCTGCTCGTTATATAAAAGAAGCGTGTGAAATATTATTTGTACTGCATATTAATGTGGCTCTTTATTTTCTCGCATATTAATAAAGAGCGAGAAGTAATTATCGCCGCGAGCGCATCAATTCCGCCCTACGTTTTTGCAAAAACAGACTCGGGTATACACCTAGGTTTAATCAAAGCCGCGTTAAAGGCTAATGGATTTGCCAATATTAATGTGCAATATATGTCGAATAAACGCGCTGAGCATCAATTGCATAATAAAGGAGTAGATATACTTTTAAATTATGCAGGAAGAAGTAGTCCTGGTATTTACTCAAGTAAACCGGTACTTAGTTATGAAAATGTAGCCATCACACTCAAGCGAAATAAATATAATATTGATAAAATAGAAGGCTTGTTTAATAAAAACGTTCTTGCTTTTCAAAATGCAACTGCATATCTGCCTTCTATATTTAAAAGTAATGTTAAACACTTTAGCTCATATCAAGAGGTTATTAATCAAAAAGCGCAAGTAGATAAGCTGTTAAAAGGTTGGGTGGATATAATTGTGTTAGATAAGCGTATTTTTTACTATTACTACAATCAACATAAATCACCCGAAGCTGTGCAAATTTACACTTTATTTCCAAAAGCAGAGCGACCTGCTTATTTTAATAACCTCTCTTTAGCTACTGAGTTTGGTATTGGTTTGGCGCTCATCAAGCAAAACGGTACTTATAAAAGAATTGTTGATGAAGGCCAAACCCATTCATCAATCAAATAACGCCACTGTTTGACGTGTAAGCGCTATTAGCTCACCGGATTGTGACCATATACAGCCATCTTCTAAACCATAGCCATCTTTTGAATGATGAGTGATCGCTTCAAAGCCAAGCCATTCTCCAGGTGATAAGTTTGGCTCTTGTACAAACTCTAAATACCATGACATGCTACTAGCTGGAGCGGGTTGTTTAAACATTTGTAATAACGTAGGTGGCCATGCATCTGTTAATGCAATTATGTGCGCTTCTGTTATTTGCTCTGGGGTGTGCTTAAAGCGCATCCAGCCACCTAAGTGAGAAGTTTCTGCGCTACTAAATGGCATGGCACCTTGTTGAGGGCATAAATCAACATGTTGAAAAAATTCAGGCATCTGACCTTTAATAAAAGGTAGGGTATGGCGCTCGTCTACCGGTTTTAACCCTAAAGATTTTGAAACAGGCACATTTACACCCGACTCTCTACTTTTAGCAAAACATGCTTGTACGATAACGCACACTTGTTCATTTTGAATGGCTTTGGCGAGTACTTGTGTACTGCTTTTACCTTGTCGTAATATTTCTACCGATAACGAAAAAGGAGTATCAGCTAGTAATGGCCCTACAAAATTTGTACTGAGTGAGAGTATGCGACGATCATTGGATACTTTTCCTCTGATTGCTTGGTACAACAGTGCGGCTGAGAGCCCACCAAAAGCAGTTCTGCCTTGGCACCAGTTTTCTGGAAATTGCATTGTGCTAGCTAATTGTTCGGTATTGTCTAAATTGCCAATTTTTGCAGCTTGGAGAAGTAATTGTTCAAAATGCATGAAGGTGTCCTTTTATAGTGCGATTTAATAAATTTATAACACAACCAAACTAGTCAGACCAGTAATTAAAAACGTCTCTGGCGGTGCAAAAATCACCATTCCTTACAATTATTAGGGTTATTTTGTAAATAAATCACAAAAAATGGATTTTTTTTCATTTTTACAGTTGAAATAAGTTTGGCGCATCCCTATTTACTATGTCATCGAACGTATTAACGAATATTGAAGTTGGAGAAGTTTCATGGGTAAAATTATTGGAATCGATTTAGGTACTACAAACTCTTGTGTTGCAGTACTTGATGGTGGCAAAGCACGTGTTATTGAAAACGCGGAAGGCGATCGCACAACCCCGTCTATTATTGCTTACACGCAAGACGGCGAAACATTAGTAGGTCAATCTGCTAAGCGTCAAGCGGTCACTAACCCGACAAACACATTATTTGCAATCAAGCGTTTAATTGGTCGTCGTTTTGAAGACGAAGAAGTACAACGCGATATCGGCATCATGCCGTTTAAAATCATCAAAGCTGATAACGGCGATGCATGGGTAGAAGCGGGTGGCGAAAAACGCGCTGCACCACAAATTTCTGCTGAAGTACTGAAAAAAATGAAGAAAACGGCAGAGGACTTCTTAGGTGAAGAAGTAACTGAAGCTGTAATCACAGTACCTGCATACTTTAACGATTCACAACGTCAAGCAACGAAAGATGCTGGCCGTATTGCGGGTCTTGAAGTTAAACGTATTATCAATGAGCCAACTGCTGCGGCACTTGCTTACGGTATGGATAAAAACCGTGGCGAAAACATCGTTGCAGTATATGACTTAGGTGGCGGTACTTTCGATTTATCAATCATTGAAATTGATGAAGTTGAAGGCGAGCACACTTTTGAAGTACTTGCTACAAACGGTGATACTCACTTAGGTGGTGAAGATTTCGATAACCGTGTAATCAACTACTTAGTAGCTGAATTCAAGAAAGATCAAGGTTTAGATTTAAAAACTGATCCTCTTGCAATGCAACGTGTTAAAGAAGCTGCTGAAAAAGCAAAAATTGAACTGTCATCTGCACAATCAACTGAAGTAAATCTTCCGTATGTAACTGCTGATGCATCTGGTCCTAAGCACATGAACGTGAAACTAACACGTGCTAAGCTTGAATCACTAGTTGAAGATTTAGTAACTAAATCTCTAGAGCCACTTAAACGTGCACTTGCTGATGCTGATTTATCAGTAAGCGACATCAACGATATTATTCTTGTTGGTGGCCAAACACGTATGCCTTTAGTACAAAAAACAGTTGCTGATTTCTTCGGTAAAGAACCACGTAAAGATGTAAACCCTGATGAAGCAGTTGCAGTAGGCGCAGCGATTCAAGGTGGTGTACTTGCTGGTGACGTAAAAGATGTACTATTACTAGACGTTTCTCCATTATCTCTAGGTATTGAGACTATGGGTTCAGTAATGACTGCATTAATTGAGAAAAACACGACGATTCCTACTAAGAAGTCGCAAACATTCTCAACAGCTGAAGATAACCAATCTGCTGTAACAATTCACGTGTTACAAGGTGAGCGTAAACGTTCAAGCGACAATAAATCTTTAGGTCAATTTAACCTAGAAGGTATTCGCCCAGCACAACGTGGTACACCGCAAATCGAAGTAACATTCGATGTTGATGCCGATGGTATCTTACATGTATCTGCGAAAGATAAAGATACAGGTAAAGAGCAAAAAATCACAATTCAAGCATCTTCAGGCTTAAGCGATGAAGAAGTTGAAAAAATGGTTCGTGATGCAGAAGCACATGCTGAAGACGATAAAAAGTTTGAAGAACTTGTAGCTGCTCGTAACCAAGCTGATGCTCTAGTACACGGTACTCGTAAGCAAATTGAAGAAGCTGGCGATGCATTACCAAGTGAAGACAAAGAAGCGATTGAAGCGGCTGTTGTAGATTTAGAAGCTGCTATTAAGAGCGACAACAAAGAAGAGATTGAAGCTAAAACTCAAGCTCTTGCTGAAAAGTCTCAAAAACTAATGGAAATTGCACAAGCGAAAGCACAGCAAGGTTCAGCAGATGCAGGCGAGCAACAGCAATCAGCTAAGCAAGACGACGACGTTGTTGATGCAGAGTTCGAAGAAGTGAAAGACGACAAGTAATTGTTGCTAACGCTTCTCGCTAGCCAAAAACACTTAACTCAATCGAGTGTTTAGGTTAGGATGAACAATTGAGGCGCGCGAGCAATAGCTTGTCGCGCCTTTTGCATGTATTTAAGGTTTAAAAATTCAATGATAAATCGATGCGATTTATCGGTTTATCCAGCAGCTCACGCTGCAAACAGAAAAGAGTAGTGTGATAGATATGTCAAAACGCGATTATTACGAAGCCCTCGGCGTAAGCAAAGATGCGAGTGAGCGAGACATAAAAAAAGCGTATAAACGCTTAGCGATGAAATATCATCCAGATCGTACCGCAGGCGATAAAGAGCTTGAAACTAAATTTAAAGAAGTTAAAGAAGCTTACGAGATTTTAACCGATCCTCAAAAACGCCAAATGTATGACCAACATGGTCACGCGGCATTTGAGCAAGGCGGTGGCGGTGGTCATGGCGGCTTTGGTGGCGGTCATGGCGATTTTGGTGATGTATTTGGTGACGTATTTGGCGATATTTTTGGTGGCGGCGGTGGTCGACGTCAATCTCGTCAACAACGTGGTTCTGACTTACGTTACAACATGGACTTGAGCTTAGAAGAAGCGGTTCGTGGTAAAGAAGTTGAAATTAAAGTGCCAACATGGGTGGGTTGTGAGCCGTGTGATGGCAGTGGTGCTAAAGCAGGTTCAAAGCCTAAAACATGTACTACGTGTCATGGTGCTGGCCAAGTACAAATGCGCCAAGGTTTCTTTGCTGTCCAGCAAACGTGTCCAACGTGTCAGGGACAAGGTCAGATTATTTCAGACCCTTGTAACAAATGTCATGGTCAGGGCCGCGTAGAAAAAACTAAAACGCTTTCAGTTAAAATTCCAGCGGGCGTTGATACAGGAGACCGTATCCGCTTAACTGGTGAAGGTGAAGCCGGAATGCACGGCGCGCCATCTGGCGACTTGTACGTGCAAGTATCTGTTCGCGAACATGAAATATTTGTACGTGAAGCAAATAATTTATACTGTGAAGTACCAATTAGCTTTACAACAGCAGGTCTTGGTGGCGAAATTCAGGTGCCTACACTTGATGGTCGTGCAAAACTTAAAATACCTTCTGAAACGCAAACGGGCAAAATGTTCCGTATGCGTGGCAAAGGCGTTAAGTCTGTTCGAAGTGGTGCCCAAGGCGATCTAATTTGTAAGGTAGTAATCGAAACGCCAGTTAATCTTAACGAGCGTCAACGTGAACTACTGCAAGAGTTAGATGAAAGTATGGGTACAGATAGCTCGAAAAATCGTCCTAAAGAGCAAGGCTTTTTTGACGGTGTTAAAAAGTTTTTTGATGATTTAACCAAGTAAATTTAAATTATTAATAATGAAACGGCGCTTTTTAGCGTCGTTTTTTTTGCTTTAAATTTTATTTTTGTTACTGTTAAAAAAAACACGATTAAATAGTATGACCCCAGCAATCGAATTACTTAAAAAACAAAAAATCCCCTTTGAAGTACTCAGTTACGAACATGATGCAGGTAATAGTCAATATGGGCTTGAAGCTGTTGAAAAGTTAAATTTAGATAGCGCCCAAGTATATAAAACCCTCGTTCTTGAAACACACGAAAGGCAGCTAATTGTTGCTGTTACTCCTGTGTCGCAACAAGTTAACTTAAAACAGTTAGCAAAATTATGTGGTGCCAAAAAAGTAGCCATGGCTGCCCCGCAAAAAGTTCAAGCTAGCACTGGTTATATTTTAGGTGGAGTAAGTCCACTTGGGCAAAAAAAACGCTTAGCTACGTTTATTCATAGTAGTGCTTCACTTTTTGATACTATTTATGTAAGCGCCGGAAAGCGAGGTTTAGAAATCGCACTCTCCCCAACTAATTTAGCGGCGTTAACTAGCGCTAAATTTGGCGATTTATAGCCTTTATTTTTAAAATCACTCTCCATAAAGGCAATTAACTCAAGTTAAGCAATTTGCTCAATACCTTATTTGTAACTACATTGAGAGTATCTTTATACCGTTAATATTTAATACCAAACGGTATTACACATTTTGTATACGGCTGTTTGTATGAACCTTTTAGATGTAGATTATTTTGCAATACTGGTGGCTGCACTGTCTTCTTTTATGCTTGGCGGCATATGGTACTCAAAAGCACTCTTTAAAAACGCTTGGCTAGAAAGTATTGGCTTAACTGACCTTGATTTACAATCAGCCAATCCTAAGTTGATATTTGGCGGCAGCTTCTTTTTAGTATTTATAGCGGCTTTAATGTTGTCTCTATTTTTAGGTAAAGACGCAAGTTTAGTTGAGTGTGTAGGAACAGGCTTTGTGATCGGCTTTTTTTGGATCAGTAGTTCACTAGGGTTAAGTTATATATTTGAGCAACGCCCTTTAAAACTATTTTTAATTAATGGGAGTTACTGTATTTTACAGTTTTCGTTAATGGGGCTTATTTTAGGTATTTGGCCGTAAGGGTTGAGTAGCCGTTAATGCCCAGTTTGATTCTTACCTGAGAGTAGAGTAGGTTTATATAATCGTATTTACATGATTTGGTAGCGGTATTAATGAAAATATTAGTTGTTGATGATATGCCGCTCATGCGTCATGTTTTAATTAATATGCTAAGAAAATTGGAGTATTGCAATATCGTTGAAGCTACAGATGGATTACAAGCTTTGGCTTTATTACGTGACCAGCATTTCGATTTGGTTATTACAGATCTTCATATGCCAAAAATGGATGGCGTTGATTTACTCACAAACATTCGAAAAGACAGAGCCCTTGCCGATATTCCTGTGTTGATGGTTACCTGTGAGGATAGTACAGATAAAGTTAAGCAAGTTATTGCAGCTAAAGTATCGGGGTTTATAATCAAACCTTTTAATATGAATGTACTATCATCTCAATTAAACCGCTTCTTTTTCAAAGATTAAGTTATATTTTTCATTATCATTAAATTATTATGAGCTCACTTTAGTATCCATACCGCGTAAAAATTCTAAAACCCAGTGGTCATCTTTACCCACCTAATACAAATGAGCAACAATACCTAATCATTTTGCGAGGCTAAATGTGTCGCTCCCTGTGTTAAAAAATTCTCATTTAGGGTAATTAAATAGCGAACTTTCACCTAGCTATCAACACGTTTTTCTATCCTCAAATAGATCACTTAATTAAACGAATTGCTATAAACTGGTATCATAAAGAATAATTTTTTATATAGTACTGAAGGACTTAATGGCAAAACCCAATAAAAAAGGCCCTACTAAAACGGTCGATATTTTTTGCTCAGCCTGTAAAGCTTCCTTATTTAAATACCGAAAAGGAGGCAAAGGAGCATTAGTTAAGTGTTTTAAAGAGCGTATTAGTCAAGACTTTACACAAGAGCCCTGTATTTGCCCTAACTGTAGTCGGCCTTTTGCCCGAGAAGCGATTATTCGTGGTGCGCCTGCCTATAAAATAATTGGTGGCAAAGTAACGTTTAAATAATTCAGATACAGTAAAATTTATTCATACGGACATATGGCCTTGTTAGAATTTACCATATTGATAGAATCGCTCGGTTTGCTGTTTCAATGAATGAAAAAATACCCTCCCCATGGATCGGGCCAGTTTATTGGGTTATTTAAAAATGGATAAAGGATAGTTTCGTGATAGCACTCTTATTTGACATCATAGGTATGACAGGTACTTTTTTAGTAGTTGGTTCATTTTTCTTACTGCAGCTAGGAAAAACGTCCCCATCTAGCCTAACGTATAATATGATGAATTTAACAGGGGCGATTTTGTTGTTAATTAGCCTTTGCTATAACTTTAATTTAGCGAGCTTTGTGATAGAAATATTTTGGATAGCTGCTTCATTAATTGGTTTATACAAATACCTAAAAAACAGATCAGCTTTAGCTACAAATTAATAACGTATTAATTTTGTTCTAAACCTTAAACACTGCAAGCACACCTGTTTGCAGTGTTTTTTGTTTTTAGGACTAAATTTAATTAACAAGTATAATTAAATTCATTTGTTAACAAAAAGTTTATATCCCTGCCTCATATAAGTCGTTACACTAGCGACCTTAAATTTTTAGGCTATTTCTCGGGTAGGCCATGTTTACGTTTTCTAAAAAAATAATTACAGTATGTATATTATTAGTATTAATTTTGGTTGTTACATTTTGGGTAGGCCGCGCTCACGATATTGAAAAAGCAACAGCTCAAGCGCAGCGTCAGGTTACTCAATTAAATAATTACATTGATACTGAACTCGCTCGTTTTTCGGCTATTCCCCAGCTACTTACTTATAATCAGTTAATGATTGAATTTGCAAACGGCGACCAAGCCCATTACAACGCTATAAATAACTACTTAGCTGATATACAACAAGCCAGTGGTGCATCAGATATATTTGTACTGAATGCCCAAGGCGCAGTAACGGCAAGTAGTAACTGGCAAGCCGACTACACATTTTTAGGCAGTAACTTTGCCTTTAGACCTTACTTTAAGCGTGCATTTGCAGGTGAAAAAGTGGCCTACTTTGCACTAGGTATGCGTTCAAAAGAGCGTGGCATTTATTTTTCGCAGGCTGTTTATCACGACAACAAAGCGGTTGGTGTTGTTGTATTAAAAGTGAATGTAAGCAAATTTGAAAACGACAGAGAGCTTTTAAATACATCTAAAGGTAGCCATTTTTATTTAGAGCTTAGTGATAATGTAATTGCGATGTCTGATATGCAAACATGGCGTTTAAATAGCTTCAGCGAGTTTGATATAACAAAGCGACGTAATATAAAATTACGCCGTGCCTATTTAGATCATCAACCTGTATATATTAAGCAATTTCAATATAAGAGCCAGGGTATTTCGCATTTCAAAATTAATAAAAACCTTTATGTGAGTGCGACAAAACCATTGCGTTACTTTAGTGCACATATGAACGTACTTGTTGATATTACAAAAGTAAATTCAGCTCAATTAATACGCTTGTTTTGGGCATTTAGTATTTATGCTTTAGTTATGATTGTTGGTTATAGCTTACTTGCTCGTTTTGCAGGTTATAAAAAGCTCGTTTACTCTAGGCATAGTCTTGAGCAAAAAGTGATTGAGCGCACACAAGAGCTTGAGAAAACGCAAGTTGCATTAGTTCAATCAGCAAAACTTGCAACAATTGGGCAGTTAAGCGCAGGTATTAATCACGAAATAAACCAGCCCCTTAGCGCTATGAATACTTACCTAGCAAGCGCCAAACGTTTACTCGCTAAGCAAAATTACACCGCACTTGGCGAAAGCATAACTGTGATTGAGGGGCTTGTAGGTCGCGTACACAAAATAGTGGGGCAGCTAAAACATTTTAGCAAACCATCACAAACTCAATTAAGGCCTTATCCGTTAGCTGGTTTATTAAATAACGCCTTGCTGATTGCCAGCTCACAACTAAAGCAAGATAATGTACACGTAGAGCAGCCTAATTTAGATAGTGGATTAATAGTGTGGGTTGATTCACTTAAATTTGAGCAAGTGTTGGTTAACTTAATAACTAACGCGAGCCAAGCTATGAATGGCGCAATAATACGTAAATTAAGTTTTAATGTTGAGTGCTTTGATAATCGAGTAAAACTCTCAATTTTAGATACAGGGCCTGGAATAGAGCAACATGCTTTTGGTAATATTTTCGAACCTTTTTATAGTACTAAAGAGAGTAACGGCTTAGGCCTTGGATTATCTATTTCAAAACAAATCATTGACTCGTTTAATGGCTCTTTAAGCGCGCACAATCGACTGCAAGGCGGGGCTGAGTTTATAATCAGTCTATCAAGCACGCAGGATAAAACAGATGATTGAAAACTCACCGTGTAAGCACATCATTGTAGTTGATGATGAAGCGATGATCAGAGATTCATTAAAGCAATTACTTACTCTCGAAGGCTATACAGTTGAGTGTTTTAATGATGCAAGTACCGCACTAACAAAGCTTAATCGACGTTTTATGGGTGTTGTACTGAGTGATATAAATATGCCTGCAATGGATGGGCTTACTTTGCTTGAGCAAGTTACGGCATTTGATAGCGAACTGCCGGTTATATTTTTAACTGGGTACGCCGATGTAACTATTGCTGTTAAAGCTATGCAATTAGGCGCGTATGACTTATTTGAAAAACCAGTCAACGAAACATTGCTTGATTGCATAGCAAGAGCATGCGACAAGCGTAGCTTAGTGATTCAAAATCGTGCACTAAAACTTGCTGTACAAAAAACCTCAGCGCCGGGTGTACGAATCCTAGGTGATACTCCTAAAATGCAAGATATGATGCATTTGCTCAATACGGTTATTGATACCCCAGCTGATGTAATGATTGAAGGTGAAACTGGCACGGGTAAAGAGCTTATAGCGCGTTACTTACACGATCAAAGTATTCGCTCAGCAAGTAACTTTGTTGCTATAAATTGCGGCGCGGTGCCTGAGCAGTTGATAGAAAGTGAGTTATTTGGTGCTGCAAGTGGTGCCTATACCGGAGCAACTCACACTCGTAAGGGAAAGTTTGAATTTGCACAAGGTGGTACAGTTTTTTTAGATGAAATAGAAAGCACCCCAATGTCGTTGCAGGTTAAATTATTACGCGTATTAGAGGAGCGAAAAGTAACTCCAGTAGGTGATAATAAAGCAATTGAATTAGATATAAGAATTGTTGCAGCCACTAAAGTAGATTTGCTTTTGTTAGTTGAAAAAGGTGAATTTAGAGCAGACTTATATTATCGGCTAAGCTTGGTAAAAGTAGATATACCCCCACTTAGAGCTCGAAAAGCAGATATAGTATTACTGTTTAAGCATTTTAGCTCTATTGCAGCAACACGCTATCACAAGCCGCCAGCACCTCTTAATAGCGAAATACAACAGCGACTCTTAGCGTACGACTGGCCTGGTAATGTAAGGGAGCTTAGAAACCAGGCTGAGCGCGCGGTTTTATTAGGAGTAGAACTTGCTTTTAGTGTTAGCAAAACGCAGGCTAAAGGTGAGCTTTCTCCCGATTTAAGCCTATCTGAAAAAGTTGCTTTTTATGAGCAGTCGTTAATAGAAGAAGCCCTAGAGCGTAACCATGGCAGTATTAAAAATACGATGGATACACTGCAAATCGCTCGTAAAACCCTTTACGATAAAATGAGTAAATACAATTTAAACCGCGATATGTTTATTGACTAAATTGTGTGGTTTATGTGACAACTTCGTTTTTATGATGTGTGGGAAACCGCACATTTATTCTCTTTTTTATATTAAACCTCAATTAACTATCTGAAATGTAATAGTATTTTACCATTGGCAGTAAAGTTGCCTTATTAGGTCTGACAACAAGTAGATTCTAATAATTAGGACACATAATGATAAAGTTTACACACTCTACTATTTTACTCACCTCAATAAGTAGCTTTGCTTTTTACTCGTACACGGCTTGCGCTACTGAATATGATGTTTATGGTAAAGCCGAAGTGCAAATTGCTAATACAGATACGGGTATTATGCGTTACGCAGAAGAAGGCACGCAGATTGAAGCGCCATTTTCGCGTATAGGTATTCAAGGGCAACACAAATTAAATGAATATTTAAACGTTGTTTTTAAATACGAAGTGCAAGTAAAAGGCTTTGAGCAAGATGACACCGAAGAGCCATTTAGTGCAAGGAATACATACCTTGGTTTAAAAGGTCAATTTGGCGAGCTTGTAGTGGGAAGAAATGATACTCGCTTTAAATACTCTGAAGGCAAAGTTGATAACTTTAATGAAACCCAAGGTGACATAGCCCAAGTTATTGCAGGACAAGATAGACTTGGTGATACGCTAACATACACTTCTAAGCATTGGCATAATACGCAATTTTCGTTTACTTATGCTCCAAAAGACGACAACAAAGATAACGAAGCTGGATTTGCAGCAACCTTTATTTATGGTGATCGTAGCTTAAAAAACACCTCATATTACTTATCATTAAGCCATGTTGATTCTCTCAATAATATTAATGCGAGCCGAATAGCAGCAGCCTATAAATTTGAACAATTACAGCTTGGTGCACTGTATCAGCATTCTGAATCAACAGATGGTATAAAATCAGGTAACGGTTATGTGTTAAGTGCAAGCTATACGCTTGATAAATGGGTACCTAAATTACAGTTTGCTAAAGATGACTCTTTACTTCGTCAAACTTCTGAGGCAACGCAATGGACTACGGGCCTTGACTATGTATTTGATAAGCAAACAACTGCTTACCTTTTATACACCGACCTTAATTTAGAAGAACAAGACGACAGCAGTGTTGCGCTTGGTCTTAAATACAAATTTTAGAGGCCTGCCATGACAGATAATATACTCACGCAAAAACCAGATAAGAAAAGACATTTCCAATGGCTTTTTTTGATACTAGGCCCTGTAGTAATGCTATTAACATGTTTACTCGATCCACCAACGGGTATGTCTGTAGCGGCATTTAAAACCGCAGGTTTAGCATTTTGGATGGCATCGTGGTGGGTGAGCGAAGTAGTACCAATTCCAGCAACTGCTTTGCTCCCTCTGGTAATATCACCACTTGCTGATATAGCAGCAATTAAAAGCGTGGCTGCCCCGTATGCGCACCCGCTAATATTTTTATTTTTAGGTGGTTTTTTAATTTCTATTGCTATGGAGCGTTGGGGGTTACATAAACGTATTGCGCTAAGCACCATGTTATATGCGGGTAAAAAGCCAAGCTTGCAAATTTTAGCAATGATGCTGGTAACCGCATTTTTGTCGATGTGGATGTCTAATACCGCAACAGCTGTAATGATGCTGCCTATTGCGCTTTCAATTACTAATTTAGTTAAGCAATCAGACCCGAGTAATGAAGGTTTTGGTAAGGCTTTACTGTTATCAATCGCTTATGGTGCAAGTATTGGTGGTATTGCTACCTTAATCGGTACTCCGCCTAATGCTTTAATGGCTGCTTACTTGTCAGATAGTTACCAAATAGAAATTGGCTTTGCGCAATGGATGATTGTAGGCGTACCACTGTCTTTAGGCATGCTAATTATTAGCTGGGTTTGGCTTACTAAATTTGCGTATAAAGTAGATGCTAATGTTAAAAACGATCAGAAAATTGATACAAAAGCGGTGTTTTCAACACAGTTAAAAAACCTAGGTATAATGCAGCGCGCCGAAAAAGGCGTGTTATTTGTGTTTGTTTTAGCAGCACTTTGTTGGATATTTAGACCTTTATTAGGTGACATAACAGGCCTTAATATTTCAGATACTACTATTGCAATTGCAGCGGCATTGCTGTTGTTTGTAATGCCAGCGAATAAAGGCAGTGATGAGCGAATTCTTGATTGGCAAAATGCCTCACAAGTGCCTTGGGGCGTATTGCTATTGTTTGGGGGCGGACTTACACTTGCATCTCAAATTAAGTCATCAGGGCTTGCTGAATTTATTGCTCATCTAATTGAAGGCGCCAGCACTATTCCACTTGTTATGAGTGTACTTGTTGTTGTTGCATTAATTACGTTTTTAACTGAGATCACAAGTAATACCGCAACAGCCGCAGGGTTCTTACCTTTATTAGGCCCTGTTGCTGAGTCTATAACAGGTTCACCGTTGGTATGGGTTATTCCTGCCGCTATTGCATGTAGCTGTGCATTTATGATGCCTGTAGCGACACCGCCTAACGCTATTGTTTTTGGTTCAGGTCAACTACAAATGCGCGATATGATAAGAGCGGGTTTTGTATTAAATATTGTAGCAATTGCGTTAATAACACTGGTTACAATGACGATTGCAGCCCAGGTGTTTAATTTTTAACCACTCATTAAATTAGTTCCAACCAACCTATTACCAGAGTAGTTTTGTTTATATTTACAATTTAAACAAAGCTACTCTTTATGCTTATTTATATTGCTTAATAAGCTCTTTTTTAGATAATTAGTGTTATTGCTCGAAAAACAGAACAAGGTTATAGTCGTTAATAACTTTAAAAATTGAGTAACCTATTTTGAGCACTGAGACATCACAGGTAATGCCTTTAATTCCCCAGTTTGATGAATTGCAAAAAAGCTTTCTCGAAACGCCTTACTTGCCAATTGATAAACGTCTCGTTTTATTGAAAAAACTCCGTGTACGTATTGTTGAACTTGAGCAAGAGCTAGTAGATGCTGCTTCAAAAGACTTTGGTTACAGAACCGCTTTCGATACTTTACTTGGCGATATATTGCCTACAGTGCAAACACTCGCGCACATTATTAAAAAACTGCCAAAATGGGCAAAGCCAAGTAATCGCTCTGTGGGTTTAAGCTTATGGCCTTCAAAAGTAAGTGTTAATTATCAGCCCAAAGGTGTGGTTGGTATTATTGCACCGTGGAATTACCCTATTCAGTTAGCGTTAGTACCTGTGCTTACCGCCATAGCTGCCGGTAATAGAGTGATGCTTAAATTAAGCGAATTCACACCTCATACAAACGCCGTTATCGAAAAAATCTTTAAAGATGATCTGCAAGCTCATTGTAAAATAATACTAGGGGGGAGTGATGTTGCAGCACAGTTTTCATCACTGCCATTTGCTCATTTATTATTTACGGGTTCTACGAACGTAGGTAAATTAGTAATGGAGTCAGCAAGTCGTAACTTAACGCCGGTAACGCTTGAGCTCGGTGGTAAATCGCCAGTTGTAATTACGCAAAATGCCGATATTAAACAAGCGGCACAAGCCTTACTGTTTGGCAAAATGGCCAACGCAGGGCAAATATGCGTTGCACCTGACTACGTATTAGTACCCAAAGAGCTTGAACATCAGCTTATTCAGCAATTATGCGAGCTGTATAAAAAGCATTTTAAAGACGGTGTTGAAGGTAAAAACTTAACCTCTATTATTAGCGATGCACACTATAAACGTTTAGCAACCTACTTAGAGCAAGCCCAAGAGCTTGGCGCAAACATTATTAAGCCACTTGAGCAAAACCAGCAAGACGAGCAAAAGCATCGTATGGGGCTGCATTTAGTGACTCAAGTAACTGACGAAATGCAGCTTATGCAAGATGAGTTATTTGGTCCAATACTACCAATAATGAGTTATGAAAAGCTCGACAGCGCAATTGACTATATTAAAGCTCATCAGCACCCATTAGCGCTTTATATTTTAGGCCAAGATAAGCACGCTCAAGAATATATTATGAAGCAAACAATCAGTGGCACTGTGGCAATAAACGACACCTTAGTACAAGTTACTGCTGACGATGCTCCTTTTGGTGGTGTAGGGCATTCAGGAATGGGGCATTATCATGGTATAGAAGGGTTTTTAACGTTTAGCCATGCTAAAAATACGTTAGTATCGGGCTCGTTTAATCCTCGCATTGTTATGCTACTAAAACAAAGCAAACTTATTATTAAGCTTCTAAAGTGGCTTTACATAAAATAATAGGGTGCTGATTTGGTAAAGTTGAATAAGTGTTAACTTGCTAATCAAGATATATAAAAGGCTGAATTACGTTATGTAATTCAGCCTTTTTAGATTAGTTTCAAACTAAGGTCTTAAACTTTAAAATAAGACTTTAAAATAAGACTTTAAAATAAGCGACCTTCGCCAGCATAAGTACCCACTTGTATTTTTGCATAAATGGCATCGGCTTTTTCTTTAGCTTCTTCAATTTCTTTAGGCAGCATTTTACGCTCATCAAGTTTACGGCTATGACTCGCTTGCATATTACCGTTGTACTCAGCGATAGTATTCCAAATATATGACTTTTCTAGATCTTTTGGCATACCTAGTCCTTCAAAATACATGAGGGCTAAATTAAATTGCGCTAAAGAGTAATTGTTTGCAGCTGCTTTTTCGTACCAGTTACGTGCCGCTTCATAGTCTCGTGTAACACCCACGCCATTGGCGTACATTACGCCCAAATTAAATTGAGCTGCAGGTAGATTCTTCTTGGCTGCTTTTTCAAATAAAGTAACAGCCATTTGGTGATCAAGCTTTACGCCTTTACCTTCGTCGTATAAAACCGCTAGAGCAAACATCGAATCAGCATGGTTCTTTTTAACGCCTTGCTGATAAAGTGCAGCAGCTTTGCGGTAATCGCGTGTTACACCGTACCCACCTTCGTATAATTTAGCTAGCTCGTAAATTCCTGGCGCAAAGCCTTTGTCTGCTAGGTATTGGAATTCTTTTAGGGCGACTGCAAATTCACCTTCGTTAGCTGCTCTTATGCCATCTTCTAATGTTGCATGAGCAAAAGGGCTGGCAAGTAAAACGCCAGCAAGAACGAGTGCTTTTAAATTAAACTGTGACATATTAATGTCTCCAATTAGTAATAGTTTCGATAGATTTTAGAGCCAGTACATTTTTTAGATTAAACATCCACTGCTATTTAGGCTCGCGCTTGAGGCGGTTTGCTCTTTGCTGCTCGGTTTTTTAATGAGCTTACTAAGCTACAAACTTTGCGCGGCGATTAAATAGCGCCTAGATAGAACAAATTTTAATCCTAAAAGTTCAACAGGCCATAGTTAAATGCTAATTTATTAAATTTTTGCACTATTTGCACATTATAAACGTTTAATACCCAATACATTTATGTAAAGACTAGATCGGTTACTATAAATAGATGCAAAAAAGGGTGTCTACTGTTATGTTTTACGCCAGCTTTAGTGTAAACGCAAGGTGGCACCTTATAAGATCGTGCGTATAAAATGTAAATAACAGCGCGGTGGACTTTCAAGGTAAGTAAATGAGTTTAAGAAGTGTAAGATACAGATTTTATAGAAAATTTAAATATATAAAAAAAGCCCGTTAGGGCTTTTTTGAGTCATATTAACCGTCACTAATATGAGCAATGTAGCAAGTAAATGTGATATTTGGTGTTATTACTTGGGTCGAGTAAGTAATACCACGAAGCGGCACGTTCTTCTTTTAATGTGTCAGCATCCTTGCTGAATACCCTTCCATAGGCACTGAGGTCGGTACACTTTGTTTCTGATAATGATTATTAGTTAGATTAGCGCGCAAGTCAATACTTAAATGATAATTATTATCAAATAAGATTTTCATGAGTATAAAATTTTAAATAAGGAAAGTGATGCTTAATAATCTAAAAACTAAAAAAGTGATAAATGCATGCTTTGCTATCAGCATGGTATTTTTGTGTAGTTGTTCAGCCTCATTTACTTATAATAACTTGAGCTGGCTTTCGTCATTTTGGGTAGATGATTATATTGATTTAAATAAAACACAAAATAAGCAGCTCAAACAGATCATTAACACGACTCAAGCATGGCATAGAAGTACGCAGCTACCAGCTTACAAACAAGACATTCAAAATATTAAGGCACTTTTTAACAACACACTAAGCAACGATCAGTTAAAAGAGCAGGTGGTTTTTGCTAAAAAGCATTGGCAAAACTTACTCGAATACGCGCACATGCCTTTAGCAGAGCTTGGGGCAACCTTATCAAGTGAGCAAAGAGAAGAACTTTTAAACAATATTCAAATAAAAATTAACGACGAACGTGAAGAGTTTGACGAACAAACCCCGCTTGAGCGAAAAAGTGAGCGTTTGGAAGAGCAATTTGAATACTACGAGCAGTGGATAGGCAAGCTTAATAAACAACAAAAAGCGCTGATTAAATCAACTAATGAGCAACATCAAGACTCTGGAATGTTGTGGTTGGAATACAAACAAACCCGTTTGAATGCAGCCAAACAGGTATTTGAAAATGTTGAAATAACAAAAAAAGAATTTATAAATCAGTTGAGTACAGTTATTAAAGAGCGCGAACTATATATGAGCGACGCACTATTGAAAAGCAATGAAGCAAACTTAGATTTATATATAAATTTACTCTACGAATTAAACTCAACTCTAAATGATAAACAACGCCAAAGCGTTAATGATCAATTTGATGAGTTAATTGAGACCTTAAACGATATAATAGAAAATTAAATTGTGCGTGAATTATTAAGTTTTAAATTAGCTGTTTAGGCTGATTTGTTTTTAAACGCAAAAATGCTTTTTAAAGGGCAATATATGGTTACAGATTTGAAAAGTATCTTAAACACTTGGTATCCCAACAGGGATAACCAAGAATGGGTTTTAGCTACTTTGTACAAAATTGAAGGCTCTAGTTACAGAAAGCTAGGGGCTATGATGCTTATTTCGAGCCTAGGCGAGCGCTTGGGGATGCTTTCGGGTGGCTGTTTAGAAGCTGACATACAACGCCATGCTAAACAAGTAATGAGTAGTTTAATCAGTAAAACCATTAGTTATGATGCCACCGATGAAGACGATTTAACATTTCAACTTGGCATTGGTTGTGGGGGCATAGTACACATTTTACTGCAGCCCATTCACAAAGCTAATGACTATTTACAGCTAGAGCTCGTATCTAAAGCACTTAATGAGAATAAACCAGGGCGATACCTTCAACAAGTAAGCCCGATTTTGCCAGCCGGCAGTGGTGTATTTACGCAAAATGATGAGTTACATGGTTTATCAATGAACCGCAAAGCGCAGTTGGTAGAATTACAAGGCGCTACGTGCTTGCAAACCTCTATTTATCCACCGCCTCACCTATTAATAGTAGGTGGTGGCGCAGATGCAGTTCCGGTTTATACATTTGCCAAACAACTTGGTTGGAGTGTAACTGTATGGGATACACGCGCGGCTAATGCAAAAAGACAATATTTTAAAAATGCAGATGCTATTTTGCGCATCACACCGAGTGAGTTAAAAGAATATTGCATAACCGATAAAGTCGATGCGACTATTTTAATGGCTCACAGCGTTGAACTTGACGCCAGTACGTTGGCTCAATTTAAAGATGTTCCTTTTAAATACATAGGGTTATTGGGTCCTAAGCACAGACGTGAACAAGTTTTAGAGCACGCAAATACGCGAGTATCACAAATTAAGGCTCCTGTTTTTGGGCCTGTCGGTTTAAATTTAGGCGGCGACTCGCCAGAGAGTATTGCACTATCGCTGATCAGTGAAATACATGCAGTGCTGTGTGAAAAAAATGCCCAATCGCTAAGCCATTGGGGGCAAGAGGCGTGCTAATTGCAAAAGTTGTTTTAGCCGCAGGTCAATCATCTCGCTTTAACGGCTGTAAATTAACAGCTGATATTGGCTTTGGCAAAACAATGATTGAGCATGCTGTAAATACACTGCATGCACTTGATGACACGCCGGTGTATGTAGTTACCGGGGCATGGCATAAAGAAGTAGCGCAAGCACTGGCAGGTTATAAAAACATAGAGCTGATTGAGAACAAGCAATGGAGCCAAGGTTTGGGTCATTCAATCGCGACAGCTTCTCAAACTGTGTTTAAAAATAAGTCCTTTGATGGGATTTTATTTATGCTTGCGGATCAGGTTGAGCTCAAAGTAGCGCACTTAAGTGAGCTAGTTACTGGTTTTACACGTAATCCATCGCGCTGGTGCGCAAACTATGGCGAGCGTTTAGGCGTACCCGCTATATTCCCAGCGGTTGATTTATCTCAGCTTGCAAGCTTAACTTCAGATAGAGGTGCACAGCAATTACTGCGCTCCAGCAGTGAAGTAGTCAATACAATTAGTTTACGTAGTGCGAGTTTAGACATAGATACTCAAAAGCAGCTAAGTAATTTTATAGCTAAAAATGAGTGAAAAAGTATTAGTAGGGCAAAATAAGTTTTAGCTGCGCTAACGCTATAGTGCAGTGGTTATGGTATTTAGCTGTTAATGTAGCTGATGCGGTAACTATATGTGTTATGGATTAGTAGTTACAACAATCTTAACTGTTATAACCTGCGTTTAAATTAAACAATTTAAACGCAGGTTATAAAGCTTAATCAAGGGGCAAGCTATGGTGACGTTTACAATTAATGGCAAGGTGGTTGAATCACACGCAAGTGAAGATACACCATTGTTATGGGTTATTCGCGATGAAATTGGATTAAAAGGGACGAAGTTTGGTTGCGGTATTGCAATGTGTGGTGCGTGTACGGTGCATTTAGATGGGCAAGCAACTCGCTCATGTGTTTTACCAATTGGCGCTATTGCAGGAAAAAACATTACCACAATTGAAGGGCTTAATAACGAACACCCACTTCAAAAAGCATGGGTTGAAGAGCAAGTACCACAGTGCGGTTACTGTCAGTCGGGGCAAATAATGCAAGCTGCTACATTACTGGCAGCTAATCCAAGTCCTTCAGATGAAGAAATAGTAAGCCATATGAATGGTAACTACTGTCGCTGTATGGCTTATAAACGTATTAAAACTGCTATTCAACGCGCTGCAGATGAGTCGCAAAGTGTCGTAAATATATTTGATCCAAATGCACAAGACGCTTAACTGGAGCCGATAATGAAAAAATTATTTCAAAAAAATAGCGAAACCGTTAATTTAAATCGTCGCTCGTTTATGATTGGCACTGCTAGCGCAGGCTTAGTCATGGCGTTTGCCCCTGCGTTATTTTCGGGTTCGCTCAGTGCAAAAGAATCAATTGCGCAACAAGCTTTTTCACCCACTATTTGGTGGACTATGAGCACCGACGGTGCCGTAGAAGTGAGTATTGCTAAAGCTGAAATGGGTCAACATATCGGTACTGCTCTTGCGCGTATTGTGGCTGATGAACTTGAATGTGATTGGGATAAAGTATCAATTACCTACGTAGATACTCATGAAAAATGGGGCTTTATGGTAACGGGTGGTTCGTGGTCTGTATTTCAAAGCTTTAAGCCATTATCTCAAGCCGGTGCTGCAGGTCGAATTGCATTAATAGAAGCTGGAGCTAAAATGCTCGGCGTGACTGCAGATAAATGTCGTGCTGAAAAGGGCTATATTATTGCAGGCGAAAAATCGGTTAGTTACGCAGAAATAGTTAAAAAAGGCGAGTTTAATCGTACATTTACAAGTGATGAAGTTGCAAACCTGCCACTAAAACCTGCTAATAAACGTCATTTAACAGGGCTTAAACAAGACTTTAAAGCGCTTGATATACCAGCCAAAACAAATGGTACAGCAGTATATGGGATAGATGTAGAAGTTAAAGGCATGCTGTACGCGCGTCCAGTTATTCCACCAACTCGTTATGGCAGCACAGTAACAAACGTTGACGATAGTGCAGCAAAAGCAATTACAGGTTACAAAGGCTATGAAATTTTAAATGACCCTAGTAACACAGTGCAAGGCTGGGTTGTTGTATTAGCTGATAGTTACCCAAGTGCCATTAAAGCAGTAGATGCTTTAAAGGTGAGTTACAAAAAGGGTGAGTCGGCAAATATATCTGAAGCTGATATTCAAAAAGAAGGTAAGCGATTATGCGAGCAACGCGACTCGGGCACTTTGTTTGTTGATGAAGGCGATATAAAGAAAACCCAAGCAGACGCTAGTGAGTCGTTAGAATCAATGTATACCACAGCGACAGCGAGCCATTATCAGCTAGAACCATTAAATGCGGTTGCAGAGTTTAAAGACGGAAATTGGATTATTCATACAGGTAACCAGTGGCAGTCACTTACGTTACCAGCGCTTGCTAAAGCACTCGATATAGAACAAAACAAAGTAATTATTCGTCCTTATTATTTAGGTGGTGGTTTTGGTCGTCGATTATTTGGTGATTGGACTGTACCTGCGGCTCTAACTGCAAAAGCAGTAGGTAAACCAGTAAAACTGGTATTTACACGAGCAGACGATAGTTTATTCGATCAGTCTCGCTCTGCATCTGCTGCAAAAATGACGGCGTCGTTTGATAAAAATGGTACATTCACAGGAATGGAACATGCATTTGCTGCTGGTTGGCCTACTAAAGCTATGGCACCAGGGTTTTTATCACCGGGTGTTGATGGCAAAGGTAAATTTGATGCATTTTCGGCATCAGGCGCTGATCACTGGTATAGCATGAGCAGTCATCGTGCACGCGCTATTAATAACGAAGTTGCTCAAAGCACCTTTACTCCAGGTTGGTTACGTTCAGTAGGGCCAGGCTGGATTGCATGGAGTCTTGAGTCGTTTATTGATGAAATTGCCCATAAGCAAGGCAAAGATCCTGTTCAATTTAGAATTGAAATGTTAGATGGTAAAGGCAAGCAAGCGGGTAAAGCGCCTGAGAGCGTTGGCGGAGCACTGCGCTTACGTAATGTGCTTAAAACGGTGTCTGACAAAGTAGCTTCTGTAAAATTGGCGAAAGACGAAGGCATTGGTTTTTCTGTAAGCTCAGGGCAAGAACGTACAATGCCAGCATGGCTTGCAACCGCAGCGCATGTTCACGTTAACCGTGATAGTGGTAAAATAACGCTTAAAAAGCTTTATGTTGTTGTAGATGCGGGCTTAATAGTTCACCCTGATGGCGCACTGGCGCAAATTGAAGGGTCGTTACTATGGGGCAGCAGCCTTGCATTGCATGAGTCAAATACGTATAAAGATGGACAGGTATCAGCGACTAACTTTAATACTTATTTACCGCTAAGAATGCAAGATGTGCCAGATATGGACATCGAGTTTTTACAAAGCGATGAGTTTCCAGTTGGTTTAGGTGAGCCAGGCGTGATAGGGGTTGCTCCTGCTATTGGTAATGCAGTGTTTAATGCTGTAGGCGTTCGTTTACGCGACCTACCAATGAAGCCAAGCGAACTTAAAAAAGGCTTAGAAGCGTAAAACAAAAATAATTAAAGGGGTATGCTTTAGGCTGCCCCTTTAAGTTATTAAATATATTTATGTAATTATTATTTATGTATCAATATGTAGCGTTGTTTATACCAATTCGCTTAATTAAACGATTAAGTATTATTGCAAATTGGTATCAGGTTGTTATTACGTGTTGATATTAGTTAAGGTTTATTTATGCTAATCGACCCAACAGGGCGAGAGTTTAGTTACTTACGTTTGTCTATTACGGATGTATGTAATTTTAAGTGTGTTTATTGTTTACCAGATGGTTATCAGGGCGGTCACGACCGTGGCTTTCTCACAATTGATGAAATTAGCAACACGCTTAAAGCGTTTGCACACCATGGTATTGAAAAAGTAAGGATCACTGGCGGAGAGCCAACCCTTAGAAAAGACTTTATAGATGTTGTTCGCGCGGCAAAAGATTTTGCGGGCATAAAAAAAATTGCAATGACCACCAATGGTTTTTCTCTTCATAAGAATATTCATGACTGGGTAGATGCAGGCTTAAACGCCATTAATGTAAGCATTGATAGTTTAGACTCACGCATGTTTAACACCATTACTGGGCATGACAAATTTACCTCAGTAATGAAAGGTATTGATACTGCGCTTGAAACGGGTATTGATTCAGTAAAAATAAACAGCGTGCTGATGAAGCAATACAACGCAAAAGAGTTTGATACATTTTTAAATTGGGTTAAACACCGCCCCGTCACCATCCGCTTTATAGAATTGATGCAAACAAACGACAACAAAGCCTTTTTTGATGCTAACCATGTTTCTGGGCAAGTTTTAAAAACTCAGCTACTACAAACGGGCTGGCAGCAAGTTGCGCGTAGTGCATCAGCAGGTCCTGCTCAAGAGTTTGCTCATCCTGATTATCAAGGCAGAATTGGTTTAATAATGCCTTACAGTAACGACTTTTGTAGTACCTGTAATCGACTAAGGGTTACAGCAAAAGGAAATCTGCACTTGTGTTTGTTTTCTGAAGAGGGTATTTCGCTAAGAGAATATATGAACGACAGTTCGAATAGTGAATTAATGGCATTGTTATCTCGTTATATTAAAACTAAAAAGCCAACTCATCTTTTGCATCAAGGTAATACGGGCATCACCACTAATTTATCTATGTTAGGTGGTTAATTTTTAGAACTAATTTGTAAACAAAAACACCAAACGTGTCCCTAAATCACCAATAAAAGGGTTTGTTTACATGGTTTTAGAGCAACAAAGCTTGTTAAATTGTATTTTCACGTTAAACTTACTTTTTATTTTTATTAAGTGATTAGAATGGATATAGCGGCCCTTAATAGCACTAAATCATTAAGAAAGGACGTCCTGAGAGGGATGTGTCTTTGTTTTGGTTTTTTATCGCTAGTATTTGCGAGTGTTAATTTGACCGTAAATAATTTTCCATTGCTAGGCTATATCGAAATCTGTTTTTCTATTTATTGTATATTTACTTATATTTCACTTAAACGCCGCCCATTACAGTTTTGGCAATCCGTTGTAATGTGCGCACTTATCACATTCATCGTTATTTTGGGCACATCTTTGGCGTCGCCTCGTAACGGTGTGTATGTATGGTCGTTTGCATTACCTATTTTGTACTACCTACTATTGGGTAAACAATATGGTGTAATTTTCTCTGCAAATTTATTAGTGATCCAAGTGTTTATTTTAGGTAGTCAGTCTACTCTTGCCCCTTTTGAGACTTTTAACTTATCTCTTAATCTACTCTGTGCTTATTTAAGTATTTGGGCGATTTCTCATGTTTTTGAAGGAAGTCGTTCACACTTTTCAAGGCGACTTAAAAATTTAGCGTTACTTGACCCACTAACGGGGGCAGGCAATCGCCTTTCAATGAACCACTACTTTGAAGTAGAACTACAAGATAAGTCACAGTTATATTTATTCTTACTTGATTTAGATTTTTTTAAACAAGTAAATGATGAGTATGGCCATGGTGTGGGTGACCAAGTACTTGTCGAAGTGGCTACCTTATTAAGAGTTATGCTGGGAAGAGGGTATGTATTTAGAGTCGGCGGTGAGGAGTTTGCTTTATTTAGCTCTTTTGAAAATGATGAGGCCGCGCTGAAAACCGCTGAACAAATAAGAGCACGTTTTGAAAATACCACATTCGACATTGACGGCCTTGCAATCAATGTTACAACCAGTATTGGTGTCGCAAAATTTAAAAGTACCAATTCATTGGAAAGCTTTGTAAACCAAGCAGATAAACAGTTATACAAAGCAAAGCAATTTGGTCGCAATAAAGTGTATTGTAAGTTTAAAAAAGAAAATGATTACCAGGCAGTTGTTGCGTAAGTCGTGCTATTTAGTACATTTGTTCAAAGTTAGGGATGCCGTTTTCCCAAATCGGTTTATCTTTTCCTAAATGCTCGCGCACAGCATCAAAAAATAATCGAGTTCTTACTGGTAAATCTCGATGCGGATATACGGCATACATCGCGCTAAACTCCATCAGTTTTACGTCGGTCAATAAAGGCACTAACTTACCTTGTATTACTTCATCACCAATAATAAATGCAGGGGCGACAAAGTAAGTTGTACCCGATAATGTTTTCATTAACAATGACTCGGCATCATTAGCACGAAACACACTTTTTATTTTTTGCTCGCAGCGCTCACCTTTACTATCGTAATAATCAATTGTTTCTACTCGAATAGAGTTACTGGCATAGCTTGCTGCTGGTAATTTCGCTAACTCTTCCATTGTTTTTGGCATACCATAAGTTTCAATAAACTGTGGCGCAGCTAAAATTAATAATCGATTACGCGCTATTTTACGTGCAATAAGTGACGAGTCTTTAGGCTCTCCTACACGAAAAGCCAAATCAAATCCTTCAGAGACTATGTCTACTAATCTGTCGTCTAAGCGCAGTTCAACTTCTACTTGCGGAAAGCGTTTTTGAAAATCATTAAGTACAGGTTGTAAATAACGACGACCAATAAGTGTTGATGAAGTGATTTTTAAAACGCCGCGCGGCTCTAAATGGTAGTTTTCAGCCATGCGCACGGTTTCGCCGAGCAGCTCTCTAAGCTCTGCGGCTTTTTTGATCATTTCGGCGCCTGCCGCTGTGAGCGAAAATGAACGGGTAGTTCGGTTAAGTAACCTAACGCCTAACTCATCCTCTAAACGGCTAATTTGTTTAGATATAACAGAGCGATCTATGTTGCGTATTTCTGCAGCTTTAGCAAAAGAGCCTTGCTCAACTACTTCAAGTAACATTAAAAGTCGACTTGTTGTATCCATTATTACACCTTAACTAATCTATTGATGCCATTTTGGCATTAATGAATTTAAAAATCTATGGTTTTTACACACGGGTTTAATCCGTATTATGCGAGGCTAATCAACAATGGAGCGTCTTCATGAACAAACATCTAATTGCTGCTGCACTTACTGCGGCATCTTTAACACTTGCGGGTTGTGCTGATGAGAGCACAGCTCAATCAGCACCTGCACAGCAACTTCAACCAATTGATGTAGCACAGGTGCTTGTTAAGCCGGTACAAAGCTGGCACACATATACAACTCGTTTAGAGTCTCCACAAGAAGTTGCTTTAATGCCGCGTGTATCAGGAATCATCGATAGCATTGAATTTAAAGAAGGCGACGTGGTTAAGCAAGGCGATGTTTTATTTCAATTAGATGCACGCCCATTTGCAGCGGTTGTTGCAAGCTTAAAAGCACAAATTAAAAGTGCAGAAGCCGCACTTGAACAAGCTAAAAGTGAAGACAAACGTGCTGTACGCTTATTAGACCGTAAGGCAATCTCAACTGAGCAAGCACAAGCGCGTACTTCAACACTGCGCCAACGCGAAGCACAGCTTTCTGCACTGCAAGCACAACTTACTTCAGCAGAGCTTGATTTAGAATTTACGTCAGTAGTATCACCCATTGACGGCATTATTTCTCGTGCAAATATTACTAAAGGTAATAACGTACTTGCGGGTCAAAGCGTATTAACATCGATTGTTTCAAACCAAGCTATGTACGCTTATTTTGATGTTGATGAACGCACATGGAATAGCTCTTTTAATGATGTTACTGCTGCGAGCCATCAAACTGTTGTAATGCAAAAAGTTGGTCAAAGTGATTTTGCATACAAAGGCTACATTAACTTTATTGATAACCAAATTAATTCATCAACGGGCACATTACGTGTACGTGCAGTATTTGATGAAGATAGTAATCAACTTCGAGCTGGTTCATTTGCACGCATTAAGTTAGCGGCTAATGAAGTGAGTGAAAAAGTTATTATTCCTGAGCGTGCAATTGGTACCGACCTTAAAAATCGTTTTGTATTAACCGTTGGCGAAAACAACGTACTTGAATACAAACTAATTACTATTGGTGAGCGTTACGGTGCATTACGTGCGGTTACTTCAGGCCTTAGCAAAGGTGATGTAATCGCAGTAAATGGTCCTGCTCGCGTTGGTCCTGGTATGCCAATCTCTCCTCAAACAGTAACAATTGATACAAGCGGTGTGGCATTTACATTGTCAAACGACAACGCACAACTTGTGGCTAAGCAATAAGGTTTATTGATGAAATTTTCGCATTTCTTTATACAGCGCCCAATATTTGCGGCCATGCTATCGTTGGTTATTTTAATTGCTGGTGGCATATCACTATTCCAACTTCCAGTAAGTGAATACCCAGAAGTAGTTCCTCCTACAGTGGTTGTTACTGCAAGTTACCCGGGTGCTAACCCTACCGTTATTGCGCAAACAGTGGCAACACCGCTGGAGCAAGAAATTAACGGCACTGAAAACATGTTATATATGTTTTCGCAAGGTACCAGTGATGGCCGTATGACACTAACGGTAACCTTTGCGTTAGGTACCGATTTAGACCGTGCTCAAGTACAAGTTCAAAACCGTGTAAACAGTGCACTTCCACGCTTGCCAGAAGAAGTACAACGTTTAGGTGTTGTGGCTGAAAAGTCATCACCCGATTTAACCATGGTGGTGCATTTATATTCACCTGAAAAAACGCACGACACAGCTTACTTATCTAATTATGCTGATTTAAACATTAAAGATGAAATTGCGCGCTTACCAGGCGTAGGTGATATTCGCTTATTCGGTGGCGGTAAATACTCAATGCGAGTATGGCTTAACCCAGATGCACTTGCTGCACGCGAATTAACAGCAACAGATGTAGTAACAGCGCTTCGATCGCAAAACCAGCAAGTTGCTGCAGGTAGCTTAGGCGCGCAACCTATTTCAAACGACAATCAATTTCAAATATTGTTAAACGTTAAAGGTCGTTTAAACAGTATTGAAGAATTTGAACAAGTTATTATTAAAGTAGGCGACGAAGGTCAGTTAACGCGCTTATCTGATATAGCCCGTGTTGATTTAGGTCAAGACACTTACGCACTGCGTGCAGAGCTTGATAACCAACCAGCTCTTGCAATGCCAATATTCCAACGCCCAGGTTCAAACGCTATTGAGCTTTCTGATCAAGTACGCGAAACAATGGCGCGCTTATCTAAAGATTTCCCTACCGGTGTTGAATACGACATTGTGTACGACCCAACGGTATTTGTTCGCGGCTCAATTGACGCGGTAATTGCAACGTTGCTTGAAGCAATTGTACTGGTAGTTATTGTTGTTATTGTATTTTTACAAACGTGGCGTGCATCAATTATTCCGTTAATTGCCGTGCCTATTTCACTCATTGGTACGTTTGCTGTAATGCAGTGGTTAGGTGTCTCAATTAACACCTTGTCGTTGTTTGGTTTAGTATTAGCCATAGGTATTGTTGTAGACGATGCGATTGTAGTTGTTGAAAACGTAGAGCGTAATATCGAAAATGGTTTATCGCCTCTTGAAGCAACCCGCGTTGCAATGAGCGAAGTAACAGGCCCTATTATTGCCATTGCATTAGTACTAAGTGCTGTATTTATTCCTACTGCGTTTATTACCGGTTTATCAGGTCAGTTTTATAAGCAATTTGCCCTTACGATTACAATTTCGACGATTATCTCAGCGTTTAACTCATTAACGTTATCGCCTGCGCTTGCTGCATTGCTACTAAAATCGCACGATGCAAAACCAGATGCGTTCACGCGTTTACTTAATAAATTGTTTGGTCGTTGGTTATTTAAACCATTTAACCGCGTATTTAATCGTGGTGCAAAAGGCTACGAAAAACTGGTACAAAAACTAATCCGTATGACCGTTGTTGTAATGGTGGCTTACATTGCACTTGTTGGCGGCACAATTAAGTTATTTGATACCGTACCAGGTGGCTTTATTCCGCAGCAAGATAAACAGTATTTAGTGGCTATTGCGCAGTTACCTGACGCTTCAAGCCTTGATCGTACTGAAGACGTACTTGCTCAAATGCAACAAATTGCACTAGAAGTACCAGGCGTTGCAAATACTGTTGCATTCCCAGGTTTATCGGTTAACGGTTTTACCAATAGCCCTAACAGCGGTATTGTATTTACACCACTTGAAAGCTTTGACAAACGTACCGACCCGAGCCAATCAGCGATGGCGATAGCGGCGCAGTTGAATAAACGTTTTGCTGCCATTGATGAGGCATTTGTAGCGGTATTTCCACCGCCGCCAATTCAAGGTTTGGGCACTACCGGTGGTTTTAAACTGCAAATAGAAGACAGAGCTAACAAAGGTTTTGAAGCACTATTTAATAGCCTGCAAGCCGTTATTGGTAAAGCGCAACAAGACCCTGCATTAATGGGCCTGTACTCAAGTTTCCGTATCCAAGTTCCACAAATGGATATTGATATTGACCGTGAGCAAGCGCTTATTCAAGGTATTCCACTTGATGAAGTATTTAATGCTCTGCAAATTTATTTAGGCTCTGTGTACGTAAATGACTTTAATATGTTTGGCCGTACGTACCAAGTAAATGCACAGGCTGATGCTGACTACCGCTTAGACCCTGATCAAATACTTAATTTAAAAGTACGTAATCGCTCAGGTAATATGGTGCCCTTAGGCTCTGTATTAACAGTAACACCAACAATTGGTCCTGACCGTGTTATGCATTACAACGGTTACCCAAGTGCAGAACTAAATGGTAGCCCAGCGCCAGGTTATAGCTCTGATCAAGCACAAGTTGCTATTGAAAAAGTACTCGCAGACACACTACCAACAGGTATTGAATATGAGTGGACTGAAGTAACGTACCAACAAGTACTTGCCGGTAACACCATGGTTTATGTATTCCCGTTAGTTGTATTACTTGTATTTATGGTACTTGCAGCGCAGTACGAGAGCTTACGTTTACCACTGGCAATTATATTAATTGTACCAATGACTATTTTCTCAGCCTTGTTGGGCGTGTGGTTTGTTGGCTCTGACAACAACATATTCACCCAAATAGCGCTCATAGTTCTGGTCGCGTTGGCTTCTAAAAATGCGATATTGATGGTTGAGTTTGCAAAAGATAGACACGACTCAGGCTTATCGCACTTAGAGGCAATACTTGAGGCATGTCGTATGCGCTTGCGCCCAATATTAATGACCTCAATTGCATTTACAGCAGGTGTTGTACCGTTAGTACTTGCCACCGGTGCAGGCGCCGAAATGCGACACGCAATGGGTAACGCAGTATTCTCAGGGATGATAGGTGTAACCGTGTTTGGCCTATTGTTTACGCCGGTATTTTATATGTTAGTGACTAACAAAAAAGAGAAAGCGCAGGAGAATACTCATGACTAAATTAATGCAAAAAAGACTTAAAACAAGTCTGACTGCCAGTGCAGTATTAGTCGCTGCGTTTTTAGCCGGGTGTGCGAGTAAAATAGACACCATGAGCGAGCAAAAAGCCGTTAACGAATTTGTTGCCAAAGCTAATATTGCTAGTAACGTTAGCGTTGCTGATGAAACAAACTGGTGGAAAAAGCTTAATTCTGATCAACTAAATGAGCTTGTTACTGGTGCGCTTGCAAATAACTATAATTTGCAAACAAGCCAGCTAACACTTAAAAGTGCATTAGCGCGACTAGGAGAGCAAAAAGCCCAGTACCTTCCGCAAGGTGGCGTAAATGTTGGCGCAGCTCGAAGCGATGCACCAAGCGTGTTTGACCGCCAATCAAGTGCAAATGTTGCTCTTGATTGGCAGCTAGATTTATTTGGTCGCATAACAGCGTTGGTTGATGCTGCAAATGCATCAGCCATGAGCCAAGCAGAGCAAGTACGCTTATTACAAATTGAAGTAGTTTCGTCAGTTGTTAAAGGCTTTGTAAGTTATCAAGGCAATGTTGAAAAACAACACATTGTTACGCTTCAAATTGAAGCGCTTGAGCAAAGTATTGACGTTCTTCAAGCCCGTGTTGACGAAGGTGTCGCAAACGAACTTGATTTAAACCGTACGATGGCGCAGCTTAGGCAGCAACAAGCATTAATGCCTGCTATTGAGTATGCAAAATACAGCGATTTATCTGCTCTTGCAGTACTAAGCGGTAAGCTAGCGCAAAATATTGCTATTGAAAACGAGCAAGGCGTGCTTGAACGTGACTTTAGCGTAGCACTAAAAAACGCTAATAATGCCATTGCCTTACGTCCAGATATTGGCCGTGCACTGTTTGACTTTAGCCAAGCAAATAGTTTAAGTGTTGCAGCTAGCAAAGCGTTATTACCAGATATTAGCTTATCTGCATTTGCAGGGGTTGTGAGTATAGACAGCACAGGCTTAAAAAATACCGATCAGCAGTGGCAAGTAGCGCCGCAGTTACAATGGTCGTTATTAAGCTACCCAGCATTATTAGCACAGCGCGACGCACAGCAGTTTTTAAGTGAAGCCGCATACAGCGATTATCAACAAGTGGTATTAAGTGCACTAAGTGAAAGTGAACTTTCACTGCAATTGTTGGTCAATCAGGCACAGCAAAAACGCTTTGCCGATGAGCGCTATGACTTTGCTAATAAAGCATTTTTACAAGCACAAGCAATGTATGAAGAAGGTCAAATTCCTTACCTTGAGTTGTTAGATGCGCGCCAGGATGTTTTAATAGCACAAGAAAATGCTGTTGAAACAACAATTTCTTCACTGCTTGCCAAAGTAAATGCTTACCAGTCATTTAATGGCCAATGGAGTTATGCGTTAAACGACACTAATAAGTAGAGTTATATTGATGCCAAATACTGAAAATTTACATGAATACATTATCCCGCATACAATGCGCGCTATTGTACTGCCAGAACCAAATGAAGCAATTGACTTAGCGGATGCTGAGCTGCCTGTTCCAGACTGTGCAGATAACGAGCTGCTTGTAAAAGTAGAGTACGTTGGTTTAAATCCAGTTGATGGTCAATTTGCTAAAACAGGCTTTTGTAAGTGGCAGTATCCACACATTTTAGGCTTAGATGCCGTAGGTGTTGTGGTTAAAGCTAATAAAGGTGTGTTTCCAAATGTTGGCCAGCGGGTTATGTGGCATGCCAACATTGGTGAGCAAGGTGCTTTGAGCGAATACACCAAAGTACCTAACTTTGCAGTGTCGGTTGTGCCAAGCGGTTTAAATCCGGCCATAGCAGCAACACTTCCATGCGCCGGTATGGCAGCACTTATCAGCTTAGATAAAATAGGCATTAGTGAAGGCGATACTATTTTTATTGAAGGCGGAGCCGGAGCGGTAGGGCAGTTTGCTATTCAATATGCAAAACAGCGTGGTGCAGATGTATTTACCACCGCATCAAAGCGTAACCATAAATTGGTTAAGCAGCTAGGCGCTGATGTGGTTTTTGACTATAGCGATAAAAAGCTATGCGAAAAAATCCGCAGAGAACTTGGCCCGCAAGGCTTTGATGCGGTTATTGATACGATAGGTGGTGAGTGTACTCAGCGTAATATTGAGTTAATGCGTTTTTGCGGACGTATTGCCTGCTTAAATCCGCTACCTTGTTTTGATCAAGACTTAATGTATCACCGAGCGCCGAATATTAGCGTTGTATCGATTGGTGGTGCATGGCTTGCTAATAGTTTATGCGCACAACAACGCTTGAGCTTTATGGGCAACCTGTTACTTGAAGGAGTTGTTAGTGGCGACATTAAATACCCAGAAATAACGCCCGTAGACTTTAGTGCTGAGTCAGTATCGCAAGCGCTTAATAAACAACTTGCTGGTGGTTTTACCGGCAAACAAGTTGTTAAAGTTGCTAACTGAAGCGCTTATACAATGTGATTTAAATTTAAGTAGTTTTAGTTAGATTAACTGATAATGTAGCCTCTATAAATTGAATAAAAACGTAGCCTATTTGTGCTGCGTTTTTTTATGCCCATCAGAAAATAGATACAGCGCTAGGATTTTTGCTGTTTTATTCATCATTTTAGTCAAAATACTTTTTTTCAGCGTACAACTGTAAGCCTTTGTGTTTCAACAGTTTACGTTCAGGTAAAGAAAATAAATTGAAAAAACTGTTAATTAATTGAATAGAGTAATTGATCTAAACGATTTTTTATGACGTAATGTAGGTATTATTTAGCTGGTCGGATGAGTTCAATCATGAGTTTACGTACAAAACTAAAAAAAGTATTACCAAGTATTTCTATCACAGAACAAGAAGCGCTAGACGCGGGTGATGTATGGCTTGAAGGTTCTATCTACCAAGGTAAACCTGATTTCAGTGCACTTCGCGACGTACCTGCTGCTACATTAAGCGCAGACGAGCAAGCATTCTTAGACGGTCCAGTAAAAGAGTTATTGGGCATGATTGACGATTCAGTGATTCAAAACGGCATTCATTTACCAAATGACATCTTAGAGTTTTTGAAAAAAGAGCGTTTTTTCTCGCTTATCATTCCTAAGTCGTTTGGTGGTTTAGAGTTTAGCCCTTATGCAAACTCTACCATTGTTGGCACAATTGCGACTAAAAGCTCAGCAGTTGCGGTAACCGTAATGGTTCCTAACTCGTTAGGCCCAGGTGAGTTATTACTTCACTTTGGTACGCAAGAACAACAAGCACATTACTTACCACGCCTAGCAAATGGTACAGACATTCCATGTTTTGCATTAACAAGCCCAGAAGCGGGTTCTGATGCAGGTGGTATTCCTGATGTTGGTAAAGTAACTAAAGGTATGTACAACGGCGAAGAAGTCCTTGGTTTAGAAATTACCTGGGACAAGCGCTACATTACACTTGCACCTATTGCTACCGTACTTGGTTTAGCATTTAAAGTAGTTGACCCTGATGGTCTGCTAGGTGGTAAAGAAAACCTAGGCATTACCTGTGCACTTATTCCTAAAGAGCACCCAGGTGTTGAGCTTGGTAATCGCCACGACCCAATGGGTATTCGTTTTTACAACGGTACTACACGTGGTAACAAAGTATTTGTACCAATAGATTTTGTTATTGGTGGACAGAAAAACATCGGCCGTGGTTGGCAAATGCTGGTTAGCTGTTTAGGTGCTGGCCGTGGTATTTCATTACCTGCGCTAGGTGTTAGTACAGCACAAGTTGCATTTAAATCAGCATCTGAATACGCAGCAGTGCGTGAACAGTTTGGTTTAGCCATTGGTCAGTTTGAAGGTATTCAAGAAAAACTAGCCGACATTGCAGGTAAAACATACCTACAAGAAGCAATGCGCGTACTTACAACTGAAGGCTTAGGCATGGGTTTAAAACCATCAGTAGTAACCGCAATTGCTAAATACCATATGACAGAGCTTGGTCGCGACGTGCTTGATTCAGCAATGGATATTCAAGCAGGTAAAGCGATTCAAAACGGTCCACAAAATACATTAGCAAGCGGTTATGTTGCTCAGCCGATTGCCATTACGGTAGAAGGCGCGAACATTCTTACACGTAACCTAATGATCTTTGGTCAAGGTGTTATGCGTTGTCACCCATATTTACAATCTATGGTTGAGTCAATTCACAGTGAAGACAAAGGCGCAGATAAAGAATTTAACGGCATTTTGCGTAAAACAATCGGCTACAGCACAGCAAACAGCTTACGTGCTTTCCGCCTTGGTGTTTTACCATTTACAGCAAGTGCTAATTCTGAATTACCAGAAGTACGTGACTACGAAAAAGCAGTACATAAATTATCTGCAAAACTTGCAGTGTACGCAGACTTTTCGTTACTGGTACTTGGCGGTAAGTTAAAACAAGCAGAAATGCTATCGGCACGTTTAGGCGATGTAATGAGCTTCTTATATGCAGCTATGGCATCAATTAAATACTACGAGCAAAAAGTATCAAGTAGTGACCGTGAGCAAGCAGCGCCGTATTTCCATTACGCGACTCGTTTTGCACTACAAAGTGCTGAAGAAGCATTGCATAAGTTTTTAGATAACTTCCCTGCAAGTGGTACACGTAAGTTTATTCGTTTCATTACAATGAACTACTCAACTAAAATGCCAAAAATTAGCGACGATTTAATCCGCGAACTAGCTAAGCAAGCTCAGCTAGATACCGCATTTAAAGCGCAAATCACGCATTTAGTTAAACCAGTAGTGGGCGATGGCCATCATATTAATGAGCAAGCTTACAAAGCTAAAATGGCATCACTTGGCGAGCTGGCTAAAGTTAAAAAAGCATTACGTGCTAAAGTAATTAAGCCAGGTGCACGTTTTAACATTACACTTGATAACGCATTAGCGGCAAACGTAATCACGCAAGCTGAACACGTTCAGTTAATTGATTACAACATCAAACGTGAAAAAGCGATTCGTGTAGATGAGTTCGATTTTGATATGAACATACTAGACGATAACGCACAGCCGATTAATCCGCTTAAAAGCGTAGTTAATCAGTAAGCTAAAGTAATTATATTCAATGATGCAAAGCGCCCGCAGTATCGGCGCTTTTATTTTTGAGTAAAAAATTAGTGTGGAGCCCCGCTTGTGTAAAAACAAGCGGGGCTTTTTTATGTGTTATTTAAAGTAGATGACGGTATTGGTTTGAAAGTGAGTATGTATGCTTAGAGGATTAAAAAGAGACGCTTATAATCTTGAAAAAGGGCTAATAACACCATTAGCACCTTGTTGTAGTACATGGGTATAAATTTGTGTAGTTTTAACATCAGAATGGCCAAGCTGAGCTTGAACAGTTCTTATATCGGCGCCATTTTGCAGCAAGTGCGTAGCGAATGAGTGTCTTAATGTATGAGGTGTTATTATTTTTGTTAACCCTGATTTTTGGACGGCTTTTTTAATCTCTTTTCTAATACAAGAGTGATGAAAATGATGTCGCCTTATTTCACCACTTTGAGGATCTGAACTTAATATATGAGAAGGAAATAAATATTGCCACGCAAGCGATTTTGCGGCACTTGGATATTTTTTTGTTAAAGCATATGGCATCCATACGCCAGAATATTTAGTATTATTTAAATCCAGTTTTAAATAGTCATCAACGTTCAAAATTTGATTTCTCAGCATAGGAATTAGCTCTGTGGCCAGCGTAACAATGCGGTGTTTATTACCTTTTCCATTCCATACTTGAATGCATTTATAATCAAAATCAATATCTTTTACTCTTAATTGCACCGCTTCCATTACTCTTAAGCCACTTCCATACATAAGGGCTGCAATTAAATAATAGCGCTTATTTAAATGAGCCATCAACATTTTAACTTCCTCTGGGGTCATCACTACAGGGAGCTTTGCTTGTTTTTTACTACGGGCAAAATTTAAATTTAATGAGAGTTCTTTTTTTATTATGTGCTTGTATAAAAATGACAATGAATTGAGTGCGGTGGCTTGCGTACGTGGTGCAACGTTTTGCTTTAACACTAAATGTTCTAAGTAGCGTTCGACTTCATTGTCCCCCATTGAGGCGGGATGGCGTTTATTATGAAAATGGATATAAGATGCAATCCATCTTAGGTAGGTATCTACGGTGCGTAATGAATACTGACGTACTAACATATAATCGGCTATATAATTTAAAAATGGGGAACGTGTTTTCATACTATTACCAATAATGGCGCTGTTTTTATATACAGTATAGTTGTGATGCACACATATTCAAGAAAATGAGCGGCGAGCGCATTTTCTCTTTTATTGAGAGTTTGAATGCTAATAAAAATTATATATAGCAATGTGTTAAGTTATTTGGTAAAAATGATTTATAAAATACATGAGCGTATCGTTGGCAGAAATATGCGCGATGAGCGCACTATTAAATTGTTAGCATTATCGAGATTCTCGATTCCAATAATATTTATCAACATCACAAAGGAAGTAAAATGGAAACTTTTAAAGCATCAGTACAATACAACGATCTAATAGGTAGTGCCGCAGCAGATAAAGCTGATATGGAGCATGCTAGTAAATGGTTAGAAGACCAAGGACACATTACTAAAGGTGAGTATGTTCTAGGTATTTCTATGTGGGCTGGTGAAAATCATGGAACTCACAGAGATCCTGTTAGTGTTAAGTTTATTGTTTCGGGCTTAAATGGTTATAGCAATATTCCAGAAATGATTGAGGCAACCAAAGATAACTTAAATGTTAAGGAAATCCGTATTGACATGCCTGTTGTAGATTTTTTTGCTTTGTTTAAGAGATTTGAAGTCACTTTATCTAATAAAGGTTTATTAGAAGGTACGACATATTCAACTACAGAGTAAATAATGCTAACAAGTTGCTTAAAAGGAAAAATAACAGTTGGCCATCGCTTCGCGATTATAACCAACCATTATTTTCCTCTTAGCAAGGCGTTATGTATTACTTTGAATATGGATATATTGAATAGGCTTGAGCAATTAAACGCTGACCCGTTTAAACAAAAGCAAATAAAGAAATACCTATTAGCTTGCTGCAAAAAACTGGTCAAATATAGAAGCAGTGGTAATTTAGAAAAAGGTATTACTCTAGCTAAAAAATATAATGCTGGTTATATATCATGGAAGAAATTCCATGATATCGAGTATATTTTGGAAGGTGAGGCTTTTCGTATCGAATTTTACTCTAACGATCCTTATTTTGGCCAATTTCGAGTTGATAAAAATGATTTAGCTGACTTAAAAAAGATTCGAGTAAGTAAAGCTCTTCACTCTAAAAAAGCTAATAAATACCTTATAGATCTTGCTTACTTTGTTGATTCAGTATTTAGTTATTGCTCTCATCCTGGTAACAGTTTACCTGATATTGAACATTCTAAATTTCTTTGCCCAGTGTTATTCAAACGGTATTTTAGATAGGTGCGTTTAATACATAACAAACGCATTAAAATGGACGCCTAACAGTTGGCTGGCGCTCATTCTTCGCTAAGGTTAGCCAACTGTTATCCGCCATTTATGCGGAGCGTTAGCAGTCTTATTCAGTTTGTATAAATCAGGGATTGGTTTTTAGTAAAAGGTTTTACGTTTCACTTCAACTATCCCTAATTATAATTTACTTAACGTTAAATGCTTTTCGTTGTTTTCTTCGCGTAAACTTTTAAGTAAAGTGTATTTAAAATAATATATCGTCTTATTAGTAAGTTACAGCGGTAAACCGCAAACGTTTGTCTCACACAGCTAACAAGGCAATTAAGCAGGACTAAATACAGCGGGCTGTTCGCTCCGCTCCATTTTGCCCACTATATTTAGCCTCTTATTGAGGCGTTAAGTTCACAAGGAGGTTCAGTGCTAGATCATCACCTTAATATTGTTTGTGACGATGTTTGGAATCGTTTAGACAACTCTATACAGTTTGGTATAAATCAAGGCGAAGAAACATTAACAGACAATTTGTTGTTATATTTAGCTTCTCAAAAATTATCAAACATTAAAATTATCCAAACACCTAAAGATAAAGAAAAACTGAAAGGAACAGACTGGGAGTGGTGGATAGGCAACAGAAAGCAAGGATATTTACGCTATGCTGTTCAAGCAAAAAAGCTGGATTTGAAAACAGGCAGGTATGCGTCGTTAAATCATGTGGTGGGTAAAGGTAGTAATGCCAGAGCACAACATGAAATATTAGAAGCTTATGCTAAAGCTAATAAAGCGATTCCAATATATGCGTTTTATAATCACTTGAAACATTCTGAGTATCCTAAGAGCTGGAACTGTCCATTACCTCTTGATATCCCTAAATTTGGATGTACTGTCACGCCTTTAAAAAACGTTAAAACTGCACTTTCTAAACGAGGTTTTCGTACTTTTGAAAAAATTCACGCGTTTCCTGAGACAGTTCCTTTAAGGTGTTTAGCAGTTTGTCCAAATATTGCATTTTCAAATAATACCCGTAATAAAATGGGAGATGTGCCTAAGGTGTATGAAAACCCTTGGGGTTGGATAAGCGAAATGGGACACCTAACAAGTTATGAAGAAATGCCTTCTCAGTTTTATGATCATGAGTTAGGTCTGTACCCTAAACGCATTTTACTAATCGAAACCAGTGAATGTGAACTTAACAAGCCAATCAAGCAGGACTAAAAACAGTTTGCTTGGTTCCGCTTCGCTTCACATTCTAGCAAACAATTTTTAGCCTCTTATTGGGGCGTTATGTGTACAAAGGAGTCTACTGTTAAATTCGAAGTGTTTTTAATCTTATCAACGTTTTTTGGTTTGTTGCATGTAGGAACTTTTTTATATTTAAAGAAAACTGGTTCTCATAAAACTTTATACAACGAGCTGAAAATATCTAAATGGTTAATTGCTTTGATGCTATTAATGGGCTTTATGTTAGGTGCTATTTATAACAACAATATTCTATTTGATGAATCTCAGTTTAGGAAAACAGTAACTCTTATATTATTTACGTTTTCTGTGCCTTTTACTATTGTTGGTTTTGCATGGATTCGGGCGATGAGTCCTGTATTATTTAGGCAGTTATTAAGCGTGTTTAAAAAAGGTTAAGTGTAAAGTACACATAACAAGTCATTAAAGCAGGAAAATTTACAGTTGGCTGTTTTCACTGCGTTCAACATTTTAGCCAACTATAAATTTCCTCTTAATGAGGCGTTATGCGTCTCGATAAAATGGAGTTTCTAATTGACCTATGAATTCAAATCTAAATTTTGGTCAAACTTAAAAGTCACGTTTAAATTCGTTGGAATTGTGCTACTTGGATTAATCATAAAAATAACAATCGATGAACTCCAAGAAGGTGAAATTGAAGATCCAACCGCACCTTTAGTGTTGTTAACTTTTATACCAACACTTTTAATTGGTGTTTTCGCTTATACAAAATTAAAACTATCAAACTTAAATAAATACCTTTGCTCACTTGTTTTCGCATTTGCTATTTCATTTTCTGTGTTAGTACTTTATTTTATTGCAGTAGCTCTTGGTTCAACTGAAATAAATATAAGGTTAGCCAAATTTTTTACAATATTAATTTTTGCGTGTACGACGTTGCTATATCTTCAATTGCCATGGCAAAAAGACGCATAACAAGCTGTTCAAGCGGGACTGCTAACAGTTGGCTCGGTTTCGCTTCGCTACACATTTTAGCCAACAATTATCAGCCCCTTAACAGGGCGTTAGCCATATAAGGTACTCATGAGTCATAATCATAACTTTAATCAAAATGAATGGCCATTTAAAGAGTCTAGTTCTTCGCAAGTGTACACAACTAAACTTGTAGTACACGAACAGTATCCTATTGTTTTTATCGTACATGATGAAGATGGTGACTGGCAGTTCTTATGTGGTACGACAACAGAAGATATTGTAGTTGCTTGCTTTGGGTGTTTTTATGAGCATCATAAGCTAATAGAACAGTTTTCTGACCTTCCTAGGGGTTGGTGTGCTTGGCGTGACAATGTAAATAGCCCATGGTTTAAAGAGCAGCAAGCCGTTTAATATGGCTAACAAGACCTTTAAACGGACAAAAAACAGTTTGCTGTTTTCACTTCGTTCAACATTTTGGCAAACAATTTTTTGCCGCTTAAGGTGGCGTTAGAAGTGCCAGAAGGATCTGCAAATGTCTTATTACAACTGCACTATTTTAAAGACCGCTGCAAAAGTCTCTTTTTTACATATTTCTTGGCTTGTTGCCCTAATTGGAATTCCGATTGTATTTTTTAGGGATGGCTTAGACTTAGTAGAAAAGTCACTATTGTTTAGTGGATTATTATTCTTTTTCTGGTTTGTATATTTACTTTTTTGCATTACATTTCATAGGCTAAGTATGCGAAATGAGCATAACAAATTTGGCTACCTTGCAAAGGATGACCTCGAAAAAGGCAAAGAAGTTGGTACACATTTGGAGGGTTGGTAGCATGGCACTTCTAACAAAACGCTCAAGCTCGCTCCCTCTGGTCGCAGGGACGCCTATACGCGGGGCGGCTTCGCCATTATGCCCCACGCATCTGCGCCCCTTAGCTTAAAGTTAGGTAACCAATGATATTCCGAGACGTACAACTAATTAACGCTGGAAAACATAGCGAAGAGAAATTAGCTCAAAATCGGTATTTGATGGCTTATTGGGAAAACTTGCGGGATATATTTTCACCCTTTTACCCAACAAGTTCGATTTTTACGGGATATCTAAGTTAAATATTTATCTTGGTCCCTTCGAAGGTGAAAACTTTACTGAAGCATCTACAGATGGAATAGCAATTTATCGTCGATGCGATTTTGATTTTAGCGAATTCAAAAAACTTCCCGAACAGGATAAAAATGAACGATCTCTATTTTATGTAAGAGATTCCTTGCTCGTGCTTTGCAAAAGATTTGAACTGTCCGATCAGGTATCTGAAGTTATAAGAACAGTCTCTAAACAAGTTTTAGAGAGTAATTTTGAGCTAAAACGCGAATATAAAAAAACGACAAAGTGGAATAAAGCAAGGAGCTTGAGAGCAATAACCGAGTTGAATCATAAAGTTGGCGGTATGGATGTTAATTTCACTTTAGTGAATAAACAAGGTGTTACTTTGGCTAGGCATTGCTTATTTAGCAATGCAATTTGGAATACAGTTTGGTTTGAGTTATTTGTAGGTACATGGGAAGAATCTAATTTCATTATCGAAAATAGAGCATTGAATACATTGAATAAACAAGACATCCATCCTAAATTTTGCATTTTTTAAAATTAAAGGCTAGCCTTTGTTTAGTGCAAAAAATGTGCAGGGTGTCTTATGGCAATCGCAAGAAAGCGTCAAGTAAGTTTGGTTGATACAAAATACTATCACTGTATTTCGCGTTGCGTGCGCCGTGCATTTTTATGTGGTGAAGACCGTTTAACTGGTCAATCTTATGGGCATCGACGAGGCTGGGTTGAAGATAGGTTGCTCGTATTAGCAAAAATATTTTGTATTGATGTATGTGCTTATGCCGTAATGAGTAATCATACCCATTTAGTACTGTATGTTGATGATAAAAAAGCGAATAGGCTAAATGATAAAGCGATTATTATCCGTTGGCATAAACTTTGTAAAGGGACCGTACTTACGCAAAAATACATACAGGATGAAAAGCTAAGTAAAGTTGAACTTATCTTTTTTAATCAAACAGTAAAGCAATACCGAGAGCGCCTATCAAGTATCAGCTGGTTTATGCGGCTATTAAATGAAGACATTGCTCGCAGAGCAAATAAAGAAGATCACTGCACTGGACGGTTCTGGGAGGGTAGATTCAAATCGCAGGCATTACTAGATGAGGCAGCACTTGCGGCCTGTATGGCCTATGTCGATTTAAATCCCATTAGAGCTAAAATGGCTAACACTCCAGAGGATTCAGGCCATACCAGCATCAAACAGCGTTTAACGTATGCAAAGGATGGTAAACAACCAAAAAAACTACAGCGCTTTTCAGGCATGCCACGTCAAATAATGCCAAAAGGTCTGCCGTTTGAGCTTAAATCGTACCTTGAACTTGTTGAATTAACAGGACGTTGTATACGAGAAAATAAGCGAGGGTATATTGAAAGTACACACTTGCCTTTACTAGAAAGGGTGAATATATCTGCAGAAAACTGGTTAAAGCTTACAACCCAATTTACGCGCGTATTTCATGGCGCAGTGGGCAGACCAGTCTCACAAGAAGGTTATTGTGAAAACTTAAACCGAAAGCGGCGAACGAATATCAGTAACTGCGAAAAGCTACTGGCATAAAATTTAAACTACTCAGTAAAACTATTCAGTAAAAAATCACAACTGCACCATGCAGTCATTTTCATGCGTGCAATTTAGATTAAGAGCGCTAGTGACTTATTTGATGAATGAAATAAAAATAACCTGTCGATAAAAGATATATTATTAGCCTACAAATTAAATTTTATGGCAACATTTTGTTTGTTCAATTAGAGTGGCTGTCCAGTTTAGCTGAAATAAAAATAACCTGTCGATAAAAGATATATTATTAGCCTACAAATTAAATTTTATGGCAACATTTTGTTTGTTCAATTAGAGTGGCTGTCCAGTTTAGCTGCACCTCGTATCATCCGTTTACCCTGATAAGCACCACTTTCTCGATTAAATGGTGCAACACCAACCAGTGATGCAGCCTCTTTATTGTTTACACACCCAAGCTCAGGCATGTCACTAAGTAAGTTAAACGCGACAACATTACCAACGCCAGGCACACTTTGAATAATGTCATTCTTGACCTTATATTCGTCACATTCTTTGATGAGTTTTTGTAGTTTCAAATCTACTTTGTCAATCTGATTTTTTAATGCCGTTAGGATAGGTTTTATTAGTGATGATATTGTTTTTGGCATTATTTGTGAACGATTTTTCTCCATCGTTTGCATATCCATTAACTGCCTTCTTCTAGAAAGTAAATCACTCATCAAGCGCATCTGCTCTGGCTTTAAAGAAGAGAGTGGTGGCTTTATTGCTTCACCAAAATGAGCGATGAGTTGCGCATCAAGTTTATCTGTTTTTGCTTTTTGGCCAATAGCGCCTGCGAAACGTTTAATATTAACGGGATTAGCAACAACGAAAGGGATATTCGCTTGAGCACACGCCATAATAAAGGGGTGTTCGAGGCGCCCAGTTGCTTCAATAGTAACACGCGTTATTGGGTGCTTTTTTAGTGTTTTTATAGCGTGTTTAATGCCGCCGTCATTGTTTTCTACGGTGAAATATATATCTAACGGTCGGATGTAAATATCGAGTTGAGTTTTACCTGTATCGACACCGACGTTAATTTCATTTTGCTTATTGAGTGTATTCATAATAAGCTGACTCTGCCTTGCGATTCGGGCTCGAGGCCCCGTTGACTATCCGAGTTTAATGCTTGGAGTTTATACAGCGTCCTTTCTTGTTATCGGTCTCTCAATAGAGGAGCGTTCAATCAATCGAACTACTGTATAAAAGGCTTTGGTTGCAGCCAAAGCTTGGGCCTCACATTACCCGAACTAGGTTAAAGTATTAATTAATTTATGGGTTTATTATCCATACAAGCCATTCAAGCAGGACTTTTTCCGCTTCGCTTCACATTGTAACTAACAATTAAAAGCCTCTTAAATGGGCGTTATATGCAAAAGGAGAATCGCGTATGAATATCAATGCAACACTATTAGGAGAGATAATATTTATCTCTGGGATCGTTATCGGTGTCCTTAGTTATTATTTGGCTAAACGTAAAACTAGCACACCTAAAATAGCTACATTTATAGGCGTGCTATTAGCATTTATTCCGCCACTCGGTTTAATTTATATTGCCATTCTAGTGTTAAAAAATGACATTAATCAAAACAATACTACTGAGGCTGTTGAGTAATTTGCATATAACAAACAAATTATGGCGCGACGCGCAAACAGCGCGCGCCGCATATTCGAATCGTTATACGTCGAACAGGCATCAAGGATGATTTTTAATAAATTCATGAGAGTATTCAAAGAAACGAAAGGGATGCCAAAGTTATTCCGGTTTCAGCATATGCTCAACTCAATTACATATTCACTGATGGTGCTTTTTGCTTTCTGGCCTTGGCCAAACGGAGAGTATTCGTTGAATGGGCGCAGCCTTACTTATCAAGAATTTTGGTTAACAGGTATGGCGCCCGGCTTTCTGTTATTTAGCATACTAATCATTGCAATTTGCTTTGCTTCAGTGAATAAACACTGGGCTGGCCGTGTTGGTACTTTTTTATACTGGGCATCTATTATTGCCTTCATGTCTTTTTATTCTTTAACTGGGGTTGTAATAGGTGGGGCAATAATAGCTGTTTGGGCGTACTATGTGTTCTATAGCACTGGCATGAGGCAGTTTTTTGTTCAATCAAACGTATAACAAAAAAATTAAGTTCGCCCGCTGCGCGGGCTGGGGCACAAACATGTGGGCTGCTCACTTCGTTCGGATTTTAGCCCACATGCCTGCGCCCCTTATTTAAAAGTTATGTAACCAAGGAAGAATCGTGAAATTCTGGAGAAACTCGTCCACAGAACATTATCCAATGTGGAAAGCATTCTTGATGTACATCTGGGTAATACCTGGAGTTCCGATAGGAACCTTTTTAGGTGTTTATTTCTTAGAGGCTCGTAATAGGAGCGATGATGAATTATTACTTAGCTTGCTTAACTATCGTTTAGATTTTACTTTGATTATTTTATTTGGTGTTGGTTTTATCCTTTGGGTTTGGTCTATTAGAGCTTTAAGTAAGCCTGTTTTTCAAATTCATCAAAATAGGTTGTACTTTTACGGTTATGGCTTTTTTAAAGATGACATTGCACTTGATTCACTTCAAGAAATACGCTCCTATAATCTTGGTCCGCTGGGTCACCTAATAGACTTTAAATCTAAAGTCGGTATTACCTTTAGATCTTTTGCTTTTCTATCAAACATTAATAAAAGTAAATTAGAAAAGTTTTTTGAGGAAAGTGGTATAAAGGTTACATAACAAACCATTCAAGCAGGACATTGCTCCTCACCCGTTTTAGTGGACACCTCCTCATCACTTTGAAGAGGCTAAAATGCCTAAATATACTCAACCTAGGAAGACATGGTTTTATCCAGTTAATTTCAAAATCAAAGTGTTGTGGCATAGTGATTTTGGCCACTATTTACATACAAACTTGTATAAAACCAAGTGGAGCTTTCTTATGCCTTAGTTTTATTAAAAACGTCCACTAATGTTAAACTACAAAAAACTTAATTACTTAATATAGCTATGGCATTTTATCTTCCTTTATTACAACCTCACTTTAAACACATTGAAATTGGCGATACGCTTACATCACTTTGGAGTGGGTGTGGCAATATTGTGCAGTGCCAGCTTGATGATAAGCCATGTGTTATTAAAGCGATTAAAATACCCAGTTATATACACCATCCTAAAATTAAACAAAGCGAATTTGCGCTTAAAAGAAAGCAGCACTCATATAGTGTTGAATACACTTTTTATAAGCTTTATAGCCAGCACTTACCAAAACATGCGCAAAGTATTGAATGTATAAGCGCAATTAATAAAGACGATGAATACGCGCTGGTGTTTAAGGATTTCACCAAACATGGGTTTGCTCAAGCAGGGGCACAACATGTTAAAGCTATATTAAAGTGGCTTGCGCACTTTCATGCGTTTAACTTAAGTGAACCCGCTAATGGGTTATGGCAGCAAGGCAATTATTGGCATTTAAGCACGCGACCAGATGAGTTTAATAAATTAAAAACAAGCGAAAATGAAAAGTCCGATATTAAAAATGCTGCACATAAAATAGATGAGCAGCTACAAAGTTGTGCGTATAAAACGCTGATTCATGGCGATGCAAAACTTGCTAACTTTGCAGCAAATGAGCGCGATGAAATACTCGGTTATGATTTTCAGTATATAGGTGCAGGTTCTGGGATAATTGATGTAATGTATTTTATGACCAGTTGCTTAAGTGATGCACAATTACACGAGTGCGCTGATGAGTATCTTGCGTATTATTTTGATAATTTAAAGGCTGCTATTACAACTTATCATCCTACAGCACCAGCAGGTAAAATAGCTGACGATTGGCTCGCTTTATGGCCTGCTGCATGGGCTGACTTTTATCGATTTTTAGCTGGCTGGAGCCCCGAGCACCAAAAAATAAATAGTTATATGCAACAGCAAGTAAACAGCTGGTTAGCGAGTAACATTTAATAAACACAACGGGTTGATTGCTTGCATAAATATCAAGCAAAACAATACATTTTGGCACGATGTATGAAAATCTCTTTAAAACTACAGGTCAAATGACCTTTTTTAATATAAAATACTGCAAATTCTTGTATCAGTAGGTTTATATCATGGCAATTCACGTTATTTCTCACCCTCTTGTTCAACATAAACTAGGCCTAATGCGAGCGCATGGTATTAGTACTAAAAGCTTTCGTGAATTATGTTCTGAAGTTGGAACCTTATTAACTTACGAAGCAACTAAAAACCTACAGTTAGAAGATAACGAAATTACAGGCTGGGATGGCAATAAATTAAAAGTAGAGCATATTAAAGGTAAAAAAATTACCGTAGTGCCTATTTTACGCGCTGGTCTTGGCATGATGGACGGTGTTATGCAGTTATTACCAGCGGCTAAAGTAAGTGTTGTTGGTCTTGAACGTAACGAAGAAACACTAGAACCAGTACCATATTTTGAAAAGCTCGTTGGTAATATTGATGAGCGCTTAAGCTTAGTTATTGACCCTATGCTTGCAACAGGTGGCTCAATGATTGCTACAATCGATATGCTTAAAAAAGCAGGCTGTAAAGAAATCAAAGTAATTGTATTAGTAGCTGCACCAGAAGGTGTGGAAAAAACACTTACAGCACATCCCGACGTAGAAATATTTACAGCCTCTGTAGATAGCCACTTAAACGAAAAGGGCTATATTATCCCTGGTTTAGGCGATGCGGGCGACAAAATATTCGGTACTGTTTAGGAGTCTTTAAGTGCAAAATAATGACACCTTTTCAATAAAAACTATTTTAACGGGCGCGCAAATGCTGTTTGTAGCATTTGGTGCGCTGGTATTAGTGCCACTTTTAACGGGCTTGGATCCTAATGTTGCGCTTTTTACCGCTGGCATTGGTACTTTGCTGTTTCAGGTAGTGACTAAAGGCCAAGTGCCTATATTTTTAGCTTCATCGTTTGCTTTTATTGCACCCATTATTGCCGCTGTGCAAATGTGGGGCGTGCCAGCCACTATGGGCGGCTTAATGGTGGCCGGCTTTGCTTATATGCTTTTAAGTTTATTAGTAAAGTTTAAGGGCGTTGCAACGCTTCATAAAATTTTACCGCCTGTGGTTGTAGGCCCTGTAATTATGGTTATTGGTTTAGCGCTTGCACCTGTTGCTGTAAATATGGCGATGGGTAAAAGTGGCGACGGCAGTATTCAAATTATTGATTACAACAGCGCTATTTATATTTCGTTGTTCTCGTTAGTGGTTACGCTTATTTTTGCAGTGTGGGGAAAAGGCGTATTTAAGCTTATACCTATTCTGGCAGGGGTTGTTGCGGGTTATTGTTTATCGCTTGCAATGGACGTTGTGCAATTTGACGCAGTAACTAACGCACAGTGGTTTGCTGTACCAAACTTCACATGGCCTGAGTTTAAATGGCAGGCTATTTTGTTTATGGTGCCTGTAGCAATAGCACCTGCAATTGAGCACATTGGCGATATGATGGCTATAAGCCAAGTGACCAATAAAGACTTTTTGAAAAAGCCTGGGCTTCACCGTACTTTGTTTGGTGACGGCCTTGCGACGTCTGCTGCATCATTATTTGGCGGCCCGCCTAACACAACTTACTCAGAGGTAACGGGAGCTGTTATGCTTACCAAAAACTTCAATCCTAAAGTAATGATGTGGACAGCCATTATCGCCATTATTTTAGCCTTTGTTGCTAAAATGGGATCTGGCTTACAGACTATACCTGTACCTGTAATGGGTGGCATTATGATTCTACTTTTTGGCTCTATTGCTGTAGTGGGTTTAAATACGTTAGTTAAGTCGGGCGATGATTTAACAGCACCACGTAACTTAAGTATTGTTGCACTTATTTTGGTGTGCGGTATTGGCGGTATGCATATAGGTGGTAGCCAATTTAGTTTAGAGGGCGTAAGTTTATGCGCTATTTTAGGCATTGTACTCAACCTTGTACTACCTAAGGCGCAGCCTCAAGAGAGTTAATAGTGCACGTAAGTTAAAAATATTGCACCAAAATAGCGCATTTTCAACGCGCTATTTTTTTAACCTATTAATAAATATACAAAAATAATAATGGTCTATTACCTGCATTTAATTTCCAGAACGCATCGTATGCAAAGGAGTTACTATGTCAGAGGCCAATATTGTGGATATAACCCCGTTTTTAGCAAAACACCAACTGCCTTTAAAGTATCAATATTTGAGTGAGCAATATTTTGTTCCACTTGCGCATGACATCCTCGAATCTAAAAAAACAAATACTCCTATTTTTGTTGCCATAAATGGATGCCAGGGCTCAGGAAAAACAACACTCGCAGATTTTTTAGTTACGTGGTTTTCTAAAAACACACCACTTAACAGTGTTGCATTGTCAATTGATGACTTTTATTTAGCAAAACAAGCACGTACTGACCTTGCCAAAGACGTACATCCTCTTTTTACTACTCGCGGAGTACCGGGTACTCACGATGTAGCGTTAATGAATAGCACAATAACTAACTTACTGGCAGGAGAGGTAAACGTACCGCTTCCACGTTTTAATAAACACGAAGACGACAGCGTGTCAGCAAGTGATTGGCTAACAAACGAAAAGCCAGTTGATATTGTTATTTTAGAAGGATGGTGCGTGGGCAGTGAGCCACAACCGTTGTTTTCATTGAGTGAGCCGCTTAACGAGTTAGAGCACCAGTTTGATAAAGAAGGCGTTTGGCGCCGCTGTGTAAATAGCTGTTTGGCAAATGAATATAAAGCCGTTTTTAACCTAATTGATTATACAGTTATGCTAAAAGCACCGAGTTTTAGTGATGTTTTTACATGGCGACAAGAGCAAGAACAAAAGCTAATAGCCAAAAAAGGTGAAGGCTCAGGCACCATGACTAACGAGCAATTGGTGTATTTTATTTCTCATTTTGAGCGCATTACGCGTGAGAACTTAAACACACTGAGCGCTAAAGCAAATGCTTTAATTGAACTTGATAGCAACCGAGATATTAGCGGTATGCACCTAACAAGTGATGACACCCTTCAACCTATTATTTTTACAGATTTGGACGGTACATTACTCGATCACGCCGATTACAATATAAATAATATCAGTGAGTTATTACAGCAGCTGCAAAATGCGCATATTCCTGTGGTGTTTAATACCAGCAAAACTTTTTGCGAAGTTATAGAGCTTAAAAACGATTTAAATATTCAACAGCCTTTTATTGTCGAAAACGGTGCAGCGGTATTTATTCCAGAAGACTATTTTGAATTAAAGCCAATTGGTTGTAAAAAAGTAGGCGCGTATTGGTGCTACGCAATGGCAAAGCCGCTATCGAGTTTATTAAAGGACTTAAATACTTTAAAGGCAGATTATAAAGCACATTACAAATTGTTTAGTGACTTATCGAGTGAGCAAATATCAGAACTTACAGGTCTCGATGATGCGCAAGCAAGACGCGCACAAACCCGCGATTATTCAGACCCTCTTTATTGGTATGGCAATGACGAATTACTCACAGCTTTTGTAAACGATGTTGAAGCACTCGGCTACGATATAAAAATTGGTGGGCGCTTCATTCATATTGCCAAAAATACCGATAAAAGCGCTGCACAGCAGTGGTTAGTTAAACAGTTTACCCATCATTTCAGAAAGCCTCTCACGGTTATAGCACTGGGTGATAGCGATAACGATAAGCAAATGTTAGAACACGCAAATATCGCCATTATTATTGCCAATCCGGCGAGTAAAAAGCCGGTTAAATTGTCGCACAATAAAGCACGATACTCTCAATCACCAGCACCGCTGGGCTGGATTGAAGAAATAACATCGTTGCCGTGCATTAGCAGTATTTTAAGTATTTCTGAGGAGCAAACATCTCATGGCTGATTTTTACCAAAATGGCATTATTACAACATTACATAATATTGCCGACAGACCAATAGAAGATCTAGAAAAAGAGCTACTTACTTTTAGCAAGCAGCGCCCAATGGGATTAATACTTCCTTCGTTATTTAGTGAACTTGAAGGTCCTGCACTGCAAAATATAGTTAGTGAATTACGCGAAGTACCGTATTTATCGCAAATTACCATAGGTTTAGATAGAGCTGACGAAGCACAGTACCGCCATGCACTTGGCTTTTTTAAAGAGCTAAACCAAAACCATAAAGTATTATGGAACGACGGCCCACGCTTACAAGCACTTGATAAAGAATTACAAGAGCTAGGTGTTGCCCCACGCGAGCTGGGTAAAGGGCGTAATGTGTGGTACTGCATGGGCTATAAATTAGCAACAGCAGAAGTAGAGTCTATCGCACTGCATGATTGTGATATTTTAACCTACGACAGAAGCCTACTTGCTCGCTTAATTTACCCCGTTGCGCATCCGCGTTTTAACTATGAATTTTGTAAAGGGTTTTACCCGCGTACTGCTAATGGCAAAATTAATGGCCGTGTATCGCGCTTATTAGTAACGCCATTGCTTCGCTCGTTTAAAACAATTTTAGGCAATACCGACTACCTTGAATATATGGACTCTTTTAGATACCCACTTGCAGGTGAGTTTTCGTTTAGACGCGATGTATTAAACGATATTCGTATCCCAAGTGATTGGGGCCTTGAAATAGGCGTACTGAGTGAAATGTATCGTAACTATTCGCATAACCGCTTGTGCCAAGTAGATATTGCCGATAATTACGATCATAAACACCAAGAACTTTCACTTGATGATCAAAGTGCAGGCTTGTCTAAAATGTCGATTGATATTACTAAGGCATTGTTTAGAAAGCTGGCGACTCAAGGTGTTACTTTTACCAGCGAAACAATTCGTTCATTAAAAGCGACTTATTACCGTATCGGTCTAGATTTTATAGAAACGTATCATAACGATGCGTTAATGAACGGGTTAACGCTTGATGTACACCAAGAAGAAAAAGCAGTAGAAATGTTTGCACAAAATATTATGGAAGCAGGGCAACACTTTTTAGAAAACCCAATGGAAGCGCCATTTGTGCCAAGTTGGAACCGTGTTGTATCAGCAATGCCAGACGTACTTGAGCGCTTAAAAGAAGCCGTAGAGCTAGATAACGAAGAATATAGTTAACCTGCGTGCAGGTTAACTAGCCTATAAGTCTAAACAATAAATATTAGGGGCGCATGTGAGCACAGTTAGCGAATTATTTTTACAACGAGTAGAGCAACATCTTCATATTATTTATGAGGGTGTTGAGCTGCCTTTATCGGTTACTGAGCTTGCTCAGCAACTTATTAAAATTATATTAGGTAGCAATGCACTGCGCGACCCGACACCCCATACAAACCGGTGGGATGAACAAGATATAGTATTGATTGCTTATGGCGACTCTATTATTAAACACGATGATAGCGAATTTGCCGTATCGAGCCCAATGGAGGCACCGCTTAAAACACTACACAGGTTTATAAAAGAGCAATGTGATATGCAGTTAAATGCGCTGCATATATTGCCATTTTACCCGTACAGCTCAGACGAAGGCTTTGCCGTAATGAACTACGTGCAAGTGAACGAGTCCTTGGGTGATTGGGGAGATATTCAAAACATCGCTAAAGACGTAAAGCTAATGGCGGATTTAGTTATTAACCATTGCTCAAGCAGAAGTGTATGGTTTGAGAACTTTTTAAATGATTTACACCCGGGTAAAGATTATTTCAAAACGGCGAGCTTAACGGATGATTTAAGCCAAGTTGTTCGCCCGCGAACCTCATCGTTATTAAATACTGTAACTACGCCAAGCGGCGAAAAACACGTGTGGTGTACCTTTAGTCACGATCAGGTTGATTTTGATTTTGCAAACCCCGAGGTACTTAAAGAGTTTGTGGGAATAATTAGGCATTATTTAGACAATGGCGTGCGTTTATTTAGACTCGATGCGGTTGCATTTTTGTGGAAACAGCTTAATACAAGTTGCATTAACTTGCCGCAAACACATGAAGCAGTAAGGCTAATGCGAACACTTATTGAGCACGCAGAGCCCAGCGTAGTTATAATTACCGAAACCAATATTCCAAACCAAGAAAACCTGTCTTATTTTGGTAATGCCAACGAAGCGCACAGTATTTATAACTTTGCACTGCCGCCTTTATTGCTTCATACATTACTTAGTGGCGATAGCACTGCAATTAAGCATTGGATGATGAGCATGCCGCCTGCGCAAAATGGTACGGCATACTTTAATTTTATAGCCTCGCACGATGGAATAGGGCTCAGACCAATTGAAGGTTTATTGCAACCCAGTGAAGTGGCATCTCTAGTAAGTACCACAATGCAATTTGGTGGTCGTGTATCTATGCGTACAAGTAACGATGGCACACATACACCGTACGAGCTAAATATTGCTTTATTTGATGCTCTCCAAGGGACGCACAATGGCCCAGATAAGTTTGGCCTGGAGCGGTTTATGTGTGCTCACGCAATTATGTTTGCGCTAGAAGGTATCCCAGGGCTTTATATTCATAGTTTGTTGGGTACAACTAACGATTACGAACGCTTTGAAAATTCACAGCATAACCGTGCTATTAATCGCCATCGTTGGCAAGAGTCAAAGCTACTGGCGGCAATTGGTGAAAAGTACAGTCATCATCATAAAGTGTTTAACGGCATAAAAAGTTTATTGGCAGTACGCAAAAAGCAAAGTGCCTTCCACCCAAATGCTACACAGTTTACGCTGCATTTAGCAGGGGGATTATTTGGTTTTTGGCGACAAAGTATAGACAGACGCCAAAGCATATTTTGTGTTTATAACATTAGCGATAAACCACAAACACTTACATTAGCCGACTTAAACTTAATTAACACCCAAAAGTGGTTTGATTTGGTGGCAGATAAAACGATTGAAGAAAGCCAATTAACAATAGAGCTAGAACCATACCAAAGCGTGTGGCTGAGTAATATTAAATAAAATGTATTAAAAAAGGCTCGCACTGCGAGCCTTTGTTTTAACTAGGGCGTGTTGATCTTTGTGGATTGAAATTTGTTCAATTTAGGGGCAATTAAATCGCGACGCGAGGTTTGTAACCTAGTGGACTAAGTAAAAACCGAGCAACAAAGAGTTAATCGCCCCTAGAAAGAACCCTTCGGGCAGCGCATGTTTGGTATTTATGCTGCGTTATCGCCTATTTATGGGGAATAACCACACTACATAGGCTCTGCCTTGCCTAAAAACCAAACATACTGCTGAAAATTCACCCACCAATGATCAACACGCCCTAATAAGTTATTTTATTAATTATAAGCTGTAGCTTAAGTTAATGTAGCCAAAGCGGCCAATGTTGTCGTAACTTGCGCTGCCCGCGCTTGTACCACGTGAACCGTACGGAAGTTTACGATTAAATACGTTATCAACACCTACTTTAACGCCTAAACCGCTATCGAAGTTGTAACCAACAGTCATATCGGTAATAAAGTATTTACCGTAAGACATTTGATTACTTGGGTTCGGGTTATTTTCAAGCTCAACATTTGTATATAAATCTACTTCACTTAAAAAGCGTGTTTCAACTGTTGAGAAAAAGTTATCCATAACATAACTTACAGATAAGTTAGTTTGCCACTTAGCTTCACCTGTAGTACCTGCGTATTCAATGTAGTTACTAGGGTCGTCTTGGAACGGGTAATCTTTACGTTCAATTAAGTAAGTACCAATTAAGCGGGTTTTAAAGCTACCTTCAAGCGCGTCAAAGTCGTAACCTAGTTCAAAATCTATCCCTGATGCTTTTTGGCCAGCAACATTTAATACAGAGTTTTGTATTAAAGTAATTTCACCATTAGCATTACGTGTAATTAAGTTACAGTACTGATTGTTTATACCTGTTGCGCTATCAACACAGCGATCAAGAATGTCTTGCGCGTTAATTGTGTCAATTGCATCTTCAAGTTCAATTTCCCAGTAATCAATAGTAAGTAGCGCGTTTTCTAAAAACTCTGGTTGGTAAACAATGCCTACAGTTGTACTTGTTGACTCTTCGCCTTTAACATCGCGGTTACCACTGCTTAAACCATCTAAAGAGGCTGAATCGTAATCTGAATTAAAGTCACTCGCTACGCCTAATGCGGCACAGTTTGCAGTACGTGTTGCACCGTTTGATAAGTCACCTAAGTTTTCAGCGCGACACGGGTCGTCTACATTGTAGAAAGTTTGACTCGGTGCACCAAATACTTCACTAATGTTTGGCGCACGAAGTGCTGCAGATTGTGTTACACGTACACGTAGCTCATCATTTACAGTCCAATCAAGGCCAAGTTTCCAGCTAGTGGCTTCGCCAATCGTACTGTAGTCAGCATGACGTACTGCAGTGTCAAATACTAAATCTTGGATAAGCGGCAAATCAGTTAAAATTGGCATCGTCGCTTCAAAAAATACTTCGCGTACGTTGAACGAACCTTTATCTTCGCCCAGTGCGTTAAAGAAAGTACCTTCTGCGTTATCTGGCTCTTTTGTTTCGCTTTCTTCTTTACGGTACTCGGCACCAAATGCAACACCTACATAGCCTGCTGGTAATTCAAAAATAGCGCCATTAGCAAGTGAGCCAGAAACAACCGTTTGCTTAATTGTTGAGGTACCAACTGATACTGTATTTATGTAATCAATAGCTTGTTGAGATGGTGCGCCAAAACCCATAATGTTTACAGGCACACATCCGTCAGCTTGTGCAGCAGCACTACGACATACTACGTTACCATTTGTATCTTCAACGGCATCAAGTGCATTAAAGTAGTTGGCTAAAATCATGTTAGCGCCGTTTTCACGCTCAAGATCAGTTTGGCCATAAACAACTGATGTATCTAATTCCCAATCTTCAAATACAGTACCTTTTAAGCCGGTAACAAAGCGCGTTGTTTCACGCGTATTGTTTTCAATGCGGCGGCCAAGGTCGGTCATCATGCGGTTAACCATGATCGAATCAACACCTTCCTCTTCCATACGTGCTTTGATGGCTGGGTCTAGGTAAGGGTTGTCGATTTTAATGCTATTGTCGCTGTCGAAAAAGAAAAATGCAGGTTGGCCTATGCTTTCGCCTTGGCTGTTTACGTATTTTGCATCAAAGTAGACATTTAAGTCGTCGGTAACATCGTAGTTAACTTTAAAGTTTACGTTGTAGCGCTCGAACTCAGGTTGAATCTCTTCAAATTGACCAAGATTAAACGAATCACAGTTTGCACATGACAAGCCATCTACATTATCACCTATGTATAAGTCGCGAGCGCTACTGTCGGCGTTAAAGCTATTAGTATATCCATCTTCAAGTGCATAAACACCGGCGTTATTAATTGCGTAATAACCAGCATTAGGTGTTAAGATTTTGTCAGGGAAGGCTGCGCTATCTTTGTTTGCATCTGTTTGGGCTTGATTACGTAAACTACTAAACGAAGTACTAGTCCAAGGGTGGTCAAGTGCATTTAATGAATCTTGGCCAGAGTACTCAATAGCAAAAGCGGCATTACCACGGCCGTTATCAAAATTAGAGCCGTAAGAGAACGTCGCTTTTTCGTTGTTGTAGCTGTTTAAATCGGCAAAACCTCGGGTAACACTAAAATCCATACCTTCAATGTTGTCTTTTAATATAAAGTTTACAACACCTGTTACCGCGTCAGCTCCATATACAGCGGATGCACCACCAGTGATAATTTCTACACGCTCGACCCATACACTTGGAATAGTATTGGTATCCACAGCTTGAGAGCCTGCAGAGCTTGATACATGACGCTTACCATTTACAAGTACTAAGGTACGGTCTGTACCCATGTTACGTAAATCAAGAATATTTAAACCAGCAGTACCAATAAAACGGCCTGAGTTAGCCATAGAATATGTATTGCCAAGTGCTGGTAAATTGTTTAGCGCTTCACCAATGTTTACAGCGCCTGTATTAATTAGCTGCTCGCCACTTATAACTGTTACTGGTGCAGGTGCAATAGCACCTTCACGTAAAATACGTGAACCCGTTACTTCAACGCGTTCAATTTTTGTTGCTTGCTCATCTTGTGCAAGCACAGAGTTACTTGCTGTTGCAGCAGCAGTAATTAATGCACATTTAATGCTAGTAGAAAGTAAATTATGACGTTTCATGTGTTTCCCAAAGGACATTTTATAGTAATTTAATACAATATTTATTTTTACTTAATACAGTCTGTATTAGATAAAAACCTATAACTTTTTTATGAGGTCGGCGATTATTGCACGGGGAAACCAGTAATAGAAGAGAGGTAACTTGATGGATTTAAATGAGTTATTTCTGTATCAATTTTTATAAAGTTCAGTTTGTTGCGTTTTTTACATTTATAATTTTAATTATTTGATATGAGTTTGTAACTAAAAATAAGGTTTTTTATTGTCTATGCACTTTTCATTATCATGTAGTGTTTTTTGTTTTCATTTGAGTGTTAATAATGAACTTTTTTATGGCTTTCATATTAATTTTTTAAGAGAAGGTTAGTTAATTAATAAATTTTAATAGAAGGTTTATTAGTCTTTAATGTTTTATTTATGTAATTTCATGTTGTCGTGAAGTAATTTAAATTACGCTATTTTTGTTGCTAATAAATATAAAAATGAGTAAATTTCATCTTTGAAAAGTAAAAAAGGCCCAGTTTATGGGCCTTTTATTAACAATAAAACTTACATTTTATATGAAAAAGTAATGTAACCAAAACGCCCTATATTATCGTAGCTAGCACTTCCGCTACCATCACCACGTGTACCATAAGGTAACTCACGATTGAATAGGTTATCTACACCCACTTTTAAGCCAACACCGTTATCAAAGTTATAACCGACTGTCATGTCAGTAATTATGTATGTACCAAAAGAAGTTAAACTATTTGGATTGGGGTTATCGCTTAAATCTTGATCTGTGTATAAGCTTACTTCTTCGATATAACGAGTGCTCAAAGATGTGTATAAGTTTTCGTAGCTGTATTCTATATTTAAGTTAGCTTGCCATTGCGCTTCACCTGTAACGCCCGCATATTCAATGTAGTCGCTAGGCTCATCTTGGAATGGGAACTCTTTACGCTCAATCAAATATGTACCAATAAAGCGTGTTTTAAAGCTACCTTCAAGCGCATCAAAGTCGTAACCTAATTCAAAGTCAACACCAGATGCTTCTTGACCTGACACATTAAGCACTGAGTTTTGAATTAACGAAATCTCACTGTTTGCATCACGTGTAATAAGATTACAATATTGATTTGAAATACCTGAGCCGCTATCAACACAACGATCTAGGATATCTTGCGCACTGATAGTCGAGATTGCATCTTCGAGCTCAATTTTCCAGTAATCGATAGTAAGTGTTGCGTTTTCAATAAACTCTGGTTGGTAAACTAGACCAATAGTAGTACTTGTAGATTCTTCACCCTTCACATCTCGGTTACCGCTTTGTAAACCTTCAAGTGTTTGTGAATCATAGTCAGAATCAAAACCTTCTGGCACACCTAATGCAGCACAGTTGGCACGGCGTGTACTACTGTTTTGTAAATCATTTAAGTTATCAGCTTGACAAGGATCGTCGACACTGTAGAAAGTTTGGCTCGGTGCACCAAAAATTTCACCAATATTTGGCGCTCTTAGCGCTTCTGATTGTGTTAAACGAAAACGTAGCTCATCGTTTAGAGTCCAATCAAGCCCTAATTTCCAGCTAGTTGCATCGCCAATTGTGCTGTAATCAGCGTAGCGTACAGCTGCATCCAGCACTAAGTCTTGAACAAATGGTATATCAGAAAGTAGTGGAATTGATACTTCTGTAAAAATTTCACTTACATCAAAGTCGCCTTTGTCTTCACCAAGTGCATTAAAGAATGTGCCTTCAGCATTATTTGGCTCTTTTGTTTCACTTTCTTCTTTACGGTATTCAACACCAAAAGCCATACCTACATAACCTGCAGGTAATTCAAATAATCCACCATTGGCCAAAGAAGCAGATACTACAGTTTGAGTGATTTCAGATGTACCTGTAGAAACAGTATTAATGTAGTCAATTGCTTCATCACTTGGCGCACCAAAGCCCATAATATTTACAGGAACACAGCCTTCAGCTTGTGCTGCTTCACTTCTACATACAATATTACCATTGCCATCATCTACCGCATCAAGTGCGTTAGAGTAATTTTCAAGAATCATATTCGCGCCATTGACGCGTTCTAATTCTGTTTTACCACGTACAATAGATGCATCTAAATCCCAATCACTAAAGACCGTACCTTTAAGGCCAGCTACAAATCGTGTTGTTTCGCGTGTATTGTTTTCAATGCGACGACCTAAATCAGTCATCATACGAAGTACATTTATTGATTCTACGCCTTCACCGTCGTTAGCTTCTTCCATAAGCTTCTTAACACTTGGGTCTAAATATGCGTTATCAATTTGTATGGTATTACGTGGATCGCCAAAGAAAAATGCGGGTTGGCCAATGCTTTCACCTTCACTGTTTACGTATTTGGCTTCAAAATAAGCATTTAAATCGTCTGTTACATCATAGTTAACTTTAAAGTTAACATTGTAACGTTCGAATTTTGGTTGTATCTCGTCAAACTGGGCTAGGTTAAACGAATCACAATCTGCACATAGAAGACCGTCAACGTTGTCACCAGTATAAATGTCACGATGAGAGCCATCTGCATTAAATGTATTTACATAACCATTACCCAGGCTAAATACGCCTGCGTTATTAATTGCGTAGTAACCAGCATTTGGCGTATAAATCTTATCAGGAAAATTAGGGTCGTCTTTATTAGAATCGTTTTGGGCTTGGTTACGTAGACTTGAGTATGAACCATCAGTCCAAGGGTGATCTAACGCATTTAAAGAGTCCTGAGCTGAGTATTCAACTGCAAATGCAGCATTACCACGGCCATCATCAAAGTTCTTACCATATGAAAAGGTTGCCTTTTCATTGTTGTAATCACTTAAATCTGAAACGCCTTTAGTTACAGTAAAGTCTAAACCTTCAATATTATCTTTTAAAATAAAGTTAACAACACCTGTTACAGCATCAGCACCGTAAACAGCAGATGCACCGCCTGTTACAATTTCTACACGCTCAACCCATACGCTTGGTATAGTATTAGTGTCAACAGATTGTGAGCCAGCTGAGCTCGAAACATGGCGTTTACCATTTACAAGTACAAGCGTACGGTCAGTACCCATGTTACGTAGATCAAGAATATTAAGACCTGCAGTACCAATAAAGCGCCCTGAGTTTGCTAAAGAATATGTGTTACCTAGTGCTGGTAGTTTATTTAACGCTTCACCGATATTCACTGCACCAGTATTCAGAAGTTGTTCACCAGTAATGACAGTTACAGGTGCAGGTGCAATTGCACCAACTCGGCTGATTTTTGAACCTGTTACTTCAACTCGTTCTATTTTTGTATCCTCAGCATTTGCTGCAATAGAAGTATTCGCCAAACCAATTGCACTTAAACAGAGAGCTGTTTTTATGCCGCTTGAGAGCTGGTTATAAGATTTCATATTATCCCCTAGATGAATTAGTTGTTTTTTTAAACTTAAGTGCAATATAAAATTCATGTTAGTAATTATTTGTATACAAAATTTACATTGCGCACCCAGATTTAACACTTGCAGTTTTTTAGGCAATGGATTATCGCTGAACCTACAAATAAAGAAGACAAGCGGTTTGTTAAAATGCAGTTAAAACAATGGTTTAAAATGTTTCTGTTAACTTCTTGTTTGCCCTATTGGCAATGTGTTTATATTTTGTATCTTGTTTGTCTTTTTTATTGTTTTTTACTTATTGATTTTTAAAAGTATAAATATTTATATGTTTATTTTCATGGTTTTATAGTTGTGTTTTTGGGGATTATTTTGTTACTTTTGAGGTTTGTATCGTATAGGGTTAGCTTGATAATTTATTTTCATAAATTCAAGATTAAGTTCTGTCTTCCACCGCTAATACAAACTGTAAAGGGGCTTTACAGATAGCTTCCAAAGTTTAGAGTAGTAGAGTTACTTTTTTTACTTTAATTGATACAATTCGGCGTCTTTCATTCATAAGGTTGTTCATGAAATATTTCTTATTAAATATTGCGTTATTATTTAGCTCATTGGTTTTAGCCGAGGAACCTGTCGATCTTGAAGTAAATATGAAAAACACGGGCCTTGCATATAAACAAGCGGTGCAGGCAACTCAACTTAGTGAATTTAATACTGCGATTGATGAATTCATAAAGCTGGTTAAAGTGAGTAAAACAGGTAAGTTTTACAAAAAACCTGAGCAGTCATTGCAGGGCCTTGATAAAGTGATTGCCCAAGCTGAGCTTGCTAAAAAAGCAGCGAACGAGCAGGGTCTAAGTGCAGCAAAAGAACCGTTAAAAAATATAGATAATTTACGTAAAAAATATCATGAGCTACATGAGCCTCCAGGGTTCTTTGAATTACTGTTCGGTTCATAAACCTAAACTATATGTATCTTTAGTCGCTACTTTTAAGCTAATTGCGTTAAAAGTATCTGCAGCAATAAATATAAGGAAACACAATGGAAATTTCAGTTTCAATGTTAGAAGGCCAAAAGCAAAGCGCTAAATTTGGCGACCTAGAAGTAATCAGCGATCAAAGTGTAAACGCTGGTGGCAACGCAGAGCATCCAGAACCGTTTGATTACTTTTTAGTAAGTATGGTTTTATGTGCAGGTTTTTATGCACGTAAATTTTGTGAGCAGCGTGATATTTCAACGCAAGGTATGACGCTTACTCAAAATAATGAAAATGTAGATGATAACGGTAAAAAGTTATTTTCAATTGAAATTAACCTACCAGACGGTTTTCCTGATAAATATAAAAAGGCGCTTATTGCAGCCGTTAATACCTGTACGGTAAAAAAAGTAATTCAGGCAGTGCCAGAGTTTTCAGTAGTGGTAAAATAATCCTCCCTAAATTAGGTAGCTTTAACAGGCTACCTAATTATGTATAGTGCTCCACGGCTTAACTTATTTCTTTTTCATTCCTTGTACTGCTTTAAAGCGTGGGTTGTTTTTACAAATTACAAATACACGACCTTTGCGTTTTACAATTTGACAGCCCGGGCGTTGCTTGGCGCTTTTTAGAGAGCTTAATACTTTCATACCTTTTCCTTTTTAACAGTCGATAAACTTTTAAAACGACGGTTAAACTGCGCAACACGGCCATCTGTAGCAACAGTTTTTTGCTTGCCTGTATAAAATGGGTGTGAGTCACTTGATACGTCAATAGGTACATATGGATAAGTATTACCGTCTATTTCTACTGTGCGGCCTGATTTAATGGTTGAGCCAATAATAAAGTAAGAATCGGCGGCAGTATCGTGAAAAGCAACCACTTGGTAATCAGGATGAATATTTGGTTTCATAATACGCCTCAATAAATGATATGTGATAATATATCATTTTAATTTGACGTATTTATTCTCTCATTGCAAATTATTTAAATGCTCCCCAAAAGGGGCGTAATTGCTGGCTATTTGTGCAAACAAATCAAAAAATAAGCACTTGAATTAAAAATGCTGGCTATTGGCGTTTAGGCTGTTATAACTATATTTAAGAGTTAAAACGTTAACAAATACGGTTATAAAGTTATTACAGAGGTTATGTATGAGTGACGCAACACAACAACAAGAACAAATTGACCAAGGGGTGATGGAAACCCTAAGAGAGCGCGACCACAGTACCTTGGCGCAACAAGTAAATCCGTTAACCTGCAACCACAATGATATTGTAGAGTTACTAGCAAGGTATATGGCACTTAGTGAGCAAGAAGATGATGAGCTGTTTGATACTTGGTTTGATAACCTAACTAAAGAGCAACATACTGTTTTAAAAGTATTTGAAGTTTACCGTGGACAATATGAGCACCAAAATTAAAGTGTTTATTTTTGTAAGTATGCCAAATCCAGTGGTTATTTAAATAAAACTAAATAGCCACTACTCCCACCTGTTTTCATCATAATTTTTTGCGGATTTAATCTTATCTTTATTTAAGTACGACTTACTGATATTCATAAGTATTTATTGCTATTTTAAGGTAATGTTCTAGTTTTAATAGACAGACTGTTTATAATTTAAATAAGTTTATGGGTTATATACTCGAAAATATTCGCTCCCATTTCGTAATTCATAAAACACTTAAAATTAATTGAGCTTTAATGATTAAACCTGATATCCCAAGTAACGAAGCAGAGCGATTACATGCGTTAAAAACATTAAAAATTCTAGATACGTCGCATGAAGAGCGCTTTGATCGTGTTACTCGTATTGCCAAGCGTATGTTTAATGTTTCTATTTCATTGGTTACTTTAATTGACGAAGACCGCCAATGGTTTAAATCTAGGCAGGGGCTTGATGCGCCTGAGCTTCCTCGCGAAACCTCATTTTGTGGCCATACCATAAATCAAGACGAGCTCTTAATAATCCCAGATACAGCCCAAGATAAAAGGTTTTTTGATAACCCTTTTGTTGCAGGCGATCCTAAAGTACGCTTTTATGCCGGCTTTCCTTTAAAATTAAGGCAAGGGGTTATTATAGGCACTTTATGCCTTGCTGATAATAAACCTAGACACCTTAATGATGAAGAAAAACAATTACTAAGAGATTTAGGCACGTTGGTTGAGCAAGAGATTCAATCAATTCAACTAGCCACAATTGACGAGTTAACAAGAATCTCTAACCGGCGTGGCTTTTTGAACCTTGCTGAGCATACGCTAAATGTATGTAGGCGAAACAAAGTATCAATGTCGTTTATATTGTTTGATCTTAATAAATTTAAACAAATTAATGATGTTTATGGACACCACGAAGGCGATTTTGTATTGAATAAATTTGCGCAAATTATGCTTAGTTCATTTTGTGATTGTGAAGTAATAGGCAGACTTGGCGGAGATGAGTTTGTAGTAATGCTAAGTGATTTAGATGAAACAAAAGCTGAGTTTGTTTTACAAAGGTTTGCGGATGCAATTGCGCATACCAATAATACCTTAAATAAGCCATACAAAATTGATTACAGTGTAGGGGTAACACACTTTAAATACGATACAGGTAAATCGGTTGAGGATATGATTCAAGATGCTGATGTTGCCATGTATCAGCAAAAAAAAGCAGCAATCACTTTAGTGAGCTATTTAGTTTAATTGCTGCCTGAACTTCACTTCCTCATGCTAGTACGAATCTTATAATATGACGTTATTCGCTATTACAGTCATTTTTTGCAGAGGGTGATGCTAAAGACACATTTGGTTGCCAAATCCTGTCCCATATTTTATGAAGATTGCTTAAGTTTGGTCTTTGACTTATTTTTTCAAAGTTACCAATGCTCACCTCTGAATTATTTTTTTGACCCACTACAAAATTAAACACATAGTTGCACTCCATCCCCATACGTAAATCAGAAAGTACAATACTGCTTTGCTGTTGGCGCACCGAATAAAACCCTTTAGTAAACCACTGCAAGCGTTTTATAGCCCATTCATCGCTAATATTATTTAACAATGAAGGCGTTGTTTGATAAGGCGTTAATGTAACATCGCTGGGCGCGTCAAATACTGATGCATAACCTTCGTAGTATTGTCCGTCAGACATCACAACAATACGCCACAGCAAAGTGGTTAGCGGGGCAGGCGTACTAATATACGCATTTACTGGTATTTGCCTGTTGTTGAGTGCAGTTTTTACCTTCTCATCAATATTTACTTTTAAAATTAAAGCGCAAAATAAATATAAGCTACTTAAAACTAAGGCCGCTGCATTTATACGATAAGCCGTTGCTGCTTGTATTTTGGGTATTAGCGTACATATTACGCCAATTAATAAAGGAAGCGTGTAAGCGGGGTCAATAATAAACACACTAGAAACCGCAAAGGGGTACTCAGTAAAAGGCCAAAGTAATTGTGTACCGTATACCGTTAGGCTGTCTAATATGGCATGTGTAGATAAACTTAAAAATACTAGCCAAAACCAGCGCACTTTATAAGTTTTCATTCCGGTGTGTATTTTTAATATTAGCCATACAATGAGCGGGCTAATTAATAAATGTATTAATAACGAATGACTAAAGCTACGGTGATAAGTAAATGCTTCTACAGAGCCACCATAAGGCAAAAATACATCTAAATCAGGGAGTGTGCCTAAAATTGCTCCCCATAAAACGGCTTTTCGACCTATTTTATTGCCTAATACCGCATAACCTACAGCACTACCTAATGCTACCTGCGTTAAAGAATCCATTTTGATTAATACCTTTAATTACGACTTTTATTATTTATACTTTTTGATTATTCAAAAGCGTCAAAAAATAATGTGAAATATTTGATAAGCACATCAATGCCCAAAATTTATAAACTAAGCCTGGGTTTTATAAAATCTAAAAATGCTGTAATGCGAGACGATACCGCACTATTTTTATAATACACGGCTTGTACAACCTCTCGGTTATTAGGTGAGCTAACTGCACTGGGTAACACTTCAACTAATTTACCTGTTTTTAGGTCATTGCCAATCATAAAGTGAGAAAGTAGCGCAACGCCTTGGTTTGCAATACATAGTTGGCGCACTGTTTCGCCGCTGCTTGCGCTAAGCGAAAACGTAAATAAAGCGGGCTTTACTAACGGCCAAGTGTTTAATTTAGGGGAGTCACTAAAACCAATTATCTTGTGATTTTGTAAGTCATCTATTTGCGTAATTGCTGTGTTGTTTTTTATATATTCTGGGCTGGCTACAATACGTAACTGACTGCTGCCGAGTTTACGAGCATGTAAATTTGAGTCTTTTAAATCACCAATGCGTATGGCTAAATCGGTTTTATGTTCAAGTAAATCAATAATGCTGTCGTGCGAGGTTATATCAAGCGTTATGTGAGGGTATTGCTTGGCAAATTCGCCAATTAAAGGCGTAAGTTGGTGCAATACAAAAGGGCTTGCAGCATCTATTCGCAACTTGCCACTTGGCGCTTGTTTTAAAAGCTTTATGGCTTCTTCACCGGTATAAAGCGTATTTAATCCTTCGCGCGCATATTTTATAAAAGTATGGCCCTCTTCGGTAAGTTCTAATCGGCGTGTTGTTCTGTTTAGTAAAGTGCATTGCAATGTATTTTCAAGGCGTGATACAGCTCGCGACACTTTAGCCACCTGTTGATCGAGCAAATTAGCCGCCCCCGAAAAGCTTCCGCAATCTACTACCGTTATAAACGTTTCTAAATCTTCAGTTTTTGAATGAACAGCCATAAGTATACCAACACCATCTTTGCATTATTAACAAAAGTATTTTGTCACTAATGCTATTTTTTGCAAACGATATTTTAGCCAAACTACATTCTTCAAATATTAATGAGGATATAACTATGCCATTGGCTTTGTGGGCGCTTACCTTAAGCGCATTTGCAATAGGAACAACTGAGTTTGTAATAGTGGGATTAGTACCCACCATTGCAAACGACTTAGGCGTAAGCCTACCTTCAGCAGGTTTGCTTGTAAGTTTATATGCGGTTGGCGTTGCCATTGGTGCGCCGGTGCTAACAGCTTTAACGGGTCGTTGGAATCGTAAAGTGGTACTAATAAGCTTAATGGGCTTATTTGTTTTAGGTAACTTACTTGCATGGCAAGCGCCAAGTTACGAAACATTAATACTTGCGCGCATTTTAACGGGGCTTGCCCATGGTGTGTTTTTTTCAATCGGATCGATGATTGCCACAAGTCTAGTAAGCAAAGACAAAGAAGCGAGTGCAATAGCCATTATGTTTACCGGGCTTACTGTAGCACTCGTAACTGGTGTGCCACTAGGTACATGGATTGGACAACACTTTGGTTGGCGTGCAACGTTTTTAGTTGTGTCGGTATTAGGTTTAATTGCATTAATCGGCAGCTCTATTTTAGTACCAAAAAACTTAAAACAATCAATACCAGCGACGTTTAAAGAGCAACTACAAGTAATCGTAAAACCGCGTTTATTACTCGTATATTTAATGACGATATTGGGCTATGGCGGCACGTTTACAGCGTTTACTTATTTAGCACCTATTTTAGAGCAACAAACAGGTTTTGCGCCTTCGGCTATTGCCTTAATAATGCTTGTTTACGGTGTATCGGTAGCGGTAGGTAATATTTGGGGTGGAAAGTTGGCCGACAAACGCGGCCCAATTAGTGCACTGAGCATTATATTTAGCGCTTTGAGTATTATTTTACTGATATTTACCTTTACGATGGAATCAAAAATTGCTGCTGTACTTACTATTTTAGTATGGGGCGCATTTGCTTTTGGTAATGTGCCAGGCTTGCAACTTTATGTAGTAAAGCAAGCACAAAAGCACACGCCCAATGCGGTAGATGTTGCATCAGGTTTAAACATAGCCGCATTTAATATTGGTATTGCACTTGGCTCAATTATTGGCGGTAGTGTAGTAGAGAACATGACACTGCAAGATACAGCATGGATAGGCGCCGTTATCTCTGTTTTAGCACTCGGTGTTACACGCTACAGCGGTATGCTTGATAAACGTGAAATTCAGCAAGCATAAAGTATCTTCTGTTAACCTTGAAACTAAAATTAATGACCTCATACCTGTTATGAGGTCATAGATTTTTAAGTGACAGTCGTAATAAGAAGTAAAAGGTGTATTTCGTAAAACTTTTAAAAGTTTGTATTTTTAACCGATTATTTTATAAGGATAAACCATGACAAAACGTGTAATAGAAATGCCAGAACTCGGTATGGGAACATTCCGCTTAGAGGGCGACACTGCCTATAACTCAGTAAAAATGGCACTCGAAGTTGGGTTTCGCCATATTGATACCGCACAAATTTATGGCAACGAAGAGCAAGTAGGTCAAGCCATAAAAGATAGTAATATTCCGCGCAGTGAAATATTCTTAACCACCAAAGTGTGGAATAACAAATTAAATAAAAGCGACTTTATCCCAAGCGTTAAAAAGTCACTTGAAAAGCTACAAGTTGATTCTGTCGACTTACTGCTAATTCATTGGCCATCGCCTGCTAACGACGAGCCAATGAGTGAATACCTCACTGAATTACTAAAAGCGAAGCAGCTTGGTTTAACTAAGCACATTGGTGTATCAAACTTCACCATTGCAAACTTAAATGAAGCAATGCAAACACTTGACTCGCGTGAAATATTTACCAATCAGGTTGAGGTTCACCCATATTTAACTAATACTAAATTGCGTGCATTTTGTGCTCAGCACGATATACATGTAACTGCGTACATGCCATTTGTAGTAGGTAAAGTACTTAAAGATCAAACCATTATCGACATTGCTAAAAAGCACGATGCAAGTCCAGCACAAGTTGTTTTAGCATGGGTTAACGCAAGCGGCATGACGACAATTCCATCATCAACTAAGCGTAAAAACTTAGAAGATAACTTTAACGACCACGTTAAATTAGATGATGAAGACATAGCCCGCATTGATGGTCTTGATTGCGGCGACCGCCAAGCAACACCAGACTTTGCGCCGCAGTGGGATCAGTAAACTTACCTCAAACGCAAAGTTAAACTAAATATTTTAAGGTGTAGATTATCTACACCTTAACTTTTAAAAGGAATACACATGTTAACGGTTATAGCGGCCCTGTCGTGCAAAAATATTGATGCAGATGTAATGCTTACAGCACTTGAAAACTTACAAAAGTCATCGCGCCAAGAAGTAGGGTGCTTACGTTATGAACTATCGGTAAAAAGTGATGATGAACATACCGATTACGTTGTTAGCGAACAGTGGGCGTCTGATGAGCACTTTGAAGCGCATAAAAACGAGCCACACTTTAAAGCGTTTGGTACGCAAGTTACTGGGCTTTTAACCAATAGTAGTATTGATGTATATAAATCAATTGGTTAAATTCTTGTTATAGTGCCTATTATGGTACGTTTTAAAATACTTAGCTAAATTACATATCATAAAGTAAATACTCAAATAGGTGCTGTTAACTTACATCACCTTTTATTCTTACACTCCAACCTGCCTAAATACCCAACTTCGCCAATATCAATGAAACCTATTAGGACTCTTTTTTGTTAATTCGCATTCGTAGTGCTTCGAAATCAAAAGAGGTTCATAACTTTATTAAAGTCGTTTTGGTATCACAACCCACTCTTATAAATAGCCTATTTAATTTGTTGTTTACATTAAAGTTCTCTGGTGTAAATTATAGAAATATAACATGGCATTTTAGTCAGCCGTAAATAGTTCGAGTGGTACTGAACAAGAGACTCAAAATAGCAAACTATTTATATATTTTTTGTGTGTTATATTTTTAGAGCTGAGTTAATTAAACTAATAATGGAGACATGGGTATGGAAATTAATAAATCTAATCAATCAATTCTTATTTTTGTAATCCCTTTATTAGCTGCGTATTTCGGATCAAAAGTCATATTTCACTTATTTGCTTTTGAGTATCTTGTGTTTACAGATACTTTTGACATTCTAAAGCTACTCATTGATATTAGTGTATTTGGAGTGTTGTTCTATATTAGTTCGCTGGGCGTTGGTTATGCCATCAGAGCTAAAACATAAGTTTTAAATCATTAGCTGGTAAATTGCTAGCTAAAAAATCACAGCCAATAAAGCCTTAACAGCTTTAAACTGTATAATTTATATGGAAATAATAATGAAAAAATTAATCGCAATAATAGCGTTGTTAGGCTTTGCCTCATTTGCACAAGCTAATGATAGTTTTGTAGTGAATGCTAAATTTTATGATAATAAAAACTTAATTGGTTCACCTATTTTAGTAGTAAATTCAAACGAAGAGGCATCAGTTTCAGTTGATAATTCGTATAGTTTTGCTCTTACAGTAACGCCAATTGATGATTCTACTGTTAGTTTAGTAACTTACCTAAAACTAGGTGGAAAACATATGGCTCCCTCTTTAGTTGTTGAACTAGGCAAAGAAGCAAGTATTAATATTGATGGTAAAGAGCTGTCAGTTTTAGTAAGCAAATCAAGCAGCTAATAAGTTAAAAACTAGGAATATAATTAATGAGAAACTCAAGAAATGAAATAGTAAAATATGGAGTCTCTTTTGGTACGGCCCTAGCAATTGCTATTTCATGGAGTGCTAATGAGTCTGTGTTATGGGCAATTTTGCACGGTTTTTTGTCTTGGTTTTATGTTATTTGGCATGTAATTACGCGATAAGTATTTTCGCGTGTGCGCTGATTGATTATGTAGATTGCGGTCAATGTTAATACTCGAGCAATTACCATCTAAAACAATTAAGTCAAAAATATAAAAGGAATAATTAATAATGAAAGGTGCGGGTGGAAGCTCTGGTGGTATTGGGCATTTTTTTATTGGTTTAATTATGATGTGCGGTGGCTTTTATATGCTGCTAAATGCAATTTCGGTGACCTCTAATTTTGGACTAAGTTCTCGCATTTATAGTGTTAATGCTTTAGGTGGCTTTGGCGTTACAGGCGGCATGGTTATGATCCCGTTTATTTTTGGTGTAGGCCTGATTTTTTACAATTCTAAAAATATTTTAGGTTGGGTGCTATCTCTAGGTTCGTTAACCGCACTCATATTTGGCGTTATATCGAGTGTTCGATTTAGTATGCGAACTATGACGTCGTTTGATTTGATTGTTATTATAATTTTAGCGTTTGGCGGCTTAGGGCTGTTTTTACGTTCGCTTAAATCTATTGATACTTAAATAATTACCACGCTTTGCTTTAAATACAATTTTAATTATAGGCATTCAACATGACGTTCTAATGCCTAAGCTGATACATTAATAATGTAATCCTTCCTATTTACTGTTTAACCAGTAACGTATTTTAAAGAGATTTATGTGAACAACTCAATACAGCTAAAACTAATTGCTACTCATCTATTAGCACAAAGAGAAGAAAACCCAGCGCGTTCAAACTTTCCTAAAGAGTTAGTACTAGACTCGACTGACGATGCGATAGAAGTACAAAAGTTGATGATTTATTTAAATGATCAAACCGTATATGGCTGGAAGTGTATGCTGCCTTTAGATGATGGCTCAATTTTATTAGCGCCTCTTTTACATGCACCGATAAAACAAGCTGAAAATTGCCCACTGTATACAACAAACAATAAAGCGCTTATTGAACCAGAAATTGCATTTATTTTGCAAAGCGATTTACCAAGTAATAAAACCTATACAAATAAAGACGTAGATACTGCATTTGCCAGCGCCCATTTAGCACTTGAGCTTATTCAAAAAAGGTTTGATGAAGACACTCCAAGCACTCACATTGAAAAGCTGGCCGATGGCCTATCTAATCAAGGCGTGTATTTAGGCCCGCAAATAGATAAAGCCAAAGCGTATAACGCAAGTACTGTAAATATCAACGTTAAGCAAACTGAGCTGGAGTTAAACTTGGTAGGTGTGCACCCTGCAGAACTTGCGCAGCTTCCACTTTATTGGGCGGTTAATTACTTATCAGCAAAGGGAATTAACTTAAAAGCAGGGCAAGTGTTTATAACTGGTTCTTACTGTGGCGTGGTTGAGCTTAATACTAATGAGCAAACATGTATTACATATGAAGATTTAAATAAATTTAATGTGACATTTTTATCCCATTAAGCGAAGTACTCATTTTAACGGTCATAATAAAAACAACCCACTAATTAGTGGGTTGTTTTTATTTGGCTAAATTTTAATTATTTAATTTTAGAGAGTAGTGCGGGATTTATTACGAGGTTTCGTACGCCGTGGGCATGATCTTCATTAAAGACGTTACTTTCACACCATTTACCAACACTGTTTATATCAACCTTTGCCACTTTTGGTTTAACTGACCATGTTACTTGAAAAGGAGAACCTGCTGCGTTGTAACTCGGGCCAGTAGTTGAACCGCTATAAACAACAGGTTTACCCGTATTTGTCGGTGTAGCAATAGCTTGATAGTAACCACTAACAGATGACACGGCGCTTATTTGAGCAAAATCAAGTGCGTTAGCATCGTTTACTAATACATATACTTGAGCTTCAACACGTAGTTGCGGATTTTTAATCGAATCACTTAAACAACTCCCCAAGGTAGAGCCTGGTTTTACAATTGCTGACGTATGAACGTTATGAACCTCAATGGTATCGCCAACTAAAAGCGCGCCGTGATCGCTCGGACAAATTTCAATTTTTGCTGGTTTACTTTCACTTTTAGTTAAAGAGCCTGAATATAAGTAGCCACTTTTAAAGCCTTTTCCATTACCATTTCCTGCATATTTGCTAAATTCGCCACCGGCGTGTTCAGCATTTTTATGAAAGTGTATATTACATAAATTCATATTTGATGAAGTTGGGGCATGAGAGAAAACTGCCGTGTTTTCGCCTTTATAATTATCAATATTGCGTGGAGATTGTGGCCCAAAACCTTTATTAGCGGTGTTTTTAGCAAGCGCTGCACGCTGTATTTTTATTATGTCGTCATTTACTATTTCGTGGTTAGCTTTAGCTAGTGTATTAAAAGACAGGATAGTGACTACAGCAGAAATTACACTTATTTGTGTTTTGATTGTCATTGAGTCAGTGCCTTTAAATTATATTTTGCGTAACAATTAAGTTAACAGCTCTTGTTGTTCGTCAAATAATCCTAAAATAATTAAACTAATGCAAAACTATTTAATAGATAAATCGTATTTTAAAATAAGTGCATCTATATAGCGGGTGCGTAATGTATGTTGTTTTTCATGATCGGCGCCATGCCCTAGCGCTTTGTTTAAAAGCTTTATGGCGGGGTGTAATAGCGCTCTTTCTTCTTGGTTTAAACTCGCTTTACTGCGCAGTTCTGTAATGTCGTCAACTAGTAGCCTGCCAATGTCTACCGAGACTATTTCGTCTATTAATCCATTTTGAGTAAGTACGCCATATTTACTGCATAAAAACTGTTGCCAAACTTGCTGTAAGTGCTCGTCTATTTCACAGCCAAATAGCTCTTCGCTAAACGTAAATCCTTGCTGAGCGAGTTTAGTTAGGCTTACAGTATATTGCCGCGCAAAATAATTAAAAGCATGGCTTGATGATTCTATTTTTTGTTTTAAAAGACCTTGCCCCCAATTAACACAGCCGCGCGGATAATAGTCGTCATATTCTTCGCATTCATACAAACCCGAATATGAGCTGCAGCTAAGTTGACTTTTAATACAGTAACTTGGTTTGGGGAACACACTTCGCTCTTGCCAAGCTAAAAGTGTATCTGCATCTATGTTTAATGCTTGGCACAGTTCATCGGTGTTATAAAAATGAGTTGCTAAGTAGTCAGATAAACGCATAAAGCCTCTGGTATCGTTAAAATAAAACACTGTTTATATATACAGTTATTCATTTTGTATTACCAAACTCAATAACACAAGCGATTTTATAATTAAATGTGCGCTTATACCTCCAAAAATACCGGCAAGTATGTTACAAATAGCGCAAGTTTTATAAATAATGAATTTTTATGCGCACCCTAGACCAAATTAAACAAGCAAGCCTTATTACAGCTATTAAAACGCCATATTTAGCAAACGGTGAAATTGATCTCGCAAAGTACGATGAACTCGTTGAAATACAAATTGCAGCGGGCGTTGATGGCATCGTAGTCGGTGGCACAACAGGCGAAGGCCAGTTAATGAACTGGGAAGAGCATTTAATGCTTATAGCGCACAGTGCAAACAAATATGGTGACAAACTGGTTATTGTTGGTAATACCGGTAGTAACAACACCCGTGAAGCGATTAAAGCAACTAAATATGGCTTTGCCAGCGGTATGGATGCAGCACTGCAAATTAACCCATATTACGGACGTACGTCAATCGCGGGTGTTAAAGAGCACTTTAAACGAGTACTTGATATTGGACCTGCCTTTATTTACAACGTAGCAGGTCGCACAGGTCAAGACCTAACACCTGATATTATTGAACCATTAGCACAGCATTCGAACCTAATTGGTATTAAAGAATGTGGCGGCAATGAGCGCATTGCACACTATGAGCAGCAAGGCATTGCGTGTTGGTCTGGTAACGACGATGAAGCACACGACGCTCGTCATGTACACAAAGCTCACGGTGTTATTTCGGTTACTTCTAACCTTATTCCTGGGTTGTTTCGCCAATTAATGGATACTAAAAATGATGAGTTAAATACGTCATTACAACCATTAATGAACTGGTTGTTCTGTGAGCCAAACCCTATTGCTATTAACACTGCGATGATGATGACAGGTGCAGTAAATCCAGTATTTAGATTACCGTATTTACCGCTTAGTGATGAACAACAAGCTCAAGGCGAAGTTTTAATTAATGAGTTAAATAACAACGATGTTGTTGGCGGTAAAGCTAAGTGCATAAAGCAGGATGATATAGCTCTACTTTCTTAGCAATATGAGCAAGCGCTGAACAGGGGGGTGGTTCAGTGCTTTTTATTAATGATTATTTACTTCTATTGCTAAAATCGGTAAAATTCTCTCCCTTATATCTTATAAAATATGCAGAGCTGTGGAATTTGTTGTTGAAGAACTCGCTATATGGATAAAGCCCGAACAGCGACAAATAAAAGAGAGTAATTGGTTTGATTCCTCCGTATTAAATCTTAGTTGGGTGCCTGCTATGCAGCGACGCCGAATGACTTCTTTTATTAAAATGGCACTCTTCAGTGCTCATCAAGTAAGCACACAAGGTAATTATGTTAACTTACCGAGTGTCTTTTCTTCTCGCCACGGCGATTTTCACAAAACGGCTAACTTACTTGTTGATGTAGTAAATGATCAGCCATTGTCGCCCACTGGTTTTGGGTTAAGTGTGCATAATGCCGCATCGGGGCTTTTCGGGATAATACAGGGTAATACAAGTGCTACAAATGCTATTGCTGCAGGAGCCGAAAGCTTTATTTATGCCCTCGTAGATGGCTTTGTAAGACTTGCTGATAACGATCAGCCACACATGTTAATAGTTCATACCGATGAGACTCTCCCTGATATTTACGCTCAGTATGCCGATGAACAGCAAATAGCACACTCTATTGGTTTAATAATAAGAGCGCCGCAAAAAGGCGAACCCCATTTTAGTTTAAATAAAGTATTTAATATGGGCATGGAAAAAAGCGACTTACCAATGAGTATTCAATGCGCTAAAGCTTTGTATGAGCGAAGCAATACATTACTTGTTCATAACACGCTTGAGCACGATTGGCAGCTTACGTACCATGCTTAAAAATGCACAAAGGCTATGTGGATTGATTTGGCGGATTATTGCGACTGCATTTTGCTTTTCAGTTTTTGGAATTGGTGGTTTAGTATTAGCCTTTATTGTTTTTCCTGCTCAGCGCCTATTTCAAAGTGACTCAGTTAAACAAAAGCTTAAGGCTCGAAAAACAGTACATTATAGCTTCAAATGGTTTGTTAGTTTAATGCATGTAACGGGCGTTATTCGATTTCATGTCAACGATAAAGCAAAAATTGCAGGCTTAAAAGGGCAATTGATATTAGCAAACCATCCTTCTTTAATTGATGTTGTTGTTTTAATTTCGGTAGTAAAAAATGCAGATTGCGTAGTAAAAGCACATTTATTTAAAAACCCTTTTATGCGTGGCGTTATTAAAAGCACCGGCTACATAAGTAATGAGGACCCACAGGAGCTATTACGAGAATGCGAGCGCAGTTTGCAAAAGGGTAATAACTTAATTGTATTTCCAGAAGGGACACGGACAGAGCCTAACAAAGCATTAAAGTTTAAACGAGGCGCTGCAAATATTGCAATTAGGTGTCATGCGCCCATTACTACTTTTTTAATTAAAATGAAGCCAAACACCTTAACCAAAGGCACACCTTGGTATAAGGTCGCGCCATATCAGGCGCATTTTACAATGGGGCTTGCGAGCCAGCAGTTTAATTGTGCAACGTACCACAGCGATATGCCTGCGATGCAATCACGCCAATTGACTAAAGATTTACAACATTATTTTACACAAGAGCTAAAAAATATATGAGCGAATTAAAAGAACAAATAAAACAACTGATTATCTCAAGCCTTGACCTTGAAGACATGACCACTGCTGACATTCAAGATGATGACGCTTTATTTGTAGATGGCCTAGGGCTAGATAGCATAGATGCATTAGAACTTGGCCTTGCGATAAAGAAGCAATTTGATGTGAAAATTGATGCAAACTCTGAGCAAACTAAAGCGCACTTTGCCTCAGTTAATTCTTTAGCAAAATTTATTGAACAAGCACGTTCTTAATATATAAAAGTAGGAAGAAAGATGAAAACCGCTGCTGAAATTTATGATGTATTACACGGCATTTTAGAAAACGAATTTGAAATAGACCCAGAAGATATTAGCTTAGAGGCTAACCTGTACCAAGATCTTGATTTAGACAGTATTGATGCAGTTGACTTAGTTGTAAAATTAAGAGAAATCACAGGTAAAAAAATTGAGCCTGATGCCTTTAAGCTTGTGCGCACAGTGCAAGACATAGTCACCGAAATAGAAAAGTTAGTTAACTAATACTATGTTAAAAGCAGTTTTAACAACGTTAATTATGATTTGCTTGGCTTGCTACCCTATTATTGTGTACGTAGGCCTTACGCGTTTTAATAGTCAGATTATTACAGTATTACTGCTATTTTTACTCGGGCTTAGACTTTGGTTAAGCAGAACCTTGTTTGATAAAATGCCGTGGTTAAAGCCCGCTACATTTTTAGCAGCCATTACTATTTTGATTTCCAAGGTAATGGATAGCGACTTAGGGCTGCGTTTGTATCCCGTAATCATTAATTTAGTTATGTTAGTTGTGTTTGCGTATTCTTTGTATAAAGGGCCTTCTATTATTGAAACCTTTGCGCGAATTACTGAGCCCTCACTTGATGAAAACGGTGTAATTTATACAAAAAAAGTAACGCTAGTGTGGTGTGTGTTTTTTGTATTAAACGGTGGTATTGCCCTGTACACCAGTATTTTCAGTAGCCTAGAAACTTGGGCTTTTTATAATGGTTTTATTGCTTACTTAGGCATGGGCGCATTGTTTGCGATAGAGTGGCTAGTCAGACAAAAAGTAAAAAGGAATGCCGGTGTTTAATGCTTTTCAGAGCAATGCGTTAAGAGCATGTTTTAATCATAACGACAATAATATTTTAGAGTATCAGTTTGTTAGTGATATAAACCAAGTTTTAGCAAAGCTATCAACGTTAAATACTAAATCATCGGTTGTTTTATACACCACAGACACCTATGAATTTGCCGTTTACCTATTTGCTTTAGCATTACACGGTAACGCAGTGATTTTGCCGTCGAATGGGCAACCTGCAACGTTAAACTCCTTACTTAAACAAACGCCTTTTTTTATTGGTGAATCTGAATTAGTAGCCGATTTAGAGGCTGATTTTTTAGATGTAGGTACGTTAGACAATCAACCTCATTTCGTATCTCTTGAAATAATTAAATGGCCTGAAGAAGGTACAATTGTTTTTTACACGTCGGGCTCGTCGGGTAAAGCAAAGCCAATTGTAAAAACGTGGCAGGTAATAAATAAAGAATTAAATACATTAATAAACAGCTACGCACTGGTTGATAATCCTATTTTTATAGCGAGCGTTTCGCATCAGCATATATACGGCTTATTGTTTAGATTATTGTGGCCATTACGCGCAGAAAAGGTTGTAAATACTGAGCTACTGCATTACCCAGAACATGTAGCTACAAAGCTTAAGTTATTTAAAAAAGTAGTGTTTGTTTCAAGCCCTGCGCAGTTAAAACGGTTATGTATTGATAATGTTTTAGTGGATAATAAGTCTAATTTACAATGGATTTTTTCATCAGGTGGACCGCTACTGAACGAAGATGCTGTATCATTGTTTACGCAATTGAATAAACCAGTCACACAAGTTTTTGGTAGTACCGAAACAGGTGGTATTGCATATCGACAAGTTACTTCACTTGAAAAGGTTAGCCTTTGGCAGCCATTCTTGGGTATTAAAGTAAGGGCCTTGGACGATCAGCGTTTAATTTTAAACTCACCGCTCGTTCCTGACAAAAATTACCCTCTAGATGATAGAGGCGAAGTGCTTAAAAATGGTCAATTTAGATTATTAGGTCGATTCGATCGAATTATAAAATTAGAAGAAAAGCGATTAAGTTTAGACGAGCTAGAACAGCATTTGTGTACTAGTGAGTGGGTAAGTGAAGCTAAAGTAATTGCCTTGCCTGGTGAGCGATTAATAGTAGGCGCTATTATTGTGCTTACGCATAAAGGGCAGATATTTTTTAATGGTGACGGTAAGTTAGCTACAAATAATTTATTAAAAGCGCATGCATTAGCGCGCTTTGAGCGAATTTGTATCCCTAAAAAGTGGCGTTTTGTAGAACAATTACCATACAACTCACAAGCAAAGTTAAATTTAAAAGCATTGGAGAGTCTTTTTGCAAAAGTTGACTAAAACACAGCCTGATTTACTGTCTTGTGAACAAGTAGAGCAAAAGTGTAAATTAAGCTTACTAGTTCCTCATGATTTAGATTATTTCAAAGGACACTTTACGGGTGGTCCAATACTCGCAGGTGTTGTGCAGTTAGACTGGGCTGTGGCTGCAATTTGTAAATATTATAATGTTCAGCAATCTGTTAAAAATGTTGAAGTATTAAAGTTTCAGGTAGTGATTACCCCAGGTATAACAGTTGAATTATTGCTTGAGCAAAAGGCAGAGAATAAATATACCTTTTCGTATAATTCAAACAAAGGACAGCATGCATCTGGCCGTGTTGTTTTTGATAGCCTAATAAATGAATAACTTTTGTATTGTTATCCCAAATTATAATCACATTACGGTAATTGATGATGTACTGAGCCAATTATCGTCATTTAATCTTCCTATTATTATGGTTGATGACGCAAGCAACGCCGAAGCTAAAAGTGTGTTCAGTAAGCTTGATGCAAAATACACGCAGTTGAGTGTAGTTACCCACGACGATAATCAAGGTAAAGGCGGCGCGGTACAGACAGGCTTAAAGCAAGCATATAAGCTAGGTTTTTCGCATGCGATACAGGTTGATGCTGATGGTCAGCATGACTTATCTGATATTAAAAAACTAATAGCGCTTTCAAACGCTCAGCCTAAAGCGCTTATAAGCTGTTGCCCAATATATGACGATTCAGTGCCTAAACACCGTTATTTAGCACGTTATTTAACGCATGTTTGGGTATGGATTGAAACGTTAAGTTTTACAATTGTAGATTCGATGTGTGGCTTTAGAGTGTATCCGCTTGAGCAAAGTACAAAGCTAATTGATGAGGTATCGCTTGGAAAACGCATGGATTTTGACCCCGAAATTTTAGTGCGTTTATATTGGCGCAATGTGCCTTTTGTATTTTTACCTAGCCAAGTAATTTACCCAGAAAATGGGCTTTCTCATTTTCAGCCTTTACACGATAACGTGCGTATTTCGTGGTTACACACCCGCTTGTTTTTTGGAATGTTGATTCGCTCTCCTGTGTTAATTTGGCATAAATTAAAGAGGCGTTATGGCCGCTAAACACTGGTCTAAAATGCAAGAGCGCGGTAATTTCTTAGGTATTCAAATACTGTTATTTGCTCATAAATTACTGGGTAGAAAAGGGCTGTGGATTGTTTTGTTTCCTGTGGTTTTTTATCTTTTTTTAACAGGAAAAGTAGCGCGTGTAGCATCTAAAGCGTTTTTAGCGCAGGTTAATGTTTACCAAGGCTGCAAACAACCTGTTACGTTTAAAATGCAATTAACGCACTTTTGCAGTTTTGCAGATAGCGCACTAGATAAAATTGATGCTTGGCTTGGGCGAATAACCCAACGTGATATTAAATACACGAATGAGCATTTATTTGCTGAGCTAGATGAGCAAAACCAAGGGGCTATTTTTATAGGTTCCCACTTGGGTAATTTAGAGGTGTGCAGGGCACTTAGCCAGCACCGCAGCAGTAAAAAAATAAATGTACTGGTGTTTACCCATCACGCTGTTGAATTTAATAAAATGCTTAAAAAGATTAACCCAGATGTGTCGGTCAATTTAATACAAGTGACTGATATGGGGCCTGACTTAGCTATTTTACTAAAAGAAAAAGTAGAGCAGGGAGAAATAATCGTTATTGTTGGTGACAGAACAAGCACAACAACGGCTTCTCGGTCGGTACAGGTACCTTTTTTAGGCAAAAAAGCCCCATTTTCACAGGGACCTTTTATATTAGCCGCGCTGCTTGATTGCCCTGTTTACTTTTTGTTTTGTTTAAAAGATAAAAAAAGCAAAAAGTATCAAGTGATATTTGAACATTACAGCCAATCATTAAAAATGCCTCGACGAGAGCGACAGCAGGCGCTAACACTTATTATTACTGACTATGCACATCGTTTGAGTTATTACGCAGCTTTATATCCTTATCAGTGGTTTAATTTTTACGATTTTTGGAAAAGTGATCAGCAGGTAGTGCGCGATCAATCAATGGAGAACAAGTGTGACTGAACAAAATATACAGCTTTTTGGCAATCAGCGATTATCAATTGAAGATATTGTTCGAGTTGCCTTTAATGAAACACAAGTGCAATTAAATAGCTGTGAAACTTTTAGCGTTAAAATTAATAGCGCTTTGCATTTTTTAGACACACTTTTAAAAGAAGATGGCGTAATTTACGGCGTTACTACTGGTTACGGTGATTCTGTAACGGTGGCTGTACCCCTTGATTTAGTTGATGAATTACCTCTGCATTTAACTCGCTTTCACGGCTGTGGACTCGGGGATGTATTTAATAAAGTGCAAGGGCGTGCAATTTTAGCGACCCGCTTAACATCACTTTCACAGGGCTACTCTGGTATTAGCTGGGAAATGCTGCATCTACTTAAAGATTACTTAAATAACGATATAGTGCCTGTGATCCCTCAAGAAGGGTCAGTAGGTGCCAGTGGCGATTTAACACCGTTATCTTACGTTGCAGGTGCGATGGTAGGCGAACGTGATGTGTTTTACAAAGACCAAGTACGTAACAGTGCAGAAGTTATGAAAGAAGTTGGCTTAGAGCCACTCACTCTAAGGCCAAAAGAAGGTCTTGCCGTTATGAATGGCACAGCGGTAATGACTGCATTAGCGTGTTTGGCGTTTGATAGGGCTAATTACTTAGCTAAACTGGCGAGCCGTATTACTGCATTATCAAGTTTAGCGCTTAAAGGAAATAGCCATCATTTTGATGAGATATTATTTTCAGTTAAGCCACATCCTGGGCAGCAACAAATTGCACGTTGGATAAGAGAAGATTTAAACCATCACGATCACCCTCGTAATGCCGACAGACTTCAAGATAGGTATTCAATCCGTTGTGCACCCCATGTTATTGGTGTGCTGCAAGACAGTCTGCCGTTTTTTAGGCATATGATAGAAAATGAGCTTAACTCAGCAAACGATAACCCGATTATTGACGGTCAAGGTGAGCATGTATTACACGGTGGGCATTTTTACGGAGGCCACATTGCAATGGCAATGGATAGCATGAAAACAGCCGTTGCAAACCTTGCTGATTTAGCAGACAGACAAATCGCTTCTTTGGTTGATACTAAGTACAACAATGGCCTACCTTCAAACTTGTCTGATAGTGCACCAGAGCGCCGTTATATTAATCATGGTTTTAAAGCGGTTCAAATTGGCTGTAGTGCTTACACAGCAGAGGCATTAAAACTAACCATGCCGGCCAGCGTTTTTTCTCGCTCTACGGAGTGTCATAATCAAGATAAAGTGAGTATGGGAACTATTGCGTCTCGCGATTGTTTACGTATTTTACAGCTAACAGAACAAGTGTTAGCAAGTACATTATTGGCAAGTATTCAAGGTGTTAGATTGCGTATAAAACAAGGCGATCTTGAGTTTTCGACTTTAACGCAAGATATGCAAAGCATGTATACCGATATAACTGATTACTTTGAAAACCTCACTGAGGATAGACCAATGGAAGCCGTGCTAAGGCAAACAATAGGGTATATTCAAACTAAACGTTGGGCGTTGTATGAATAGTAAAGGTGCATTATTAACGCATGTGGTAGAAATTGAAATTCCATTTCATGACTGCGACCCAATGAATGTTGTATGGCATGGTAATTACCCACGTTATTTAGAAGTAGCGCGCTGCGAGTTACTGCGGTTATTTGATTATGATTACCCGCAAATGCATGAATCGGGCTACGCGTGGCCAATCGTTGATATGCAAATAAAGTATGTTGCCTCAGCAGTATTTACTCAAAAAATTAAAGTAGCGGCTTATTTAAAAGAATACGAGAATAGACTACGGATTGACTACGTAATCACTGACTCGCTAACTAATAAGCGCCTTACTAAAGCCTCAACCACGCAAGTTGCGGTTGAGGTTAGCTCCAAAGAAATGCAATTTGAATCACCCGCTATTTTATTTAATAAGTTAAAAGCGGTTTTGAATTAAATTTTTATTTTATAGGCGATTAAATGAATTTTTTAAAATGTTTTACATTTAGCATAGCTATTAGCTTTTTACTGTTTTGCACTGTAGTAAATGCAGCAGCTATTAAAGGTGAGTTTAAGCAATATAAGCAATTTAATGGATTTGCTAAGCCTTTTATTTCGTCGGGTGTTTTTTCGTTAATTGACGAAAAGCTCATTTGGCAAGTGAAAATGCCTGTTGAGAGTATGCTCATAATAGAAAACGGCAAAGTACTTGCACAAAATGCCAATGGTGAGTTAATACCACAACCCGGTAGCGAGCAATTTATAGGATTACTGAGTGACTTACTTAGCGTAAATATGAGTGCGCTGGAAACACGTTTTGACATTGCTAAAATGCAAGACAGTTGCACACAGTTAACACCAAAAGAAGCTATGCTACAGCAATTATTTAGTGATTTTATTTTATGTGAAACTGCTAAGCAAGTGAGCAGTATTACACTAAATGAGCACTCAGGAAATAACACAAAAATTGAGTTTACTTATTCCAAATAAAATTATGTTTTTAAATAATGCAGTGGTTAATTAAGGGAATAGTGCAGTGACAAAACGAATTACCGTTATTGTAGGGTGGTTTAGCAGTTTAATTTTACTTTTTGCTGCAGCTTTTTGGCTGTCTAAACCAACGTTTAGCGCCGATATGTTTAGCTTATTGCCAAAGTCGCACTCCCAAATTGCACATGCGGAAGATGTTTTTTTTCAGCAAAATGCTAACCGTATTATGTTCTCGTTTGCAGGAAATAATAAAAATAAAGCATTTGATGATTTCCAAAAATGGCTCGACGATAATGCAATTAAAAGCACATTTAACTTTCCGTCCGTTAACGATTTAGCGCAAACATTCTCACCTTTCAAACATGCGTTATTAAGTGATACTTACAAGCAAACATTAAGCAAAAAAACAACGTTTGAACATTATTACCTTGAGCAATTAAATCAGTTAGGCAACCCGTTTGTAAGTGCTACCTTAAGCAAAGATACAAGTTTGAGTTTAGCGGCATTTATAGAAGATAACTTAAAACAAAGCCAATTGTTTACGCTTGAACAAGGTCGTTTAACTCGACGTTTAAAAGGCGTTGAATACCGTGTCATTTTGGCAAACTTAGCGCCTGAAAATTTAGGGGTTAATAAATCAATTGATTTAGCTGGCTCGATAATTAAACAGATCAATTTACTTAATGAAACCTACCCTGATTTAAGCATTACTTACTCTGGTGTGCTATTTCATACGGCTGAAAATGCTAAACAAGCTAAATACGAGATGAGCTTGTTTGGTGGCATTAGCTTATTAGCCCTTATTGCGATGGTATTTTGGGTATTTAGGCGTTTAAACAGTATTTTATTAGCAAGCTTTACCGTACTGAGCGCACTTATTGGTGGCGCTATCGCTATGGTGTTGCTGTTTAATACTATTCATTTATTAACGCTTGTTTTTGCAGTCACCTTGATTGGTATTGCTATTGATTATGCATTTCATGGTATGACTGACTTAGCCAAAAAAGAGCATGAAAAAGGCTACAGCAAAGGGACTCAATCTGCGCTTTTACTGTCTCTTATTACGACTACGCTGGGTTATTGCTGCTTACTAGGTGCGCCACTAACGTTATTATCTCAAGTTGGCGTGTTTGTTATTGCGGGTTTAGTGAGTGCTTGGCTATTTACAGTTTTAGTTTTGCCATTGTGGCAATCTACACTCACGTTATCGCCTTCGAGTCTATTGATGAGTCAAAAGCTCATTAAGGGTTTTTTATATTGTAATAGTTTAAAAAAACCAATACTCATTACGTTATTAGCCCTTATAAGTGCGTTATTTTTAATAAAACCTATTAGCTTTAATGATGATGTAAAGCTATTAAATGCAAGCTCCGGACATTTAATGCTAAACGAAAAAAAGCATTTGTTATTACTTGGGCAATGGGACACCCAAATTGTTTTTATGTTTGCAGATAGCGACGAAGCACTTTTACAAAAACAAGAACAGTTTTTAAAACGCTTAACCCAACTAAACCCTAATTTTAAAAATAATAGCATTAGCCATTGGTTGCCTAGTTTACAAAAGCAGAGGGATAACCAAGCCTTGTTTGAACAGGCTAAAAACAAAGGGACTTTGGATATTGCAGAGCGCGTTACAGGGCAAGCGTTAACAAGTACAAAGGCACCGTTATTAACTTATGAAACACTCGCCACGAGTACATTTAAACCATTACTGCTTTCTCAAATGGTTGTTGAGCCAAGTCAATCGATAACATGGATGTCTATTTCGGGTATTTCATCTGATCAACTAATTAATGAGGTTGAAAAAAACAATGGAATTTACCTTTATAATAAACCTAAACAAATTAGTGCTTTATTAAGTGATTACCGTGAATATTTACTATTAAGCCTAGTGCTTGCGGGTTTTATTAGTTGGCTGCTTTTTAGTTGGCGATTTACGATTAAGATAGCGCTGCTGCAGGTGAACATTTTATCTGTTGTGGTGTTGAGCATGCTTTGGGTATGTAATGCGATTCAAGGTAGCTTGTCGTTATTTAATTTACTCGGTGCGTTACTTGTTATTGCCTTAGCAATTGATTACCTCGTTTTTTATCAAATAAATAAGTTAGAGCCCAAAAATGTGTTAGCGATTAGCTTATCGGCTGCGTCATCAATGTGGGTATTTGGCATGTTGAGTGCATCTGATACACCGGCTATTTTTAGCTTTGGGCTGAGTGTAATGGTAGGGATTTTAGCTATTTACTTTTTATCACCGCTGAGTGTTTTAAAGCCTCAAAAGGAACAATAATTTGAATAACCTTGAGCAGTACGATGTTGTTGTTATTGGCGCTGGGCCTTCTGGTGCATTGGCTAGTAGTCTTTTAGTTCAAAAGGGATGGCGGGTACTGGTACTTGAACAGCAGGCGTTTCCACGTTTTTCAATTGGTGAAAGCTTACTGCCGCAATGTATGGCGTACTTAGAAGACGCGGGCTTAATCGATACACTACATAACAATGCAGCGGCTTTAGGTTTTCAGTTTAAAGATGGCGCTGCTTTTCATCGGGCAGAGCAAAATACAACTATAAATTTCACTGAAAAATTTACTAAAGGCCCAGGCACTACGTATCAAGTGAAAAGAGCCGACTTTGACAAATTATTAGCAGACAAAGCACAAGAACAAGGCGTAGAAATCAGATATAAGCACACGGTGGTTGACTACTGTGATGAGCCAAATGGTGCATCATTAGTGGTACACAATGAGAAGCAGCAAGCTTATCGCGTTAATGCCCGATTTGTATTGGACGCAAGTGGCTTTGGGCGTGTATTACCAAAATTGTTAGATTTAGAGCTTCCTTCTAACTTTCCTGTTCGAAGCGCTTATTTTAGTCACTTTAAAGACAATATTAGTGATACAAGCTTCGATCGAAATAAAATTTTGATTACCGTACACCCTCAATATTCAGACGTGTGGTATTGGCTTATTCCCTTTAGTGATGGTACTGCGAGTATTGGGGTTGTGGCGCAGTCAGAGCGTTTTAATGATGATGAATCTAGCGATTTACTAAATCAATTTATAGAGCAAGACCCTTATTTAAAAACACTGTTAGCACAGCGTGAGTTATTAACTCCAGCAAAAAATATAAAAGGCTACTCGGCAAATGTGAGTAAGTTATATGGTAAGCACTTTGCTTTATTGGGTAATGCGGGGGAATTTTTAGACCCGGTATTTTCATCAGGTGTAACAATCGCACTCAAATCTGCAAATTTAATTGCCCCACTTGTTGATCGCTATTTAAAAAACGAAGTCGTCGATTTTGACGCTCACTACGCACAGCCATTACAAGCTGGAGTCGATTGTTTTAGAACATTTGTAACAGGGTGGTACGATACGCGTTTTCAGGATGTGATATTTTACTCTGAACAAAATACTCAGGTGCGAGAAATGATCAGTGCTATTTTAGCGGGTTACGCATGGGATACGAATAACCCATTTGTTGCACAAAGTGAACGCCGTTTAAATGTGTTGGCTCAGTTATGTCAAAATTAATTAAGTATGCGGTGTGTAGTGTATTTATATTTGCTGTATTGAGCGCATGTACGAGTTTTACAGCATATAAAAATAAAGTGTATCTATCACCTAATATTCAATTAAATATTAATAGTGTACCAGCACAAATGTTTAATAAGTCTTGGCAGCAAGTTTTGTATATTACGAATCAGCAAAACACACACACTGTATTTGCCCAATTAGCTATAAATGACAAAGGTGCAATTAAGTTATTGTTAATGACAGTGCAAGGCTTTCCAATTATGGAGCTTGAAAAACCTTTAAATGGCCCAGTAAAAACAAGAAATATGCTGGCGGTAGAAGGGATAGACCCTCATTATATTTTGGCGGATATTGCATTAGTACATTGGCCAGTAGCATTTTTACAAAAGCAGTTAGAGGGTGCTTTAATAGAGCAGGTTGGCTCTAATCGGGAGGTATTTAACGATGATGGTACATTTATCGCTATTGACTATAGTGATGAGTCGACAACCTTGAACAATATTTTACATCAGTATCAAATAACATTTAAAAAGGTAGAACAGTGACATATTGGCTGAATGATTTAGGCATTGTGAGTGCGATGGGCATAGGCCAAGATGCAACCATAACAAACTTAAATAAATATAACCCTGCAACTCCTTTATTAACTTTAAATAAAAATTTAAGTGCTGAGAAAACACCGCTGTATGTCGGGCAAGTTCAGTCTATTGCTTTATCAAATAATAAACGTATCAATACATTTATTGATTTAGCTTTAGAGCAGATTAAGCCCACCTTAGATAAACTTTCGCATATTGATAAGTCGCGTATCGCAATTGTAATGGGTACTAGTACATCAGGTATTCATGATGGTGAAAGAGCGCGTAAAAGCTATGAAAGTACAAAACTCTGGCCAGGTGACTTTAGTTACAGTGATCAAGAGCTAGCAACACCCGCTCATTACATTGCACATAAAATAGGGGCGCTAGGCCCTTGTTACAGTATTTCTACTGCATGCACGTCGAGCGCTAAAGCGTTAATTAGCGCTCGAGCTTTGCTAAATACTGATTTAGCCGATGTGGTAATTTGTGGTGGTGCAGATAGTTTGTGCCAATTAACAATTAATGGCTTTGATTCGCTCGCTTCTTTAAGCTCGGGTTTATGCCAGCCTTTTTCTAGCACCAGAGACGGCATTAATATTGGTGAAGGGGCCGCTTTATTTGTAATGACTAAAAATACGCCAATAACAAATAACGGCGTTATGTTACTAGGCAGTGGCGAAAGCTCAGATGCGCATCATATGTCAGCCCCCGATCCTAATGGGATGGGCGCCCAAGCCTCAATGGAAAAAGCACTAAAAAGCGCAAAGTTATCCTGTGGTGATATTGATTATATTAACGCTCACGGTACGGCTACTGTAAAAAATGACGAAATGGAAGCACTTGCAATTAATCGCGTGTTTGGCAACAATACCCCGCTTAGCTCAAGTAAGCATTTAACAGGACATACTCTTGGTGCTGCAGGTGCCATTGAAGCCGGTATATGTTGGTTATTATTAAAAGACAGCGGCCAACATATGCTGCCGTATAATGCGATTAAAGAAGGCAGTGATTTGGCTGATATAAAAATAATAAAACAAGCGTTTAAGCCCGCTCTTAAATACTGCTTATCTAATTCATTTGCGTTTGGCGGTAATAATGCCAGCTTAATATTGGGAGTTAACGTTGACTAATTACCCTATAGAGCAAGTAGTCCCGCATGATGCGCCTATGATTTTAATAGATAGCCTTTTAACACACAGCGAAGATGAAGCTCAATGCGGCGTTACTATCACTGAGCAAAGCCCTTTTTTTAGTCCTGCAATTAACGGCGTACCTAGCTATATTGGTGTTGAGTACATGGCGCAGTCTATTGCCGCTTACGCTGGTGCGTTAGCGAATGATGAAAATAAACCTGTAAAAATTGGTTTTTTAATTGGCACGCGAAAATATCAAACTTATCAACCGTGTTTTAAAAACGGCAGTAAGCTGACTATTGAAGTGAAAAAGCTATATCAAGAAGAGTCAGGTTTAAGTGTATTTGAATGCCAAATACTCGCGTGTGAAACTCTACTTTGCCAAGCAAAAATTAATGTATTTCAGCCTGAAAACCCGTTGGAATTTATAAGAGAAAATCAATGACAAAAAGAATTTTAGTTACGGGTTCAAGCCGTGGTATTGGTAAAGCTATTGCGTTAAAACTTGCTGAGCAAGGGTTTGATATTGCTGTGCATTGCAGAGCCGGTGTTGAGCAAGCTCAAGTAACATGCGATGAGATTAATGCATTAGGTAGAGCTACCAGTTTATTACAATTTGATGTATGCGACAGAGAGCAAGCCAAAGCACAAATAATAGAAGATATAGCTAAGCATGGCGCTTATTATGGCGTGGTGTGTAATGCAGGTATTACTAACGATATGGCATTTCCTGCTATGCAAGGGGAAGACTGGGATTGTGTAATACGTACAGGCCTTGATGGGTTTTATAATGTAGTACACCCAACTGTAATGCCTATGGTACAAAGCCGTAAAGGTGGGCGAATAATTACAATGTCATCGGTGTCAGGTATTGCAGGTAACCGAGGTCAAGTAAATTATAGTGCAGCAAAAGCCGGTATTATTGGAGCTACTAAAGCACTTGCATTAGAATTGGCAAAACGCAAAATCACAGTTAATTGTGTGGCACCTGGTTTAATAGAAACCGCGATGACTGATGAATTACCTATTGATGAAATGATGAAAATGATCCCCCTTAAACGCATGGGGAGCGTTAAAGAAGTTGCGGGAACAGTTGCTTTTTTAATGTCTGATGATGCAGCTTACATAACACGCCAAGTGATTTCGGTTAATGGTGGTATGGTTTGATTAAACGCGTTGTTGTAACAGGGATGTCGGTGGTCACTGCATTGGGCGATGATTGGTCTGAATTCAAACAAGCCTTAATTAAAGGCGAAAATGCGGTTGTTACTATGCCAGAGTGGGATATAGCTGACGAACTCAATACCCGTTTAGCCGCGCCAGTTAAACACTTTGAGCGACCAAGTCATTACAAACGAAAACAAATCCGTTCAATGGGGCGAGTATCACTTATGTCAACTCGTGCTACTGAATGCGCACTTGAACAAGCCAAACTACTAGAGCACGAAAGTCTAACTGATGGCTCTACGGGCATAGCGTATGGCTCATCTACGGGCTCTACTGAGCCACTACTCGCCTTTGCAAATATGATGGAAACGGGGTCGATGTCAGGTGTAACAGCCACGAGTTACATTAAAATGATGGCGCATACTGCCCCTGTAAATGTTGGTGTGTTTTTTGGTTTAAAAGGGCGTGTTATAACAACAAGCTCTGCTTGTACATCGGGATCTCAAGGAATAGGCTTCGCCTATGAAGCGATTAAGTTTGGCCGACAAAAAATAATGGTGGCTGGTGGAGCGGAGGAATTATGCATCACAGAGGCTGCAGTATTTGATACGCTTTATGCAACATCTACAAAAAATGACACACCAAAACAAACACCTCGTCCCTTTGATGTAAATCGTGATGGCTTAGTGATAGGCGAAGGCGCGGGTACTCTTATTTTAGAAGAATACGAACATGCAAAAGCGCGCGGAGCAACAATATTAGCTGAGGTGGTTGGTTTTGGTTGTAATTCTGATGGACAGCACGTTACTCAACCAACATCAAAAACAATGCAACTAGCGATAGAAATGGCACTACAAGATGCTAATTTAGAACCAGAAAAAATTGGTTACGTTAATGCTCATGGTACATCAACAGATAAAGGTGATATTGCCGAGTCTCACGCAACGTTTAAAGCATTGGGTAGTAAACCTATTAGCTCGTTAAAAAGTTATTTGGGGCATACATTAGGTGCTTGTGGGGCAATAGAGGCATGGGCAAGCATTAATATGATGGCTGATAATTGGTTTGCACCAACAATTAATTTAGATAACGTTGATGACGAATGTGCTCAGCTTGATTACATAAGGCATCAAGGACGTGAGATTAATACCGATTATGTGATGAGTAATAACTTTGCGTTTGGTGGTATTAACACCTCTTTAATATTTAAACGTTATAAAGCAGATTAAACGCGTTAAAATAGAACTAATGACTAACTGTTGACTCGTTTTTGCTGTATAATTTGCGACCCTTGATAATGTGGCCGTAGGTTATACAGCATGAATTTTAAATCTTTTAGTTTCGCTCCTGAAATCATCCAGGCGTTGGACGAACTTAACTATCACACTCTTACGCCCATTCAGCGCGCAGCAATCCCTGCTGTTCGTAAAGGTAAAGACGTTTTAGCCAGTGCACAAACTGGTACCGGCAAAACTGCCGCGTTTGCTTTACCTATCATCCAAAAATTGGTTGAGTCTGAACTCAGCACAACGAATGCACCTCATGCGTTAGTACTTGCGCCAACGCGTGAACTTGCAGAACAAATTGCAAATAATTTTAGAGATTTTGCAAAGCATACATCACTTAAAGTCGTTAGTTTATTTGGTGGTGTTAGTACCGCCGGCCAAGCAAATGCTTTAAAAGAAGGTGTAGATATTGTTGTTGCAACACCAGGTCGTTTATTTGATCATATTCGCTTAGGTAACTTAAGCCTTGCAAGTGTAAAACACCTTGTTCTTGATGAAGCCGACCGTATGCTTGATATGGGCTTTATTGAAGACATGCAAAACGTGATTAAAAGCTGTGCAGAAGAGCGCCAAATTTTACTTTTCTCTGCTACTTTCCCTGCAGCAATTAAACAATTTGCATCTAAAGTATTAAAACAAGCTGAAATAGTGCGTGTTGATCAAACTAACAGTACAGCAAGTACTGTTGAGCATGTTGTTTACCCTGTTGAAGAGCGTCGTAAGCAAGAACTACTTTCTGAATTGATTGGTAAGAAAAACTGGCAACAAGTGCTTGTATTTGTAAACATGAAAGAAACAGCTGACGAGCTTGTTAAAGAGCTTAACCTTGATGGTATTCCGGCAGGCGTTTGCCACGGTGACAAATCTCAAGGTAACCGTCGTCGTGCTTTACGTGAATTTAAAGAAGGCAAAGTACGTGTATTAGTAGCTACAGAAGTGGCTGCTCGCGGTATTGATATTGATGGTTTACCTCGTGTTATTAATATTGATTTACCTTGGCTTGCAGAAGATTACGTTCACCGTATTGGCCGTACAGGTCGTGCTGGTCGCCAAGGTCAAGCAATCTCATTTGTTAGCCGCGAAGAAGAAAACACTTTGTTTGAAATTGAAACGTTAATCGGTCAAAAAATCAAACGTGTATATTTAGAAGGTTACGAAGTAAGTAACCGTGAAGTACTAATTGATAAAATTGGTAAAAAACCAGCGCATTTACGCCGTACACGTTCTAACAAGTTATCAGGACAAGCTACCGGTGAAGCGAGAGCAGTAAATCGCTCACGTATTTCAAGCGTTCGTAAAAGCTTAAAAGGCGAAAAACTGTCACTTAAAAAGTCATAGTTAACGCCGTTTAGTTTAAAAAAACCTGAGTTTACTCAGGTTTTTTTGTGCGTGATGATAACACCTCATCAATAATATTTGCGTATACATAAGACGCTTGCTCGCCCTCTTTATTTGCTATTATGGACAAACCAACCGGTAAACCACTTACTTTGCCTACCGGCAGAGTTATGTGAGTTGTGCCTGCAATAGCAGATAACGAACTACTACTGCCATTAAAATTATCACCATTAACTAAGTCTGTCTTCCAGGCGGGTGATACTGTAGGCGCTATAACAATATCAAGCTTGTTGTTTTTATATACATTGGCAATGGCTGTCGTTGCTAAAGTGCGATAGCGTTCTTTAGTCTCTTGGTATTTTTGTTTGTTAGTTAAATCAATAGCCTGCGATTGAACTAGTATATCTTGCTCAAAGTGGGGCATTTCTGTATTTTTATTTTGAATATTAAAATCAATAAGTGCTTTTAGGCTTCTAACAGCCACTTGTGTTGGAGTGCTTGCGAGGTAATGATTAATTTCGGCTTTGAAGTCATAATGTAAAATATAGTATTCATCAACAAATAGCGTATCTAAGTTATCAGTAATATCTACATTAATAATAGTGTGCCCAGCCTGTTTTAATGCTTGTAACTGCTTGGCATAAAGGCGCTGCGTTTCAATTGTAAATTTGTCGCTAGGCAGCGCACCAATAATAAGTGATGGTTTTGATTTTAGATTACCTTTTTTTAATTTAAACCCTGTAGTTGTTGCATCAAGAGAGTCTTCACCTTGCAAAACTGATAAAACTAGCAGTGCATCTTTAAGTGAATGCGCCATCGGCCCTACTGAATCTTGGCTACTTGAAAGAGGTATAACGCCTGAGCGTGATACTTGGCCCATACTCGGTTTTATTGCATAAACTCCATTTACTGAGGCAGGGCACGTAATTGAACCATCTGTTTCAGTCCCCAATGCTATAGGCGCAAAGTTAAGTGCGACTGCCACAGCAGAGCCTGAGCTAGAACCACATGGGTTACGTGTTACATCGTGCGCATTATGTGTTTGTCCGCCTACGGCACTCCAGCCTGAAGATGAGTAAGATGAACGAAAATTTGCCCATTCACTTAAATTAGCTTTGCCTAAAATTATAGCGCCCGCATTACGTAGTTGTTTAACAACAAAAGCATCATTATTAGTAACGTTATTTTTAAGTGCTAAAGAGCCAGCCGTTGTGGGAAGTGTGCCTTTCGTTTCTATATTATCTTTAAGAAGTACAGGTATTCCGTGTAATGGACCTGCCCAAGTGCCTTTGGCGGCAAGTTCATCTAACGTTTTAGCTTGAGCAATCGCTGTAGGCTCAATACTAATAACTGCATTGTATTGTGGGTTAAGTTTATTAATTCGGTCTATATAATTTTGGGTGAGTTGCTGTGCATTAATAGAGTTATTTTTATATGCAGTGTGGATTTCATTGATGGTTTTTAGCTCCTGTGCTTTAGCGTTAAAAATTGCTAATACACTGAGCAACGAAAAGGTAAATGTTTTGATCATTGTTGAGGTGCTTGAGTTGTTATTATTTTCTATACATTTAGCACAAAAAAACCTCACAAAGTGAGGCTTTTCGATAAACAGCTTAAAAAAGAGGTTTAAGCGCTTTCTAACATAGACAGTGCGACTGCTTCAGCTGCTTTAATACCATCAATACCCGCTGATAAAATACCGCCAGCGTAACCTGCACCTTCACCTGCAGGGTAAAGCCCTTTGGTGTTAATACTTTGGAATGTTTTATCGCGCTTAATACTAATAGGCGACGAAGTACGCGTTTCAACACCGGTTAATAAGCCGTCGTTAGTTGAAAAACCACGAATTTGTTTATTAAACGCAGGTATCGCTTCGCGAAGAGCATCAATTGCAAATTGTGGTAACACTTTACTCAAATCAGTTAACTTAATACCAGGTGTGTAAGAGGGTTGTACTTCACCTAAGTCTGCAGATGATTTACCTTTTAAGAAATCTCCAATTAACTGTGCTGGTGCATCGTAGTTGCTACCACCAAGCTCATACGCTTGCTCTTCAAGTTTGCGTTGTAAGTCTATTCCAGCAAGTGGATTACCAGGGAAATCTTGCTCTGGTGATATACCTACCACAATAGCGCTGTTAGCGTTGCGCTCACTTCGTGAATATTGGCTCATACCATTGGTAACAACGCGACCTTCTTCAGAGGTTGCAGCGACTACTGTGCCACCTGGGCACATACAAAAGCTGTAAACTGTACGGCCATTGTCACAGTGATGAACAAGTTTATAATCGGCAGAGCCCAAAATTGGGTTTCCTGCATTTGTGCCAAAACGACATTCATCGATCATTGATTGTTTATGTTCGATTCTAAAACCGACTGAGAATGGCTTTGCTTCAACATAAATCCCTTTTTTGTGGATCATATCAAACGTGTCACGTGCGCTGTGGCCAACGGCTAATACAACATGGCGAGTGTTTAGCTTCTCGCCATTTGAAAGCGTTAAACCTGTTACTTGCCCGTCATCTAAATGAATATCATCAACACGTGTGCTAAAGCGAATTTCGCCGCCGAGTTCTATTATACGAGCGCGCATTTTTTCAATCATGGTGACAAGTTTAAACGTACCAATGTGTGGCTTACTTACGTATAAAATTTCATCGGGTGCGCCTGCTTCTACAAATTCAGTAATGACTTTACGACCGTAATGTTTTGGATCCTTTACTTGGCTGTATAACTTACCGTCTGAGAATGTACCTGCGCCACCTTCACCAAATTGTACATTTGATTCGGTATTAAGTGTGCGTTTACGCCAAAAGCCGAACGTGTCTTTTGTACGTTCACGTACCTCTTTACCGCGCTCTAATATAATGGGTTTAAAGCCCATTTGAGCAAGTAATAAGCCCGCAAATAAACCACAAGGACCAAAACCAATAACAACAGGGCGCTCTGTTATATTTTCGCTGGCGTGGGTTACAAATTTATAGTTTGTGTCTGGCGCTACTTTTACATGTTGGTCTTTTTCAAATGCGGCGAGTAGCTCGGCTTCGTTATCAACTTCTATATCGAGTGTATAAATAAGTAAAATAGCTGATTTTTTACGTGCATCATAACCACGTTTAAACACATTAAAACTGTGCAATTGTTCAGGTTGGATTTTTAGTTTATTTACAATTGCTTGACCAATTGCGTCTTCGTCATGGTCAAGTGGCAGCTTTATTTCGGTTAAACGTATCATTTATATCTCTTTTAGGTGTCATAGCGGGGTATTATTACCGCTCACAATAAGGGGATGTAGGGCACAACGAGTGTGCAAACATTAGGCGCGCATTTTACGTTAAAATAGCCTGATATGGCACTTATTTATTGTATTTTTGGGGTGGATGGGTATGATCCACAACTGTTGTTCAAAATCTTAGGTATTAAAATAGTATGGCGTTTGTTGTCACCGAAAATTGTATAAAATGTAAGTACACCGATTGCGTATCAGTGTGCCCAGCAGATGCATTTTTTGAAGGCCCTAATTTTTTAGCAATTAGCCCGATTGATTGTATTGATTGTGGCTTATGTGTCCCTGAGTGTTCAGCTGATGCTATATATCAAGAAGATGAATTACCAGAATCTCAAAAAGAGTTTACTGAATTGAATGCTGAACTTGCACTGGTCTGGCCGCGCATTACAGAGGTTAAACCTGCACCAGAGGACGCTGATGTATGGAATGGCATAGACGATAAACTTAAACTACTCGAAACATAATACGTAACAATTAGTTACTCCTTTATCATTAAATAGTTAATTTTTTATTTCAAAGTATTAACAAATGTACCTGGATAAATTACAATCTCCAGCTTAAGTTACTCCCTATGAGTAATTACAGTCTAAATGGATGTTTATGCAGTACTTTATAACTATAATAAAAAAATTTACCTTCCTATTTTTAAGTTTCGTTTTATTACTCTCAAGCCTTGATGTAGCGGCTAGTAAACAGCAAGTATCCTTATCTCGTATTGATTCAAATATCACTATTGATGGTGTTATGGATGAAGCGCACTGGCAAAATGCGACACGTATACCTCTACTCTACCAAGATGAGCCTAACGAAAAAGGCACACCTCCTGTAAAAACTGATGCCTTTATTTACGAAGATGGCACAAACTTATATGTTGCCTTTATTGCAGAGGATCCAAACCCTGAACAAATTCGTGCATCACTTCGTGATCGCGATACGCTATGGGAAGACGACGTAGTTATTCTTGTTATTGATACATTTAATGATGAACGCAGTGGTTATGAATTCCATGTGAACCCGCTGGGCGCGCAAGGCGATATACGAATGACAGACACTGATGGCTGGAGCTCTGATACCTCATGGAATGCTATTTGGGATAGCGCAGGGCAAATTAACGAACAAGGTTATGTTGTTGAAATGCGTATTCCTTTTAAGGCACTACGTTTCCCCGAAAATCAAAATGAGCTAACGTGGGGTTTTTCTGTAATGAGAAACTATCAACGTGATGTGCTATATCAGCTATCAAATATGGGGTTTGATAGAAATGTGAAATGCAGCCTTTGCCAGTTTGATAAGTTAGTTGGCTTTAGTGACATTGAATCAAGTAAAAATATCCAATTAACACCTACATTAACCACACTGCGTAACGATAATAAATCTGCGTTGCCAGGTGATTGGGATAAGGGTGATATAGATACTGAAGTGGGCTTAGATTTACGCTGGGGTTTAACAAAAGATGCTGTTTTAAACGCGACAATTAATCCTGATTTTTCGCAAGTAGAAACTGACTCTTTAGAGCTTGATGTAAATACAACCTTCTCAATTTATTACGCTGAAAAACGTCCTTTCTTTTTAGATGGTGCTTCTTACTTTAAAAGTAGCTTATTTGAGCTTTTATACACACGTACAATTGCAGAGCCTACTTTAGGTGCAAAGCTGACGGGTAAAACGGGTGATCATAGTTATGCGCTAATGCTAGCTGATGACGACAATAGTAATATTTTACTGCCAACGAATCAGGGCTCTGGCTTTGCAAGCTTAAACGAAAAAACGAATGCAGCCGCAGGGCGTTATCAATATGACTTAGGTCAGCAAGGTACTATTGGTATTTCAAGCACGCACAGAGAAAGTGATGACTATCACAACACTGTATTATCAGTGGATGGTACCTACTGGTTTAATCAATCGGATACTCTTTTGTATCAAGTGTCATCTGCTGATACTCGTAACTCTGAATTTTTAATTCAAAACTATAACTTATCTGAAACTCAATCAGATGAAGCTTATGCTCTAGAACTTACCCGCGATAAACGTGATTACAAATTATTTGCATCTTATGAAAATATTGGGCAGGACTACCGCACTGATTTAGGTTATCAAGCTAAAGTCGATTATGAAAAAGTAGGCTTTGGTGGCGGACAAACATGGTACAGAGATGAGTCTGATTTACTTACCTCATGGTCATACGAAGCTGACTGGGATAAAACGTGGGCGCAAAATGGCGACTTACTTGAAGAAGAGTACGAAGGCTTTTTGAGTTTTAAAGGTCAAAAACAATCTATTTTTGAAATTGGTTTAGTACACCGTTATGAAAATTATAATGACAATTTTTATAATCAAAATATTGGTTACATTTATACGGGCTTTAAACCCACTAAAGATTTAAAGTTATCATTATATGTTGAATACGCTAGCCGCATTGATTATGCAAATGAGCAATTAGGCGATGCGTTTGACACCCAAACCCAAATGGTGTGGGACATTAACGACCATTGGCAGCTCGATGTAAAACATAACTACAGCCAATTAGATAACCCACAAGGGGAGCGTGTATTTACAGCTAACTTAGTTGATTTTATGCTTCATTATAAATTTAGTATGCGTTCAATTCTTAAGCTTATTTTACAATTTGAAGATATTGATAGAGACGAAAATGCCTACTTTTATCAAGTTAGCCAAATTAACAAAGACTATGGTAGTCAGCTTGTTTACTCATATAAAATTAATGCGCAAACACTGTTTTATTTGGGTTACTCAGATAGAGGTTACCAAGACGATTCACTTAAAAATATTGAGCGGGATCAACGTACCTTATTTACAAAAGTTAGCTATGCATGGCAGCTTTAAATATTAAAAAAAAAGGAATAAATATGAAAACTTTAAAAATAACAGTTGCAGCAGCAATGGTTGCTACCTTGGCGGGTTGTGCGGCCAAGCAAGACATTACTCGCTTTGAAACAAACAAACCTAAAACAGTGTGTATTGCTGAACATAAGGCTGTTAAAGAGGGTGTTATTGATGCGATGAAAAAAGGTTTTGCAAAGCATGAGGTAGAAACTCGAGTTATTTCAGCTAACTACGTATTGAAACACCAAGACTATCAGACTGAATTATCTGATTCAGATACTACTGGTTGTAATGCCGTGGCTTACTATGTAGCAAATTGGCGTTGGGATTTAGCACTATATATGGCATACGCAAATATATGGGTAAAAGATGTTGAAACAAATGAAAAAATAGCACAAGCATCTTATCGCACGGGTGGTGGGTTGGATAAATTTATAAATGCGGAAGAAAAAATTATAGAGCTTATTGACGGTATGTATTAAATTTTAAACAATTAAAACGTTTTTGTTTATTTTTATTAATCCCACCTATACTATATGTAGATATAGTTAGTTAATCCATTATCGTTACAATTTTTTGTTATTCTAATGGCTTAGGATTATATCAATGCTTGCGTAGTACTAAATGCAAGCGATATAATCCGCTTTTGGTAATAGGTTTGATAGGAGAAGCAAAATAGATGGATTTTTTTTATGAATAAACTTAAGCCGCTCGGTTTTATTTTCTTAATCATAGTTCTATTTTGTTTCTGCATAAACATAGAGTTAACTAATCAGATCAACCGTATAAATCTATTTCAGACTAATATTGATATACGAAGTTTCGAGATCACGAATACCTCCCTTGATATGGCTCCTTGGTATAATCCCATTTTAAATGGCCATTATATAATTGAGCAGCCAACAGCTGATTTTTTACTTATTAAAACCACTGATACCCAATTTGTAGCCGCTGATTCTAATAAGTTAATCATGATGACGCTCTCATCACCCATGAACTTTTTATTTTTATGTATATTGATATTTGGCTCAGGTATCTACTTACGTAGAGAACGTAGAAAACGTCATTATAAAAATCAAATAGCGGAGCTCAACCGCCAAGCCAATAGCTTACTTACTGCATTTAACCTACAAGTTAAACCGGCAGAGAACCCATTAGGTGTAAGCAGCTTAAGTCAATCTATAAATAGCTTAAATTCACACGTAGTTAATTATGTAAAACAAACTCAAACAAGTATTTGTCAAGATAAACTGACGCTGTTAATTGACCGCCATGCATATATTGAACACATAGACAGACAAATAAATCATGCTAATCAGGAAGATCTCAAATGTGCGCTTCTATTTATCGACTTGGATGGCTTTAAACAAGTAAATGATTCATTTGGCCATAGTTTTGGTGATGAAATATTAGTTCAAGTGGCCAGTCGACTTGCAAATGTTTTACGTCACCATAAGTTAAGTAATGTTAATAGCGCTAATCAATTAGAGCAAAACTTATCAAGATTAGGAGGAGACGAATTCTCCATATTTATAGAACTACTTGATGATAGCGACAGAGTTGTTGACATTGCGAAGCACGTACTAAGTGAGCTTGAAAAAGACTTTGTGCTTGGCAATAAAATAGTAAAAATTAGTGCCAGTATTGGTATTGCAGCTTACCCAGAAAGCGCGTCAACCCCACAAGCACTTTTACAATTAGCTGATGTTGCTATGTACAGAGCTAAGAGTGATGGTAAGGGAATATTTAAAGTTTACTCGCCAGAAATGGGTAACAAAATGCGCCGTTACCATTATTTACTCGAAGAATTGCGTTTAGCGCTCGCGTGTAAAGATTTTTACTTGTCTTTTCAGCCAATTGTACATGTTGAAGATTGTATGATTGATTATTTTGAAGCGCTTACCCGGTGGGACCACCCAGTTGAAGGTATGATCCCACCTTCAGAATTTATTCCAATAGCAGAAGAGTCGAATTTAATATTAGAGCTTGGCGATTGGATTATGCTTGAATCGTGTCGGCAAATGGCTGCATGGCATAATGCAGGTATGCGCAAAGTAAAAATATCTGTTAACGTTTCGGGCATTCAGTTAAAGCACCGTGATATTTATGATTGGATAATGAAGAAGCTAAAAAAAACCGGCTTACCGGCGACGTCTTTAATGCTTGAAATTACCGAATCAACATTTATTCAAGCCAGCCCTAGAATAATTAAAGAGCTAAGTAGATTAAGAGAAGAAGGCATCACTATTGCAATTGATGACTTTGGTACAGGTTTTAGCTCGTTGAGTACATTAGCTGATCTACCAATTGATGTTATTAAAATTGATCGCTCGTTTATAGCTCAAGCCAATAAAAGCCAAAAATATAACGATATATTAAATACAATTAGTGAGCTTGGACAAAAGCTGGGCCTTAAAATTGTAGCTGAAGGCGTTGAAGAAATAGGGCAGTTTGAGCTTGTTAAAAAAATGGGTGTGAGTTCAGTTCAGGGGTATTTAGTGAGCCGTCCTGAGTCATCAGTTAATGTAGGCAATAAAGTATTACGTAATAACACCAGCAATCTTTCTGCATCAGGTACAAGTGCGTGGGATATTGTTAGTTAGTTAGT
>NZ_JACJEX010000039.1:0-347 GCF_014164245.1 Pseudoalteromonas sp. SG43-8 | reverse complement strand
CTACTTTCACATAGCAAATGCTACACTATCATCGGCGCTGTTTCGTTTCACTACTGAGTTCGGCATGGAATCAGGTGGGTCCAAAACGCTATTGTCACCAAGCAAATTAGGGCGTTAATTCGTATTTCTACGCATTAACTGAATTTGGAAAATATCTGATAATATTTTTTAAGTCTTTCTAAGTAATTTCTACTTTAGTTATATTAACTTCTGTCTAAACTGTCACATAAAACGCGTTTGGCGTTGTATGGTTAAGCCTCACGGGTAATTAGTACAAGTTAGCTTAATGGCTCACACCACTTCCACATCTTGCCTATCAACGTTGTAGTCTTCAACGGCCCTTCAGA
>NZ_JACJEX010000038.1:0-359 GCF_014164245.1 Pseudoalteromonas sp. SG43-8 | reverse complement strand
CTCATTATAGATACTGACGAGAAATACTGAATGACAGCCATCGAACTGCTAGAGAAACTAAGCTGGTTAGGCCATATCCCTGTGACTGTCGCCGCCATCGTCATTATTCTTCGTATTAAATTATAGGCGAGTAACACGCCCCATAGCTCCTGACGCACCATGTCAGGGCGCTTACTTCTTAAATGGTATGCGCTATCAAGCATGGTTTGTTTGATTTCTCTAAACCCAAGTTCTATCTCCCAACGATGACAATATAATTCAACAATTTCATTACCTGGATAACGCAATCTATCCGTCATCGAGGTTAATATACGGTAGCTTTTACCCTTTATTGTTTTACTGATTAATCTCGCTTTAAT
>NZ_JACJEX010000037.1:0-403 GCF_014164245.1 Pseudoalteromonas sp. SG43-8 | reverse complement strand
CAACGTTGATAGGCAAGATGTGGAAGTGGTGTGAGCCATTAAGCTAACTTGTACTAATTACCCGTGAGGCTTAACCATACAACGCCAAACGCGTTTTATGCGACAGTTTAGACAGAAGTTAATATAACTAAAGTAGATATTACTTAGAAAGATTTAAAAAATATTATCAGATATTTTCCAAATTCAAGAGGTGACTCTTAGCGCGTAGCGTTAACATTGAGGCACCTTGCGCAAAGAAAATGGTAGCACTACGTGCTTGTCATTAATTCTTTGCACCTAATTTGCTTGGTGACAATAGCGTTTTGGACCCACCTGACTCCATGCCGAACTCAGTAGTGAAACGAAACAGCGCCGATGATAGTGTAGCATTTGCTATGTGAAAGTAGGACATTACCAGGCTTCA
>NZ_JACJEX010000036.1:0-412 GCF_014164245.1 Pseudoalteromonas sp. SG43-8 | reverse complement strand
CCGTGAAAGGGCGGTGTCCTAGGCCTCTAGACGATGGGGACACATAAATGTGTCACTAGGACAACTGAATTTTTAGACTCGTTTCAGGCGAGCTTTCTTAATAACACTACACTTCCCTATTAAAATAAGTAAGTGGCGTCCCCAAGGGGATTCGAACCCCTGTTACCGCCGTGAAAGGGCGGTGTCCTAGGCCTCTAGACGATGGGGACACATAAATGTGTCACTAGGACAACTGAATTTTTAGACTCGTTTCAGGCGAGCTTTCTTAATAACACTACACTTCCCTATTAAAATAAGTAAGTGGCGTCCCCAAGGGGATTCGAACCCCTGTTACCGCCGTGAAAGGGCGGTGTCCTAGGCCTCTAGACGATGGGGACACATAAATGTGTCACTAGGACAACTGAATTTTTAG
>NZ_JACJEX010000035.1:0-533 GCF_014164245.1 Pseudoalteromonas sp. SG43-8 | reverse complement strand
ATCTCCCAACGATGACAATATAATTCAACAATTTCATTACCTGGATAACGCAATCTATCCGTCATCGAGGTTAATATACGGTAGCTTTTACCCTTTATTGTTTTACTGATTAATCTCGCTTTAATCGTTTCAGGAACATCGGGAAAGTTTTTTTGTGCATGCTTTGTGGTTTTCAATTCAATGATATGGTCATTTTTACCCGCGCTGGAGATGATTTCATACTGTAAGTCGGGCCTTGCTGGTATCAGCCAGTGCCTCATCTCCCCAGTTTGGTGCCAACGGTTTAACAGGCCTAAAGAATAATACCCTTTATCAAACATAGTCAGTGAATTATCTGGTGTACGTTCAATTAAACGCTCAGCTAATTTCATCTCGTTGGTTTTATAGTTATCAAACTCGCTACTGAGCAGTTGATGGCTGGTCAATTCCATATGACAGACCATGCGTATTTGAGGAAAGGCTGTATCACCGTATTGGTTGCTACCTGAAGAGAAGGCTTTACGATTATCAGGCGTGTCGGCTGTTCGCCACAC
>NZ_JACJEX010000034.1:0-695 GCF_014164245.1 Pseudoalteromonas sp. SG43-8 | reverse complement strand
AAGGCATCCACCGTGTACGCTTAGTCACTTAACCATACAACCCAAACGGGTCTTTGTTTTGTGACAGTTTAACTTCGCCAGAAGTTAATATTGAATACTAAAGTAGATACCAATCAATCAACTCAAAGAGTTAATTAAATGGCACTGAATGGTACTGCTACCATTCTTTTTTTACTTTTGAAAACTCTTGATAAATACAATGTATTCATCAGAATTTTATTATCAGCTTTTCCAAATTTTTAAAGAGCAAGAGATACAAAAACCTCTCAAAATTAAACACACTCTATTCTCAGGCTGTTAATGGCCCGATAAAGAATATTTATTTTTAAGAAGTAAAAGTGGTGGAGCTAAGCAGGATCGAACTGCTGACCTCCTGCGTGCAAGGCAGGCGCTCTCCCAGCTGAGCTATAGCCCCACATATGCTGGTACTTACTGTTTTAACCATCTTCTTGATTAGACAAGAAGTGGTGGGTCTGAGTAGATTTGAACTACCGACCTCACCCTTATCAGGGGTGCGCTCTAACCAGCTGAGCTACAGACCCAAAACAATAAGTGTTGTTCTCTTTACAATAACAATCATCTGTGTGGACACTACGAACAAATAAGTTCTAAATCGTATAAGGAGGTGATCCAGCCCCAGGTTCCCCTAGGGCTACCTTGTTACGACTTCACCCCAGTCATGAATCACTCCGTGG
>NZ_JACJEX010000033.1:0-747 GCF_014164245.1 Pseudoalteromonas sp. SG43-8 | reverse complement strand
TCAATGTCGCTTGGTGATATAAGTGCCGACCAAATAGGTGCAAGGCAGCTTGATTTAAAAGCAGTTGAGGGTGTTGCTGGTGGATTAGGGCAAAGTGTTGGTTCAGCTGCTGGTGACAATGTTGGGCCAGGTAATGGTGTAACAGGCTCAATTGATATTAATGGCCTAAAACCTAAATCAATATTGTTAACGAATGATGATACCGCACTAACTGTAGCGGCAAAAATAAATGCAGAAAAAAGTACAACTGGTGTTGAGGCGACGGCTCAAACCGGTGTTAAGATTGATACAAGCTCGTTGTCTGCGGATGGTACATTCTCATTTAATTTGAATGGCCAAGCAATTTCAGGTAACGCAACTAATTCAGATATGACATCTGTAGCTGCTTCTATCAATGACAAATCTACTACCACAGGTGTTTCAGCAACAATTGATGATGCAGGTGATTTGATATTAAGTAATAATGATGGCGCAGACATTAAAATTGATACTGTTCAGATAAATGGTGGTGTAGATGGTGGCACTGTAACTGCCTTTGCTTTAGATGCTAAAGGTGTTGCTGAAACCACTGGAATCGTTTTAGAGGATGATACCGCCGGCGATGATGCTGCTTCAGGCTCTGAAGCTGCAACTTTTGCTGGCACAGTAAAGCTCTCATCAACAGCTACGTTTTCAGCAACAGCAAGTGACACCTCACTTGCCGGTGATTTGAATACAAATAGCTCAGAGCTTATTAACGTTGATACT
>NZ_JACJEX010000032.1:0-944 GCF_014164245.1 Pseudoalteromonas sp. SG43-8 | reverse complement strand
TTTTTTGTGAATATAGAACAAGCACTGCAAGCAACACTTGAAGAAAGCAGCCGATACCATACCTTTGAAAAATTATCAGAAATTCTTGACCCTGAAATCATTGAACAAGGTTTTCAACAAGCAGGGATTGCAACCGTTCGTAAGCGAAGATTACCGCTTGAGGCCGTTTTGTGGTCAGTTATTGGCATGGCATTGTTTCGAAAAGAATCGGTTTGGAATATCGCTAATAAGCTAGATATCATGTTACCAGGCAAGAACCCACTCGTTGCTCCAAGTGCGATGGTACAGGCGAGACAAAGGTTAGGTGATGATCCCGTTAAACACGTTTTCAATAAATCTGCTCAATCAATGTATAAGCAACAGTCATTCGAAACATGGAATGGTTTGAACCTATTAGCTGTTGACGGTGTTGTGTGGCGAACAGCCGACACGCCTGATAATCGTAAAGCCTTCTCTTCAGGTAGCAACCAATACGGTGATACAGCCTTTCCTCAAATACGCATGGTCTGTCATATGGAATTGACCAGCCATCAACTTCTCAGTAGCGAGTTTGATAACTTTAAAACCAACGAGATGAAATTAGCTGAGCGTTTAATTGAACGTACACCAGATAATTCACTGACTATGTTTGATAAAGGATATTATTCTTTAGGCCTGTTAAACCGTTGGCACCAAACTGGGGAGATGAGGCACTGGCTGATACCAGCAAGGCCCGACTTACAGTATGAAATCATCTCCAGCGCGGGTAAAAATGACCATGTCATTGAATTGAAAACAACAAAGCATGCACAAAAAAACTTTCCCGATGTTCCTGAAACAATTAAAGCGAGATTAATCAGTAAAACAATAAAGGGTAAAAGCTACCGTATATTAACCTCGATGACGGATAGATTGCGTTATCCAGGTAATGAAATTGTTGAATTATATTGTCATCGTTGGGAGAT
>NZ_JACJEX010000031.1:0-1051 GCF_014164245.1 Pseudoalteromonas sp. SG43-8 | reverse complement strand
GCACGCCAATAGTGACAGGCACCAGTGATGCACCTAACAGCACCATCACGGTGACGTTTACAGATGCAGCAAATGCTACTCAAAGCATTGATGTACAAACCGATGCCAATGGTAACTGGAGTGCGGCACCAACGACTGATTTAGCCGAAGGTAATTATAGTGTCAGCGCCAGCATCACCGATGCCGCAGGCAACACAGGTACAAGTACAGACAGCGGCGAAGTAGACGTAACTCCACCGGCACTTGCCTTTACACCAACGTTTGAACTTGGTTTATTGGTTACCCTAAGTGGGACGTCTGACTTGCCAGCAGGCAGTGAAATTACTATTACCGAGCAACTGGTAGGCGGTGGTATTGGTGCAACATATACCACTACAACAGATGCGGATGGCAACTGGTCATTAGTCGGATTAGATGTATCGTTACTTGATGTTGGCTCAGTGATCGCAACAGCGACCGATGCCGCAGGTAATACACGGACAATTAGCTCAGATGACTTTGATAATACACCGCCTACGCTGACGGTTGACGTTGCAGCACAAAGCGACAGCAACACGCCAATCATAAGCGGCACAAGCGATGCGGGCGAAGGTGCACAAGTGACTATTGTAGTGACCGACAGCAACGGCAACCCACAAACCATCACCGCCCTTGTTGATGCGGATGGTAATTGGAGTGCTACACCAGCGGCACCATTAAGTGAAGGTCAAAGCACCATTGAAGTAAGTGTACGCGACAGTGTCGGCAACGAAACTACAGTAAGTGATACCACCACTATCGACACGCAAGCGCCAATACTCACCATTCAAAACGTAGGCGATGTTAGCGACTTAACACCAGAGCTTCAGGGCACCAGTAATGAAATTGGTGGCACTGTTACACTCACCATCACCGACAGCGCAGGCGCTGTGCAAACCATTGAGACCCTAGTTGGCAGCGATGGCCACTGGAACATTGAGATTCCAGGTGCCCTTGCACAAGGTGACTTTACTGTAAGCGCGAGTATTACCGATGCGGCAGGCAACGAGAGCACAGCAAACAGCAGTGGTAA
>NZ_JACJEX010000030.1:0-1327 GCF_014164245.1 Pseudoalteromonas sp. SG43-8 | reverse complement strand
CCAACATTGTCACCAGCAGCTGAACCAACACTTTGCCCTAATCCACCAGCAACACCCTCAACTGCTTTTAAATCAAGCTGCCTTGCACCTATTTGGTCGGCACTTATATCACCAAGCGACATTGAGATACTTTCATTTGCATTAGAGCCAACTTGAAACGCTTTCGTACCAAATGAACCATCGAGTAGTTTTTGCCCACCGAAAGAAGTCGTTTCAGCGATACGTGTTAACTCTGTTTGAAGAGCGCTAACTTCTTTTTGTAGAGCTTGACGGTCAGTATCAGAATTTGAACCATTGGCTGATTGTAGTGCTAGCTCACGCATACGCTGTAATATGTTAGTAGACTCACTCATTGCGCCCTCAGCGGTTTGCGCCATTGAAATACCATCGTTAGCGTTACGTTGTGCTACTGCTAGCCCGTTTACTTGTGATGTTAAACGATTTGCGATTTGCAGGCCTGCCGCATCATCTTTTGCGCTATTAATACGCATACCCGATGATAAACGCTCCATAGAAGTTGCTAAGTCAGAACCTGATTGAGATAGGTTACGCTGAGCGTTTAATGAAGATACATTTGTATTTACTGAAATCATAATAAAACTCCTGATTACTTTCGTAATGTTGCTATTTTAATTTAACCAAGAGCTGTCACAAATGTATGCTCAGCTCCGTACTGATTAAGTTAACGGCAGGAGATAAATTATCTTTAGGAGTATTTTGAAAATAAATTAGTTTATCTGTTTAATAAAATGTAATTATTTGTTTTAAAATAAAAAGTAGTTACTTATTATTTTTTATAGCGCACAAGGTTATGTTCTAAATAATTCTTATTTTCTCTCAAAAAAACGCACTTCAAATTGAAGTGCGTTTGTATAAACAGTTATTAGTGAACTAAATAATTAGCCACCTAATAAACTAATGGCTGCTTGTGGTATTTGATTTGCTTGCGAGAGTATTGACGTACCCGCTTGTTGCAGTATTTGGTTTTTAGTCATTTCTGCCGTTTCAGTTGCAAAATCTGTATCTTGAATACGGCTACGTGATGCTGATACATTTTCAGAAATATTAGCAAGGTTGCTAATAGTGTGACCAAAACGGTTTTGCAAAGCACCTAAGTCAGCACGGCTATCGTCGATTTGTGCCAGTGCACTATCAATTATACTTAATGCATTTTGTGAGCCATCAGCAGTTGAAAGGTCAATAGTATCAACGTTAATAAGCTCTGAGCTATTTGTATTCAAATCACCGGCAAGTGAGGTGTCACTTGCTGTTGCTGAAAACGTAGCTGTTGATGAGAGCTTTACTGTGCCAGCAAAAGTTGCAGCTT